>NZ_JAUHPW010000001.1 GCF_030418455.1 Demequina litoralis
CCCGGGGCGGCGGCCCGCGTCCCGTCGCCCCTGCTAGCGTCCCTGGGTGAAGGAGGATGCTGTGGAACAGTTCCTATGGTGGTTCATCGCGGCGATGGTGCTGGGGGCCGTGGAGATCTTCACGCTCGACCTGCTGTTCGCGATGCTCGCGGGCGGTGCGCTCGTGGGAGGCGTCGCAGCGCTGCTGGGGGCGCCCTGGTGGTTGAGCATGATCATCGCGCTCGCGGTCGCATCGGCGCTCATCGGCCTGCTGCGGCCGTTCCTGCTGCGCTCGCTGCGCGCGAAGGGCGAGGGCGCGGCGGAGACCAACACCGCGGCGCTGGTCGGCCGTGAGGCACGCACGCTGGACGAGGTGACCGAGACCCGTGGCCGGGTCAAGCTCAACGGGGAGGTGTGGTCCGCGCGCACCGAGGACGATGCGCCGGCCATCCCCGAGGGGACCGAGGTCCACGTGCTGAGGATCGATGGGGCGACCGCCGTGGTCGCGCCCGAGAAGGAGAGCTGAGATGGACAACGTCGGAACGATCATCGTGTGGGTCGCCATCGCGGTCCTTGCGATCTTCGTCATCACCGCGATCGCGCGGGCGATCATCGTGGTGCAGCAGACGCAGGCGTACCTGGTGGAGCGGCTGGGCCGCTATCACAACACCATGGACGCGGGCCTGCACCTGCTGGTGCCGTTCATCGACAAGGTGCGCGCCAAGGTGGACCTGCGCGAGATGGTCTACTCGTTCCCGCCGCAGTCGGTCATCACGTCCGACAACCTGGTCGTCGACATCGACACCGTCATCTACTTCCAGGTGACCAACCCCAAGGCGGCCGTCTACGAGATCGCCAACTACATCACGGGTGTCGAGCAGCTCACGACCACGACGCTCCGAAACATCGTCGGCACCATGGACCTCGAGCAGACGCTCACCAGCCGCGACCAGATCAACGGCCAGCTGCGCGGCGTCCTCGACGAGGCGACCGGCAAGTGGGGCATCCGCGTCAACCGCGTCGAGCTCAAGTCGATCGAGCCGCCGCTGTCCATCAAGGACTCGATGGAGAAGCAGATGCGCGCCGAGCGCGACCGCCGCGCCGCGATCCTCACCGCGGAGGGCGTCAAGCAGTCGGCCATCCTCACGGCCGAGGGCGAGAAGCAGTCCGCGATCCTCCGTGCGGAGGGCAACGCCCAGTCCCGCATCCTCGAGGCCGAGGGCGAGGCGCGCGCGATCCTCCAGGTCTTCGACGCGATCCACGAGGGCGACGCCGACTCGAAGCTGCTGTCGTACCAGTACCTGCAGATGCTGCCGGAGATCGCCAAGGGCACCAACAACCAGATGTGGTTCGTGCCCACCGAGTTCACGGGCGCGCTCAACGCGATCGCCGCCGGCTTCGGCGGGACCGAGGAGCCCGAGCCGCTCGAGCGCGACCCCGAGCGCGCCAAGCGTGCCGGCTCGCGGATCACCTCGGCGCTCGCGGACCCGCGCGCCGCGCTCGAGGAGGCCCGCCGTCAGGCCGAGGGCTTCTCCGCCGAGGCGGAGCAGGCCGGCTCGGGCTCCGGCAAGCCGTTCGACCCGGACGCCGAGAAGGGCCAGTAGGGACGATGCGACGGGCCCCGGGGGAGCGATCCCTCGGGGCCCTCGCCGTCCCCGGGGTGCGTGACGGGCCGCCCCGGGGACGCGCTCATCCGCCGGGCAGCTGCCGGCGCTCGCGCACCATCCACACCGCCGCCACGACGAGCGCGACGCCGGTGAGCAGCACGCCCACCCAGGTCGCGACCGCGTCGCCGACCAGGTGGTCGATGAGCTGCGGCGTGGACACGAGGAGCCCGATCCCGCCGGGCACGATGAGCAGGGCGAGCCGCGACACCGCGATCGCGACGGCGATCATCGCGACCGCCACCGCCACGGCCGTGACGAGCATGGGCGTGCGCGTCGCGTCGTACGCCGTCGTCTGCAGGGCGAGCACCGTCAGCATGCCGCCCGCGACGAGCGCCGGCGCGACGGGGCGCAGCCACCCGACCGCCCCCGCCACGACCCACACGAGGCCGACGGCCGCGAGCGTCGCCCCGATCGCGGTGCCCATGTCGAGGTCGTCCTCGACCGCCATCGACACGAGCGAGGACGCGAGCCCCGCCAGCGCCGCGAGCGTCGCCAGCTGGGCGAGCCCCCGCCGGCGCACCGCGTAGATCGCGGCCGCGACCACGAGGGTCGGCGCCGACACCGCGACCCCCATCGGCTCGTCCGTCACGCCCGCCGCGTCCGCGACCACCCACGCGAGCCATGCGGTCAGGCCCACGGTGGCGAGGAGGAGCACCGACGCGAGGCGCTGCGCCGGGTCCGTCCGGACGCGCGCGGCGAGCGTCCCGCCCACCGCGACCACGGCGAGCAGGCCGGCGACGATCGCGATGCGGCCGCCGGTGGGGACGTCGGCCCACGTGCGGCCCAGCAGGAACGAGACGGCGGAGATCACGAGCGCCGCCCCGAGGTAGCCGACCACCTCGCCCACGAGCGCGAGCGCGCGCGGCTGCGATGGCGGTGGGGGTGGTGCGGCGGCCTCGGGGGCGTGGGCGACGGCGTCGGGTGCGGTCGGAGGTGGCGCGATGTCCTGGTGCTCGTGCTCGTGCTCGTACCGGCGCAGGTCGTCCCCCGTGGCGGGGGAGATGAGCCCCGCCTCGACCCACCGGTCGATACGTGCCTCGAGCCCGTTCATGGCCGCTTCCCTCCAGCGACACCGACGTCGTCGTCGACACCTTCAGGCTACGCCCGCGCGGGGCGCGCGACCACCGGTCCCTGGGATGATGGCACCCATGCCCGTCATCCCGATCGACGACCCCTCCGACCCGCGCCTGGCCGACTACCGCGGTCTCACCGACGTCGCGCTCCGCCGCGTGCTCGAGCCCGAGCGCGGCCTCTACATGGCCGAGGGTGCCAAGGTGATCGCGCGCGCGATCCGCGCCGCGCATCGTCCCCGCTCGGTGCTGGTGAGCGAGCGCTGGCTGGACTCGGTCGCGCCGCTGGTCGACGAGGACACGCCCGTCTACCTCGCGCCGGCCGCGCTGCTCGAGGACGTCACGGGCTACCAGGTGCATCGCGGTGCCCTCGCGTCGATGGAGCGTCCCGCGCTGCCCGCGCTCGCGGACCTCGCGCGCGAGGCTCGGCGCATCGTGGTGCTCGAGGGCATCGTCGACCACACCAACGTGGGCGCGATCTTCCGCTCCGCCGCCGGCATCGGGGCGGACGCGGTGGTGGTCTCGCCCACGTGCGCGGACCCGCTCTACCGTCGCTCCGTCAAGGTCTCGATGGGCACGGTCTTCCAGGTGCCGTGGACGCGCGCCGAGTCCTGGCCGGACGCGCTCGACGAGCTGCGCGCCCTGGGCTTCACCGTCGCCGGGCTCGCGCTCACGGACGATGCGGTGGCGCTCGACGACTTCGCCGCCCGGGCGGGCGAGCGGGTCGCGGTGGTGATGGGCACCGAGGGCGATGGGCTCACCCGTCAGGCGCTCGCGCACGTCGACGAGGCCGTGGTCATCCCCATGCACGGCGGGGTGGACTCGCTCAACGTGGCCGCCGCCTCCGCGGTCGCGATGTGGGAGCTCCGCGCGCGCTGACCCTCCCGCCGTTCGCCCCTCCACGCGCCTGAGTCACCCCTCCACCGGGCCGTCGGCGTGTCGTCGGCGTGTCGCTCGGAGACCGCCGGTCCAGCGACGGCGACGGAGCCTCCCGCGTGGAGGGATACCCATCGCGACCCGCCTTGCCGACTGTCGGAGGGCGGGGCCATAATCGAACATACGTTCGAACACATGTTCGAACGGGTGGACGATGCGGGAGGCGGGTGACGCGATGGAGACGGCCGAGGCGAGGATCGCCCGGGCGCGCGAGGCGCTCGCGGGGGTCCAGCGGCGCGTGGGCACCACGCGCGACCGCTGGGAGGCGCCCACGCTGCCGCTGACGCCGCTGCTCGACCAGGTGCTGCCGCAGGGGCTGCGGCGCGGCCAGGTGATCGCGGTGGCCGGCTCGACGTCGCTCATGCTCGCGCTCGCGGCCGCCGCCTCGGAGGCGGGCTCGTGGACCGCGGCCGTGGGGATGCCCGCGCTCGGCGCGGTCGCGGCGGCGCGGCGCGGCCTCGACCTCGCGCGCCTCGCGCTCGTGCCCCATCCCGGCGCGCAGGCGGCCGCGACGGCCGGCGCATGCGTCGACGGGATGGACGTGGTGCTGCTGGGGCCGCGCCTCGCGCTGTCCGAGGCGGACCGGCGCCGGCTCGCCTCCCGCGCCCGGGAGCGCGGCACGGTCATCGTCGCCGAGGGGTCGTGGACGGGCGCCCACACCACGCTCACCGCGGTGGGCTCGCGCTGGCACGGGCTCGGCGCGGGCGACGGCCGGCTGCGGGGCCGGGAGCTCACGGTGCGGATCGAGGAGCGCCGCGGCGGCACCGCGCGGCTCGTGACCCTGCCCATCGAGGGGGCGGCCCTCGGCGGCGCCGCCCCGCCGCGTCGGGGCGCGCCCGCCCGGTCGGCGTCCCTGCGCGCGCTCGGGGGTGCGGCATGAGCGTCGTCACCGTGGTGCGCCGCGCCGTGCTGTGGGTGCCCGACTGGCCCGTGGTCGCCGCGATGACGGAGGCGGGGCTCGGGGCGGACGTGCCCGCGGCGGTCCTCCACGGGCGCGGGCTGGTCGCGGTGTCGGCCGCCGCGCGTGCCGCGGGGGTGAGGCGCGGCAGCACCCGCCGGCTCGCGCAGCGGGCCTGCCCCGAGCTCGCGATCCTGCCCCACGACGAGGGCCGCGACTCGCGCCTGTTCGAGGCCGTCGCGGCCGCCGCCGAGCAGGCCGTCTCCGGCGTCGAGATCTCCCGCCCGGGGCTCATGATCATCCCGGCGGACGGCGCGGCCCGCTTCCACGGCTCGGAGGAGGCGCTCGCGGAGGCGCTCGTCACGGCGGTCGCGGAGCACGCCGGGATCGAGTGCGCGGTCGGCGCCGCGGACGGCCTGCTCGCCGCCGTGCTCGCGGCCCGCGCCTCGGAGCTGGTCCCCACCGGCTCCTCGCGGGAGTACCTCGCGCCCGCGCCCGTCGACTCCCTTGCGCTCGCGGCGATGGAGCGCGCGCAGCGCCAGGAGGCCGAGCGGCTCGCGAGCGTCCTCACGCGCCTCGGCATCGTCACGCTGGGAGACCTCGCGGCGCTGCCGTTCGCGGACGTGCTCGCGCGCTTCGGACCCGTGGGGGTGTGGGCGCATCGGCTCGCCTCGGGGGAGGACCTCGCCCCGCCGGTGCTGCGTCGCACCGAGGAGGACATCGCCGTCGAGCACGTGTTCGAGGACCCGGCCGAGCGCATCGAGCAGCTCGTCCACGTCGCCAAGGAGGCGGCCGCGGCGCTCGACCGGGCCCTGCTCGACGCCGGCGTGCGCTGCGGGCGCGTCCGCATCACCGCCCGCACGGAGAAGGGGCAGGACCTCGAGCGCGTGTGGCGCACGGACGTCGGCACCCGCGCCGGGGCGTTCGCGCGGCACATGACGGACCGCGTGCGCTGGCAGCTCGAGGGCTGGCTGTCGGGCACGGCGGGCGGGGCGTCCGGGGACAAGGGCCCGGAGCCCTCGCCGCTCGTGTCGCTCGGCCTGGTCGCCGAGGACGTGGTCCCGCTCGGCTCCGAGCAGGCCTACCTGTGGGGCGGGGTGTCGGGCGCGGACTCGCGCGCGCATCGTGCCCTCGAGCGCGTCCAGGGGCTGCTCGGCCTCGAGGGCGTGCTCGCGGTCGCCGAGCAGGGCGGACGCTCTCCCCGCGACAGGGCGCACCTCGCGCCCTGGGGCCAGGAGGCGCCTCCCGCCCGTGCGATCGCGCACCCGTGGCCGGGGCGCATCCCCGACCCGCCGCCGGCAACCGTGCCGCCGGTCGCGCGGCCGGCGCTCGTGCTCGACGCGGGTGGCGCCCCCGTCACCGTGAGCCGACGCCTCGCGGTGAGCGCCCCGCCCACGTGGGTGCGCCTCGAGGCGGACCCGGCGGACGAGCGTGCGCAGGCCGCCAACCGCCATCCCTCGTCGGGCCACGTCGGACGGGTCGAGGGGCCGGTGTGGGACCGCGCGCGCCCGGTCGAGTCGTGGGCCGGCCCCTGGCCGGTGTCCGAGCGCTGGTGGTCCGAGGACGCGTCCCGTCGCGCCTACCTCCAGGTCGCGCTGCGCGACGGCGAGGACACGGTCACCGCGGTGCTGCTCGCGTACGGCGGCGGGGAGTGGGAGCTGGAGGCCGTCTATGACTGACGTCCCCGAGTACGCCGAGCTCCACGCCCACAGCGCCTTCAGCTTCCTCGACGGCGCGAGCCAGCCGGAGGAGATGGCGGCCGAGGCGGGGCGCCTCGGCCTCGGCGCGCTCGCGCTCACCGACCACGACGGCCTCTACGGTGCGGTGCGCTTCGCCGGCGCGGCCCGGGAGATCGGGCTGCCCACGGTCTTCGGCGCGGAGCTCAGCCTCGCCGCGGACGGTCCGGGCGGGCGCCCCGTGCTCGACCCGCCCACCGGCGTGCCCGACCCGCGCGCCTCGCACCTCGTCGTGCTCGCGCGGGGCGCGGGCGGCTACTCGCGGCTCAGCCACGCGATCGGCATGGCGCACCTCGCGACCGGGGAGAAGGGGCTCGCCCGCTACACGCTCGAGACGCTCGCAGACGCGGGCGGCGGGGACCTCCTCGTGCTCACCGGCTGCCGCAAGGGGCCGGTGCGCGCGGCCCTCACGGGGCTCGGCGGGCCAGGGCTGGGTGGCACGGCCCGCCGGGCGGGGCACGATGCGCTGGCCGGCGGCGTCTCCCGCGAGGGGCACGCGGCGGCGCGAGCCGAGCTCGACCGGCTCGTCGCGCTGTTCGGCCGCGAGGGCGTCGCGGTGGAGATCACGGACACGGGCTCGCCCTTCGACTCCGAGGTCAACGCGGCCCTGGCGGACCTGGCCTTCGATACGGGCCTGCCCCTCGTCGCCACCACCAACGCCCACTACGCGACGCCGCGCGACGCGGACCTCGCGGGCGCGCTCGCCGCGGTGCGCGCCCGGTCCTCGCTCGACGACATGGACGGCTGGCTGCCCGGCTCGCCAGGTCAGCACCTGCGCAGCGCGGGGGAGATGCTCTTCCGTCACCGCCGCCACCCGCAGGCGGTCGCGACCGCGGCCCGCCTGGCCGCCGAGTGCGCCTTCGACCTCGATCTCGTCGCCCCGAACCTGCCGCCGTACCCCGTGCCGCCCGGCCACACCGAGGCGACCTGGCTGCGCGAGCTCGCCTACCGCGGCGCGCGCGAGCGCTACGGGCCGCCGGACGCCGAGCGGGTGAAGGGGGCCTGGCAGCAGATCGAGCACGAGCTCGCCGTCATCGAGGCGCTCGACTTCCCGGGCTACTTCCTCATCGTCCACGACATCGTGGCGTTCTGCCGCCGCGCGGACATCCTGTGCCAGGGGCGCGGGTCGGCGGCCAACAGCGCGGTGTGCTTCGCGCTCGGCGTGACCGCGGTGGACGCCGTCACCCATGGGCTGCTGTTCGAACGCTTCCTCGCGCCCGAGCGCGACGGCCCGCCGGACATCGACGTCGACATCGAGTCCGACCGCCGCGAGGAGGTCATCCAGTACGTCTTCTCGCGCTTCGGCCGCATCAACGCCGCCATGGTCGCCAACGTCATCCAGTACCGGCCGCGCTCCGCGGTCAGGGACGCGGCCCGCGCGCTCGGCTTCGACGTGGGCCAGCAGGACGCGTGGTCCAAGTCGATCGACCGGTGGAGCACGCTGCGGATGTCCCCGCAGCAGGAGGAGGAGTGGGCGGCGAAGCAGCGCGACGCGATGTGGCCGGAACCGCCGCCCGCGCAGGAGCTCGACCACATCCCCGACAACGTCCTCGAGCTCGCGGACCGCTTCCTGCGGCTGCCGCGCCACCTCGGGATCCATCCCGGCGGCATGGTGCTGTGCGACCGGCCCGTCATCGACGTGTGCCCGGTCGAGTGGGCGCGCATGCCCGGCCGCACCGTGCTCCAGTGGGACAAGGACGACTGCGCCGATGCGGGGCTCGTGAAGTTCGACCTGCTCGGCCTGGGCATGCTGTCGGCCCTCAAGTACGCGTTCCGGTACATGCAGGAGACCCGCGGCGAGGACCTGGGCCTGCACTCGCTGCCGCAGGAGGACCCCGCGGTCTACGACCTGCTGTGCGCCGCGGACACCGTGGGCGTGTTCCAGGTCGAGTCGCGCGCGCAGATGGCGACCCTGCCGAGGCTCAGGCCCAGACGCTTCTACGACATCGTCATCGAGGTCGCGCTCATCCGGCCCGGCCCCATCCAGGGCGGCTCGGTGCATCCGTACATCAACCGGGCGCGCGGCCGCGAGGAGGTCACCTACCTCCACCCGCTGCTCGAGAGGTCGCTGGGCAAGACCCTCGGGGTGCCGCTGTTCCAGGAGCAGCTCATGCAGATGGCGATGGACGCCGCGGGTTTCGACGGCGCCCTCGCGGACCAGCTGCGTCGCGCCATGGGCTCCAAGCGCAGCCCCGAGCGGATGGAGGCGCTGCGGGCCCGCTTCATGGTGGGCGCGAACGAGCGCGGCATCACCGCGGAGGTCGCCCACCAGATCTTCGACAAGCTCAAGGCCTTCGCGGACTTCGGCTTCCCCGAGTCGCACTCGTTCTCGTTTGCGTACCTCGTCTACGCGTCGAGCTGGCTCAAGGTGCACCGGCCCGCCGCGTTCTACGCGGGCCTGCTCGCCGCCCAGCCCATGGGCTTCTACTCGCCGCAGTCGCTCGCGGCGGACGCGCGCCGTCACGGCCAGGCGATCCTGCGCCCGTGCGTGATGCGCTCCGAGGTCCTCGCGCGGGTCGAGGAGCTCGCCGTGCCGTTCGAGGCGCCGGGGGAGCGGCGCGAGGAGATGGCGCGCCTCGTGCGCGTCGACCCGACGCTCGCGGTCCGCATGGGCCTCGGCGCCGTGCGCGGGCT
Organism: Demequina litoralis; assembly: GCF_030418455.1. Taxonomy (GTDB): domain Bacteria; phylum Actinomycetota; class Actinomycetes; order Actinomycetales; family Demequinaceae; genus Demequina; species Demequina litoralis. The sequence goes on from NZ_JAUHPW010000001.1 coordinate 8,921, forward strand.
GGGGGACGATGCTGCGGCCGCCATCGTCGCGGCCCGCGCCGAGCGTCCGTTCGCGGACCTGCACGACATGGCCCGCCGTGTCCGCATCCGTCCGAAGGGGGTGTCGGGGCAGTCGGGCCTGGCGCCCGAGAAGGGGCTGTCGACGGCGCAGTGGGAGGCTCTCGCGACCGCGGGCGCGCTCGAGAGCCTCGGCGTGACGCGGCGCGAGGGGCTGTGGGCCTCCGGGGTGCTGTCGCGCGAGGGGCCCGACACGCTGCCCGGCACGGTGCCGGGCGCGCAGGCGCCCATGCTGCCGGGCATGAGCGTGGTCGAGGAGGCGGTCGCCGACGTGTGGGCCTCCGGGGTATCGGTCGAGGGATACCCCACGGCCTTCGTCCGGGACGGCCTCGACAGGGCGGGGGTGCTGCGCGTCGCCGAGGTGCTCGCGCACGAGGCGGAGAGGCGCGTCACGGTCGCGGGCGTCGTCACGCACCGCCAGCGGCCCGGGACGGCGCGCGGAGTCACGTTCATCTCGCTCGAGGACGAGACGGGCTTCCTCAACGTCATCTGCTCGGTGGGGGTGTGGAAGAGGTTCCAGGCGGTGGCACGTCGCTCGCCGGCGCTCATCATCCGCGGCCGCATCGAGCGGGCCGACGGCGCGACCAACCTGGTCGCCGAGCATCTGTCGCCGATGTCGCTCAAGGTGCCGTCGCGGTCGCGCGACTTCCGCTGAGGTGCGACCCTCAGCACCGCGGCGCCGGGCGACGTTGACCGGCGCGCGGCGTCAGGTGGCCGTGGCGGGGGCCGGAGCTGCCGTGGCGAGGTGCCGCACCGTCGCGAACAGCCACTTCACGGCGACCACGGACGCGAGAAGGATCACCGGCGCGGTCGCACCCGTGACGAGCGTCCACACGAGCGCCGCCGTCGCCACGATGCTCAGGAGCCCGCCCACGCGGTGGTACCAGCGCTTGGCCTGCGGGTCGGACTCGAACGAGTCCGCCGACCCTCCGGCGCACGCCGCGACGCCCAGCACGTAGACGATGCCGGCGGTCGTGCGCGCCGAGTCGACGAGCGGCCAGTCGAGGCCCGCGGCGTGGGCCCAGGCGACGGTCACGGCGCCGCCCGCCAGCACGGTCCCGACGATGTCCCTGCCCGATGCGATCACGGCCGACCCCCTTGGTGGATGCGTGCTCCGGGAACCATCTCCCACGCTACGCAGCAGGGTCCTCGTCGCGAGGGTCCAAGGTCCCTGCGGACCGGGGTGCGGTGGCCGTCGCCCGGAGGCACGGGAATACCTGGGGCATCGCGAACGGTTGTCACAGGCGCAACCCGGGAAAGCGCACACCACCGAAGGAAGGAACAACCATGTGGGACTTCATCCTCTGGATCGCCGCGGTGATCCTCGTCGCGTTCGGCGTGATCCGCATCTTCCAGAAGCAGATCCTCTGGGGCGTCGTGCTCATCGTCATCGGGCTGCTCGTGGGACCTGGAGGCGTGAGCCTGCTCACGTGACGCGTCATCACTATGTTTTGCGGTGGACCGAGCCTCAGGTGGATTTTGGCGCCCCGAGACCGTGCTAGAGTTCTTCTCGCGCTGAGGCGCTCGGAAGAGCTCCTCGGACCACCTGTCCGGGTGGCGGAATTGGCAGACGCGCTAGCTTGAGGTGCTAGTGCCCGTATTAGGGCGTGGGGGTTCAAGTCCCCCCTCGGACACCACAGGAAGGCCCCGACCGCAAGGTCGGGGCCTTCTGCGTTCTCCCTGCCAGACGCGGCGGGCGCCGCGCGCGTTCCGGACGATTCCGCCGATACGATGCGAACAGCGCGCCGGGTGCCGGCGCCCTCGCAACGACGGAACCGGGCAAGGAGAGCAGGTGGCAGCCACGACATCGCGGAGAGCGCCTCTGCCCTCCGAGTGGCTGGGCCTCGCGGAGGGCTGGGCCGCGACGTTCCGCGACTCGCGCCGCTCGCGCCTGGGGGTGCTCGCGCTCTACCTCGCGGTGGCCGCCGCGATCGTGGTCCCGGTGGTGCTGGGCCCCGGCACCGCGATGTCGCGCATCGACGAGCCCACCCACGCCGACTACGCGTGGCGCGCCGCCCACCTCGAGATCCCGTACGCCGGGTCGATCATCGCGCCCGAGATCCGCGAGGCCTGGGCATGCGTGGGGCAGGAGCGGTACGAGCTGCCCGACTGCGGGGCCGAGGCCGAGGCATGGGAGTTCCCCTACGAGGGTCAGCAGTACAACTTCTCGCACCCGCCGCTCTACTACCTCGCGGTCGGCCTGCCCGCGCGCGCCGTCGACGCGCTCGTCCCCGCGATCGACTTCCTCACGGCCGCGCGGCTGCTTGGGGTCCTGTGGCTCGGGCTCGGGATGTTCGTCATGTTCGTCGCGCTGCGCCGGTGGCGGATCGACCCGGCCGCGGCGATCGTCGCGCCGCTGCTCCTGCCCGCCTTCCCGCGCGTCCTGCACGCGGTCACCACGGTCAACCCGGACGCGGCGACGGTGCTCATCGGCGCCTCGGCGGTGTGGATCGCGGCACGCATCTTCGTCGACGACGACGTCGACTGGCGCCTCCCGGCCCTGCTCGCGGGCATCGCCGGCATGACGAAGACGATCGCGGCGATCCCGTTCATCGCGCTGGGCGCGCTGCTGGTCTTCCGCATGCTGCGCGACTGGCGCCGCTCGCGGCCGCGCGGCCGCGACGCCGCGATCGTCGGCGGCATGGCCGGCGCGATCCTCGTGCCGTACGTGTGCTGGCAGGCGTGGCAGGGCACGCGCGGCGACCCCAACTGGCAGAACCCCCTGGTGGGCCTCAACACCCGCGACGTGCTCGGCCTGCCCGGTTCGGAGTGGCTCGAGACCGCGTTCAGCGGGCTCAACCTCGCGTCCGACTACTACCTGCAGGAACCGCTCAACGTCGCCCTGATGATCTCGTGGACGCGGCTGCTCAACTTCCTCGTCATCGGCGCGATCTTCGCGGTCATCGTCGCGTGCGCCAAGGAGCCCGCACGGCGCTCACTCGGGTGGATGGTGATGGCCGGCACGATCCTCTACCCGACGGTCGTGCAGATCCAGGCGTACCTCAACACCGCGGTCCCGCAGTACTTCCCGAACGTCACCGGCCGCTACGGTCTCGCGCTCATCCCGGGCGCCGTCGCGTGCATGGTGATCGCCGCATGGAAGGCCGGCTTCCGGCGCCTCGTGTACGTCCTCGCCGTCGTGGGGCTCGTCGTCCTCGGGATCGTCATCGTCAACGGCTGGCGAGTCATGTGAGCACGCGGTCGGCGGCCGCTAGCCTGGCCGCATGACCGAGTCCGACGTGGTCCGCCTCGCGCGCGACCTCATGCGCATCGACACCTCGAACTACGGCGACGCCGACGGACCCGGCGAGCGCGCCGCCGCCGAGTACGTCGCATCGTTCCTCTCCGACCTGGGCCTCGAGCCGGTGATCCGCGAGTCCGAGCCGGGCCGCGCATCGGTCACCGCGCTGTGGGAGGGCGCCGACCGGACGCGCCCGCCGCTCGTCCTGCACGGCCACCTCGACGTGGTGCCCGCGTTCCCCGAGGACTGGACCGTCGACCCGTTCGGGGCCGAGGTCAAGGACGGCATGATCTGGGGGCGCGGCGCGGTCGACATGAAGGGCGTCGACGCGATGTACCTGGCGGCGATCGGGCGCATGATCCGCGACGGCGTGAAGCCTGCGCGCGACATCGTCGTGGCGTTCTTCGCCGACGAGGAGCACGGCGGCCACCGCGGCGCCAAGTGGATGGTCGAGCACCACCCCGAGGACTTCCGTGGCGCCACCGAGGCCGTGTCCGAGGTCGGGGGCTTCTCGATCCAGGTCGCCGGCAAGCGCGTGTACCTCTTCCAGACGGGGGAGAAGGGCATGCAGTGGCTGCGGCTGGCGGCCTCGGGTGTCCAGGGCCACGGGTCGCTCGTCCACCACGACAACGCGGTCGCGCACCTCGGCGGCGCGATGGCGCGCATCGGCGCCTACGAATGGCCGATGGAGATCTCGCCGACCTCGGAGCACCTGCTGCGGGGCACGGCGGACCTGCTCGGGGTCGAGTACGCCGACGACCCGGCCACGATCGACACGCTGGTCGCCGGGCTCGGGGCGGTGGGCCGCATGGTTGAGGCGTCGCTGCGCAACACGTCCAACCCGACCATGATGGACGCCGGCTACAAGGTCAACGTCATCCCGGACACCGCGGGCGGGTTCGTCGACTCGCGCTTCCTCCACGGCCAGCAGGAGCAGGTGCTGCGCAAGATCGAGGAGCTCGCCGGCACGCACGTCAAGGTCGAGCAGTACATCACCGAGGCGTCCATCGAGCTGCCGTTCGACGTGCCGCTGGTCCACAAGGCCATCGAGGCGGTGACGTTCGACGACCCGGAGGCGATCGTGCTGCCGTACACGATGATGGGCGGCACCGACAACAAGCACCTCGCGACGATCGGTATCGCGGGCTACGGCTTCGCGCCGCTCAAGCTGCCTCCCGAGCTGGACTTCCCGGGGCTGTTTCACGGCATCGACGAGCGCGTCCCGATCGAGTCGCTGGAGTTCGGCACCGAGGTGATGGTGCGCTTCCTCGCCGACTGCTGACGCCGCCGCATCGTCCCGCCGCGTGTCGCGCGCCTCCACGGGCGTGCCTAGGGTGGACGGGGAGGGAGCGCGAGCGATCCGGCGAGGTGGTTCCCGATGCGCGCCAGGCTCCGACGGGGGGCGTCAGCCGGCCGTGCCGTGCTCGCGGGGGCCGGCGCCGCCGTGATCCTCGCCTGCGCCGCGTGCGCGACGGGCGGGCCCTCGGCCGAGGAGCTCGCCGCGGTGGACTACGCGCCGCAGGCGTTCGAGGGCTTCGCCGCGTCGACCCCCGAGGAGCGGGGTCTCGACCCCGACGCGGTCGCCGCCCTGTACTGGCGCGCCGGCACCCTCGAGAGCATCCACAGCCTCACGGTGATCAAGGACGGCTACGTGGTCGCGCAGGCCTACTTCAACGGCACGGATGCGGACCTGTCGCAGAACGTGCAGTCCGTGACGAAGAGCTACACGGGTGCGCTCGTGGGCATCGCGATAAAGGAGGGGTGCATCGCCGGCCTCGACGAGCCGATGATGACGTACTTCCCCGAGCTGGCCGGCCGCGTCACGGATCCGCGCAAGGAGAGCATCACCATCGAGCAGCTGCTGCAGATGCGCGCCGGCTACCCGTGGCTCGAGGCGTCCGCGGAGGGGGTCGAGCTGCTGTTCCACGGCTTCTCCCCGTCGAACGTGGTGGACGTGCCGCTCGCCCGCGATCCGGGCACGGGCTGGGACTACTCGAACCTCTCGTCCCACCTCCTGGCGATCGCGGTCGCCCGGGCCTGCGGCTCCGAGGACCTGCTCGACTTCGCGCAGGAGCACCTGTTCGACCCGCTCGCGACCACGCCGAGCGAGTGGACCCAGGACTGGGACGGCTACCGGCTCGGGTACACCGAGCTGTTCGTGACCGCCCAGGAGATGGCCCGCTTCGGCCAGATGTACCTGGACGGCGGCCGGGTGAACGGCGAGCAGGTGGTCCCCGAGTCCTGGATCGAGCAGTCCTGGACGCCGTACACGGAGGGCGCCTGGTACTACAAGGTCGGCGACAACTTCGACCGCACCGCCTACGGCTACCAGTGGTGGATCATCGACGCCGGGCCGCACACGTACCGGCTCGCGTGGGGCCATGGCGGGCAGCAGATCGCGGTGCTGCCCGAGCTCGGGCTCGTGGTCGTGGTGACCGCGGACCCGCTGCGAGGCCAGCTGGGCGACGAGCCGTGGCGGCTCGAGAAGGCCAACCTCAACCTGGTTGCGGACTTCATCGCCGCGCTGCCCGAGACCGACGGGTCCGAGCGGCGCCCGCGCGGGCGTCTCGCGGTGCCCGGCTGTGGCGTCCCGACCCGCGCGGGCGTCTCGCCCGACGCAGTGGTACCAATCGGGACGTAACCCGGTGCGGTCGTAGCGATTGGTACCAATCGCTACGACGAGGACGCGCTCACGCGGCGTCGTCCGTGCGGCGCACGTTCATGACCCGCCGACGCAGCCACACGCGCCGCGCCCCGCCGATGAAGGTCTGGGAGCGGATGAGGTCCCACCGGCCGTACTCGGCCTGCTCGGTGAGGAGCGAGCGCGCCTCCGACCGTGTGATCTCCACAGGGATGTCCACCACCCGCCAGTCGAAGCGCGAATCCGCCGGGGCGGCCGTGCGTCGAGGGGTGATGATGTGGGCGGTCCTGCGTGCGTCGTGGTTCATCTCGCCTCCCATTCAACCTGTTCCGCGGGTAACGTCATAGCCATGGATTCGAAGGCGCACGAGGCGCTGAGGCTGCTGATCGCGGCGTACGAGGAGCACCTCGCCGCCGTGCTGGCCCGTCGGGGCGACTCGGACGTGGCGGTGGACGATGCGTACGACGCGCTCGCCGACGCCTTCGACCGGTACGAGGCCGTGCTCGACGTCGAGTACGGCGAGACGCTCCCGATGCTCCTCGACGACGTCGAGATCGAGGAGCCCGACGCCGACGACGAGGACGACGCCGACGAGGAGGACGACGACGGCCTCGACCCGCACGCCGAGGAGGACGAGGACGTCCTCGACGACGACCTCGACGACTTCCAGCTGCGCTGAGCGCTGCCGGGCGCCTCGCCGCATCGTCCGGCTCGCGCGTCGCGCGCGCACGTTCCCCGATCCGCGAGGCCCGTGCGCGCCGTGGTCATCGGCGCTCCGGGTATCCGAGCTCGATGGCGGAGACCTCGTCGAGCGCGTCGACGATGGCGGGCGGCAGCGTGAGCGTGGCGGCGTCCAGCGAGGGCAGCAGCTGCTCCGCGGTCCTCGCGCCCACCACGGCGGTCGCGACGAACGGTCGCGCGAGCACCCATGCGAGCGCGGTCTCCTGCGGCGTGACGCCCAGGCCCTCGGAGGCGATCGCGAGGGCCTCGACGATGCTGCCCGCGCGGTCGTCGAGGTAGGGCTCGACGAAGCCCGCGAGGTGCTCGGAGGCGGCGCGCGAGTCCGCGGGGATCGACGTGCGGTACTTGCCGGTGAGGACGCCACGGCCCAGCGGGGACCAGGCCATCACGCCCAGACCCAGGGACGATGCGGCGGGGACCACCTCGCGCTCGATCCCGCGCTGGAGCAGCGAGTACTCCACCTGGGTCGCGGCGAGGGTGGGACGGCGGTCGGCGAGCGTCGCGATGCGGGCGGTCGCCCAGCCCGGGTAGTTCGAGACGCCCACGTAGCGCGCGCGACCGCTGTTGACCGCGATCTCGAGCGCGTGCAGCGTCTCGTCGAGCGGCGTGCCCGCGTCGTGCTGGTGCACGAGCCACACGTCCACGTGGTCCGTCCCGAGCCGGCGCAGCGAGGCGTCGAGCGTGTCGAGCATCGTGTCGCGCGAGGCGTCGACCACGCCGCCGTGCTGCGTGCGTCGGATGCCGGCCTTGGTGCAGATCTGCACGTCGGTGCGGGACACGGAACCGCCGAGCATGCGGCCGATGAGCTCCTCCGAGCCGCCGTCCGCGTAGGAGGCCGCGGTGTCGAGGAGCGTGCCGCCGGAATCGAGGAACGCGTCGAGCTGTCCGCCCGCCTCCTCGGCGTCGGTGTCGCGGCTCCACGTCATCGTGCCGAGCGCCAGACGCGACACCTCGAGTCCCGTGGTGCCGATCCGTGCGCGCTGCATGGGGGTGACGCTACCGAAGGTCGTGAGCGTCACCGGCGCGCAACACGCGGGCACTAAGGTTGCCGCCATGGGTTGGTGGGAAGCGGTCATCCTCGGGCTGGTGCAGGGACTCACGGAGTTCCTGCCGATCTCCTCGAGCGCGCACATCCGTGTCATCGGGGCGCTGCTCCCGCACGGCGAGGACCCGGGCGCAGCGTTCACCGCGATCATCCAGATCGGCACCGAGGCGGCGGTGATCCTCTACTTCTGGAAGGACATCGTCCGCATCATCGCGGCGTGGTTCCGCGCGCTGCTCGACCGCGAGGCCGGGGGTTGGAAGGCCCGCACGCTTGGTGCGGCGGACCCCGACGCCCGCATGGGTTGGTGGGTGATCCTCGGCTCGTTCCCCATCGTGATCCTCGGCGTGCTGCTCAAGGACACGATCGAGACGACGCTGCGCAACCTCTACATCACGGCCTTCGTGCTCGCTGGCTTCGCGATCGTGCTGTGGATCGCGGACCGCATCGGCGAGAAGCGCCGCAACCTCGACGACATCACCGTCAAGGACGCGATCCTGCTGGGCTTCGCGCAGGCGATGGCGCTCATCCCCGGCGTCTCCCGCTCGGGCGGCACCATCACGATGGGCCTGTTCCTCGGCATGACGCGCGAGGCGGCGGCGCGGATCTCGTTCCTGCTGGCCATCCCCGCGGTGCTCGGCTCGGGCTTCTTCGAGCTCTTCACCGAGTGGGACACGCTGGGGGAGGCCGGCTCGCCGAGCTTCCTCAACACCGCGATCGCGACCGTGGTCTCGTTCGGGGTCGGCTACGCGGTGATCGTGTGGTTCCTGCGGCTCATCTCGCACCACAGCTACACGCCGTTCGTGCTCTACCGGATCGGTGCCTCGGGCGCGATCATCGGCCTGCTGGCCGCAGGAGCGATCAGCGCCACCTGACGATTGCCAATGACACGTGGGACTCATGTGACAGGTGGGAATCGCGGGGTCGTGCCAGGTGCGACGTCACGTGGCGTCGCACCACACGCACCACACCTGTCACTGGTGTCATGGGGAGTCGGTGGGAGGGCTATGCCTTGCCGTTACCGAGGTCGCGGCGCCGCAGGAACTTCTCGAACTCCGCGGCGATCGCGTCGCCCGACGCCTCCGGGAGCGCCGTCTCGTCCATGACGGACTCGAGCTGCTCGACGTGGGCCGAGATCTCCTCGTCCTCCTCCGCGAGCTCGTCGGCGCCGTGCTGCCACGCCTCGACCTCCTCGGGCAGGTCGCCCAGGTCGATCGGCTCGCCCAGGAAGCGCTCGAGCTGCGACAGGATCGACACGGTCGCCTTGGGGCTCGGCGGGTGCGCGATGTAGTGCGGCACCCCCACCCACACGGAGATGACCGTGATGCCGCGCAGCGCGGCCTCGTGCCCGAGCACGCCGAGCACGCCGGTGGGGCCCTCGTAGTCGGAGCGCTCGAGGTCGAAGGCCTCGCGGGCGCGCGCGTCCTCGCTCGTGACGAACGTGGGGAGCGGGCGCGTGTGCGGGGCGTCGACGAGCAGCGCGCCGCACGTGATGAGCGTCTTGACGTCGAGGTCCTCGGCGCAGTCGAGGATCTCCCGGCAGAAGCGGCGCCACCGCATCGACGGCTCGATGCCGCGCACCAGCGCGATGTCGCGGTCGCCCACCCACGGGCCGTTCGCGGTCGACACCACCGTGCCGGGCCAGGAGACGACCCGCTCGCCACCCGCGAGCGTCTGGATGCTCGGGCGGCTCACCTGGAAGTCGTGGTAGTCCTCGGGATCGAGAGCCGCGTACTCGCGTGCGCTCCACATCCGCGCGAGGTGGTCGAGCGCGGAGGACGCCGCGGATCCCGCGTCGTTCCATCCCTCGAAGGCCGCGATCATCACGGACTGGTCGGCGGCCAGGGCTGCGGGGTCGCTCTCGGCTGTCATTGCGCCAGCCTAGACTCACGCCATATGAATGAGAAGGCGACGCTCCCGGCCGCCGTGCTGTGGGACATGGACGGCACGCTCATCGACTCGGAGCCCTACTGGATCGCGGCCGAGACCGAGCTCGCGAGGAAGTTCGGCGTGGGCTGGACCCACGAGGACGGGCTCCAGCTCGTCGGCAACCCGCTGTCGGTGTCCGCGCAGATCATGATCGACCGCGGCGTCGCGCTCGACCCCGACGAGATCATCACCTACCTCCTCGGCCGCGTCACGGCGCAGGTGCGCCAGCGCACGCCGTGGATGGACGATGCGCGGGGCCTGCTGGACGAGGTGGTGTCCGCTGGCATCCCGTGCGCCCTCGTGACGATGTCCTACACGATGCTCGCCGAGGCCTTCGTATCGCGCGCGCCCGACGCCTTCGCGGTCGTGGTCACGGGGGACCAGGTCACGCACGGCAAGCCTCATCCCGAGCCGTACCTCACGGCCGCGGAGAGGCTCGGCGTCGACATCGCCGACTGCGTCGCGATCGAGGACTCGCCCGCGGGCGTGGGCTCCGCCTACGCGTCCGGCGCGGCGACCATCGGCGTGCGCCGGCTCGTGCCGATCGAGCCGCGGCCCGGGCTGAGCCGGGTGAGGTCGCTCGCCGGGCTCGGCGTCGAGGGGCTGGGGCGGATCCTCGGGGGAGAGGTCGTCGACCAGCTCGGCGAGGACACGTAGCGTCCCTCAGCTCCCCGTAGCAGTCGCAGACTTCCGAGAACCGTCCGTGAGGTCCCCGCAGCACGCCGTGGGTGGGGTGGTGGGGCGGGTAGGGCGGGCGGCTCAGGCGGTGAGGGGGCGCACGCCCAGGGCACGCTCGACCGCGTCGGGGTCGAGGGGCAGCTCCGCGCCGCCGAACTCCGGGCAGCGGTCCTGGAAGCTGCACCAGCCGCACAGCGGCGTCCTACGGGTGCGGAAGCGGCCCGCCTCGGCGGCAGCGGTGATCTCGTTCCAGATCTCGCGGATCTCGTGCTCGATCTGCGCGATGTCGTCGCCGGTGGGGCGGATCTCGAGCCGCCCGCCGTCCTTGAGGAAGAGCAGCTGGAGCAGCGCGGGACGGCGCTGGCGGAGCCGCTCGATCACCAGGGCGTAGAAGCGCATCTGGAAGCGCTCCTTCTTGGCGCCGTAGCGCGGGTCCGGCGTCTTGCCCGTCTTGTAGTCCACGATCCGGATCGAGCCGTCCGGCGCGATGTCCACGCGGTCGACGATGCCGCGCAGCAGCGGCCCGTCCTCGAGCTGCAGCTCGACGAACTCCTCGCGCGCGGCGGGCTCGAGCCGCTGCGGGTTCTCCAGGTCGAAGTAGGTGGCGAGGCGCGTCCGGCCGTCGGCGAGCCACGCGGACTCGGAGGCCTCGTCCGCGTGCAGCTCCGCGAGCGCGGGGTCCTTCGCGAGCATCGCCCGCCACTGGGGCTCGAGCCGCGCCTGCGCCGTCTCGACCGTGCGCTCGCGTGCGGGCAGGTCGTAGAGCTTCTCCAGCACCGCGTGCACGAGCGTGCCGAGCGTCGCGGCGGCCGACGGCGGCTCCGGCAGCCGGTCCACGGTCCGGTAGCGGAACAGCAGCGGGCACTGCTGGAAGTCCCCGGCGCGGGACGGCGAGAGGGCGGGAGGTCGAGCCATGCGACCCACCCTAGGGGCACGCTCCGACAACGGACCCGACGACGCCGACGCCGGCCACGCGCGCGCCGGGACGGTCCCCGCCGCCCACTACCGTGGTCCCCATGAGCCAGCCCCCGCCCCGCGCCCGCAAGCCCCGCGGCATCACGCTCGGACGCGTGCTCGGCGCGCGCGTCGTCCTCATGCCGTCGACGATCGTGATGGCGCTCATCCTCGCGGCGTTCTACGGCACGGGAGAGGACGGCTTCAGCCGCCAGGGCTTCTCGATCGGGCTCGCGGTCGCGATCCTGCTGTTCGTCTCCGTCTTCCTCCACGAGCTCGCGCACACCGCGGCCGCGCGGGCCTTCGGTCGCGAGGTGCAGGAGATCGTGCTCACCTTCTTCGGCGGTCACACGCAGTTCCGCAGCTCGGATCCGCGCCCGCTCGAGATCGGCGTCATCGCCGCGGCCGGCCCCGTGACCAACGCTGTCGTCGGCGCCGGCGCGATGGCGGCCGCGGGCGCCTTCGACGGCATGACCGGCCGCATCATGTCCTACGCGGGCCTGCTCAACCTCATCCTCGCGGCGTTCAACGCCCTGCCAGGCTCGCCGCTCGACGGCGGCCGCGTCGTCAACGCGATCGTGTGGGGCGTCTCGGGCGACCGCTGGAAGGGCCACCGCTGGGCCGCCAACGGCGGGCGCATCGTCGCCGTCGCCGTGATCGTGCTCGCGGTGGGCGTGCCTCTGCTCACCGGCAGCGGCGTCGACATCGTCGCGGCCATCTGGGCGATGTTCCTCTTCTCCGTCATCTGGCCCGCCGCCTCCGCCGAGCTGCGCGCCGCCACGGTGCTCGGCCGCCGCGAGAAGGTCACCGCGCTGTCGCTCGCGGCCCCGGCGGTCGGGGTGCCCTTCGACGCGACCGTCGCACAGGCGCGCGAGGTGGCCGCCCGGTCCGGCGCGCGCGAGGTCGTCGTGCTCACCGCGGACGGTCAGGCCGCCGGCCACTTCCCGGTGGCGCTCACCGAGGCGGTGCCCGAGGAGGCGCGCGCGACCACCACCCTCATGTCGGTGACGATGCCGGTGGTGCGGGGCGCGTCGATCCCCGCCTCCGCGACGGGCGAGGGCCTGGTCGAGGCCGTGGTGCCGTGGTTCGGTCGCACCGACGTCCTCGTGGTGACCGACGACGACGGCCTGCCCGTCGGCGTCGCGAAGCTGGAGGAGATCCGCGAGGCTCTCAGCTGAGGAGGACGATGTGCGGCGGACCGGGCGCGAAGGGTCCGGACGGGCCGTCGGCGGCCCCCGACCCGCGCCCTAGACTGGCCGCATGACCCAACCCTCCGAGCCCGTCGGCGCGTCCGAGCGCCGGGGCCCGCTCCGCGCCGGCGACCGAGTCCAGCTCACCGACGCCAAGGGCCGCCACCACACCATCGTCCTCACGCCCGGCAAGCAGTTCCACACGCACCGCGGCATGTTCCACCACGACGACGTCATCGGCCGGCCCGAGGGCACCGTCGTCACCAACACCGCCGGCTTCGACTACCTCGTGCTGCGCCCGCTGCTCAGCGACTTCGTGCTGTCGATGCCGCGCGGCGCCGCGGTCGTCTACCCCAAGGACTCCGGCCAGATCGTGCAGATGGCGGACATCTACCCGGGCGCGCGCGTGGTCGAGGCGGGCGTCGGCTCCGGCGCCCTCACCATGTCGCTGCTGCGTGCGGTGGGCGACGCCGGCCGGCTGGTGAGCATCGAGCGCCGCGAGGACTTCGCGGACATCGCCCGCGCCAACGTCGAGTCGCACTTCGGGGGGCCGCACCCCGCGTGGCGCCTCGAGATCGGCGACTTCGCCGACCGGGTCGCGGACGTCTTCGAGCCGGGCACCGTCGACCGCATCATCCTCGACATGCTCGCCCCGTGGGAGAACCTCGAGGCGGCGGCCGATGCGCTGGCCCCCGGCGGCGTGTTCCTCGCCTACGTCGCGACCACCACGCAGCTGTCCCGCCTCGCGGAGGACCTGCGCGAGCACGGCGGCTTCACCGAGCCGCGCGCGTGGGAGTCGATGGTGCGCACCTGGCATCTCGAGGGCCTCGCGGTGCGTCCCGACCACCGCATGATCGGCCACACCGGCTTCCTCCTCACCGCGCGCCGCATGGCGCCCGGTGTCGAGCCGCCGCGCCGCACGCGTCGTCCCGCGAAGGGCTCCTACCCCCACGAGGAGCAGTGGACCCCCGAGGACCTCGGCGAGCGTGCCGTGTCCGACAAGAAGATCCGCAAGGTCCGCCGCGACGCCACGAGCGCGCGCGACGCCGCCGCCGGGGAGGACTGATGGTGGCCGAGGCCCAGGACGTGATCGCGCGTCTCGAGCGTCAGAACGCGGAGCTCCAGCGCCTGCTCACGCTCGCCCGCGACCAGATCGGCGAGATGCGCGAGAAGTTGGCGGAGGCGTCGCAGCCGCCGCAGACCTTCGCGACCTTCGTGGAGTGGTCGGGCCGCAACGCCGACGTGGTCGCGAGCGGCCGCCGCCTGCGCGTCGCCGTGCTGCCCACGCTCGAGGCGGACCTGGTCCCCGGAGACGAGGTGCTCCTCAACGCCATGAGCGTCGTCGTGGACGTCGCCAAGCCGGACCGCACCGGCCAGGCGGCCATCGTGCGCGAGGTCGTCGACGAGGACCGCCTGCTCGTGGTCTCGCGCGGCGAGGACGAGCGCGTCGTCACGCTCGTGGGCGGGGACGCCCCGCGCCGCGTGCACGAGGGCGACACCGTCATCATCGACCCCCGGACCGGCTTCGCGACCGAGAAGGTCGAGCGCACCGGCGTCGAGGCGTTGCTGCTCGAGGAGGTGCCGGACATCGACTACTCGTCGATCGGCGGCCTCACCCCGCAGATCGAGCGCATCCGCGACGCGATCGAGCTGCCGCTCGTCCACCCCGAGCTCTACCGCGAGCACGCCCTGCGCCCGCCGCGCGGGCTGCTGCTCTACGGCCCTCCCGGCTGCGGCAAGACGCTCATCGCGAAGGCCGTCGCGCACTCGCTCGCCGAGGCGGTGGGCGCGGACCGCTCGTACTTCCTCAGCGTCAAGGGCCCCGAGCTGCTCAACAAGTACGTCGGCGAGACCGAGCGCTACATCCGCACCATCTTCGAGCGGGCCCGCGCCAAGGCGCACTCGGGCGCCCCGGTCGTGGTGTTCTTCGACGAGATGGACGCGCTCTTCCGCGCCCGCGGCTCCGGCGTGAGCTCCGACATGGAGACCACGATCGTCCCGCAGCTCCTCACCGAGCTCGACGGCGTCGAGGCGCTGGGCAACGTCATCGTCATCGGCGCCTCGAACCGCGAGGACATGATCGACCCCGCCATCCTGCGCCCCGGCCGCCTCGACGTGAAGATCGAGATCTCGCGTCCCAGCCCCGAGGCCACGGCGGACATCTTCGGCAAGTACCTCACGTCGGCCCTGCCGCTCGCCCAGGCGGAGCTCGACGCCTACGGCGGCGACCGCGACGCGACCGCGCGCGGCCTCATCGACGCGGGCGTGTCGCGCATCTTCGCCCACGGCGACGCGTCGCGGCACGTGTCCGGCGCCGTGGTGCGCAACGTCGTCGACCGCGCCAAGACGGCCGCGATCAAGGGCGTCGTCGCGGGTCACGCCAAGGGCCTCACACGCGCCCACCTCGAGGTCGCGGCGGACCAGGAGCTCGCCGAGGCGCGGGCCGTGGCCGCCGGCACCCTCGCGGGGGAGTGACGTGAGGGTCGTCGGGATCGAGACCGAGTACGGGATCGTCGACCCGGACGAGCCGCGCGCCAACCCCATCCTCATGTCGTCGCGCCTCGTGACGGCGTGCCGGGCGTGGGCGGGCGAGGCGACCAGCCGCTGGGACTACGGCGGCGAGGACCCGCTGCAGGACCAGCGCGGCTTCCGCCGGTCCCGCCTGGGCGCCTCCGAGGACCTGCTCACCGACGCGGCCGAGTTCGACGCGGCCGAGGGCCGGGTCACGCTGCGCCGCCGCCGGGGGTCGTGGGAGGATCCCGCCCACCTCAACGCCGTCCTCGCCAACGGCGCGCGCTTCTACGTCGACCACGCGCACCCCGAGTACTCGGGTCCCGAGGTCACCAACGCGCGCGACGCCGTGGTCTGGGACCGCGCCGGCGACGCGATCGCGCTGGCCGCCGCGGCGCGCTACGCGGAGGACGAGGGCTCGCGCGTCGAGCTGTACAAGAACAACGTCGACGGCAAGGGCGCGAGCTACGGCACGCACGAGAACCTCCTCGTCGACCGCGCGGTGCCGTTCGACGATCTCGCGCGCCGTCTCACCCCGCACCTCGTCACGCGCCAGATCTTCACGGGCGCCGGGCGCGTCGGCCTCGGCCAGTTCGGCGAGGCGCCCGGCTTCCAGATGTCGCAGCGCGCCGACTACATGGAGGCCGAGATCGGCCTCGAGACCACGCTGCGCCGACCCATCGTCAACACCCGCGACGAGCCGCACGCCGCGCGTGACCGCTACCGCCGCCTCCACGTCATCATCGGCGACGCCAACCTCTTCGACGTCGCCACCTTCCTCAAGATCGGCACCACGTCGCTCGTGCTGTCCGCGATCGAGGCCGACGACGAGCGCCTCGACGCGCTCGAGCTCGCCACGCCGGTCGAGGACGTGCAGGCCGTGTCGCGCGACCTCCAGCTGCGCGCGCGCCTCGAGCTGGCGAGCGGCGAGACCGCGACCGCGCTCGAGATCCAGCGCGCGCTGCTCGAGATCTGCCGCACGTACGCGACCGACGCCGGCGACGCCGCCGTCGTCGCCCGCTGGGAGGGCGTGCTCGAGCGCCTCGGCGGCGACCTCTTCTCCGCGGCCCGCGAGGTCGAGTGGGTCGCCAAGCTCCAGCTCCTCGGCAGGCTGCGGGCGCGCCACGCGACCGGGACCCACCCCGACGGGCTGCCGTGGGACGATGCGCGGCTCGCCGCCATGGACCTCCAGTGGAGCCGCCTCGGCGACGGCTGGGCGACGCGCCTCGCGGACGCCGGCCAGGTCGAGCGGCTCGCCACCGACGAGGAGGTCGCGGGCGCGGCCACGCGCGCGCCGCAGGACACCCGCGCCCGGCTGCGCGGCGGCATCGTCGCGGCCCGACCCGACCTCGTCGACGCGGCCGGCTGGTCCACCGTGGTGCTCGACCGCGAGACCGACCACGGGCACCTGGAGGTGGTGCACCTCGACGAGCCCGGCGCGGCGCGCCACCCCCTCCTCGACGCGCTCATCGGCGGATAGACTCGCGGCATGGCCCAGCTCAACGCGCAAGGACAGCCCTACGAGGACGACGCCCCCGAGCCGGAGGCGCCCGCGCCGGCCGCCGCGGCGGCCTCGACGGACGCGCTCGACGACCTCCTCGCGGAGATCGACGGCTCGCTGCAGGTCAACGCGGAGCAGTTCGTCCGGTCGTTCGTGCAGAAGGGCGGCCAGTAGCCTCCCGCGGGCGACGCACCATGCTCTCCACCGACATCCCGCCGCCGCTCGACGTCGACCCCGCCCGCCGCATCTTCGGGCTCGAGACCGAGTTCGGCCTCCACCTCGACACCGGCGCCGCGCGCCCCGTCACGCCCGAGGAGGTCGCCGGCCACCTCTTCCACTCGGTCGTGCAGTGGGGACGCTCGTCCAACGTGTTCCTGCCCAACGCGTCGCGCCTCTACATCGACGTCGGCGCGCACCCCGAGTACGCGACCGCCGAGTGCGACACCCTCACGGACCTCATCGCGTACGACAAGGCGGGCGAGCGCATCGTCCACGGCCTCGTCGCCGGGGGAGAGGAGCGCCTGCGCGCCGCGGGCGTCGAGGGCACCATCCACCTCTACAAGAACAACACCGACTCGGCGGGCAACAGCTACGGCTGCCACGAGAACTACCTCGTGCGCCGCCGCGCCGACTTCAAGGCCTTCGCGTCGGCGCTGCTGCCCTTCCTGGTGACCCGGCAGATCGTCACCGGCGCGGGCACCATCACCCGGACGCCGTCGGGTGCGCACTTCAGTTTCTCGCCGCGCGCCGACCACATGTGGGAGGGCCTCAGCTCCGCCACCACGCGCTCGCGTCCGATGATCAACACGCGCGACGAGCCCCACGCGAACGCCGAGCTGTACCGCCGCATGCACGTCATCGTCGGCGACTCGACCATGGCCGAGCCGACGACCCTGCTCAAGGTGGGCGCCACCGACCTCATCCTCCGTCTCATGGAGGCGCGGGTGGTGCTGCCCGAGCTCACGCTCGCGCGCGAGATGCAGGCGATCCGTGACGTCGCGCACGACCTCACCGGCGCGGCCACGGTCGAGCTCGCCGACGGGCGCCGCCTCACCGCGGTCGAGGTGCAGCAGCAGTACATCGACCTGGTCCGCTCGCACCTCGGCGGGGTCATCGCGCCCACCGAGGAGGTGGACCGCATCCTCGACCTGTGGCAGCGCGGCGTCGACGCGGTGCGGTCGCAGGACTTCTCCGGCGTCGAGACCGAGCTCGACTGGGCCATCAAGCACCGCCTGGTGATGCGCTACCGGGACAGGCTGGGCTGCGACCTCCATGACGCGCGTCTCGCGCGCCTCGAGCTCGCGTTCCACGACGTGTCGCCCGAGCGAGGCCTCTTCAACCGGCTCCAGGACCAGGGGCTGGCCCGGCGCATCGTCTCCGAGGCCGACATCGAGCGCGCCATGACCGTCGCGCCGCAGACCACGCGCGCGCGGCTGCGCGGCGAGTTCGTCACCCGCGCGCTGGAGTCCGGCCGCGACTTCACCGTCGACTGGGTCCATCTCAAGATCGCCGGATCGTCGGGCACGACGGTGCTGCTCAAGGACCCGTTCCGCACCGAGGACGCGCGCGTCGACGCGCTCCTCGACGCCTTGTACCCCGCCTGACCGGCCGTAGACTCTTACGGTCCCGAAAGGAAGCCACCCCTATGCGTCGTCTCGCCGTGCTCGCGCTCGCCCTCGTGCCCCTGGTGCTCGGGGCGTGCAGCGCCGCGCCGTCGGACGTCGACCCGAGCGCGTCGCCGTCGGGCGACATCTCCGACATCGTCATCGGCGGCTCGGACACGCTCGCGCCCTCGCTCGAGTTCACCCCGGGCCTCGACTACGCCGAGGAGCAGTCGCGGGTGGTGTGGGACGGCGACGGCGAGTACCTGTCCGACGGGCAGCCGCTGCTGCTCGACATCTACGGTGCCTCCCTCGACGACGGCACCACGCTCATCAACACCTACGACGGCCTGCCGCGCTCGTTCCTGCTCGCCCCCGAGGTGGTGGGCGAGGAGCTCTACGAGCGGCTGCTGGACGTCCGGGTGGGCGCGCGCCTGCTCGTCGTCGCGCCGCCGGGCCTCGACGCCGACACGGAGTCGCCGATCGCCATGGTCGTCGACGTGCTGCCCGACCACGCAGTCGGCACCGAGGTGCCCGCGGACCCGGCGCTGCCGCAGGTGACGCGGTCGGCCACGGGCGAGCCCTCCGTGACGATCCCCAAGGGCGCGGGCCCGTCCGACCTGCAGATCGCGACCCTCGTGCAGGGCTCGGGCCCGCAGGTGACCGACGGCTCGTACCTCACGGTCAACTACACGGCCTGGTACTGGACCGCCGGCAAGGACGAGGACGGCAAGTGGAGGAAGGGCGACGTGCTCGACTCGTCGTGGCCCGTCGAGACCGCGCCGTTCGAGCTCCAGATCGGCTCGGGCCAGGTGGTCCGCGGGCTCGACGAGGGCCTGCTCGACCAGACCGCCGGCTCCCAGGTCCTGCTCGTGGTGCCCGCGAGCTACGGCTACGCCTCCAAGGGCACGCTCGTCTTCGTCGTGGACATCCTCGACGTCTGGAATCCGGAGGGAAGCGCCTGATGGGTGTCGCCGTTCGTCTCATCCCGTGCCTCGACGTCGACGCCGGGCGCGTCGTCAAGGGCGTGAACTTCGAGAACCTGCGCGACGCGGGCGACCCCGTCGAGCTCGCGTCGGCCTACGGCGCCGCGGGCGCCGACGAGGTGACGTTCCTCGACGTCACCGCCTCCTCCGGCGACCGCGAGACCACGTACGACGTGGTGCGTCGCACCGCCGACCAGGTCTTCGTGCCGCTGACGGTCGGCGGCGGCGTGCGCTCGCCCGAGGACGTCGACCGCCTGCTGCGCGCCGGTGCAGACAAGGTGGGCGTCAACACCGCCGCGATCGCGCGTCCCGAGCTCATCTCCGAGATCGCCCAGCGCTTCGGCAACCAGGTGCTCGTGCTGTCCGTCGACGCGCGCCGCGTGCGTGACGGGGTCGAGACCCCCTCGGGCTTCGAGGTGACCACCCACGGCGGCCGGAAGGGCACCGGTATCGACGCGGTCGAATGGGCCCGCCGCGGCGCGGAGCTGGGCGCCGGCGAGATCCTCCTCAACTCCATGGACGCCGACGGCACCACCGACGGCTTCGACCTCGAGATGCTCGCCGCCGTGCGCGCCGTCGTCGACGTGCCCCTCATCGCCTCGGGCGGCGCGGGCACCGTCGAGCACTTCGTCGAGGCGGCCAGGGCCGGGGCCGATGCGGTGCTCGCCGCCTCGGTCTTCCACTTCGGCGCGCTGTCGATCCAGCAGGTCAAGGACGCGATGCGAGAGGCAGGGATCGAGGTCCGATGACGTCGCGCGACCAGGCGCGCCGGTACGAGGTATCCGGCCGCTTCTCGAAGAAGGCCGTCCAGCTGCTGGCGCACGCCGTTCGCGAGCAGCCGTGGCAGTTCGCCATCGCCGTGGCCGCGGCGGCCGCCTTCAGCCTGCTCACCGTCACCTTCGGCACCCTGCTGGGCGACATCACCGACGAGGTGGTGATCCCCGGCGTCGCGGGCGAGCCGATCCAGGGCTTCTGGGGCGAACGCACGCAGGACCCGACCACCGCGATCTGGATCGCGGGCGCCGCCTTCCTCCTCATCGGCATCGCGAACGCGATCCTCGTGGGCCTGCGCCGCATGGTGCAGGGCTTCGGCGTCGCGGGCGTGGGCGCGAAGCACCGCCGCGTGGTGGCCGATGCGCTGGCGTCGCTGCCGCTCGGCTGGCACCGCGCGAACCCGTCCGGCCGGATGCTGTCCGCGATGTCCTCGGACTCGGAGACCGCGACGTCGCCGCTGCACCCCTTCGCGTTCACCGTCGGCTCGTTCGTGATGATGATCGCCGCCGGCATCAGCATGTGGCGCATGGACCCGTGGCTCGCGGTCACGGGCCTGGCCGTGGTGCCGGTCATCTTCGCGATCAACGTGGTCTACGAGAAGGTCATCACGCCGCGCTGGGACCTGGGCCAGAGCCTGCGCGCCGACGTGTCCACCATCGCCCACGAGAGCTTCGAGGGCGGCACCGTCGTGAAGGCGCTCGGCGCCGAGGACCGCGAGACGCGGCGCTTCGCGAGGTCCGCGAACGACCTGCGCGACGCGGACACCCGCGTGGGCCACACCTCCGCATGGTTCGAGCCGATGATGGACGTGATCGTGCCGCTCGGCGCGGTGTCGCTGATGGTCGTCGGGTCGTTCCGCGCGGCCGCGGGCGCGGTCTCCGTCGGCGACGTCGTCTCCTCGATCTACCTCGTCACGCTCATGGCGGTGCCCATCCGCGGGCTGGGCTGGGTGCTCGGCCAGATGCCGCAGGCGCTCGTCGCGTTCGGCCGCATCGGCGCCATCGCCAAGGCCGCCACCGAGGTCGACGAGCCCGGCCACCTCGAGATCCCCCGGGACGGCGCAGGCGCGGTGCGCTTCGACAAGGCGTCCATCGGCGCCGACGACGGCGACGGCGACCTCGCGATCATCCTGCGCGACGTGTCGCTCGAGCTGCGGCCCGGCACGGTCACCGCGCTCGTGGGCTCCACGGGTGCCGGCAAGTCGACCGTCGCGCTGGCCGCCGCGCGCCTCGCCCGCCCGTCCGAGGGCGCCGTCACGCTCGACGGCGCGGACCTGGAGTCGATCGCACGGCTCGGCTCGCACGTCGCGCTGGTCCCGCAGACCGCGTTCGTGTTCGCGGGCACCGTCCGCGACAACGTCACGCTCGGCGAGGACCACTCGGATGACAAGGTCTGGGAGGCGCTGCGCCGCGCGAACGTGGTCGACGTCGTCGAGAAGCTCGCGCGCGACGGCCGGGACGGCCTCGACGCCGTGCTCGCGGAGCGCGGCATGAACCTCTCCGGCGGACAGCGCCAGCGGCTGGCGCTCGCCCGCGCGCTGGTGCGCGACCCGCGCGTCCTGGTGCTCGACGACGCGACCAGCGCCGTCGACCCGCGCGTCGAGCGCGAGATCCTCACGGGCCTCGCGGGCGACGACGGCCCGACCGTCCTGGTGATCGCCTACCGGCTCGCGTCGATCATGCTGGCCGACCACATCGTCCACGTGGAGCGCGGTGCGGTGGTGGACGCGGGCACGCACGCCGAGCTCATCGCGCGCGACGCGGGCTACCGCGAGCTGGTGCTCGCATACGAGGAGGACTCCCGGCGTCAGGCCGAGGAGCAGGCGGGGTACGTGGGATGACCGACGAGATGACGATGCGCCGGCTGTTCCGGCGCGGGCTCCAGCTGAGCCCCGAGTTCCGCAAGGGCCTGGGGGTGACGCTGACCCTCGCGGCCCTCGCGGCGACCGGCCGGGCGGTGTCGCCGTTCCTCACGCAGCGCGTCACCGACCTGGGCCTGCTCGCGCCCGGCGGGGTCGACACGGGCGTGGTGGTCCGCTACGCCGCGGGCGGCGCCGTGATCCTCGCGATCTCCGCCGTCCTCGCGTGGCGCGTGCGCGTGCGCATGGTGACCGCCGCCGAGGCGGGGCTCGCGACGCTGCGCATCCGCGCCTTCGGCAAGGTCCACGAGCTGTCCGTGCTCACGCAGAACGAGGAGCAGCGCGGCCGCTACGTGTCGCGCGTGACCGGCGACGTCGAGACGATCCGCGACCTCATGCAGTGGACCGGCGCCGCGATGGTGATCGCCGCGATGGAGTCCGCGGTCGTGTTCCTCGTGATGCTCGCGTACTCGTGGCAGCTGTCCCTGCTGGTGCTGCTCGCCTTCATCCCGATGGTGATGTCGCTGCTGTGGATCCAGCCGCGCGTGAGGGCCGCGTTCACCACCGTGCGCGCCCGCATGGCGGACCTCCTCGGCAAGACGTCCGAGCAGCTGGTGGGCATCTCCACCATCCGTGCGTACGGGGTCCAGCAGCGCATGCGCGACCAGCTGGGCGACGAGATCGACGACATCCTCAAGGCCGAGAAGCGCGCCTCCGCGCTCGCCTCGCTCAACTTCTCGTCGACCGTGCTCGGCCAGTCGCTCGCCACCGGCATCGCGCTCATCGGAGGCACCCACCTCGCGCTGCGCGGCGACATCACGGTGGGCACCGTGGTCGCGTTCGCGTTCCTCGTGTACATGTTCTCGGGCCCGCTCATGTGGATCATCGAGATGCTCGCGGAGATGCAGCGCGCGCTCGTGGGGTGGCGCCGCGTGGTGGAGCTCGTGGACGAGGAGGTCACCATCGCGGACCCGGGCGAGGACGGCACCGCCATCCCGCACGGCCGCGGCGACCTCGCGATGGAGGGCATCCGCCTCACCTACCCGGGCGGCCCCGAGGTGCTCAAGGGCGTCGACCTGCACCTGCCCGCCGGCAAGCGTCTCGCGCTCGTCGGCACCACCGGCTCGGGCAAGACGTCGCTCGCGCGCCTCATGTCGCGCTTCTTCGACCCGACCGAGGGCACCGTGAGCGTGGGCGGCGTCGACGTGCGCGACGTGCCGATGACCTCGCTGCGCCGCTCGGTGGCCGTCGTCCCGCAGGAAGGCTTCCTGTTCGACGGCTCGGTGCTCACCAACCTCGCGTACGCGCTGCCGTCGGTCTCGGGCGACGAGCTCTCGAGCCGTGCGCACGCCGCGTTCGAGTCGCTGGGCCTGGAGGGCTGGGTCAAGACGCTGCCCCACGGGCTCGACACCCACGTGGGGCCGCGCGGCGAGCTGCTGTCCGCGGGCGAGCGTCAGCTCGTGTCGATCGCGCGGGCCTACCTGCGCGACCCCGACCTGCTCATCCTCGACGAGGCGACGTCCGCGGTCGACCCCGCGACCGAGGTGCGCATCTCGCGGGCGCTCGAGTCGCTCATGCAGGGCCGCACCGCCGTCGTCATCGCCCACCGCCTGTCGACCGCCGAGCGCGCCGACATCGTGGGCGTGATGGAGCAGGGCGAGCTGGTCGAGCTGGGCCACCACGACGAGCTGGTCGAGGCCGGCGGCATCTACGCGGGCCTCCACGCCGCCTGGGTGGCGCAGACGCGCGACTGAGCCCGCGCATCGTCCCCGCCGCCGGCGCGATGGGCCTTCGCGGGCGGGCGAATCGTCAGGCTTGCCCGGTCTGCGTCGGCGTGTGCGGATGCTCACGCCTCGTGTCGCTGGGCGCGCGGGGCGGGCGGTGGTTACATAGGCGCGGAGGCGGCCCGACGTGCGGCCGCCCACGAAGGGAGCAGCGGTGACGGAGTCCTTGGCGGCGAGCGTGCGCGGCCTGCGCCACGAGGCGTACGCGTCTCACCTGGCGCGGCTCGAGACGCTCACCGTGCGCGAGCTCGTGGAGCTGTCGAAGGCGCGCCGCATCGGGCTGACCGAGGTGTTCGACATCCTCGCCGACACCGACTTCCTCGTCGGCGACTGGCACCCCGCGTGGCGCGAGGCCTACGACACCGTCCGGCGCGTGTGTGCCGAGCGCGGCCTCGACGGCCTGCCGATCCTGTGCGCCGCGGCCGCCGACGCCGCCGCGTGCCAGGGCCTCGCGCGACTCTTCGGCTCGGATGTGGGCATCGACATCCACGTGCGGCTGTCGGAGCCGTGGCGCTTCGTCATGGAGCGCGGCGCCCGCCTCTGAGGCTCCCGGCGTCGCCGAACGTACCGATTGGTACCAACGGGGACGATCTCGGGCCCGAACGTACCGATTGGTACCAACCCGGACGGACAAGGCGCACCGGCGCAGGCCGGCAACCGTGGAAGGATGGGCCGCATGCCGCTCGCCGCTGACATCGCCGCGCGCCTCAAGCGCGATCCCGCCGGACTCGTCTGCGCCGTGGTGCAGCAGCACGACACCCGCGAGGTGCTCATGGTGGCGTGGATGAACGACGACGCCCTGCACGAGACCCTCACCACGGGCCGCGCCGTGTACTGGAGCCGCTCGCGGCAGGAGCTGTGGCGCAAGGGCGACACGTCCGGCCACGCCCAGCGCGTGGTCCGCGTCAGCCTCGACTGCGACGGCGACGCGCTGCTGGTCGAGGTGGACCAGGTGGGCGCCGCCTGCCACACGGGCGAGCGCACGTGCTTCATCACCGGCGGCGACCTCGGCGCCGTGAACGGGCTCGCGGGGGAGACCGCATGACCGCGGCCACGGTCGAGTGGGGTCAGACCTGGCCCACGTTCGAGGGGTTCGTCGAGCTGGGCGCCTCGCACCGCGTCGTGCCCGTCGTGCGCCGGCTGCTCGCCGACTCGCTCACCCCGGTCGCGGTCTACCGCGCGCTCGCGCAGGAGCGCCCCGGCACCTTCATCCTCGAGTCCGCCGAGCCGGACGGCTCGCGGGCCCGCTTCTCGTTCGTGGGCGTGCGCAGCCGCGCGATGCTCACCGTGGACGGGGACGATGCGCGGTGGTCGGGCGACGTGCCCGTGGGCCTCGCCGACGGTGCGCCGCTCGAGGCGATCGCGCACGTGCTCGAGGAGATGCGCTCCGAGGCCATCGAGGGCCTGCCGCCGCTCACGGGCGGCATGGTGGGCGTGCTCGGGTGGGACATCATCCGCCAGTGGGAGCCCACGCTGCCCATGAAGGCGCCGCGTGAGCTCGACGTGCCCGACGTGCTGCTCCTCCTCGCCACCGACATCGCCGCGATCGACCACCGCGACGGCTCGGTGTGGCTCATCGCGAACGCCGTCAACGCGGACGCGCAGGAGACCGGCATGGACCGCGCCTACACGGACGCCGTGGCGCGCCTCGACCGCATGCAGGAGGAGCTCGCGGCCGCGACGCCGGGCCCCGTGTCCGTGCTCGCCGACGGGCCCGACCCGGAGATCGTGCAGCGCAGCGCGCCGGGGGAGTACGAGAAGGCGGTCGCGTTCGCCAAGGAGGCGATCCGCGACGGCGAGGTCTTCCAGATGGTGCCCTCGCAGCGCTTCGACGTGCCCTGCGAGGCGACTCCGCTCGAGGTCTACCGCGTGCTCCGCACCCTCAACCCGAGCCCGTACATGTACTACTTCCAGCTCGAGGACGACCGCGGGCGCGAGTTCGCCGTGGTCGGCGCGAGCCCCGAGTCGCTGTGCACCGTCAAGGACGGCCGCGTGTCGACCTTCCCCATCGCGGGCTCGCGCCCGCGCGGCGCGACGCCGGGGGAGGACAAGGCGTTGCAGGAGGAGCTGCTCGCGGACCCCAAGGAGGTCGCGGAGCACGTCATGCTCGTCGACCTCGCGCGCAACGACCTGGTCAAGGTGTGCGAGCCCACGTCGGTCGAGGTGGTCGAGTTCATGACCGTCAACCGGTACTCGCACATCATGCACATCTGCTCGACGGTGGTGGGCACGCTCGAGGCCCCGCACGGCGCGCTCGACGCCTTCACGGCGGTGTTCCCGGCCGGAACCCTCTCGGGAGCACCCAAGCCTCGCGCCATCGCCCTCATCGACGAGATCGAGCCCACCCGCCGCGCGTTCTACGGCGGCGCGGTCGGGTACTTCGACTTCGCGGGCAACATGGACATGGCCATCGCCATCCGCACCGCGCTCATCGAGGACGGCACCGCGCACGTGCAGGCCGGCGCCGGCATCGTCGCGGACTCGGTGCCCGCCACCGAGGACGCGGAGACAAAGCACAAGGCCGCCGCGCTCATCCGCGCTATCAGCACGGCGTCGCGCCTGGCGGAGCCCGCGGCTTCGCTAGACTGACGCCGAATTCCACGAGTCCCCGAGGAGTAACCATGTCGAGCGTGCACCTGGAGCCGCAGGACCTTCCCGACGTCGCCCCGCACAACCACGGCCGGACCACCGCCGGCTGGGTGACCAACGTGGGCCTCGTGCTCGCCGCGATCCTGGTCTCCGTCGGCATCGCGATCCCGGTCCACGCCGTCACGTTCACGGGCATCGGCGTCGCCGTCGTGGCGCTCGCGGCGGGTGCCGCGCTGCGCGCGCTCGGCCACGGCCAGCCGCTCTCGTAGGCACTCTGTGCCGCAATTTGGGGCGTCCTTGAGCCGATCTTTGCGGCGGTAGAGTGGGCGTCATGGGTGGGAGCAGCACAAGCGTTCTGGACAGCATCGTGGCAGGTGTGCTGGAGGACCTCGCGGTCCGCCAGGAGCTCACCACGATGGACGCGCTCAAGGAGCGCGCCGCACGGCTTCCCGAGGCGCTCGACGCCCGCGCGATCCTTGCGCGCGACGAGGTCGGCATCATCGCGGAGGTGAAGCGCTCGAGCCCGTCGAAGGGCGCGCTCGCCGACATCACCGACCCCGCGCTGCTCGCGTCGGAGTACGCGGCCGGCGGCGCCTCGGTGATCTCGGTCCTCACGGAGCAGCGCCGCTTCAACGGCTCGCTCTCGGACCTCGACGCGGTGCGCTCGAAGGTCGACGTCCCGATCCTGCGCAAGGACTTCATCGTCACGCCCTACCAGGTGTGGGAGGCCCGCGCGCACGGCGCCGACGTGGTGCTGCTCATCGTCGCGGCGCTCGAGCAGCTCGCGCTCGAGAGCCTCATCGAGCGGGTCCACTCGCTCGGCATGACGGCGCTCGTCGAGGTGCACGACGCCGAGGAGGTGCAGCGCGCGGCGGACGCCGGCGCGACCGTGATCGGCGTCAATGCCCGCAACCTGCGCACGCTCGAGGTGGACCGCACCACCTTCGCCAAGCTCGCGCCCACCATCCCGGACGGCATCCTCAAGATCGCCGAGTCGGGCATCCGGGACAGCCACGACGTGGTCGAGTACGCCCGCCTCGGCGCGGACGCGGTGCTCGTCGGCGAGGCGCTCGTCAAGGACCGCGACCCCCGCGCGACCGTCGCCCAGATGGTCGCCGCCGGCGCCCACCCCGCGCTGCGGTCGGTGCGCCCGTGACCGAATCCCTCCAGTCGGCCCCCGGGCCGTACTTCGGCGCGTTCGGCGGCCGCTTCGTCCCCGAGGCGCTCATGGCGGCGCTCGACGAGCTCACGGACGCGTATGACAAGGCCCGCATCGACCCCGAGTTCACCCGCGAGCTCGACCGTCTCGCCCGCGACTACACCGGGCGTCCCTCGATCGTCACGGAGGTGCCGAGGTTCGCCGCCCACGCGGGCGGCGCGCGCATCTTCCTCAAGCGCGAGGACCTCAACCACACCGGCTCGCACAAGATCAACAACGTGCTCGGCCAGGCGCTGCTCACGAAGCGCCTCGGCAAGACGCGCGTGATCGCCGAGACGGGCGCCGGTCAGCACGGCGTCGCCACCGCGACCGCCGCGGCGCTCATGGACCTCGACTGCGTCATCTACATGGGCGAGGAGGACACCGAGCGTCAGGCGCTCAACGTCGCCCGCATGCGGCTCCTCGGCGCCGAGGTCATCCCGGTGGCCACCGGCACCCGCACCCTGCGCGACGCGATCAACGAGGCGTTCCGCGACTGGGTCACCAACGTCGAGACCACCAACTACGTCTTCGGCACCGCGGCGGGGCCCCATCCGTTCCCGGCCATGGTCCGCGACTTCCAGCGCGTCATCTCGGTCGAGGCGCGCGAGCAGATGCTCGCCCTCGGCGGGCTCCCCGACGCGGTGCTCGCGTGCGTCGGCGGCGGCTCCAACGCGATCGGCTCGTTCGACGCGTTCCTCGACGACGAGGACGTGCGGCTCATCGGCTGCGAGGCGGCGGGCGACGGCGTCGAGACCGGCCGCCACGCGGCGACGCTCACCGGCGGCCGCCCGGGCATCCTGCACGGCTCGATGTCGTACATCCTCCAGGACGAGGACGGCCAGACGCAGCCCTCGCACTCGATCTCCGCGGGCCTCGACTACCCGGGCGTGGGCCCCCAGCACACGTGGCTGTCGACCATCGGCCGCGCGGAGTACTGGCCCGTCACCGACAGCGAGGCGATGGACGCCTTCCGCCTGCTCACCCGCACCGAGGGCATCCTGCCCGCGATCGAGTCCGCGCACGCCCTCGCGGGCGCGCTGCGGCTGGGACGGGAGCTCGGCCCGGACGCCACGCTGCTCGTGACGCTCTCGGGCCGCGGCGACAAGGACGTCGAGCAGGCCGCCCGCTGGTTCGACATGCTTCCGGAGGGAGACGCGTGAGCGCACTGACCGAACGGCTCGACGCCTGCCGGGCCGAGGGTCGCGCGGCGCTCGTCGGCTACCTGCCCGTCGGCTACCCCGACGTCGAGACGTCGCTCGCCGCGATGCGCGTGCTCGTCGAGGCCGGGTGCGACGTCGTCGAGGTCGGCCCGCCCTACTCGGACCCCGTGCTCGACGGCCCGATGATCCAGCACGCCGCCGCCAAGGCGCTCGAGGGCGGGGTGAAGGTGGACGATGCGTTCACCGCGGTCCGCACGGTCGCCGAGGCGGGCGCGGTGCCGGTGGTGATGAGCTACGCGAACGTCATGCTGCAGCGCGGCTGGTCGCGCTTCGCGAAGGACCTCGTCGCCGCCGGGGGAGCGGGCGTCATCACGCCGGACCTCACGCCCGACGCCGCCCCCGAGTGGGTCGAGTCCGCGCGCGCCGAGGACGTCGACACCATCTTCCTCGTCGCCCCGTCGACCACCCGTGAGCGCATGAAGCTCACGTGCGACGCGAGCCGCGGCTTCGTCTACGCGACCCCTCTCATGGGCGTCACCGGCGAGCGCGCCTCGCTCGGCGACGCCGCGCAGCGGGTGGTGTCCGAGGCGCGCGACGCGGGCGCCGAGCGTGTCTGCATCGGCGTGGGCGTGTCCACCGGCGAGCAGGCCGCCGAGATCGCGGGCTTCGCCGACGGCGTCATCGTCGGCACGGCCTTCGTCCGCGCGCTCGGCGACGAGGGCGACCTCGAGCGCCTGCGTGCGAAGGTGGCGGAGCTCGCCGAGGGCGTGAGGAGCGCGCGATGACCACGTCGATCCCCAGCCCTCCGATCGAGTGGAGCTCGTTCTCGATCGGCCCGCTCACCATCCACGCCTACGCGCTGTGGATCCTGCTCGGGATCTTCGTGGCCCTGTGGCTCACCACGCGGCGCTGGGTCGAGCGCGGCGGCGACGCGGAGGTGGTCGGCGACATCGCCTTCTGGGCGATCCCGTTCGGCATCATCGGCGGGCGCATCTACCACGTCATCACCACGCCGGCCCCGTACTGGGGGCCCGACGGCAACCCGTGGGACGCCCTCAAGATCTGGAACGGCGGCCTGGGCATCTGGGGCGCGGTCGCGCTCGGCGCGCTCGGAGCATGGATCGGCGCACGCCGCGCGGGCGTGAGCTTCACCGCCTTCGCCGACTCCGCGGCCCCCGCCGTGCTCATCGCGCAGGCGATCGGCCGCATGGGCAACTACTTCAACCAGGAGCTGTTCGGCCGCCCCACGGACCTGCCGTGGGCGCTCGAGATCGATCCGGCCTTCCGCCCGGACGGCTACGAGCAGTTCGCCACGTTCCACCCGACGTTCCTGTACGAGCTCCTGTGGAACCTCGCGGGCGCCGCGCTCATCATCTACCTGGACCGTCGCCTCAAGCTCTACGGCGGCCGGGTGTTCTGGCTGTACGTCATGGTCTACGTGTCGGGCCGCCTGTGGATCGAGCACGTCCGCATCGACGATGCGGTGCACATCCTGGGCCTGCGCATCAACGAGTGGGTGTCGATCATCGTGCTGGCCGGATCGATCGCGGCGTTCGCGGCCCTAGGATGGAGGCAGCGCAAGGCTGCCGAGCGACCGGATCGGTCGCGACTCGCGGCTCGTGCCTCCCACCCCGAGGACACGGCCGTGCAGGGCGGGAAGGACTCGCCCGACGTCGCCGACACCCACGGCGACGGCCCCGCCGGGGCCTGAGAACGGGATTCCGTGCCCGCCGCCGTTCGCGGTAGGCTGAACGCCCGTGTCAACACCGGGTCGACGGCGCCCCGAAATCTACGAATGTCCCCGTACTCCCGGGGACGCTTAAGGACGGTGTGATGGTCGCGCATCTTGGCGCTCCCCAGCCCGCGGCGGGTCTCTACGACCCCGCGTACGAGCACGACGCATGCGGCGTCGCCTTCGTCGCGACCCTCCGTGGCACGGCAGGCAGGGACATCGTCGATGCGGGCCTGACAGCCCTGAAGAACCTCGAGCACCGCGGTGCGGTGGGTGCCGAGACGGAGACCGGCGACGGCGCGGGCATCCTCACCCAGGTGCCGGACGCGTTCCTGCGCGAGGTCGCCGGCGTCCACCTGCCCGCCGCGGGCGAGTACGCGGTCGGCATCGCGTTCCTCACCCCGGGCTCGGAGGACGCCGAGGTCGCCGCCTTCGAGCGCGCGGCCGCCGAGGAGGGCGCCGCCGTCCTGGGCTGGCGCGACGTGCCGGTGAACCCGGAGCCGCTCGGCCCGAGCGCGCGCGGTGCCATGCCCACCTTCCGCCAGGTGTTCCTCGCGTACGAGGGCCTGTCCGGCATCGAGCTCGACCGCAAGGCGTACCGCGTGCGCAAGCGCGCCGAGAACGACGGCGGCCCGTTCTTCGCGTCGCTGTCCTCGCGCACGCTCACCTACAAGGGCATGCTCACGACGTACCAGCTCGAGCAGGTCTTCCCGGACGTCACGCACCCGCTGTTCGCGTCCGAGCTCGCGCTCGTGCACTCGCGCTTCTCCACCAACACGTTCCCGTCGTGGCCGCTCGCGCAGCCGCTGCGCGGCATCGCCCACAACGGCGAGATCAACACCGTGCGCGGCAACCGCAACTGGATGGCCGCGCGCGAGGGCATGCTCCGCTCCGAGCTGCTCGGCGACATGGCGCCGCTCATGCCGGTGTGCACGCCGAGCGCCTCCGACACCGCATCGTTCGACGAGGTGCTGGAGCTGCTCCACCTCGGCGGCCGCCCCATCCACCACGCGCTCCTCATGATGATCCCGGAGGCCTGGCAGAACAACGCGGCCATGGACCCGGCCCGGCGCGCGTTCTACGAGTACCACTCGGGCCTCATGGAGCCCTGGGACGGCCCCGCCGCGCTTCACTTCACCGACGGCACCGTCATCGGCGCCACGCTCGACCGCAACGGCCTGCGCCCGGGCCGCTACTGGGTCACGGACGACGGCCTCGTCGTGTGCGGCTCCGAGGCGGGCCTGCTCGACATCGACCCCGCGAAGGTGATCCGCAAGGGCCGCCTCCAGCCGGGCCGCATGTTCCTCGTCGACACCGCCGAGGGCCGCATCGTCGAGGACGAGGAGATCAAGAGCGCCCTCGCCGCGGAGCACCCGTACGAGCAGTGGGTGTCCGACAACGCGATCCGCCTCTCCGAGGTGCCCGACCGCGAGCACATCTCGCACTCCGCACGCTCGGTGCAGCGCCGCCAGCGCGCGTTCGGCTACACCGAGGAGGAGCTCAAGATCCTCCTCGCCCCCATGGGCAAGACGGGCATCGAGCCGATCGGCGCCATGGGCTCCGACACCCCGATCGCAGTGCTGTCGCAGCGCCCCCGCCTGCTGTTCGACTACTTCGTGCAGATGTTCGCGCAGGTGACCAACCCGCCGCTGGACTCGATCCGCGAGGAGATCGTCACCGCGACCGGCGGCGCGCTCGGCCCCGAGCCGAACCTGCTCGAGGCCACCCCCGAGCACGCCCGCAAGATCATCATCGACTTCCCGGTGATCGACAACGACGAGCTCGCGAAGATCCTGCACATCGACCGCGATCCCAAGCGCCGCGGCGTCTTCTCCGCGCGCAAGATCCGTGGCCTCTACCGGGTCAAGGGCGGCGCCGAGGCGCTCGACCAGCGTCTGAGCGAGATCTTCCGCGAGGTGGACGAGGCGCTCGAGGACGGCGTGTCCTTCCTCGTGCTGTCCGACCGCGACTCCAACCCGGACCTCGCGCCCATCCCGTCGCTGCTGCTCACCTCGGCCGTGCACCACTACCTCGTGCGCACGCACCGCCGCACGCAGCTGTCGATGGTGGTCGAGGCGGGCGACGTCCGCGAGGTCCACCACGTCGCGCTGCTCATCGGCTACGGCGCCGGCTGCGTCAACCCCTACCTCGCGATGGAGACCGTCGAGGACCTCGCCAAGCGCGGCTACCTCGGCGACGTCGCGCCCCAGGAGGCGACGCACAACCTCATCAAGGCGCTCGGCAAGGGCGTCCTCAAGATCATGTCCAAGATGGGCATCTCGACCATGGCGTCGTACCGCGGCGCCCAGGTCTTCGAGGCCATCGGACTGTCGAAGGAGCTCGTCGACCTCCACTTCAACGGCACGCCCAGCCAGATCGACGGCGTCGGGCTCGACGTCGTCGCGGCCGAGGTCGAGGCGCGCCACGCGGACGCCTACCCGGCCTCGGGCGAGCTGCCGCCGCACCAGCGCCTGCGCACCGGCGGCGAGTACCAGTGGCGCCGCGACGGCGAGGAGCACCTCTTCGACCCGGAGACGGTCTTCAAGCTCCAGCACGCGACCCGCACCCGCCGGTACGACGTGTTCCGCGAGTACACCGACCGCGTCGACGACCAGGCGAAGCGCCTCATGACCCTGCGCGGCCTGCTCGCGTTCGACGCGGACCGCCAGCCGATCCCGATCGACGAGGTCGAGCCGGTCAGCGAGATCGTCAAGCGCTTCAACACCGGCGCGATGTCGTACGGCTCCATCTCGCAGGAGGCGCACGAGACGCTCGCGATCGCGATGAACCGCCTCGGCGGCCGCTCGAACACCGGCGAGGGCGGCGAGTCCGTCGACCGCCTCTACGACCCCGAGCGTCGCAGCGCGATCAAGCAGATCGCGTCGGGCCGCTTCGGCGTGACGTCGGAGTACCTGGTCAACGCGGACGACATCCAGATCAAGCTCGCGCAGGGCGCCAAGCCCGGCGAGGGCGGCCAGCTGCCCGGCAACAAGGTCTACCCGTGGATCGGCGAGACGCGTCACTCGACGCCCGGCGTGGGCCTCATCTCCCCGCCGCCGCATCACGACATCTACTCGATCGAGGACCTCAAGCAGCTCATCCACGACGCGAAGAACGCGAACCCCAAGGCGCGCGTCCACGTCAAGCTGGTGGCCGAGGTCGGCGTCGGCACCATCGCGGCGGGCGTCGCGAAGTGCAAGTCCGACGTCGTGCTCATCTCGGGCCACGACGGCGGCACCGGCGCGAGCCCGCTCAACTCGCTCAAGCACGCGGGCGCCCCGTGGGAGATCGGCCTCGCCGACACCCAGCAGACGCTCGTGCTCAACGACCTGCGCGACCGCATCGTCGTCCAGGTCGACGGCCAGATGAAGACGGGCCGCGACGTCGTGATCGCGGCGCTGCTGGGCGCCGAGGAGTTCGGCTTCGCGACCGCGCCGCTGGTGGTCGAGGGCTGCGTGATGATGCGCGTCTGCCACCTCGACACCTGCCCGGTCGGCGTCGCCACCCAGAACCCCGAGCTGCGCTCCCGGTTCTCCGGCAAGCCCGAGTTCGTCGAGACCTTCTTCGAGTTCATCGCGGAGCAGGTGCGTGAGCACCTCGCCTCGCTGGGCTTCCGCACCATCGCCGAGGCCGTGGGCCACGTCGAGGTGCTCGAGACCCGCGCGGCGATCGACCACTGGAAGGCGCAGGGCCTCGACCTCACGCCGGTGCTCGCCCGCCCCAAGGAGGGCGCGGCGCTCATGAACTCGACCACCCAGGACCACGGCCTCGACGTCGCGCTCGACAACGACCTCATCGCCGCCGCCCAGCCCGCGCTCGAGCGCGGCGAGGCGGTCGCCATCGCGCGCGAGGTGCGCAACATCAACCGCACCGTCGGCACGATGCTCGGCTACGAGGTCACCCGCCGCTACCGCGGCGCGGGCCTGCCCGACGACACGATCGACGTGACCTTCACGGGCAGCGCCGGCCAGTCCTTCGGCGCGTTCGTGCCGCGCGGCGTCACGCTGCGCCTCGAGGGTGACGCCAACGACTACGTCGCCAAGGGCCTCTCGGGCGGCCGTGTCATCGTGCGCCCGGCACGCGAGTCGATGCTCGACGAGACCAGCGACGTCATCGCGGGCAACGTGGTCGGCTACGGCGCGACCGGCGGCGAGATCCTCCTGCGCGGCCAGGTGGGCGAGCGCTTCCTTGTCCGCAACTCGGGCGTCACCGCCGTCGTCTCGGGCGTGGGCGACCACGGCCTCGAGTACATGACCGGCGGCACCGCCGTGATCCTGGGCCGGACCGGCCGGAACCTGGGCGCGGGCATGTCGGGCGGCACCGCCTACGTGCTCGACCTGCGGCCCGAGCGCGTCAACGCGCAGGCCCTCGCCTCGGGCGAGCTCACCCTGAGCCCGCTCGACGAGGAGGACGCGGTCATCGTCCGCACGCTGGTCGAGCGCTTCGAGGCCGAGACCCGCTCCCCGGTGGCCCGCGAGCTCCTCGCCGACTGGCCGTCGACCGTGACGCGCTTCACGCGCGTCCTTCCCGCACAGTACGCACGCGTCCGTGACGCGCTCACCGAGCTCGAGGCGAAGGGCGGCGACCTGTCCGCGCCGGGTGCCTGGGCCGAGTTCCTGGAGGTGACCGGTGGCTGACCCCCGTGGATTCCTGAAGGTCCGAGAGCGGGAGCTCCCCGCCTACCGTCCCGTCCCCGTGCGCCTGCGCGACTGGGCCGAGGTCAAGGACGAGCTGGGGCGCGACGAGGTGGTCCTCAAGCGCCAGGCGGGCCGCTGCATGGACTGTGGCATCCCGTTCTGCCACCAGGGCTGCCCGCTGGGCAACCTCATCCCCGAGTGGAACGACCTCGTGTGGCGCGGGCAGTACCCCGACGCGATCGAGCGCCTCCACGCCACCAACAACTTCCCCGAGTTCACGGGTCGCATCTGCCCCGCGCCGTGCGAGACGTCCTGCGTGCTCGGCATCAACCAGCCCGCGGTGACCATCAAGAACGTCGAGGTCGAGATCATCGAGCACGCGTTCGAGGAGGGCAACGTCACCCCGCACATCGCGCAGCGCCACACCGGCAAGACGGTGGCGGTCGTCGGCTCGGGCCCCGCGGGCCTCGCCGCCGCGCAGCAGCTCACGCGTGCGGGCCACACGGTCGCGGTCTACGAGAAGGACGACCGCATCGGCGGCCTGCTCCGCTACGGCGTGCCCGACTTCAAGATGGAGAAGCACATCATCGACCGCCGCGTCGCGCAGATGGAGCGCGAGGGCACGCGCTTCCGCACCGGCATCGCGATCGGCACGGACATGACGTGGGACGACCTGCGCGCCCGCTACGACGCGGTGCTCATCGCCACCGGCGCGCCGGTCGAGCGCGACCTGCCGATCCCGGGCCGCGACCTCGACGGCATCCACTTCGCGATGCCGTACCTCCACCAGGGCAATCAGGCCGTGGCGGGCGACGAGGTCCCGGACCAGATCCACGCGGACGGCAAGCACGTCATCGTGATCGGCGGCGGCGACACCGGCTCCGACTGCATCGGCACCGCGCTGCGTCAGGGTGCCGCGAGCGTCACCACGCTCGCGATCGGCAAGAAGCCGCCGGTCGACCGCCCCGGCAACCAGCCGTGGCCCACCGACCCCCGCGTGTTCGAGGTCTCCTCGAGCCACGAGGAGGGCGGCACGCGCGAGTACCTCGCCTCGACCGTCGAGTTCGTGGGCGACGAGGACGGCCACGTGCGCTCGCTCAAGGTGGCGGTCACGCAGTACAACGCCGACGGCTCGCGCACGCCCACCCCGGGCACCGAGCGAGAGATCCCGGCGGACCTGGTCCTCATCGCTATGGGATTCACTGGGCCGGAGGTCACGAACCTCCAGGCACAGTCCCAGGTAGCGTTGACGTCGCGCGCTCAGATCGAGCGTGCGGACAACTTCGCGACCACCCAGGACGGCGTGTTCGTGGCCGGCGATGCCGGCCGTGGAGCCTCGCTTGTCGTCTGGGCGATCGCCGAAGGACGCGCGGCCGCGGCCGCGATGGATGAATACTTGACAGGGAGCACCGAGCTCCCGGCGCCGGTGACGGCGCACACGTCGGCGCTGCGCGCCTGAACCGAGGTTGGAGAACATGCGAAACGCGAAGATCGTCTGCACTATCGGACCGGCCACCGCGCCGATTGAGCAGATGCGCAAGCTCGTGGGCGCGGGCATGGACGTCGCCCGCATCAACCGCAGCCACGGCTCCGCCGAGGAGCACGAGCAGGTGTACCGCAACATCCGCCAGGCCGCCGAGGAGTCGGGCCGCAACGTCGCCGTGCTCGTCGACCTGCAGGGCCCCAAGATCCGCCTCGAGAAGTTCGCGGACGGCCCGCACGACCTGGCCATCGACGACGTGTTCACCATCACCACGCGTGACGTGGTGGGCACCAAGGACGTCTGCGGCACCACCTTCAAGGGCCTGCCCGGCGACTGCAACGTCGGCGACACGCTCCTCATCGACGACGGCAAGGTGCGCCTCGAGGTCACCGCGGTGACCGACACCGATGTGGTCACCAAGGTCGTCGTGCCGGGCCCCGTGTCGAACAACAAGGGCATCAACCTGCCCGGCGTCGCCGTGTCCGTCCCCGCCATGTCCGAGAAGGACGAGGCGGACCTCCGCTGGGGCCTCAACCTCGGTGCGGACTTCATCGCCCTGTCGTTCGTGCGCAACGCGAAGGACTACGAGGACGTCGCCGCGATCATGGCCGAGGAGGGCCGCACGGTCCCCGTCATCGCCAAGGTCGAGAAGCCGCAGGCGGTCGACAACCTCGCCGAGATCGTCGACGCCTTCGACGGCGTCATGGTCGCCCGCGGCGACCTGGGCGTCGAGCTCCCGCTCGAGGAGGTGCCTCTCGTCCAGAAGCGCGCCATCGAGCTGTGCCGCTCGCAGGCCAAGCCCGTCATCGTCGCCACGCAGGTCCTCGAGTCGATGACGCACTCGCCGGTCCCGACGCGCGCCGAGACCTCGGACTGCGCCAACGCGATCCTCGACGGCACCGACGCGGTCATGCTCTCGGGCGAGACCTCGGTCGGCGACTACCCGATCGTCACGGTCGAGACGATGGCCCGCATCGTCAAGAACACCGAGGAGAAGGGCTACTCGCGCATCGCGCCGTACCTGTCGACGCCGCACACCCGCGGTGGCGCCGTCACGCACGCGGCCGCCGAGATCGCCGAGAACCTCGACATCAAGTACATCGTGACGTTCACCCAGTCGGGCGACTCGGCGCTGCGCATGTCGCGCCTGCGTCCGTCGACCCCGATGATCGCCTTCACGCCCTCGGCGGACACCCAGAAGCGCCTCGCGCTGTCCTGGGGCATCCAGGCCGAGCTCGTCGAGAAGGTCGACTCGACCGACGCGATGGTCAACCTCGTCGACGGCTACCTCAAGTCCTCGGGCCGCGCGGTCGACGGCGACTTCGTGGTCGTCGTGTCCGGCACCCCGGTGGGCGTGCCCGGCACCACGAACTCGATCTTCGTGCACAAGGTCGGCCAGGTCCGCGGCTAGCGGCACCCGCCTTCGCAGGGCCCCGTCGGCTTCGGCCGGCGGGGCCCTGCGCCTTCCCCGGGCGCCCGCGCATCGTCCCTGCCTACAGTGGGAGCAGGCGCGACGATGCGCCGGGCGAGGGGGTGCGCCATGGCGCGCAACGGGGTCCAGCTCATCACCTACGCCGACCGCCTCGCGGGCGACCTGCCGGGCCTCGCGCGGCTGCTGGGCTCGCCGCCGTGGTCGGCCGCGTTCACGGGCGTCCACATCCTGCCCTTCTTCACGCCGTTCGACGGCGCCGATGCGGGCTTCGACCCGGTCGACCACACCGCCGTGGACCCCCGGCTGGGGACATGGGAGGACGTGGGCGCCGTGGCGCGCGGGCGGGACCTCATGGTCGACGTGATCGTCAACCACGTGTCCGCGGGCTCGGCCGCCTTCCGGGACTGGCAGGAGCGCGGCGACGCGTCCCCGGCGGCGGGCATGTTCCTCACCATGGCGACGGTCTTCCCGTACGGCGCCACGGAGGACGAGCTCGCCCGCATCTACCGTCCGCGGCCCGGCCTGCCCTTCACCCCCTACACGGTCGCGGGGGAGAGGCGCCTGGTGTGGACCACCTTCACGCCGCAGCAGGTCGACCTCGACGTCGCCCACCCCGGTGCGCGCGCCTACCTCGACGCCATCCTCGATGCGATCGCGGGGGCCGGCGCGACCCTCGTGCGGCTCGACGCGGTGGGCTACGCCGTGAAGACGCCGGGGGAGACGTGCTTCATGACGCGCGACACGTTCGCCTTCATCGAGGAGTTCACCGCGCACGCGCGGGCGCGGGGCCTCGAGGTGCTCGTCGAGGTGCACTCGTACTACCGCCGACAGGTGGAGATCGGGGCGGCCGTCGACCGCGTCTACGACTTCGCCCTGCCGCCGCTCGTGCTGCACGCGCTCGCCACCGGCGACGGCGAGCCGCTCGCGCGCTGGCTCGAGGTCCGTCCGGCCAACGCCGTCACGGTGCTCGACACCCACGACGGCATCGGCGTGATCGACGTCGGCGCCGACCAGACCGCGCCGGACGCGCCGGGGCTGCTGCCTCCCGCCGACCTCGACGCGCTCGTCGACCGGATCCACGCATCGTCCGGCGGCACGTCCCGCCTGGCGACCGGTGCGGCGGCCTCGAACCTGGACCTCTACCAGGTCAACTGCACCTTCTACGATGCGATGGGCGGCGACGACCACGCCTACCTCGCGGCCCGCGCGATCCAGTTCTTCACGCCGGGCGTCCCGCAGGTCTACTACGTGGGCGCGCTCGCCGGCCGCAACGACGTCGCGCTCCTGCAGCAGAGCGGCGTCGGGCGGGACATCAACCGCCACCGGTACACGCCCGACGAGGTCGCACGGGAGCTCGGGCGTCCCGTGGTCGCCGCGCTCCTGGCGCTGTGCACGTGGCGGTCGGAGCTGCCCGTCTTCGACGGCGGGTTCGCGTTCGCGCTCGAGGACGGGGTGCTCACCATGAGCTGGCGCGCGGGGGACGACGAGGCGCAGCTCACCGTCGACCTGCTGTCCCACCGTGCAGGCCTGTGGTGGCGCCACGACGGCCGGGACGGGTCGACGGACGACCTGCTCGCGGACCCGCCGGTGCTCGAGGGCTGACCGGCTACGCGTCGTCCGCGGGCCGCATGGCCTCCCAGTCGCGCGGGCCCAGGTCCGGGATCCTGCGCTCGTAGCCCTCGCGGAACAGCGGCGACGAGATGAGGAAGTCCGCGGTCGCGACGTTCGACGCGATGGGGATGTTCCACAGCGCGCCCAGGCGCAGCAGCGCCTTGACGTCCGGGTCGTGGGGCTGCGGCTCGAGCGGGTCCCAGAAGAAGATGAGCATGTCGAGCGAGCCCTCGGCGATCCGCGCGCCGATCTGCTGGTCGCCGCCCACGGGGCCCGACAGGAAGCGGTGCACCCGGAAGCCCAGCTCGAACTCCAGCATCGTGCCCGTGGTGCCGGTCGCGTAGAGCTGGTGATGGGCGAGCGAGCCCTTGTTGAACGAGGCCCACTCGAGCAGCTCGGCCTTCTTGTTGTCGTGCGCGACCAGCGCGATGTGCAGGGTGGTGGCGTGCGTCATGGGGCGCTCCTCACGTGTCCAGACGAGCATCCCACGGCCGCGGTCGGGACGGCGCACCGGAGGTCCCGGGCGCCCCGATCGACAGCCCTGCGCGGGGCGAGGAGCGTGAGGGACGTCGGCGTCGCCGGCCGCGGGCGGGTTCCGCCGACGGGGGGGGGGGGGGGGCTCGGGGAGGGCGTCCCCCGGGACCGGGCGTCCACGCGTCCGTCGGTCCCGGAGGACGATGCGTACCCCGGGTGGGATTCGAACCCACAACACCGCGGGTTTGAGCCGCGTGCCTCTGCCAGTTGGGCTACCGGGGCGAGGGCACTAGGCTAGCGCCTGTGACTGATGCGAAGGACGCTCCCCAGGCGGAGCAGGAGACCCAGGCCCCCAAGCGCGCGCGCCGCGCGGTCGTCGCCGAGGACGAGGCGCTCATCCGCATGGATATCGTGGAGACGCTCCGCGAGGGCGGCTACGACGTCGTCGGCGAGGGCGCCAACGGCGAGGAGGGCGTGGCGCTCGCCCGCGAGCACAAGCCCGACGTCGTCGTGATGGACGTGAAGATGCCCGTCATGGACGGCATCACCGCGGCCGAGCAGATCGCCAAGGAGCGCATCGCGCCGGTGGTGCTGCTCACCGCCTTCTCGCAGACCGAGCTCGTCGAGCGTGCGCGCGACGCGGGCGCCATGGCGTACGTGGTCAAGCCCTTCACACCGGGCGACCTGCTGCCCGCGGTCGAGATCGCGGCCTCCCGCTACGTGGAGATCCGCGCGCTCGAGTCGGAGATCGCCGATATCAACGAGCGCATGGAGACCCGCAAGAAGGTCGAGCGCGCCAAGGGCCTCCTCATGGAGAAGATGAAGCTCAACGAGCCCGAGTCCTTCCGCTGGATCCAGAAGACCTCGATGGACCGTCGTCTCACGATGCGAGAGGTGGCCGAGGCCGTCATCGAGCAGATGGGCGGAAAGTAGAGCAAACCGCTCTTCCCCGCTCGGTTCGGTCACGAAATCGTGATGGACACGACGCAATCGTGTAACAGGCTCCCGCTAGCGTGACGGTTACCGCGATGAGGAACTCCCCTCGTCGCGCACTAACCAAGGTGAGATCGTCTCACCTAGTGGGAGGAAGAAACATGGCACGATGGAACTCCATCGCCCGTGGCGCGGCCTTCGCCGCCGTCGCGACCCTTTCCCTCGCCGCGTGCTCGGCGGAGGGCAGCGAGGACGGTTCGAGCTCGAGCGCCGAGGGTGGCTCGGGTGACCCGCTGAAGATCGGCAGCTTCCTGCCGATCACCGGCTCGCTCGCGTTCCTCGGCCCGCCGGAGGTTGCCGGCGTGAAGGTCGCGGTGAACGAGATCAACGAGGCCGGCGGTGTGTTCGGTTCCGACGTCGAGCTCATGGAGACCGACTCCGGCGACGCGAACAACCCGACCATCGGTGACCAGTCCATCTCGGAGCTCATCAACGCCGAGGTCTCGGCGATCATCGGCGCCGCCTCGTCGGCCTCGACGCTCCTCGTGCTCGACGACGTCGACGCCGCCGGCATCGTCATGGTGTCGCCCGCGAACACGTCGACCTCGCTGTCGGGCTACTCCGACTTCTACTTCCGCACCGCTCCGCCGGACACCGCTCAGGGTGCCGCGGTCGCCGACCTCATGATGAACGACGGCGCGTCGAACATCGCCATCCTGGTCCAGGGTGACGACTACGGCGTCTCGTTCCGCGACGTCGTCCAGGAGCGCGTCGAGGGTGCCGGCGGCACCATCACCTACGGCACCTCGGGCGAGGAGATCGACCCCGCCGGTGGCAACTTCAACGCCAACGTCGAGGCCGCGCTGGCCACCAACCCGGACGCGATCCTCATGATCGCCTTCGACGTGACCGCGCAGATCATCCCCTCGATCGCAGACGCCGGCTACGACATGACCAAGGTCTACATGTCGGACGGCAACACCTCGAACTGGGGCGACACCTTCGCGGCGGGCACCCTCGAGGGCGGCAAGGGCACCATCCCGGGCTCGGCGCCGACCGACGAGTTCAAGGCCCTGCTCGACGAGGCCAACGGCTCGGAGCTCGAGGACGTCTCGTACGCGAACGAGTCCTACGACGCCGTCATGCTGGTCGCCCTCGCGGCGCTCCAGGGCGGCTCGTCCGACCCGGCGGTCATCCAGGAGAACATGGCCTCCGTCTCGGGCGCCGACGGTGGCATCGCGTGCACCGGCTGGGTCGAGTGCTCGGAGCTCATCGAGTCCGGCGAGACCATCGACTACCAGGCGCTCTCGCTGTCCGGTCCGTTCGACGAGAACAACGACCCGACCGCGGCCGTCATCGGTGTCTGGCAGTACGACGCCGACAACAACATCTCGCGTGTCGAAGAGGTGGAGTGGTCGGCCGGCGAGTGATCGCCTGACCCGAACCGCAGCAAGGCCCCCGGGGTTCGCCCCGGGGGCCTTGCCGCGTCTCCGGGGCCACGCCGCCTCGCCGCTCCCGGCTTCCTACGCAACCGGCGCATGGGCGCCGGGTCGCTCGCAGGGACCAGGGACGATGCGTCGCGCACCCTCTCCCATACGCCGGAACGCGCGCGGGAGGAGGCTCGGGCGGCCCGCGCATCGTCCCGCCGCCACCCGCCACAGGCCCCGCTGGCCCGCGCATCGTCCCGACGCAACCGGCGTGCGTCCCCGTGGTCGGCCGTCGGCACCAGGGACGATGCGCGGTGGAGTCGGCCGGAGACGCCGGCTGCGCGGCGGTGGCGTGGGGGGAGAGGGCGGGCCGGCGCCGGGCACAGCAGAAGGCCCGGCCCCGCCGACGCGGGACCGGGCCTCCGGGAGCGTGTGCGCTACGCGCCGAGCGTGCCGAGGTAGAGCTCGATGACCTTGGGGTCCTTGAGCAGCTCCTGGCCCGTCGCGGTGTACGCGGCGGTGCCCTGGTCGAGCACGTAGCCGCGGTCGCAGATCTGCAGGCAGCGGCGGGCGTTCTGCTCGACCATGATGACCGTGACGCCGTGCTTGTTGATGTCGCGCGTGCGGACGAACGTCTCGTCCTGACGCGCGGGGGACAGGCCGGCGCTGGGCTCGTCGAGCAGCAGCACCTTCGGGTCCATCATGAGCGCACGGGCCATGGCGACCATCTGGCGCTCACCGCCCGACAGGGAGCCGGCGCGCTGGTTCTTGCGCTCGATCAGCACCGGGAACAGGTCGCCGATGACGTCGAGGCGCTCCTTGAACGCCTGCGGCCGCTGGTACGCGCCCATCTCGAGGTTCTCGAGGATGGTGAGCGACGGGAACACGTTGTTGGTCTGCGGGACGAAGCCGATGCCGCGCTTGACCAGCTGGTCGGCGCGCAGGTTCGTGATGTCGTCGCCGTCGAGCACGAACTTGCCCTCGGTGACGGGCACGAGCCCGAAGAGCGCCTTGAGGAACGTCGACTTGCCGGCGCCGTTGGGGCCGATGATGCCGATGAGCTCGCCCTTCTTCACCTCGAGGGAGCAGCCGTTGAGGATGCTCACGCCCGGGATGTAGCCGGCCCACACGTCGTCCGCCGTGATGAGCACGTCCTGGGTTGCAGCGGTCATCAGTTGCCCTCCGAGAGGTCGGTGTCGTGGTGCTCGCCGAGGTAGGCGTCCTGCACGGCCTTGTTCTGCATCACGGTGCCGGCGGGGCCCTCCGCGATCAGCTGGCCCTGCGCCATGACGGCGACCCAGTCCGAGATGCGGCGCACCATGTGCATGTCGTGCTCGACGAACAGGACGGTCATGCCCTCGTGCTTGAGCTCGACGATGTGCTCGAGCAGGGACTCGGTGAGCGCCGGGTTGACGCCCGCCATCGGCTCGTCGAGCATCACCATCTTGGGCTTCGACATGAGCGCGCGCGCCATCTCGAGCAGCTTGCGCTGGCCGCCCGAGAGCGAGCCCGCCGAGTCGTCGCGCTTCGCGTAGAGCTTGAAGCGGTGCAGCAGGTCGTGCGCCTGCTCGGTCACCTCCCGCTCGCGCTTCGACCACAGCGGCGGCACGAAGGCGGTGAGGAGCGACTCGCCCGGCTGGTGCTGGGCGCCCAGGCGCATGTTGTCCATGACGCTCATGCCCTCGAGGGCCTTGGTGAGCTGGAACGTGCGCACCATGCCGGAGCGCGCCACCTTGTGGGGCGACACCTTCCGCAGCGGGTCGCCGTCGAAGGTGCCCGACCCCTCCTGCGCGGTGTCGAAGCTCGTCAACAGGTTGAAGAACGTCGACTTGCCGGCACCGTTGGGGCCGATGAGCGCGGTGATGGTGTTGCGCTGCACCTCGAAGTGCTTGACGTCGACGGCGGTGAGGCCGCCGAAGCGGCGCACGACGCCGTCGGCGACGAGGATCGGGTCCGGCTTCGCGACGCCCGGCTCGTGGGCGATCCCGTCCAGGACTGTCGTGTCAGGCATGGAACGCAAGCTCCTTCTTGTTGCCGAGGATGCCCTGCGGGCGGAAGACCACGATGAGGATCAGGGCGATACCGACCAGCATGAGGCCGAAAGGCTCGATCGCGGTAGACGGCAGGATCGACTCGGGGATGAACTCCTTGGCGACGGCGCGGACCAGCGACAGCGCGGCCCAGAACACCACGGATCCGACCACGGGTCCCAGGACCGTCGCGGCGCCGCCGAGCAGCAGGATGGTCCACACCCAGAACGTGGTGGGACGTCCCATCGCATCCGCGACGACGGCCGAGCCATGCGCCCAGATCACGCCTCCCAGCGCACCGATGACACCACCGATGATGAGGGCCTGCATCTTGTACCAGTAGACGTTCTTGCCGAGCGAGCGCACGGCGTCCTCGTCCTCGCGGATGCCCTTGAGCACGCGGCCCCACGGCGAGTTCGACAGGCGCCAGAACACGAGCAGCAGGAGCGCGACGAGCGACCAGGCGACCACGCGGAGCCACCAGGAGTCGGAGGCCGAGCCGTGGTACGTGAACGGGCCGACGGAGAGCCGCTCGTCCGGGAAGGGCGACAGCTCCTCGAGCGGCCCCTTGTAGTCCTTGCCCTTGATGCCGAGCGAGCCGCCGGTGACGTCGACGAGCGTGTTGGAGCGCCCGACGTACCTGACGATCTCGGACGCGGCGATCGTCACGATCGCGAGGTAGTCGCCTCGCAGCTTCAGGGTCGGCCAGCCCAGCAGGAGGCCGAACAGGATGGCA
This sequence comes from Demequina litoralis, assembly GCF_030418455.1. Taxonomy (GTDB): domain Bacteria; phylum Actinomycetota; class Actinomycetes; order Actinomycetales; family Demequinaceae; genus Demequina; species Demequina litoralis. The sequence continues at coordinate 53,854 of NZ_JAUHPW010000001.1, forward strand.
GCGCCCATCGCGACGAGCAGCGCCAGCCACATGGGCAGGCCCTCGCGGATCGAGATCGCGTAGCCGTACATGCCGAGGAGCATGAAGCCCGCCTGGCCCATGTTGAGCAGGCCGGTGAGACCGAAGTGGAAGTTCAGCCCGATCGCCGCGATCGCGAACGCCGCCGTGGCGGGCGTGAACATCTGTTCGAGGGCATTGATGAGGATGTCCATGTCAGCCCACCCGCTCCTTCGTGCCGAGGATGCCCTGTGGCCTCACCAGCAGGACGATGATGAGGATGCCGAGCGCCGAGGCGTAGCGCATGTCGGGTGCGATGACGACGGTCGAGACCTCCGACACCACGCCGACCACCAGGGCGCCGACGAGCGCGCCGAAGGCCTGGCCGAGGCCGCCGAGCGTGACCGCGGCGAACATCAGGAGCAGGATGCGGGCACCCGAGTCGAAGCCCGCGCCGTTGTCGAACAGCGCGAGCAGGATGCCGCCCAGGCCCGCCAGCGCGGCGGACATGACCCACACCAGGCGGATGATCGAGTCCACGCGGATGCCGGAGGCGGCGGCGAGCGCCGGGTTGTCGGAGATCGCGCGCGTCGCGCGGCCGAGGCGGGTCTTGAGGAGGAACAGCGCGACCGCGAGCAGGGCGATCGAGGCGATCACCACGGACATCAGGGTCTGCGTGCCGATGTAGAAGTCGCCGAAGGTGATGCGGCCGCCCGAGGCGTTCGTGAGGCGGTGGCGGCTGGCGCCCATCCACCACTGCAGCATGTTGAGCAGCGCGAGCGAGAGGCCGATGCTCACCACCATCTGCTGGAGCACCGCGACGCGGCGCTTGCGCAGGGGGTTCCACAGCAGCTTGTCCTGCAGCCATCCGGTGCCGCCCGAGACGATCACGGCGATGATGGCCGCGAGCCACAGCGGCAGGCCGATCGTGAACGAGCCGGGCACGAGCGGGATGGTGACCTGCTCGTTGGTGCTGAGGAAGAACGTCAGCAGGGCTCCGAAGGTCACCTGCTCACCGTGGGCGAAGTTGCTCAGGCCGGTGGTGCCGAAGATGAGCGACAGGCCCACCGCGGCGAGCGCCAGCAGCACGCCGAACGCGAGCCCGTTGATGACGTTCTGGATGACGAGCGTGGCCGTGGATGTGCCGGCGGCCACCGGCTCAACGGTCTCCGCATCGGCGGGCCCGCCTCCGATGACGAGCGTCGCGATCACGAATGCGGCTGCCGCGACGAGCAGCAAGGCGGCGGCCCTGTAGAACCGCCTGTCAGGTCTGGTGAACACCGTTCTCCCCTCCAAGTTGGGGCACACCTTAGACCGACAGTGTTACCGGCGTGTTTTCAACGCACAGGTAAGACGCGAAACTGCAACCTTCGCGCCGGTCTCGTCGACGATCTCGATCGCGTACGTCGCGATCGAGCGGCCCAGGTGGACCGCGACGGCGGTTCCTGTCACGGTGCCCGAGCGTGCGGCGCGCACGTGCGTGACGTTGAGGTCGACCCCCACCGCGATCCCGTCGGGGTCCATCGCGGTGACGTGCGCCATCGCCGCCAGCGACCCCAGCGTCTCCGCGAGCACGGCGGACGCGCCGCCGTGCAGCAGGCCATAGGGTTGCGTGTTGCCCTCGACGGGCATCGTCCCCGTCGCGCTGTCGGGGGTGACGGTCATGATGGAGATGCCCATCCGGGCGATGAGCCCGTCCTCGGGCAGCGGCGGCACGGAGACCTCGGCGTCTGACATGGAAGATAGGTTGGCACCTGTGAGCGAATCCACCAAGGGAACACTCCTGCTCGTCGATGGACTGTCGATGGCGTTCCGGGCGTTCTTCGGCCTCCCGGTCGAGAACTTCGCGACCAGCACGGGCGTGCCCACCAACGCGGTCTACGGCTTCACCACGATGCTGGCGACGCTGATGAAGGACCACGAGCCCACCCACCTGGCGGTGGCCTTCGACCTCCCGGGCGGGACGTTCCGCACCGAGCGGCTGCCGTCCTACAAGGGCACCCGCGACGAGACGCCCCCGGAGTTCGAGCCGCAGGTGCCGCTCATCCGCGAGGTGCTGGGCGCGCTCGGCGTCACCGCGGTCGACAAGCCCCGCTACGAGGCCGACGACCTCCTCGCCACGTATGCGCGGCTCGGCCGCGAGGCGGGCCTGCGCGTGCTCGTGGTGTCGGGCGACCGCGACACCATCCAGCTCGTCAACGACGACGTCACCCTGCTGTACCCGCGCAAGGGCGTGTCGGACCTCGTCCGCTTCACGCCGGACGCCGTGCAGGAGAAGTACGGGGTGCGGCCCGAGCAGTACCCCGACATGGCGGCGCTGGTCGGCGAGACCAGCGACAACCTGCCGGGTGTGCCCGGGGTGGGGCCCAAGACGGCCGCGAAGTGGATCGGCGTCTACGGCGGGCTCGCCGGGATCCTCGAGAGCGCGGAGGACGTGCCCGGCAAGGCGGGCCAGTCGCTGCGCGACCACGTCGACCAGGTGCGCCTCAACCGCGAGCTCAACCACCTCCTCACCGACCTCGAGGTCGAGGTCCCGGTCGAGGACCTCGAGTACGCCGGCGGCGACGCCGCCGCGATCCACGAGGTTTGCGACGCGCTCCAGTTCCGCACGCTGCGCGACCGGCTGCTGCCGTTCGCGGCGGGGGACGATGCTGCGGAGGCCGCCGTCGAGACCGCGGCCGTCGTGGTGCGCAGCGAGGGCGCCGTGGCCGCCGTCACCGCCATGACGGGCCCCGTGGCGGTGCACGTCGACGGGCGCGGCGGCGCGGACGCGGACGCGTGGGCGCTCGGCGTCGCCGACGCGGCGGACGTCGCCTGGGGGATCGACCTCACCGGTCTCGGCCCCGCCGACGAGAAGGCGCTGGCCGCGTGGCTCGCCGACGCCTCGGTGCCGAAGGTGCTGCACGGCGCCAAGGACGCGTGGCACGCCCTTCAGGCGCGCGGCTGGGACCTGGCGGGGATCGTGGGCGACACCCAGATCGCGGCGTTCCTGGTCAACCCCGACCAGCGCGGCTTCGAGCTCGACCAGATCCTCCAGCGCCACCTCGGGCTCACGCTCGACTCCGCCGCGGCGTCCGGGGAGCTCGACCTCGGCCTCGGCGGCTCGGCCGCGGAGGGCGCCGGCGAACGTGCCGCGCACGTGCGGGCGCTGGCCGCCGTGCTCGACCCCATGGTCGCCGAGCGCGGCATGGCGGACCTCTACGCGGACCTGGAGATCCCCCTGGTGAGCGTGCTGGCGCGGATGGAGCACGCCGGCATGGCGGTCGACCGCGAGAAGCTCGGCGCGCTGTCCGACGAGGCGCGGGGCCGCGCCGACCGTGCCGCCGAGGACGCGTACGCCGCGATCGGCGGCGACCGCGTCAACCTCGGCTCGCCCAAGCAGCTCCAGGAGGTGCTGTTCGACCGCCTCGGCATGCCCAAGACCAAGAAGATCAAGACGGGCTACTCGACCGACGCATCGTCCCTCCACGACCTCAACGAGAAGGCCCCGCACCCGTTCCTCACGGCCTTGCTCGCGCACCGTGACGCGTCCAAGCTGTCGCAGATCATCGAGACGCTCGCGCAGGCGGTGCAGCCCGACGGCCGCATCCACACCACCTTCTCGCAGGTGGTCGCGGCGACGGGGCGCCTCAGCTCGAAGGACCCCAACCTGCAGAACATCCCGATCCGGACGCCCGAGGGGCACCGGATCCGCGAGGCGTTCGTCGTGGGCGAGGGCTTCGACACGCTCGTGACGGCGGACTACTCGCAGATCGAGATGCGCATCATGGCGCACCTGTCGGGCGACTCGGGCCTCATCGAGGCCTTCGCGGCGGGGGAGGACCTCCACCGCTTCGTCGGGTCGCGCGTGTTCGGCGTCGCGCCGGAGGGCGTCACCCCGGAGATGCGCTCCCAGGTGAAGGCGATGTCGTACGGCCTCGCGTACGGGCTGTCGTCGTTCGGGCTCGCGCGCCAGCTCGGGCTTCCGGTGGGCGCCGCGCAGGCGCTCATGGACGACTACTTCTCCCGTTTCGGCGGCGTGCGCGACTACCTCCACGCGGTCGTCGAGCAGGCCCGCAAGGACGGCTACACGGAGACGATCTTCGGCCGCCGCCGCTACGTCCCGGACCTCACGTCGACCAACCGCCAGCGCCGCGACATCGCCGAGCGGGTCGCGCTCAACGCGCCCATCCAGGGCTCCGCCGCGGACCTGATCAAGCGCGCGATGCTGGGCGTCGAGGCGCGTCTCAAGGACGAAGGTCTGGCATCACGGCAGGTACTTCAGGTGCATGATGAGCTCGTGGTCGAGACAGCCCCCGGAGAACGCGCGGCGGTCGAGACCATTCTCCGGGAGGAGATGCGCGCCGCCGGCGACCTCAGCGTCCCTCTCGATGTCAACGTCGGAACGGGCGGTGACTGGCGCACCGCTGGACACTAGGGTTGGTGGCATGCGAATCGGTCTTCTCACGGGTGGCGGGGACTGCCCCGGTCTCAACGCGGCGATCAGAGCCGTCGTCAAGCGCGGCACGTCGGAGCTCGGCTGCTCCATCGTCGGCTTCAACAACGGCTGGCAGGGCGTCATCGACGGCGATGCCCGGCCCATGACGCGCGACGACGTCTCCGGGATCCTCGTCCACGGCGGCACGATGCTCGGCACCGCGCGCTGCCACCCCCACAAGGTCGAGGGAGGCATGGAGGCCGTCCAGGAGACCTTCGAGAACGAGAAGCTCGACGGCTTCATCTGCATCGGCGGCGACGGCACGCTCAAGGCGGCCGGCAAGGTGTCGAAGGCCCTCGGCGTGCCCGTCATCGGCATCCCGAAGACCATCGACAACGACGTGGTCGGCACCGACGCGGCGATCGGCTTCGACACCGCCGTGTCCATCGCGACCGAGGCGATCGATCGCCTCCACTCCACGGCGGAGTCCCACAACCGCGTCATGGTCGTCGAGGTCATGGGCCGCCACAGCGGCTGGATCGCGGTGACCGCGGGCATCGCGGGCGGCGCGGACATCATCCTCGCGCCCGAGGAGCCGTTCGACATCGACGTGATCGCCAAGCGCATCAAGCACCGCCACCGCTACAAGAACTTCTCGATCGTCGCGGTCGCCGAGGGCGCGATCCCCGCCGAGGGGTCGTCCTGGGCCGGCAAGCAGACCCTCGACGAGAAGGGCAACCCGATCGCCGGCTCGATCGGCCACGAGGTCACCAAGGCGATCGAGGCGGCCACCGGCTTCACCACGCGCCTCACGGTCCTGGGCTACGTCCAGCGCGGCGGCGTCCCGACCGCGGCGGACCGCCTCCTCGGCACGCGCATGGGCGTCCGCGCGATCGACGGCATCGTCGCGGGGGAGTCGCACAAGTTCACGGCGCTGCAGGGCGACCACATCGTGCTCGAGCCCTTCGACACGATGATGGGCAAGACCAAGTGGGTGCCGGACGAGCTGCTCATGGCGGCGCGCGGTCTCTGACCCGCGCGACGGCGCCGGGACGATGCGGCGGCGACCAGGCGCATCGTCCCGCCGCCACGCCGGTGGCCGCATTGCCCGGAACCGGTGGAACGCGGTAGGATATCCGTTGGTCTGGTGCGCCCGCGTGCCCGGCCAACCATATCCATACGATTCCCTGTCCACCGGAGCAATTCCTTAATGTCCGTTTCCACCCCCGAGTCCGCAATCGCCGTCAACGACATCGGCACCGCTGAGGATTTCCTCGCTGCCGTCGACGCGACCATCAAGAACTTCGACGACGGTGACCTCGTCGAGGGCACCATCGTCAAGGTCGACCGTGACGAGGTCCTCCTCGACATCGGCTACAAGACCGAGGGTGTCATCCCCTCGCGCGAGCTTTCGATCCGCCACGACGCCAACCCGGATGAGGTCGTCAACGTCGGCGACACCGTCGAGGCGCTCGTCCTCACCAAGGAGGACAAGGAGGGTCGCCTGATCCTCTCGAAGAAGCGTGCGCAGTACGAGCGCGCGTGGGGCTCGATCGAGAAGATCAAGGAAGAGGACGGCGTCGTCTCCGGCACCGTCATCGAGGTCGTCAAGGGCGGCCTCATCGTGGACATCGGTCTCCGCGGCTTCCTCCCGGCCTCGCTCGTCGAGATGCGCCGCGTGCGCGACCTCGCGCCGTACATCGGCCAGTCCATCGAGGCGAAGATCATCGAGCTCGACAAGAACCGCAACAACGTGGTCCTGTCGCGCCGTGCCTTCCTCGAGCAGACGCAGTCCGAGGTCCGCTCGTCCTTCCTCACCGCGCTGGCCCCCGGCCAGGTCCGCAAGGGTGTCGTCTCGTCGATCGTCAACTTCGGTGCGTTCGTCGACCTCGGCGGCGTGGACGGCCTCGTGCACGTCTCCGAGCTGTCGTGGAAGCACATCGACCACCCGTCCGAGGTCGTCTCGGTCGGCCAGGAGGTCGAGGTCGAGGTCCTCACCGTCGAGATGGACCGCGAGCGCGTCTCGCTGTCGCTCAAGGCGACCCAGGAGGACCCGTGGGCGGTCTACGCCCGCACCCACGCGATCGGCCAGATCGTCCCGGGCAAGGTCACCAAGCTCGTCCCGTTCGGCGCGTTCGTCCGCGTCTTCGAGGGCATCGAGGGCCTCGTGCACATCTCGGAGCTGGCGACCCGCCACGTCGAGCTGCCCGAGCAGGTCGTGTCGGCCGACGAGGACGTCTTCGTCAAGATCATCGACATCGACCTCGAGCGTCGCCGCATCTCGCTCTCGATCAAGCAGGCGAACGAGGGTGTCGACCCGCAGGGCGAGGACTTCGACCCCGCGCTCTACGGCATGACCGCCGAGTACGACGCCCAGGGCAACTACAAGTACCCCGAGGGCTTCGACCCGGAGACCCAGGAGTGGCGCGAGGGCTTCGAGTCCGAGCGCGAGGCCTGGGAGGCCGAGTACGCGAAGGCGCACGAGCGCTGGGAGGCCCACAAGGCGTTCGTCGCCAAGCAGGACGCCCAGGCCGCCGAGGCCGAGGCTGCCGCTCCGGCCGCCGCCGCCCCGCGCAAGGGTGCCGGCCGCAAGGCCGACGGTCCGACCTCGTACTCGTCGCACGACGAGTCGGGCGACCAGGGCACGCTTGCCTCGGACGAGCGCCTCGCCGCTCTCCGCGAGAAGCTGACCGGCAACTAAGCCAGTCCCGTACGAAGGCCGTCACCCCTGCGGGGGTGGCGGCCTTCGTCGTATCCGCCCTGGGTTGGCGCCTGTCGGACCGGCGTGTTTGACTGCCGTCGTGCTTCGCATCGGCCTCACCGGCGGGATCGCCTCCGGCAAGTCAACGGCGTCCGCGCGCTTCCGTGCGCGCGGCGCCCGCGTCATCGACCACGACGAGCTCGCCCGCAGGGCGGTCGAGCCCGGCTCGGCCGGTCTCGTCGACATCGTCTCCGAGTTCGGGGACCGGGTGCTGAGGGACGATGCGCTCGACCGGCGCGCGCTCGCCGCGATCGTCTTCCACGACGAGAGCGCGCGCGAGCGGCTCAACGCGATCGTGCACCCCTACGTCATCGCGATGGGCGCGGCCGCGGACCGGCAGGCGCGCCGCGAGGGCGTGGCGGTGATCGTGCACGACATCCCGCTGCTGCTCGAGAGCGGCCAAGGGCCCGACTTCGACCTGGTCGTCACCGTCGAGGCGCCGGAGCAGGTGCGCGTGAGCCGGATGGTCGCGACCCGCGGCATGACGGAGCACGATGCGCTGGCCCGGATCCGCGCGCAGGCCACCGACGAGGAGCGCGCCGCGATCGCGGACGTCGTCCTCGACGGCTCCGGCGCGGTCGAGGGGCTCGACCGGCAGGTCGACGCGTTCTGGGACCTCAACGTGCCGCGCTGACCCTCGCATCGTCCTGTCGGAGCCCCGGCGTACCGTAGTCGCATGAGCAGCCCCGACCTCCGCCGCAGCGAGGCCCCCTTCCAGGTGGTGTCCGAGTACAAGCCCTCCGGCGACCAGCCGAAGGCCATCGACGAGCTCGCGCGGCGCCTCCAGGCGGGGGAGCAGGACGTGGTGCTGCTGGGAGCGACGGGTACCGGCAAGTCCGCCACCACCGCGTGGCTGGTGGAGCGGCTGCAGCGGCCCACGCTCGTGATGGCGCACAACAAGACGCTCGCGGCGCAGCTGGCGAACGAGTTCCGCGACCTGCTGCCGAACAACGCGGTCGAGTACTTCGTCAGCTACTACGACTACTACCAGCCCGAGGCCTACGTCCCGCAGACGGACACGTTCATCGAGAAGGACTCGTCGATCAACGAGGAGGTCGAGCGGCTGCGCTACTCGGCCACCAACTCGCTTCTCACCAGGCGCGACGTGGTGGTGGTGTCGTCGGTCTCGTGCATCTACGGCCTCGGCACGCCCGAGGAGTACATCCAGGGCATGGTCACGCTCGCGATCGGCGACGTGCTCGACCGGGACTCGCTGCTGCGGGAGTTCGTGCAGATGCAGTACTCGCGCAACGACCTCGCGTTCACGCGCGGGACCTTCCGGGTGCGCGGCGACACCGTCGAGATCATCCCGGTGTACGAGGAGCTGGCGATCCGCATCGAGATGTTCGGCGACGAGGTCGAGGCGCTGTACACGCTGCACCCGCTCACCGGCGAGGTGGTGGAGCGGCGCCAGCAGGTGCACATCTTCCCCGCGTCGCACTACGTCGCGAGCGAGGAGCGGATGAACCGCGCGATCTCGACCATCGAGATCGAGCTGGGGGAGCGGCTGCAGGAGCTCGAGCGGCAGAACAAGCTGCTCGAGGCGCAGCGCCTCAAGATGCGCACCACCTTCGACCTCGAGATGATGCGCTCGGTCGGGACGTGCTCGGGCATCGAGAACTACTCACGGCACATCGAGCAGCGGGAGGCGGGGACGCCGCCGCACACGCTGCTCGACTACTTCCCGGACGACTTCCTCCTGGTGATCGACGAGTCGCACGTGACCGTGCCCCAGATCGGCGCGATGTACGAGGGCGACACCTCGCGCAAGCGCACGCTCGTCGAGCACGGCTTCCGCCTGCCCTCGGCGCTCGACAACCGGCCCCTCAAGTGGCCCGAGTTCCAGGAGCGGATCGGGCAGACCGTGTACCTGTCGGCCACGCCGGGCAGGTACGAGCTCGAGCGCTCCGACGGCGTGGTCGAGCAGATCATCCGTCCCACGGGCCTCGTCGACCCCAAGGTCGTGGTCAAGCCCACCGAGGGGCAGATCGACGACCTCCTCGAGTGCATCCGCGCGCGGGTCGAGCGCGACGAGCGCGTCCTCGTCACCACGCTCACCAAGAAGATGGCCGAGGACCTCACCGAGTACCTCGGCGACCGCGGCGTGCGCGTCGAGTACCTGCACTCCGACGTCGACACGCTGCGCCGCGTCGAGCTGCTCCGGGAGCTGCGCATGGGCCGCTACGACGTGCTCGTGGGCATCAACCTGCTGCGCGAGGGCCTCGACCTGCCCGAGGTGTCGCTCGTGTCGATCCTCGACGCGGACAAGGAGGGCTTCCTGCGGTCGGGCACGTCGCTCATCCAGACCATCGGGCGCGCGGCCCGCAACGTTTCAGGCGAGGTCCACATGTACGCGGACACCGTCACGGACTCGATGGCCTCCGCGATCGACGAGACCAACCGCCGCCGCGAGCTCCAGGTCGCGTTCAACGAGGCGAACGGCATCGACCCGCAGCCGCTGCGCAAGCGCATCGGCGACATCACGGAGATGCTTGCGCGCGAGGAGGCGGACACCGCCGAGGCCCTCGAGCAGGCCAAGCGCGCGCCCACGCCGGGCGGAGACGGCAAGAAGACGCTGCTCGCGCAGCGCCCCGCGGAGGAGCTGTCGCAGCTCATCGAGGACCTGTCCGACCAGATGCGCGCCGCGGCCGCGGATCTGCAGTTCGAGATCGCGGCGCGCCTGCGCGACGAGATCGGCGAGCTCAAGAAGGAGCTGCGCCAGATGATCAACGCGGGCTGACGGCGCGCGCCCGCACTGCATCCTCGCGCCCGCGCACCCCCGCCGCATCCTCGCGCCCCTAGGATGGTCCGGTGGAATCTGGGCTCGTCTGGGCGATCACGATCGCCGGCATCGTCGGACTGTTCGTGTTCGACTTCGTGGTCGTGGTGGCGAAGCCGCACGTGCCCTCGTTCCGGGAGTCGGCGTGGTGGTCGGTCTTCTACATCGCGTTGGCGTTCGCGTTCGGCGCGTCGATGTGGTGGTGGAACTCGCCCGCGAAGGGCACCGAGTTCATCGCCGGCTTCATCACCGAGAAGTCGCTGTCGATCGACAACCTCTTCGTCTTCCTGGTGATCCTGTCGCGCTTCGCGGTGCCGCCGAAGCTCCGGCAGCGCGTGCTCCTCATCGGCATCGCGATCGCGCTCGTGCTGCGCGGCGTCTTCATCGCGGCGGGTGCGGCGGCGCTGTCGACCTTCAGCTGGACGTTCTACCTGTTCGGCGCGTTCCTGCTCTACACGGCGATCGTGATCGCGCGCGAGGGCGGCGCCGAGGAGGGCGACGTCGAGTACAAGGAGAACCTCCTCGTCCGCACCGCGCGGCGCCTCCTGCCGGTCACCGACGGCTACCGCGACGGCCGGTTCGTCATCCGCGACGCCGGGCGCCGCGCCATCACGCCGCTGCTGCTCGTCGTGCTCGCGATCGGCGGCACCGACGTGCTGTTCGCGCTGGACTCGATCCCGGCGATCTTCGGGCTCACGCAGGACCCGTACATCGTGTTCACGGCCAACGCGTTCGCGCTCCTGGGCCTGCGCCAGCTGTTCTTCCTGGTCGACGGGCTGCTCGCGCGCCTGGTCTACCTGTCCTACGGACTCTCGGTGGTGCTGGGCTTCATCGGCGTCAAGCTGGTGCTCGAGGCGCTGCACGAGAACTCGCTGCCGTTCCTCAACGGCGGCGAGCCCTTCGACGTGTGGGTGCCGTCCTCGAACCAGTCCCTGCTGGTGATCATCGTGGTGATCGGCGTCGCGGCGCTGGCGAGCGTGCGGGTCACCCGCGGCGGGCGCGACCGCCGGTCGCAGCACGCGGCGCATCCCGAGCCTGTCGAGTCCGCCGAGGACGACTGAACCCTCGGCTGGTCAGGCGGTCCAGGGGCCTCCGGCCGGCCAGTCGCGTACCGTGTGCCCGACCACGAGCCCGGCGGCCTGGTACGGGTCCGCGGCGAGCAGCTCCTCGACGGCCGCGGCGCTCTCCGCCTCGAAGACCAGCAGCGCGCCGGGCTGGCCCTCGTCCTCGTAGCGGCCGAAGACCTTGGCGATGCCCTGCTCGGCCAGGCCGAGCATCCAGGCGCGGTGCAGGGGGCGCATCTCCTCGCGCTCGGCGGCGCGGTCGTCGTAGACGTAGTGGATCGCGTAGAGGCTCATGCGCCCATCTTGCACGACCCGCGCCTCGGCACGGCCGCCCCAGCGCGTCCGGCGCCGCGCGCGGGCGGGTCGGGGCATCGGGGCGGTGGCGTGTCGGCGCGCGGGTGCGCACTTCATGTCCGCGTATTTCAACGCAGGCTTGAACAGGCCCCGCAACGGGGAGCGGAACCGTCCCTCCGGCGGGGCTGTCCAAGCGATTCCTGAAATTCGCGTGCACGACTTGCACTCGAGCGCGCCTGCCTGGCCCGCGGCGAGGCGCGCGAGGGCGCAGCAGCGGCGGTGCCGCAGGCAGCGGGGGCCGGGCGGTGGCGTGGCGCGAACGGGACGCCGCGCCCACGACACGCCGGATCGAACGTGTGTTCGAAGCGGATTCCGCGTAGCATGGCCGGGTGAACGACCGTCTCCTCGTCCGCGGTGCGCGTGAGCACAACCTCAAGGGTGTCGACCTCGACCTTCCCCGCGACGCCCTCATCGTCTTCTCCGGCCTCTCCGGCTCCGGCAAGTCGTCCCTCGCGTTCGACACCATCTTCGCCGAGGGCCAGCGCCGCTACGTCGAGTCGCTGAGCGCGTACGCGCGCCAGTTCCTCGGCCAGATGGACAAGCCCGACGTCGACTTCATCGAGGGCCTGTCGCCCGCGGTGTCGATCGACCAGAAGTCGACCAACCGCAACCCGCGCTCGACCGTCGGCACCATCACCGAGGTCTACGACTACCTCCGCCTGCTGTTCGCGCGGGTCGGCACCCCGCACTGCCCGGTGTGCGGCGAGCAGATCCAGGCGCAGACCCCGCAGCAGATCGTCGACTCCGTGCTCGCGCTGCCCGAGGGCACCCGCTACCAGGTGCTCGCGCCTGTGGTCCGCGGCCGCAAGGGCGAGTACCAGGATCTGTTCGAGGACCTCCAGCAGCAGGGCTTCGCCCGCGCCCGCGTCGACGGCGAGACGGTCCAGCTCACCGAGCCGCCCAAGCTCGAGAAGAAGCTCAAGCACGACATCGAGGTCGTGGTCGACCGCCTCGTCGCGCGTGACGGCGTGCGTCAGCGCCTCACGGACTCGGTCGAGACCGCGCTGCGCATCGCCGACGGCCTGGTCATCATCGACCCCGTCGACGGCGAGATGGAGCCCCGCCGCTACTCGGAGAAGCGCGCGTGCCCCAACGACCACGTCCTCACGCTCGAGGAGATGGAGCCGCGCACCTTCTCCTTCAACGCCCCGTACGGCGCGTGCCCCGAGTGCACCGGCATCGGCATCCGGCTCGAGGTCGACCCCGACCTCGTGATCCCGGACCGCGAGCTGTCGCTGCGCGACGGCGCCGTCGCGCCCTGGGCCGCCACCAGCTCGGACTACTTCACCCGCACCCTCACCGCGCTCGCCGACGATCTGGGCTTCGACATGGAGACCCCGTGGAAGGACCTTCCCAAGGAGGCGCAGACGGCGATCCTCACGGGCAAGGACTACAAGGTCCACGTGAAGTTCCGGAACCGCTACGGACGCGAGCGTCAGTACACGACCGGCTTCGAGGGCGTCATCACCTGGATCGAGCGCCTCCACGAGCAGACCGAGTCCGAGTGGTCGCGCGAGAAGTACGAGTCGTACATGCGTGAGGTGCCGTGCCCCGTGTGCCGCGGCGCGCGCCTCAAGCCCGAGGTGCTGTCGGTGACGATCGGCGGCCGGTCCATCGCCGAGGTCTGCGAGCTCTCCATCGCGGAGGCGCGCGACTTCCTCCTGACCGCCGAGCTCGACGAGCCCGGGCGCCAGATCGCCGTCCAGGTCCTCAAGGAGATCGACGCCCGTCTCGGCTTCCTGCTCGACGTGGGTCTCGACTACCTCACGCTCGCACGCGCGGCCGGCACGCTGTCGGGCGGCGAGGCGCAGCGCATCCGCCTCGCCACCCAGATCGGCTCCGGCCTGGTGGGCGTGCTCTACGTGCTGGACGAGCCGAGCATCGGCCTGCACCAGCGCGACAACCGCCGCCTCATCGACACCCTCACGCGCCTGCGCGACCTCGGCAACACGCTCATCGTCGTCGAGCACGACGAGGACACCATCCGCACCGCGGACTGGGTCGTCGACATCGGCCCCGGCGCAGGCGAGCACGGGGGAGAGGTGGTCCACTCGGGCACGTACGACGACCTCCTGTCCAACGACCGCTCCATCACCGGCGCGTACGTCGCCGGCCGCCGCACCATCGAGCTGCCCGAGTCGCGGCGTGCGATCGACCGCAAGCGGCAGGTCACCGTCGTGGGCGCGCGCGAGCACAACCTCCGCGGCATCGACGTGAGCTTCCCGCTCGGCGTCCTCACCGCGGTGACCGGCGTGTCCGGCTCCGGCAAGTCGACGCTCGTCAACTCCATCCTCTACACGAGCCTCGCGAACACGCTCAACGGCGCCCGCCAGGTCGCCGGCCGCCACACCCGCATCACCGGCACGGACCAGCTCGACAAGATCGTCCACGTCGACCAGGGCCCCATCGGCCGCACGCCGCGCTCCAACCCCGCCACCTACACGGGCGTGTGGGACAAGGTGCGCAAGCTCTTCGCGGACACGCAGGAGGCGAAGGTCCGCGGCTACGGCCCCGGCCGCTTCTCGTTCAACGTCAAGGGCGGACGATGCGAGGCGTGCGCGGGCGACGGCACGCTCAAGATCGAGATGAACTTCCTTCCCGACGTCTACGTGCCGTGCGAGGTGTGCAAGGGCGCCCGGTACAACCGGGAGACGCTCGAGGTGCACTTCAAGGGCAAGAACGTGGCCGACGTGCTCGACATGCCGATCGAGGAGGCCTCGCACTTCTTCGAGGCGATCCCGTCGATCGCGCGCCACCTCACGACGCTCGTCGACGTGGGTCTCGGCTACGTGCGTCTCGGCCAGCCCGCGCCCACCCTCTCGGGCGGCGAGGCGCAGCGCGTCAAGCTCGCCTCCGAGCTCCAGCGGCGCTCCACGGGACGGACGGTCTACGTGCTCGACGAGCCCACGACCGGGCTGCACTTCGAGGACGTCCGCAAGCTGCTCGGCGTGCTCCAGGGGCTCGTCGAGAAGGGCAACACGGTCATCGTGATCGAGCACAACCTCGACGTCATCAAGTCCTCGGACTGGGTCATCGACATGGGCCCCGAGGGAGGCTCGGGCGGCGGCATGGTCATCGCGGAGGGCACCCCGGAGCAGGTCGCGGGCGCGGAGGGCTCCCACACGGGTGCGTTCCTCGCGGAGATCCTCGGCGCGCCGGCCCCCGCCTGATCCCTAGGCTGGCGACGTGACCGACCCCGCCTCGTACCGCCCCGCGCCCGGCACGATCCCGACCCAGCCGGGCGTGTACCGGTTCCGGGACCCGCACGGCCGCGTGGTCTACGTGGGCAAGGCGAAGAGCCTCCGCGCGCGTCTCGCGAACTACTTCCAGGACCCCGCCCAGCTCCACCCGCGCACCCGCGCCATGGTGACCACCGCATCGTCCGTCGAATGGACGGTGGTGCGCAACGAGGTCGAGGCGCTCATCCTCGAGCACACGTGGATCAAGCAGTACGACCCGCGGTTCAACGTCGTCTTCCGCGACGACAAGTCGTACCCGTACCTCGCCGTCACGATGAACGAGAGGTTCCCGCGCATGCAGGTGATGCGCGGCGAGCGCAAGAAGGGCGTGCGGTACTTCGGGCCCTACGCGAAGGCGTGGGCGATCCGCGAGACCGTCGACACGCTCCTCACCGCGCTCCCGGTGCGCACCTGCGCGCCAGGGGTGTTCCGCAAGGCCGAGCGCCAGGGCCGGCCGTGCCTCCTGGGCTACATCGACAAGTGCGCCGCGCCGTGCGTGGGACGCATCTCGCCCGAGGACCACAAGGCCCTCGCCGAGCGGGCATGCCAGGTGCTCGCGGGCGACGCCAAGTCGCTCGTGCGGGACCTCACGGCCTCGATGCAGGCGGCCGCCGAGCGCGAGGACTTCGAGGCGGCGGCACGGGCCCGCGACCGCCTGCGCGCACTCGACTCGGTGATGGCGCGCAACGCGATCGTGCTCGACGCGGGCGTGGACGCGGACATCTTCTCCCTCGACGACGACGAGCTCGAGGCCGCGGCGCACGTGTTCCACGTGCGCGACGGGCGCATCGCCGGCGAGCGCGGCTGGGTGGTCGACAAGCCGGAGCCGCTGGGCCCGGCCGGCATGGTGGTGCGACTCCTCGAGGAGGCGTACGGCGCGGCCGACGCGGAGGAGATCCCGCCCGAGGTCCTCGTCCCGCACCTGCCCGACGACTCCGCGATCCTCACCGAGTGGCTGAGCGGGCTGCGCGGCGCCAGGGTGACGATGCGCGTGCCCGCCCGCGGCAAGAAAGCGGAGCTGGCCCAGACCGGCCACGGCAACGCGCGCCAGGTGCTCGAGCAGCACCGGCTCAAGCGCGCCTCCGACCTCACCACGCGCTCTGCCGCGCTGCAGGAGCTGCAGGAGGCGCTCGGGCTCGCCGAGGCGCCGCTGCGCATCGAGTGCTACGACATCTCCCACACTCAGGGCACCAACCAGGTCGGCTCGATGGTGGTGTTCGAGGACGCGATCGCGCGCAAGCCGGAGTACCGCCAGTTCTCGATCGCCGACGCGGTCGACGACACCGCCGCGATGCACGAGGTGCTGTCCCGCCGCTTCCGCCGCTACCTCGAGGAGTCGCAGCTGCCCCCCGAGGAGCGCGAGACCGCGCGGTTCGCGTACCCGCCGCAGCTCGTGGTGGTCGACGGCGGCCTCCCGCAGGTGAACGCGGCGCGGCGGACCCTCGACGAGGTCGGGGTGCCGGACATCGCGGTGGTCGGCCTCGCGAAGCGCCTCGAGGAGGTGTGGATCCCCGGCGACGACTTCCCGGTCATCCTGCCGCGCGGCTCCGAGGCGCTGTACCTGCTCCAGCGGGTGCGCGACGAGGCCCACCGCTTCGCGATCAAGCACCACCGCGCCAAGCGCACCAAGGCGATGAAGGTGTCGCAGCTCGACGAGGTGCCCGGCGTCGGCCCGGGCCGCGCGAAGGCGCTGCTCACGCACTTCGGCTCGCTCGCGCGGCTCAAGGAAGCCTCGATCGAGCAGATCGCGCTCGTGCCGGGAGTCGGCACGGGCACCGCACGGACTGTCTACCAGGCGCTGCGGGGCGAGGCTGGCATGCTGGACGCATGATGGACGAGGTCCCCCCGGTCACCTTCCCCTCCGGCATCCCGCGCCCCGCGCTCGACATGACCGGCGTCGACGCCGAGGTGATGGTCCTCACCGGCATGTCGGGAGCCGGGCGGACCAGGGCCGCAGCCGCCCTGGCGGACCTCGGCTGGTACGTGGTCGACAACCTCCCGCCGCAGCTGCTCGCCGGCCTCGTCGAGATGGTGGGGCGCGGCCGCCACCACCGCCTGGCCGCCGTGGTCGACGTGCGCGGCGGCGACTTCTTCCAGGACGTCATCGCGGTGCTCGACGACCTCGAGGAGCGGGGCATCACGGTGCGCCTGGTGTTCCTCGACGCCTCGGACGCCGCGCTCGTGCACCGCTTCGAGGAGGCGCGCCGGCCGCACCCGCTCCAGGGCGACGGCACCCTGCTCGAGGGCATCGCGCGCGAGCGCGCCGCGCTCACCGCCGTCCGCGAGCGGTCCACCGAGGTGGTCGACACCAGCCGGCTCAACGTGCACCAGCTCCGGGACGTCATGACCGAGGTGGCGGGGGAGACCGAGCGCCCGCTCCAGGTCAACGTGCAGTCCTTCGGCTTCAAGAACGGCTCTCCGCACGACGCCGACTTCGTGGCCGACGTGCGGTTCCTGCAGAACCCGCACTGGGAGCCCGAGCTGCGCCCGCTCACAGGCCTGGATGCGCCGGTACGGGACTACGTGCTCGCCTCGGACGGCGCGCGCGAGTTCGTCGACGGCTACGCCGACGTGATCGCCGGCGTCCTCGACCGCTACCGGGCGCACGACAAGCACTCGGTCACGATCGGCGTGGGGTGCACGGGCGGCAAGCACCGCTCCGTGGCGGTGGCCGAGGAGCTGGGCCGCGTGCTCGGCGAGCGCGGCTACCAGGTGCGCGTCACGCATCGTGACCGGGATCCGCGATGACCGGCCCCCACGTCGTCGCCCTCGGCGGCGGGCACGGCCTCTACGCCTCGCTGACCGCGCTGCGCGGCGCGTGCGAGACGCTCACCGCCGTCGTCACGGTCGCGGACGACGGCGGCTCGTCCGGCCGCATCCGCGCCGAGATGCCGGTGCCGCCGCCCGGCGACCTGCGCATGGCGCTGTCCGCGCTGTGCGAGGACACCGACTGGGGACGCACGTGGCGCGACGTCCTGCAGTGGCGCTTCGCGACCTCCGGCCCGCTCGACGGCCACGCGGTCGGCAACCTGCTCATCGCGGGCCTGTGGGACCGCACCGGAGGCATCGTCGACGGTCTCGACTGGGTCGCGCGGCTGCTGCGATGCGAGGGGCGGGTCCTGCCCGTGTCCACCGAGCCCATCACGGTGAGCGCCGACTTCACCGTCGGGCAACGGGTCGAGCGGGCGGTCGGCCAGGTCGCCGTCGCGACCGCGCCGGGACGCATGCAGTGCCTGGCGATCGACCCGGTCGATCCCGCCGTCCCGGCCGCGACGCTCGAGGCGCTCGCCGAGGCCGACGCGATCATCCTCGGACCCGGCAGCTGGTACACGTCGGTCCTCACGCACTTCCTGGTGCCGCGCGTCGCGGCGGCCCTCGTCGCGGCCGGCCCGCGCACCATCCTCACCCTCAACATCGCGCACGAGGACGAGGAGACGGCCGGCACGGACCGCATCGACGACATCGCCGCGCTGCGCGACGCCGCTCCCGGCTTCGTCCCCGCCGCGGTGCTCGTGGACGCCACGGAGGACGATGCGGCGCTGAGGGCCGCCGTCGAGTCCTGGGGGGCCCGCTACGTCGTGGCGCCGATGCGCGAGCCGGGCACGGTCGACCGGCACGATTCCGCGCTGCTGAGCGAGCAGTACCGGTCGCTCGTGACCTGGGTGCGCAGCGGCGGCGCGCCGGCGCGCTGACAGATGGCAGGATTGTCGCCATGGCTTTGACGGCACAGGTGAAGGACGAGCTCGCGCGCGTCCCGGTCGAGAAGGTCTCCGCACGCAAGGCGGAGATCGCGGCGACGCTCCGCTTCGCGGGGGGTCTGCACATCGTCTCCGGGCGCATCGTCATCGAGGCGGAGCTCGACACCGCCGCCGCGGCGCGGCGTCTACGGACGTTCATCCACGAGACCTACGGCCTCGGGTCGGAGATCATCGTGGTCTCGGGCGGGGCGCTCAAGAAGGGCAACCGCTACGTGGTGCGGGTGGTGAAGGAGGGCGAGGCGCTCGCGCGCCAGACCGGCCTGCTCGACCACCGCGGCCGACCCGTGCGCGGGCTGCCGCCGCACGTCGTGGGAGGCGCCATCGACGACACCGTCGCGGCATGGCGCGGCGCGTTCCTCGCGCACGGCTCCCTCACCGAGCCCGGCCGGTCGTCGGCGCTCGAGGTGACGTCGCCCGGACCCGAGGCGGCCCTCGCCCTCGTCGGAGCGGCCCGCCGGCTCGGCATCGGCGCGAAGTCCCGCGAGGTGCGCGGCGTCGACCGGGTCGTCATCCGTGACGGCGACGCGATCGCCTCGCTGCTGACGAGGCTCGGCGCGCACGACTCGGTCCTCGCGTGGGAGGAGAAGCGCACGCGCCGCGAGGTGCGCGGCACCGCGAACCGGCTCGCGAACTTCGACGACGCGAACCTGCGCCGCTCCGCGCGTGCCGCGGTCGCGGCCGGAGCACGCGTCGCACGCGCCTTCGACATCCTCGGCGAGGACCTGCCCGAGCACCTGCGCGAGGCCGGCGAGCTGCGGCTCGCGAACCGCGAGGCATCGCTCGAGGAGCTGGGCAAGCTCGCCGACCCGCCGCTCACCAAGGACGCGGTCGCGGGGCGCATCCGACGCCTGCTCGCGACCGCCGACAAGCGTGCCGAGGAGCTGGGCATCCCGGACACCGAGGCGGGCATCAGCCAGGAGCTCCTCGAGGACGACTAGGGCCTCCGCGGGGCCCTCACCTGGGACTTCTGTCCGGCTGGCGGCTCAACGGCGAAGTAGTAGGCTCTCAAGCAGTGGCCCGCTCCCGAGCGGCGTCCGGCGCACGTGGGCGTGCGCACCTCACAACATCCACAACCGCGTCGCCCCGGCGACGCACGGAGGAGACACACTGTGACCATCAAGGTCGGCATCAACGGCTTCGGCCGCATCGGACGTAACTTCTTCCGCGCCGCGCGTGAGCTCGGCTTCGACTTCGAGGTTGTTGGCGTCAACGACCTCACGGACAACAAGACCCTCGCCCACCTCCTCAAGTACGACACCGTGCTGGGCAAGTTCCCCGGTGAGGTCTCCTACGACGACGACAACATCTACGTCGACGGCAAGGCGATCAAGGCTCTCGCGGAGCGCGACCCCGCCGCCCTCCCGTGGGGCGAGCTCGGCGCCGACATCGTGATCGAGTCGACCGGCTTCTTCACCGACGCCGAGAAGGCCAAGGCGCACATCGCCGCCGGCGCCAAGAAGGTCATCATCTCCGCCCCGGCGAAGAACGAGGACGCGACCTTCGTCGTCGGTGTCAACCACACCGACTACGACCCGGCCGCCCACAACGTCATCTCGAACGCGTCGTGCACCACCAACTGCCTCGCGCCGTTCGCGAAGGCCCTCAACGACGCCATCGGCATCGAGCGTGGCCTCATGACCACGATCCACGCCTACACCGGCGACCAGAACCTCCAGGACGGCCCGCACAAGGACCTGCGCCGCGCCCGTGCGGCCGCGCAGAACATCGTGCCGACCTCGACCGGTGCCGCCAAGGCCGTGGCCCTCGTGCTCCCCGAGCTCAAGGGCAAGCTCGACGGCTTCGCGATGCGCGTCCCGACCATCACCGGCTCGGCGACCGACCTCACCTTCGAGGCCTCGCGTGAGACCACCGTCGAGGAGGTCAACGCCGCGATCAAGGCTGCCGCCGAGGGCGCGATGGCCGGCACGCTCGCCTACACCGAGGACGACATCGTCTCGTCGGACATCGTGGGCGACCCGCACCAGTCGATCTTCGACGCCAAGCTCACCCGCGTGACCGGCTCCACCGTCAAGGTCGTGTCGTGGTACGACAACGAGTGGGGCTACTCGGCGTCGCTCGCCAAGCTCACGAACTACGTCGGCGAGCGCCTCTAAGCACTCTCGATGTGATCGTTGCGACGGCCGTGCACGCTCTGGCGTGTGCGGCCGTCGTCGCGTCACCCTGCTCTCCCTTCCATCTCCACTAGGACAGGAACCTCCATGAAGACCATCGACTCGCTGGGCGACCTCGCCGGCAAGAAGGTGCTCGTCCGCTCGGACCTCAACGTCCCGCTCGACGGCACCACGATCACGGACGACGGCCGCGTGCGCGCCTCCGTCCCGACGATCCAGAAGCTCCTCGACGCCGGCGCCGCCGTCATCGTCACCGCGCACCTCGGCCGCCCCAAGGGCGAGCCCGACGCCAAGTACTCGCTCGCGCCCGCCGCGGCCCGCCTCGCGGAGCTGCTCGGCCGTCCCGTCACCCTCGCCGAGGACCTCGTCGGCGACTCGGCCAAGGCAGTCGTCGCCGCGCTCGAGCCCGGCCAGGTCGCGATGCTCGAGAACGTGCGCTTCGACGCACGCGAGACCTCGAAGGTGGACGAGGAGCGCGAGGCGCTCGCCGCCGAGCTCGCCGAGCTCGCCGACGCGTTCGTCTCGGACGGCTTCGGCGTCGTCCACCGCAAGCAGGCCTCGGTCTACGACATCGCGAAGAAGCTGCCCGCCGCGGCCGGCACCCTCGTCGAGAAGGAGGTCGTGTCGCTCGGCAAGGCCGTCACCGACCCGGCCCGCCCGTACGCGGTGGTCCTCGGCGGCTCGAAGGTCTCCGACAAGCTCGGCGTCATCGCGAACCTGCTCACCAAGGCCGACCGCCTCCTCATCGGCGGCGGCATGGTCTTCACGTTCCTCGCCGCCAAGGGCTACGAGGTCGGCAGCTCGCTGCTCGAGTCCGACCAGATCGACACCGTCAAGGGCTACCTGGCCACGGCGGAGGAGAGCGGCGTCGAGATCGTGCTCCCGACCGACATCGTCGCCGCGGACAAGTTCGCCGCCGACGCCGACGCGCTCGTCGTCGCCGCGGACGCGATCCCCGCGGACCGCATGGGCCTCGACATCGGCCCCGACTCGGCTGCGCTGTTCGCGTCCAAGCTCGCCGACGCGAAGACCATCGTCTGGAACGGCCCCATGGGCGTGTTCGAGATGGAGGCCTTCGCGGCCGGCACCAAGGCCGTCGCGCAGGCCATGATCGACTCCGAGGGCTTCTCGGTCGTCGGCGGCGGCGACTCGGCCGCGGCCGTGCGCCTGCTCGGCTTCGACGAGGCCGGCTTCGGCCACATTTCCACGGGCGGCGGCGCGTCGCTCGAGCTGCTCGAGGGCAAGGTCCTGCCGGGCCTCGCCGTTCTGGAGGACTGAACACCATGGCACGTACCCCGCTGATCGCCGGCAACTGGAAGCTCAACCTCGACCACCTCGAGGCGACGCACACCGTCCAGAAGCTCGCCTGGCTGCTCCGCGACGCCAAGCACGACTTCTCCGAGGTCGAGGTCGCCGTGCTGCCGTCGTTCACGTCGCTGCGCTCCGTGCAGACCCTCGTGGACGCCGACCAGCTCGAGCTCAAGTACGGCGCGCAGGACATCTCCGAGCACACCTCGGGCGCCTACACCGGCGAGGTCTCCGGCACGCAGCTGTCGAAGCTCGGCGTGTCCTTCGTGGCCGTCGGCCACTCGGAGCGCCGCCAGTACCACGGCGAGACCGACGAGGTCGTCGCGGCCAAGACGAAGGCGGCCTTCGAGCACGGCATCGTGCCGATCGTCTGCGTCGGCGAGGGCCTCGACATCCGCAAGGCCGGCGAGCACGTGTCCTACACGCTCGCTCAGGTCGACGGCGCGCTGGTCGACCTCCCCGCGGAGCAGGCCAAGGACGTCGTCATCGCCTACGAGCCCGTGTGGGCCATCGGCACCGGCGAGGTCGCGACCCCGGCGGACGCGCAGGAGGTCTGCGCGGCCATCCGTGGCCGTCTCGCGGAGCTGTACGACCAGGAGCTGGCGGACGGCGTCCGCGTCCTGTACGGCGGCTCGGTGAAGTCCTCGTCGATCGCCCAGCTCATGGCGGAGGAGGACGTCGACGGCGGCCTCGTCGGCGGCGCCTCGCTCGACCCCGAGGAGTTCTCGAAGATCGCTCGATTCAAGGCGCACAACGTCGCGATGTGATCCACCACCGGGCCGGCCCCTCGCGGGGCCGGCCCGGTGCTGTGCGTCGCGTATCCTTGTGAGCGCAATCCATCATCTGGGAGAACAGTGGACATCCTTGAGACCATCCTGTGGGTCATGCTTGTCGTGACCTCGCTGCTCATCATCGCGCTGGTGCTCATCCACCGCGGTCGTGGCGGCGGCATCACGGACATGTTCGGCGGCGGGCTCGCGTCCGGCGTCCAGTCGTCCGCCGTAGGCGAGCGCAACCTCACGCGCATCACGTGGGGCACCGCGATCGTCTGGGTGGCCGTGGTCGTGCTGCTCGGTCTCGTGTCCCGGTTCTCCCTCTAGCAGGCGACGGAGGTCGTACCCATGGCAGGGGGCAACGCCATCCGAGGCTCGCGCGTAGGCGCCGGGCCCATGGGAGAGGACGAGCGGGGCGAATCCGCGCCGCGTCAGGTCGTCTCCTACTACTGTGCGCGAGGTCATGTGACCTCGCCGAGCTTCGCCACCGGCGACGACCAGGAGATCCCGGTCGAGTGGGACTGCCCGCGCTGCGGGCTCCCCGGCGGTCTGGACCCGGACAACCCTCCGGAGCCGATCCGCAACGAGCCGTACAAGACGCACCTCGCGTATGTGAAGGAGCGTCGCAGTGACGAGGAGGGCGCCGCCCTTCTCGACGAGGCGCTCACCTCGCTCCGCGTCCGTCGCGGCGATCTCGCGGTCGCCGACTGACACGGTCGTGACGAAGGGGCCGCCCTTCCCTTGACGGGGAGGGCGGCCCCTTCGTCGTACCCGGGCGCCGCATCGTCCCGCCGCGGGAATCTCCCGGGGCCCGCTACGGTTGGCCCCAGCACGAACGAAAGGAACCACCGTGCAGATCGAGATCGAGTACTGCGTGCCCTGCGGCTACCTGCCGCGCGCCACCGCCGCCCAGACCCGGCTGCTGGAGGAGTTCGGCAACGCGCTCACCGGCGTGACCCTCAAGACCGGCCGCAAGGGCGTGTTCACGTTCCGGGCCGACGGCGAGGAGATCTACGCCAAGCCCGCCGAGTTCGACATCGACGGCATCGTGGAGACGGTCCGCGGGAAGCTGCCGGCGCGCGAGGGCGTCGACGCCGAGGGTCGCGACCTGCTGATGGGCAAGCGCCACTAGCCTTCCCCGCCCGCCCCGCGGGGACCTCTCCACGCGCGAGCGCCATGCACTCGACCGAAATGCGGATGTGTTCGTTCACATCCGCGTTTCTGGTGGAGGAGCGCCTCACCGGCGTGGAGAGGTCAACGCCGTCGGGCTACACCTTGGCCACGGCCTCCGCGTCGACCAGCCACAGCGTCTCCGCCGTCCCCCGCGCGGCCGCGGCCGGCAGTTCGAGGTCGCCGTGCAGCGATCGCGCGACCACGTCCGCCTTCGCGGCACCCGCTGCGACGATCCATACGCGCTTGGCCCGGCGGATCGACTCGAGGGTGAGCGAGACTCGGGTGGGCGGCGGCTTGGGGGAGTCGTGCACCGCGATGGCCTCGGATCCTCGCGCCTCGTAGCCGGCGTGGCCGGGGAACAGCGAGGCCACGTGGCCGTCGGGGCCCATGCCGAGCATGAGCACGTCCCACGCGGGGGCGCCCGCGGCGGCGATGTCGTCGGCGTACGCGGCCGCGGCCTCCTCGGCGGAGGCGAAGGCGGAGGAGGCTCCCATCCGGTGGATGTTCTCCTCGGGCAGCGGCAGCGAGCCCAGCAGCGCCTCCTGCGCCTGGCCCTCGTTGCGGTCGGCGTCGCCGGCGGGCACGAAGCGCTCGTCACCCCACCACAGGTGCACGCTCGTCCAGTCGATGGCGGACGCCAGGGGTGAGCGGGCGGCCGCGGCGAGGGTCGCGATGCCCACCGTGCCGCCCGTCAGCACCACGTCGGCGCGGTCCTGCACCGACAGCGTGTCGATGAGCGTCACCAGCAGGCGCGCGGCGGTCGCGTCGGTGACAGCCTCGGCCGACGGGTGGACGACGACGCGGGTCGCGTGGTCGGAGACGCCGGTCACAGCGGCACCACCGTCTCGGCGGTGAACGAGGCGAGCGCCTCGCCGTAGACCTCGTCGGAGTCGAGGCGGCGCAGCTCCTCGGCCAGCGCCTCCTCGAGCGAGCGCGCGGGCAGCGCGATCACGTGGTCCGGCTGCCCGGGCTGCGTGATGCGGGCGTTGTAGCGGTCCGGACGGCTGATCGAGATCTGCCCGGACGGCGTCTCGAGCACGATGCTCTGGAGCGCGGCGACCGAGTCGTCGTACTCCGCCTCGACCTCGCAGCCGAGCACGCGCTTGAGCCATGCGCCGAGCAGCAGGATCGACGGGCTGTTGGTGTCGCCGTGGATGCGTGCGCGCGTCACCTGCGGGTCCGGCACCTGCTCGAGCGCCACCGCCAGCAGCGCACGCCAGCGGGTGAGGCGCGTCCACGCGAGGTCGGTGTCGCCCGGGCGGTAGCAGTGCGCGAGGGACAGCAGCGTCGCGACGGGGTCCGCCTCGCCCTTGGTATCGGTGATGCGGCGCTGCGCCATGCGGCCCAGCGCGCACTCCGCCATGTCGTCGGGGACCGCGGCGGGCCACCACACGACGATGGGCGCGTCGGGCAGCAGCAGCGGGGTGACGAGGGTGTCGTCGTGGCCGATCTGCGCGCCGGACGGACGCAGCACGATCACCTCGGACGCACCGGCGTCGCCGCCCACGCGGATCTCCGCGTCGAGGCGCGCCTCGTCGGAGGTGCCGGGCGCGATGACGATGATCCGGCACGGGTGCTCGCGCGAGGCCACGTTCGCGGTCGCGATCGCCTGCTCGGCGTCCGCGCCGGTCGCGTCGATGACGAGCGTCATGACGCGGGCGAGTGTGATGACGCCGCCCTCCTTGCGCGAGTCGACCAGGCGCTTGTTGATCTCGCCGGTGGTGGTGTCGGGGATCTCGATGATCATGGGCGCCTCCAGGCACGTCCGTCGCGGGCCATCATCGCATCCGAGCTGGGCGGGCCCCAGGTGCCGGAGCGGTAGGGCTCGGGCTGCCCCTGGGTGGACCAGAAGTCGGTGATGGGGTCGAGGATCTTCCAGGAGAGGGCGACCTCCTCCTGGCGGGGGAACAGCGGCGGGTCGCCGAGCAGCACGTCGAGGATGAGGCGCTCGTAGGCCTCCGGCGAGCTCTCGGTGAACGCGTTGCCGTACGCGAAGTCCATCGTGACGTCGCGCACCTCCATCGCGGTGCCCGGCACCTTGGAGCCGAAGCGCAGCGTCACGCCCTCGTCCGGCTGGACGCGGATGACCAGGGCGTTCGAGCCGGCGTCGCCGCCGCTCACCTCCTGGAAGTGGGGCGACGGCGCCTTCTTGAACACCAGCGCGATCTCGGTGACGCGGCGCCCGAGGCGCTTGCCGGCGCGCAGGTAGAACGGGGTGCCGGCCCAGCGGCGGTTGGGCACCTCGAGGCGGATCGCGGCGTACGTCTCGGTGATCGAGTCGGGGGAGATGCCGTCCTCGTCGAGGAAGCCGCCCACCTGCTCGCCGCCGCGCCAGCCGGCCGCGTACTGGCCGCGCGCGGTGCCCTCGCCCAGGTCCGCGGGCAGGACGGTGGAGCGCAGCACCTTCTCCTTCTCCATGCGGAGGTCGTCGGCCTCGAAGCTCGCGGGCTCCTCCATCGCGGTGAGCGCGAAGAGCTGAAGCAGGTGGTTCTGGATGACGTCGCGGGCGGTGCCGATGCCGTCGAAGTAGCCGGCTCGCGACCCGATGCCGATGTCCTCGGCCATCGTGATCTGCACGTGGTCGATGTACTGCGAGTTCCAGATCGGCTCGAACAGTTGGTTCGCGAAGCGCAGCGCCAGCAGGTTCTGCACCGTCTCCTTGCCGAGGTAGTGGTCGATGCGGAACACCGAGTCGGGCGGGAACACGTCCGACACCACCGCGTCGAGCTCCTCGGCGGACTCGAGGTTGTGGCCGAACGGCTTCTCGATGACGACGCGCCGCCACGTTCCCTCGCGCGGGTCCGACAGGCCGGACTCGCGCAGCTGGGTCACCACCTGCGGGAACGCCGACGGCGGGATCGACAGGTAGAACGCGTGGTTGCCGCCCGTGCCGCGCTCCCGGTCGAGCTCCTCGACGGTCTCGCGCAGGCGCTTGAACGCCTCCGGATCGTCGAACGTGCCCTGCACGAAGCGGATGCCCTCGGCGAGCTGCTGCCAGGTCTCCTCGCGGAACGGCGTGCGCGCGTACTTCTTCACCGAGTCGTGGACCACCTGCGCGAAGTCCTGCTCGTCCCAGTCGCGGCGGGCGAAGCCCGTGAGCGCGAAGGCCGGCGGCAACAGGCCGCGGTTCGCGAGGTCGTACACCGCGGGCATGAGCTTCTTGCGCGCGAGGTCGCCGGTGACGCCGAACATCACGAGGCCGCAGGAGCCGGCGATGCGGGGCAGGCGACGATCGCGCGGATCGCGCAGGGGATTGTTCACTCTGTGACCTTCCAGGGGGGACGCCGAGACGGACAGGAACGCTCCCGCCATCCTATTGCGCGGGCACGATGCGACGGCGCCACCTGGTGAGACGGGCGGCGCCGTGCGCCCCTCCACACGCGCCGCGCAATGTGAACGTTCGCCGGTGCGGATCGCGGCCGATGACGGGGTCTCCTGGTGGAGGAGCGACTCATCGGCGTGGAGAGGCCCCCGGGGGGCAGGGGAGACGCGACGAGGGGCCCCGCCGCAGCGGAGCCCCTCGTCGTGGATGGTGCGGGTCAGCCCGCGGCGGCGATGCTCTCGCGCGCCTGGGCGGCGACGTTCTCCGGGTTGAAGCCGTACTTCTTCAGCAGCAGCGCGCCGTCGGCGGACTCGCCGAAGTGGTCGACCGCGACCGTGCGGCCGGCGTCGCCGACCAGGTCGCGCCAGCCCAGCGCCGAGCCGGCCTCGACCGACACGCGCGCCTTGAGCCCGGCGGGCAGCACCGACTCGCGGTACGCGGCGTCCTGGCGCGAGAAGCGCTCGCGCGACGGCATCGACACGACGCGGGCCTTGACGCCCTCGGCGGCGAGCAGCTCGCGCGCCTCGACCGCGACCGCGACCTCGGAGCCGGTGGCGATGAGGAGCACGTCGGCGTCCTCGTCGGCACCCGCGACGACGTAGGCGCCCTTGAGCACGCCCTCGGTCGACGTGCCCTCGAGCACGGGGAGGTTCTGGCGCGACAGGATGATCGCCGACGGACGGTCGGTGGTCTCCAGGATCGCCTTCCACGCGGCCGCGGTCTCGTTCGCGTCCGCGGGGCGGATCACGTCGAGGCCGGGGATCGCGCGCAGCGTCGCGATGTGCTCGATCGGCTGGTGGGTCGGGCCGTCCTCGCCGAGGCCCACCGAGTCGTGCGTCCACACGAACGTGGTCGGGATCTGCATGAGGGCCGCGAGGCGGACCGAGGCGCGCATGTAGTCGGAGAACACCAGGAACGTGCCGCCGTAGACGCGGGTGAGGCCGTGCAGCGTGATGCCGTTGAGGATCGCGCCCATGCCGAACTCGCGGATGCCGAAGTGCAGCGTGCGGCCGTACCACTGGCCGTCGGGCCACGAGTGGGTGGAGTGGTGCGGCGGGAGGAACGAGGGCTCGCCGGCCATGGTGGTGTTGTTCGAGCCCGCGAGGTCGGCCGAGCCGCCCCACAGCTCGGGCAGCACCGGCGCGAGGGCCGTGAGGACCTTGCCCGACGCGGCGCGGGTCGCGACCTTGGAGCCGACCTCGAAGGTGGGGAGCGCATCGTCCCAGCCCTCGGGCAGCTCGCGGTTCACGAGGCGCGCGAGCAGCGCGGCGCGCTCGGGGTTCTCGGCCTCCCAGCGGGAGAACGCGGCGTTCCACTCGGAGTGGGCGGCCTGTCCGCGGTCCTTGACCAGGTGCATGTGCGCGAGCACCTCGGGCTCCACCACGAAGGACTGCTCGGGGTCGAAGCCGAGCACCTCCTTGAGGCCGGCGACCTCGGCGGAGCCGAGCGCCGAGCCGTGCACGCCGCCCGTGTTCTGCTTGGTGGGCGACGGCCAGCCGATGATGGTGCTGAGCGCGATGATGGAGGGCTTGCCGGTCTCGGCCTTGGCGGCCTCGATGGCGTCGTAGAGGGCCTGCGGGTCCTCCTGGTAGCCGTCCTCCTTGACCCACGAGACCTTCTGGGTGTGCCAGCCGTACGCCTCGTAGCGGCCCAGCACGTCCTCGGTGAAGGAGATGTCGGTCTCGTGCTCGATCGAGATCTTGTTGTCGTCCCAGATGACGATGAGGTTGCCGAGCTCCTGCGTGCCGGCGAGCGCCGAGGCCTCGTGCGCGACGCCCTCCTGGAGGCAGCCGTCGCCCGCGATCACGTAGATGTGGTGGTCGAACGGCGAGGTGCCGGGGGCGGCGTCGGGGTCGAGGAGGCCGCGCTCGCGGCGCGACGCCATCGCCATGCCGACCGAGGACGCGATGCCGGTGCCCAGCGGGCCGGTCGTGATCTCGACGCCGTCGGTGTGGCCGTACTCGGGGTGGCCAGGGGTGAGCGAGCCCTCGGTGCGCAGCGACTTGAGGTCGTCGAGCGAGAGCTGGTAGCCGGAGGCGAAGAGCTGCAGGTAGAGCGTCAGCGACGAGTGACCCGCGGACAGCACGAAGCGGTCGCGGCCGAGCCAGTGCGAGTCCGCCGGGTCGTGCTTCATCACGTTCTGGAAGAGCAGGTAGGCGGCGGGGGCCAGCGAGATGGCCGTGCCGGGGTGGCCGTTGCCGACCTTCTCGACGGCGTCCGCCGCGAGGACGCGGAGGGTGTCGACCGCCCGGCGGTCGACGTCGGTCCAGTTGATGGTCACAGGTGTCTCCCTCGACAGGTAGCGGGTACGGGGGCCAGCCTACAAGGGCCGGGCGGCTTTGTAGTACGTTCACATTTCTGTGAGCGGTGCCATCCCACGCGTCGGGACGGCGCCGCCACGGACCCTGGTCCCGGTGCGCGCGGTTACACTTGTCCGCATGCCGATCGCCACCACCGAGGCTCATGCCGCCGTGCCCGTCGCGGCCCCCCGCCGGGTGTGGGCGACCATCGGGGCGTACGTCGCGCTCACGAAGCCGCGCATCATCGAGCTGCTGCTCGTCACCACCATCCCGACGATGGTCCTCGCGGCCGACGGCTGGCCCTCGGTGGGTCTCCTCGCGGGCACCCTGATCGGCGGATCGCTGTCCGCCGGGGGCGCCCAGGTGTTCAACAGCTACCTCGACCGCGACATCGACGCGGTGATGAAGCGCACCCGCCGCCGCCCGCTCGTCACGGGGGCCGTCTCGGAGCGCGGCGCGCTCGTCTTCGCGTGGGTCCTGTCGGTCGTGTCGACGCTGTGGTTCTGGCTCGTCGTCGGATCGCCGCTCGCGGCCGTGCTGTCGGTGCTCGCGATCCTCGGCTACGTCGTCGGCTACACGATGATCCTCAAGCGCCGCACCGCGCAGAACATCGTGTGGGGCGGCATCGCCGGCTGCATGCCGGTGCTCATCGGCTGGGCGGCCGTCACCAACGAGCTCGCGTGGACGCCGTTCCTGCTGTTCCTCATCATCTTCTTCTGGACGCCGCCGCACTACTGGCCGCTGTCGATGAAGTTCCGCGGCGACTACGAGAACGCGCGCGTGCCGATGCTGCCCGTGATCGCGCCCGCCCGAACGGTCGCGGTCGAGATGATCGGCTACGCCGCGGCGATGGTCGCGACGTCGCTCGTGCTCGCGTGGGTGGCCGGCATGACCTGGGTGTACGTCGGCATCGCCGCCGCTGCCGGCGCGTGGTTCCTGGCGGGCTGCGTGCGGATGTACCGCCGCTCGCGCGCGGGCCACTCGAAGCTCCACGAGATGCGCCTGTTCCGCGACTCGATCACCTACCTGTCGATCGTCTTCGCCGCGGTGATGGTGGACCCCTTCCTCACCGACGTGCTGTCGGTCCGCTGACGATGCTCGAGCGGCAGCGTGACGCGTACCTCGCGCACGTCGCCGTCGAGCGGGGGCTGAGCCCGAACACCGTCGCCGCGTACCGCCGCGACCTCGACCGCTACGCCTCCTTCCTGGCCGCGCGCGGGCTCGCGGACCTCAAGGACGTCACCCGCGAGGACGTCGCCGCCTTCGCCCAGGGGGTGAGCACGGGCGACGACGGCGGCCGCGCCCTCGCCCCCGCATCGGCCTCCCGCACGGTGGTGGCGGTGCGCGGCTGGCACCGCTTCGCGGTGCTCGAGGGATGGACGCTCGGCGACCCGTCCGCGCAGGTGAAGCCGCGCGCCATCCCCAAGCGGCTGCCCAAGGCCATCAGCACCGACGAGGTGGACCGCATCCTCGCCCAGGCGGGTGCGGGCGACGGCCCGTCGCCGCTGCGCGACCGCGCGCTGCTCGAGCTCGTGTACGCGACCGGCGCGCGCATCTCCGAGGCCGTCGGCCTCGACGTCGACGACGTGGTGCTCGACGCCGGCGAGGAGACGGTCCTGCTGCGCGGCAAGGGTCGCAAGGAGCGCATCGTCCCCGTGGGCGGCTACGCCGTCGACGCGCTCGACGCCTACCTGGTCCGTGCCCGCGCGCCGCTCGCCCAAGCCGGCCGCGGCACCCCCGCCCTGTTCCTCAACACGCGCGGCGGGCGCCTGTCGCGCCAGTCGGCGTGGGCGATCCTGCGGGCCGCCGCGGAGCGTGCCGGGGTCGAGGACGTGTCGCCCCACACGCTGCGCCACTCGTTCGCGACCCACCTGCTCAACGGCGGGGCGGACGTGCGCGTGGTGCAGGAGCTGCTCGGCCACGCCTCCGTCACGACCACCCAGATCTACACGCTCGTGACCCGCGACACCCTGCGCGAGGTGTACGCCGCGACGCACCCGCGCGCCCGCTGAGGACGGCCGGGACCAGGCGGTAGGGTTGGCGCGTGACCGACTTCCCTGCACCCGAGCCCCTTCCCAGCCACGGTCCCGCGCGCGTCGTCGCGCTGTGCAACCAGAAGGGCGGCGTGGGCAAGACGACCACGTCGGTCAACCTCGCCGCCGCGCTCGCCGAGTACGGCCGCAAGGTGCTGCTCATCGACTTCGACCCGCAGGGCGCCGCCTCGGCCGCGCTGGGCATCAACGCCGACGCGCTCGAGAGCACGGTCTACAACCTCCTCATGGAGACGGGCGTCTCCACGCGCGAGGTCATCCTCGAGACGAAGGTGCCCGGGCTCGACCTGCTGCCCGCGAACATCGACCTGTCCGCGGCCGAGGTCCAGCTCGTCGGCGAGGTCGCCCGCGAGAGCGCCCTCGCCCGCGCGCTGCGCCCCGTGCTCGACGACTACGACGCGATCCTCATCGACTGCCAGCCGTCGCTCGGCCTGCTCACCGTCAACGCGCTCGTCGCGGCCCACGGCGTGGTCATCCCCCTCGCCGCGGAGTACTTCGCGATGCGCGGCGTCAAGCTCCTCGTCGACACCATCCGCAAGGTGCAGGACCGGCTCAACACGCGCCTCACCATCGACGCGATCGTGCCGACGCTCTACGACGGCCGCACCCTGCACGCGCAGGAGGTCGTGGAGCGCGTCCGCGACGCGTTCGGCGACCAGGTCACCGAGACGATGATCCACCGCACCGTGAAGTTCCCCGACGCGACCGTCGCCGCGGAGCCCATCACCACGTTCGCCCCGTCGCACGCCGGCGCCGAGGCCTACCGTCAGCTCGCCAGCGAGCTCGTGGCGCGCGGGGTCGCCGCCTAGCGTGACCGCCGAGGTCGCGACCGAGTCCTCGAAGGGGTTCGAGGTCCACCTCGACAACTTCGAGGGCCCCTTCGACCTGCTCCTCAGCCTCATCTCCAAGCACCAGCTGGAGATCACCGAGGTGGCGCTCGCGCGGGTCACCGACGAGTTCCTCGCGACCATCTCGCGGCACGAGGACGGCTGGGACCTCTCGCAGGCCTCGGAGTTCCTCGTGGTGGCCGCGACGCTGCTCGACCTCAAGGCCGCGCGGCTGTTGCCGCAGGGCGAGGTCGACGACCTCGAGGACCTCGAGCTGCTCGAGGCGCGCGACCTGCTGTTCGCGCGGCTGCTCCAGTACCGCGCGTTCAAGCAGGCCGCCGGCGCCTTCCAGACGATGCTCGCGGCGCCGCGCCGCATCCCGCGCGACGTCCCGCTCGAGCCGCAGTTCGCGATGCTGCTGCCGGAGCTCGTGTGGACCGCGACTCCCGAGCTGCTCGCCCAGCTCGCGGCCCATGCGCTCCAGCCCAAGGACGCGCCCACGGTGAGCATCGCGCACCTGCACAACCCCGCCGTCAGCGTCCGCGAGCAGGCCGCGGTCATCACCAACCGCCTGCAGCGCGAGGGCGCGGTGTCGTTCCGCTCGCTCGTGCGCGACGCCGGCAGCACGGGCGTGGTGGTCGCGCGCTTCCTCGCGCTGCTCGAGCTGTTCCGCGAGGCCGTGGTGGCCTTCGATCAGGTACGCTCCCTCGGCGAGCTGACGGTCCGCTGGACCGGAGGCGACTCCGCCGTCGAGGTGTCGGCGGAGTTCGACGAGGACGATGCGATGGGCGTCGCCTCGGAGGCCGCGGGCCTGGCGCCCGCACCCGGTGAGGAGAGCCAGTGAACCCAGCAGCCCTGCGAGGCGCGCTCGAGGCGGTGCTCATGGTCGTGGACGAGCCCGTGCCTGCCGCGGAGCTCGCCGCCGCCGTCGAGGTGCCCGTCGCGGACGTCGAGGCCGCGCTCGAGGGGCTGCGCGACGAGTACGCGGACCCCGACGCGCCGCGCGGCTTCGAGCTGCGCGAGGTCGACGGGGGCTGGCGCATCTACTCGTCGCGGCTGTTCGCGGACGTCGTCGGCCGCTTCATCGTCGAGGGCCAGTCCGCGCGCCTGTCGCAGGCGGCGCTCGAGACCCTCGCCGTCGTCGCCTACCGCCAGCCCGTCACCCGCGGGCAGGTGTCCCAGATCCGCGGCGTCAACGTCGACTCCGTCATGAAGACGCTCGCCGCGCGCGGGCTCGTGACCGAGGTGGGGGAGAGCTCCGGCGCCGTCCTCTACGGCACGTCGACCGAGTTCCTCGAGCGCATGGGCATGTCCACGCTCGACGACCTGCCGCCGCTCGCGCCGTACCTGCCCGACCTGGCCGACATCGATGGGGAGGGCCGCTGATGGCCGAGCTCGAGATCCACCGCCCCGAGGGCATCCGCCTGCAGAAGGTGCTCGCGTCCGCGGGCGTCGGCTCGCGTCGCAAGTGCGAGGACCTCATCGAGGCCGGACGCGTGAAGGTCGACGGCGAGGTCGTCGACCAGCTCGGCGTGCGCGTCGTCCCCGAGGAGGTCGTCATCGAGGTCGACGGCGAGCGCATCGCGGTCGACGCGAGCCACATCACGGTGGTGCTCAACAAGCCCTTCGGCGTGGTGAGCACGATGAGCGACCCGCAGGGCCGTCCCGCCCTCGACCAGTTCGTGCAGCAGTACGACGAGCGCCTCTTCCACGTGGGCCGCCTCGACGCCGAGACCACGGGCCTCATCCTCCTCACCAACGACGGCGATCTCGCCAACCGTCTCGCGCATCCCACCCACGGCGTGTCGAAGGTGTACGTCGCGAAGGTCCGCGGCCGCGTCTCCAAGCACCTGTGCACGCACCTCAAGGAGGGCATCGAGCTCGACGACGGCCCCGTGCGCGCCACCGCCTGCCACATCCTCGACGTCACCCAGGACTCGTCGCTCGTCCAGGTCGAGCTCCACGAGGGCCGCAACCGCATCGTGCGCCGCATGCTCGACCAGATGGGCCACCCCGTCCTCGAGCTCGTGCGCACGCAGTTCGGCCCCATCCGACTCGGCACGCTCGCGCCCGGCGAGGTGCGCGAGCTCGGCCCGGTCGACGTCGGCCGGCTCATGGACGCCGCCGGGATGTAGCCGGGACCGGCCGCTACCCGCAGGGCCGGCCGCAGGCGGCCCGGACGGCGCCCCCGCGACCGATACGATGGTCGCCATGAGAATCCGAGCGATCCGTGGCGCCATCACCCTGGACCGCGACGAGAAGGAGCACCTCCACGCGCGCACGACCGAGCTGGTCGAGGCGATGATGCGGGAGAACTCCCTCAGCACCGACGACCTGGTGTCCGTGGTCTTCACCTGCACCCCGGACATCGTCAGCGACTTCCCTGCGGCCGCCGCCCGCGCGATGGGCTTCGGCGCCGTCCCGCTCATGTGCGCGCAGGAGATGGCCGTGCCCGGCGCGCTCCCGCTCGTCGTGCGCGTGATGATGCACGCGTACCTCGACCGCCCGCGCGACGAGGTCGCGCACGTGTACCTGCGCGACGCCGTGAAGCTGCGCCGCGACCTGGCCCAGTAGGAGCGGCATGTCTCCCCGCACGCACATCGTCGGCGCCGGACTCATCGGCGCCAGCATCGGCATCGGCCTCACCGCCGAGGGCTGGTCGGTGACGATCGAGGACAACGACGACGAGGCGCAGGCCCTCGCGCGCTCGATCGGCGCCGGCGACGCGCTCGGCGACGCGCAGCCCGAGCTGGTCATCGTCGCCGTCCCGCCGTCCGCCGCCGCCGCCGTGGTCGCGGCCGCGCTCGGCCGCTTCCCCGACGCCGTCGTCACGGACGTGGCGAGCGTCAAGGCCCCTATCGCCGCCGCGGCCCACGCCACCGGCGCATCGTCCCGCTACGTCGGCTCCCACCCCATGGCGGGCCGCGAGGTCTCCGGCGGGCTCGGCGCGCAGGGCGACCTCTTCAAGGCGCGCCCGTGGGTGCTGTGCCCGAACGGCGCCGCCGAGGACGCCGTCGCGCTCGTCGCGCGCGTGCCCGAGGCGCTGCAGTGCGACGTCGTGACGATGGACGCGGAGGCGCACGATGCGGCGGTCGCCCGCGTCTCTCACGCGCCCCAGGTCGCGGCGTCGGCCGTCGCGGCGGCGCTCGGCATCCTCGACGCCGACGACGTCGCCCTCGCCGGCCAGGGCCTGCGTGACGTCACCCGCATCGCGGCCTCGCTGCCGGGCATGTGGGCGGACATCGCGCGCCTCAACCGCGCGCACCTGGTCGAGACGCTCGACCACATCATCGCCGACCTCGAGGAGGTGAGGGAGGCCGACGACATCGGCGAGGCCCTCACCGACCTCATCGACCGCGGCCGCTACGAGACCGCGCGCATCCCCGGCAAGCACGGCGGGGCCACGCGCGACTGGACGCCGGTCACCGTCATCGTCCCCGACACCCCCGGCCAGCTGCTGCGCCTGCTCGCGCACACGGCCGAGGTCGACGTCAACGTCGAGGACATCGCCATCGAGCACTCGCCGCGGCAGCCGGTGGGACTCACGACGCTCTACGTGCTGCCCTCGCACGCGCCCGACCTCGTCGCGGCGCTCGAGCGGCAGGGTTGGGAGATCGCTGCATCATGACCGGAATCTCGATCGCGATCGACGGCCCCGCGGGGACCGGCAAGTCGACGGTGGCCAAGGAGGTCGCCCGCCGGCTCAAGCTCGCGTACTTCGACACGGGCGCCACCTACCGCGTCGCCACCCTGTGGTGCATGCGCGAGGGCGTCGACCTGGCCGTCGAGTCGGACGTCGCCGCCATGGTGGAGACCATGAACGTGGGCCTCGTGCTCGACCCGCGCAACCCGCGCGTGCTGCTCGAGGACGAGGACGTGTCCTCGCTCATCCGCTCCGACGCCGTCGCGCTCACCGTGTCCAAGGTCGCCACCAACCTCGAGGCGCGTGCCGCGCTCGGCCACTGGCAGCGCGAGGTCATCGCCTCCGAGCTCGACGGCGGCTACTCCGAGGGCCGGGGCATCGTCTCCGAGGGCCGCGACATCACCACGATCATCGCGCCCGACGCCGACGTCCGGATCCTCATGACCGCCGACGAGGAGATCCGCGTCGCCCGCCGTGCCGGCGAGGGCGCGGACCTCGCCACCGTGCGCGAGGCCGTCCTCGGCCGCGACAAGAAGGACGCGACCGTGGTGTCGTTCCACACCGCGGCCGACGGTGTCCACACGCTCGACACGTCCGACCTCACCATCGAGGAGGCCGTGCAGGCCGTGCTCGACCTCATCGCCGAGGTGCGGGGGGACGATGCGGCGGAGGCTCCCGCGGCTTCCGAGGCCCCCGCGGCCGACGTCGCCGACGAGGCGGGGGAGTGAGCGCACCCGTCCCGAGCCGCTGGGGGCCGCGCTGGTCCCGCTGGGTGGGCCGCTTCCTCGCGCGCGTGCTGTGGCGCACCGAGGTGCGCGGGCGCGGCAACGTGCCCGCGACGGGCGCCGCGATCGTCGTGTGCAACCACGTGGGGCTCATCGACGGTCCCGTGGTGCACGGCGTGATCCCGCGCGGCTCGCACTTCCTCATCCGCGAGGGCATGATGTCCGGCCCGCTCGGCACGATCCTCAACGCGGCGCAGCAGATCACGGTCCGCGAGTCCGGCCGCGAGGCGCTCGCGCAGGGCCTCGCGGTGCTGCGCCGGGGCGACGTCATCGGCGTCTTCCCCGAGGGC
This sequence comes from Demequina litoralis, assembly GCF_030418455.1. Taxonomy (GTDB): domain Bacteria; phylum Actinomycetota; class Actinomycetes; order Actinomycetales; family Demequinaceae; genus Demequina; species Demequina litoralis. Next base: position 90,827 of record NZ_JAUHPW010000001.1, read on the forward strand.
ACGCGCGGCGGCGGCACCGCCGAGGCGGTGCACGGCGGCGCGGCGTGGCTCGCGATCCAGTCGGGCGCCCCCGTGGTGCCCACCGCGATCGTCGGCTCCCGTCGCACCGGGGAGTCCGTCAACGTGTGGCCGCGGCCGGGCCGCCGCCTGCTGGTCGCCTTCGGGGAGCCGGTGGTGCTGACGCCGCCGGATGACGTCCGCGGCGGCCGCGCCAAGCAGGCGTGGGCGGCCGAGAGGCTCGCCGAGACGCTCCGCGACCAGGTGACACGTACCCTTGACACGACAGACCTCGAGCTTCCGCTCGACGACCCGCGCCGCGAGACGCGCGAAGAGAAGGACCACGTATGACGGACGAGCAGCCGCTTCCGGCGCCCCACGAGTCGGACGCGCCCGAGTCGCTCGACGAGATCCGCGAGGCCGCGCTCCGCGCGGGCCTCGACGAGTACGACCTCACCCCCGAGGACCTCGCCGAGCTGGCGGGCGAGCCGCTTCCCGAGACCGAGGAGGCGCTGCCGGTCCTCGCGATCGTCGGCCGCCCCAACGTCGGCAAGTCGACCCTCGTCAACCGCATCATCGGCAAGCGCCTCGCGGTCGTCGAGGACACCCCGGGCGTGACCCGCGACCGCGTCGCCTACCGCGCCGAGTGGGCGGGCCGCGACTTCACGCTGCTCGACACCGGCGGCTGGGAGAAGAACGTCACGGGCATCGACCTCTCGGTCGCGCAGGCCGCCGAGGCCGCGATCGAGATGGCCGACGCGGTCCTGTTCGTGGTGGACGCCATGGTGGGCGCGACCGCGACCGACGAGCAGGTGGTGCGCCTCCTGCGCAAGGCGGACAAGCCCGTCGTGCTCGCCGCCAACAAGGTCGACGGCCCGCAGGGAGAGCTCGAGGCCGCCGCGCTGTGGAACCTCGGCCTGGGCGAGCCCTACCCGGTGTCCGCGCTGCACGGCCGTGGCACGGGCGACCTGCTCGACGCCGCGATGGCGATCCTGCCCACGGAGATGCACCAGATCGAGATCGACGAGCACGCTCCGCGCCGCATCGCGCTCGTAGGCCGCCCCAACGTGGGCAAGTCCTCGCTGCTCAACAAGCTCGCGGGCTCCGAGCGCGTCGTCGTCAACGAGATCGCCGGCACCACCCGCGACCCGGTCGACGAGATCGTCGAGATCGGCGACCGCCCGTGGACGCTGGTCGACACCGCCGGCATCCGCCGCCGTGTCCACATGACCAAGGGCGCCGACTTCTACGCGTCGCTGCGCACCCAGACCGCGATCGAGCGGGCCGAGGTCGCGCTCGTGCTGCTCGACGCCTCGACGCCGCTCACCGACCAGGACCTGCGGGTGGTGCAGCAGGTGGTCGACGCGGGCCGAGCGATGATCTTCGTGTACAACAAGTGGGACCTCGTGGGCGAGGACGAGCGGTTCCTGCTCGAGCGCTCGATCGAGCAGGACATGGTCCAGCACACCTGGGTGCCGCGCGTGAACCTGTCCGCCAAGACGGGCTGGCACACCAACCGCCTGCTGCCCGCGCTCGAGCTGGCGCTGTCGAGCTGGGACCTGCGCATCTCCACCGGCAAGCTCAACGCGTTCCTGGGCGAGCTCGTCGCGGAGCACCCGCACCCGGTCCGCGGCGGCAAGCAGCCCAAGATCCTCTTCGCGACGCAGGCGGCCACCCGCCCGCCGCGCTTCGTCATCTTCGCGTCCGGCTTCCTGGACCCGCAGTACCGCCGCTTCATCGAGCGTCGCCTGCGCGAGACGTTCGGCTTCGAGGGCACCCCGATCCAGATCTCGGTGCGCGTGCGCGAGAAGCGGGGCCGCAAGAAGTAGCGCCGACTGCCAATGACACAGGTGACAGGTGTGATCGTGGGTGGCCGATGCGGGGGGTTGCGTGGCGTAGCGTCGCCCGGGCGCCCGCCGGGTCGCCTGCCGCGCGCGCGTCGGCGCGTCGCGGCAGTCGTCGGGTGCCCGCTCCGCCGTTTTAGGAATTGCTGAAACAGCCGTCGGTCGACTGCCAATGACACAGGTGACAGGTGTGATCGTGGGTGGCCGATGCGAGGGTTGCGTGGTGTAGGGGCGCCCGGGCGCCCGCCGGGTCGCCGGCCGCGCGCGCATCGGTGTGTCGCGGCAGTCGTCGGGTGCCCGCTGCGCTGTCTTAGGGATTGCTGAAACAGTCGCGGGTGAAGGGCGTGGCGCCGGCTACTGCGGGCCGCCGCCGCTCGCCCGGGAGAACACGAGCCCGAGCACGAACCCGATGCTCACGAAGGCCGGGAAGAGGGCGAACGTGTCCGTCGCGATCCAGATGAGGAAGCCGGTGACGGAGCCGAGCAGCATGCCCGCGGCGAAGGGCAGCGGCCGGATCGGCGGCTTCCTGTCGTCATCGCTCATCGCCCGCACGCCCCGGTCCAGGGCCGCGCACGGGTTGTCACACGGTTCACTCTTGTCATTGGGAATCGCCGTGGGTGAAGGTGATCTCGGCCAGGTCTGCCAGCACCTCGAGGTCGATCGTGTCGAGGCGCTTGACGTACACGCAGGCCACGCTCGCGGTGTGGGGACCCAGCTGCGTCAGGAGGCCCTCGCCCTCGGGAGTGTCCTTGAAGCCGTAGAACGTCAGCTGAGCCTTGCGAGGTGAGAACCCCAGCGCGGGCATGTCGCCCTCGCGGCCCGACGCGTAGCGGTAGTGCATCGAGCCCCAGCCGATGATCGACGGCCCCCACATGACCGGCTCGACTCCCGTGACCTCGGTGAAGAGCGCCACGATCCGCTCCGCCTCCTCGCGGCGCCTGGCGGGCTCGACCGCCGCGACGAACGCCTCGACGGGCACGTCGGTGGGCACGGTCTTGTTCATGACCTCACCACAGGCCGCGTGCCTCGAGGACCTCGCGGAGCAGGTCCGCGCGGTCGGACACGATGCCGTCCACGCCGGCGTCGAGCAGGGACTCCATCTCGGCCCGGTTGTTGACCGTCCAGACGTGGACCACGCGGCCCGCGTCGTGCGCGAGGCGCACGTGGCGCTCGGTGAGCACCGGGACGACCCCCACGCGCCACGGGATCTGGAGGCCGTGGACATCCTCGAGCGCGCGCAGCGTGCCGAGCCCGAGCAGGCCGCCGACGAAGAAGCGTGCGGCCTCGCTGGTGCCCGCGCTCGTCGCGACCGGGCGGCTCAGCCGCCCCACGGTGGCCTGGCGGCGCGCCGCGGAGAACGAGGCGACGCACACCCGGTCGTGGGCGCCCGTGCGCTCGATCGCCTCCGCGATGGGGACGATGCCGGACTCGGCCTTGACGTCGATGTTGACGCGCAGCTCCGGCCAGGTCCCCAGCACGTCCTCGAGCAGCGGCACGGGCTCCACGCCGCCGATGCGCGCCTCCTTGACGTGGGACCACGGCAGCTCGGACACCTCGCCCGCGGCATCGGTGGTGCGGTCGAGGGAGGAGTCGTGCAGGGCGACGGCGACGCCGTCGGCGGTGCCGTGCCCGTCGGTCTCCACGTACGAGAAGCCCAGGTCCACGGCGGACTGGAAGGCCGTCATGGAGTTCTCGAGGCCGTCGCGCGAGAAGCCACGGTGGGCGAGCGCGGCGAAGGGGACGTCGAAGTACGGGTGGTCGGGTCGCGCGCGGGTCATGGGATCGCCTTTGGGAGCCAGGAGCGGATGGATGCGAGGTACGCGGCGCGGGGCACGGGGGACGACAGCGACAGCTCGTGGACGCCGCCGGTGACGACGGTCTCCGTGACGTCGGGGCCGAGGCGCGGCGCGAGGCGCGCGATCGCGCCGACGTCCACCGCGGTGTCCTGGACGCCGAGCAGCGGGTTGTCGGGCGAGTCGGGGCCGCTCGACCCGGCGCGCGCGACGAGCACGGGGACCCTGATGTCGAGGCCGCGCGCGACCCGGCGCTGTGCGCGGCGGACCGCCGCGAGCCACGCGGCGCGGGCCGGCACCCCGAGCGGCGTCTTCCAGTCGGGATCGAAGCCCCAGGCTCCGCCCTGCTCGGACAGCAGGTGGGCGGCGTAGCGCGAGGGATGGTGCGCGAGGACGGCGTCGGGCCGCACGCGCGCGATCGGCGCGATGGCACGAGCCATGGCACGCTCCCGACGGTTGTCGGGGCGTGCGAAGAACGGGCTGTCGAGGATCACCCCCGCGAGCGTCGCGGAGGGCCGGTCGGAGGCCCAGATCGCCGCCGCGAGCCCGCCCGTCGAGTGGGCGTGCAGCACGAGCGGCACCGAGGGGAGGTCGGCGGCGATCGCCTCCGCCGCGGCTCCGATGTCGTCCCCGAGCTCGGCGATGTCGCGGATGAGGTGGGGGACGTCGCCCGGGCGGAGCGACCGGCCCGCGCGCCTCGCGTCGACCGCGTGGAAGGCGAGGCCGAGCCCGCCGAAGAAGTCCGCCAGATGGGTCTGGAAGAAGTAGTCGTTGTAGCCGTGCACGTGCAGCACGGCGCCGCGCGGGGCGTCCTGCGGGGGAGCGGCGCGCACCAGCGTCGCGGTCCCCAGCGGGCGTGCCTCGAACCCGGCGAGCACATCGTCGCCCCAGGTTGCGAGGTCGTCCATACCCCGATCGTGCCATCTCCGGGCCCGACGTTCAGCGTGCGTTGGCGTGTTGGACGCGCATCGTTCACCCGGGGACGGCACTCTTGGGGCCATGACCTCCGAGGCGACCTCGCACGCGGCGGCTCCCGACGACGCGGCCCGGCCGACGCGGTGGGGCCGCGTCGTCGCGTGGGCCCTGTGGGACTGGGCGACGCAGCCGTTCAACTCCGTCATCGTCACGTTCGTCTTCGTGGCGCTCTACCTCACCTCCGACGCGTTTCTCGATCCCGAGATCGCGTCGCTGGGGGAGGGGCACGCCGCGTACGACCTGGCGCTGTCGCAGCTCGCGGGTGGGCTGGGCACGGGCATGACCGTCGCCGGCATCCTCGTCGCGGTGCTCGCGCCCGTGCTGGGCCAGCGCGCGGACACGTCCGGTCGACGCAAGGCCTGGCTCGCGCTGTTCACGGGCCTGCTCGTGCTGTGCATGCTCGGCCTGTTCTTCGTCCAGGCCGCGCCGCCCTTCTTCGCGCTCGGCGTGGGCCTCATCGCGCTCGGCAGCGTCTTCGGCGAGATCGGCGGCGTCAACTACAACGCCCTCATCTCCCAGGTGAGCAGCCCGCGCAACGTGGGTCGCGTGTCGGGCCTGGGCTGGGGCTTCGGGTACGTCGGCGGCATCGTCGCGCTGGTGATCGTCGTGGTCGCGGACGGCGCCGACTGGTGGGGCATGGACACCTCCAACGGGATGGCGTACCGCGTCATCGCGGTCGGGTGCGCGGTGTGGGCGGTGCTGTTCGCGTGGCCGGTGTTCCGCTTCGTGCCGGAGGCACCCGCGACGGGACGGCCGCAGGTCTCCCTGCTGGGCAGCTACACGCGCCTGTGGGGCGACCTCGTGGCGCTGTGGCGCGAGTCGCGGACCACGGTGTGGTTCCTGGGTGCGAGCGCGGTGTACCGCGACGGCCTGGCCGGGGTGTTCGCCTTCGGCGCGGTCATCGCCTCGGTGGCGTACGGCTTCGACGCGACTCAGGTGATCATGTTCGGCATCGCCGCCAACCTGGTCGCGGGCCTCGCGACCATGGCGGCGGGGCTCATCGACGACTGGATCGGCCCGCGGCGCCTCATCATCGCCTCGCTCAGCGGCATGGTCGTCGCGGGGCTCGCGGTGGCCTTCCTGCACGATGCGGGGGACATCGTCTTCTGGGTCGCCGGGCTGACGCTGTGCCTCTTCGTGGGGCCGGTGCAGTCCGCGTCGCGCTCGCTGCTCGCACGCGTGTGCCCGCCGGGCAAGCAGGGCGAGATCTTCGGCCTCTACGCCACCACCGGCCGCGCGGTGTCGTTCCTCGCGCCGCTCATGTGGACGCTCGCGATCGCGCTGACGGGGGCGACCATCTGGGGTGTGCTGGGCCTCATCTCGGTCGTCGCGCTCGGCCTCGTCCTCATGCTCCTCGTGCGGATCGACGCCCGCTGACCCGCGCGAAGACCTCAGAGGCCCGCGAGCAGCTCCTTGAGCGCCGCGCGCGCCCGCTCCCGGTCGTCCGCGGTTCCGAGCCGTGACCAGGTCAGCGTGAGCACCGCTCCGCCCGAGCGCAGGCTCGCCTGCGCCAGCACGCGGGTGCCGTCGTCGAGCGCCACCCGCCAGCGCCGGTACGCGTCCGTCGCGGTCGCGGTGGGAGGGGCGGCGTACGGCACGCCGGCGAGCTCGGAGCGGGGGGCGGTGGCCGCCGTCCACGCGTCCATCGCCTCGTCGAGGGTGCCGCCGAGCGTGCGGCTCGCGGACGCCTCGAAGCTGCCGTCCTGGCGCTGACCGACGGCCCGCCTGCCGAGGTGACGCTCGTAGGCGACCGCCGTCATCTGAGCCCACCAGCCGGGGTTGTCGACATGGCGCAGGTCCCTGGCCGCGACCTCGACGAGCGCGCGGTGGTCGAGCGCGGCGCCGCCGGCCGCCTCGAAGGCCGCCACCCATTCCGGCCACGCCCGACCCGTGGCCCGCGCGATGGCCGCGGCGTCGGCCGGCTCGGTCACGGGTGCGAGCCGACGGGCCCGGTGCCGCGGGCGTTGTAGACCGTCGACGCGGACTCGCCGTACGCGCGGTAGACCTCGAGCGCCTCGTCGCGCAGCACATCCGAGGTGACCGCGATGCCGCGCGCCTCGAACTGCTCGGCCCAGTCCGCGACCACGGGACCCTCGTCGAAGCGCGTGAGCTCCTCGAGCTCGGGACCCTCGCCCGCGACGACCAGCCGTCGCACGCCGGACCACAGCGTCGCGCCGTAGCACTGCACGCACGGACGCCAGTTGACGACGAGCGCGAGATCGCGGTCGGCGCCGAGGTCCCACGAGCCGAGCCGCCGCTGCGCGAGGGCGAGCGCCATCACCTCGGCATGCCCGGCGCTGATGCCGGTGCCGAGCACGACGTTGACGCCCACGGAGACGAGCTCGCCCGTGGCGGCGTCGAAGACGATCGCGGCGAACGGGCCGCCGCCGCCCTCGCGCCAGTTGCGGTCCGCCAGCCGATGCACGAGCGCCATCTGCTCGTCGGCGGTCGCGAGCGCGTCCGGCAGCTCGGGCAGCTCGGACACGAGCCAGGCGGGCAGGGACAGGGTGACGCTGGTGGCGAGGCCGTGGGCCATGTCTCCTCCGGGGGACGATGCGTTCAGGAGTCGGTGCGCGTGCCGGAGATGATCTCATCCCAGGTGGGATGGCGGTAGGCCGGCGCCTCGTCGCCCGCGGCCGCGGGCTCGTCAGCCTTGCCGGCATCGGCCTCCGGGTCGGGCGCGGACCGGTCCACCGCGGGCATCTCGCCGGAGGTGGGGGACCACGCGGAGGCCGGGGCGGGCTCCGCGACCTCGTCGGGCTCGGACTCGGGCTCGGGCTCGGGCTCGGGTGCGGGGGCCTCCATGACCGGCAGGCCGAACTCCGGGGTGTCGCCCGGGATGGGCGCGGTGATCGGCATGAGGAAGGGCTGCGTGGCCTCGGACTCGTCCTCCTCGTCGAGCTCGGGCTCGAGCTCGGCCTCCGACTGCTCGCCCATGACGGTGTCGACGACGGTGCGGAGCGCCTCGGCGAGCACCTCGGCCGGCAGTGCGGTCCCGGGTGCGCCCATCTCCGGGGTCGCGGGGATCTGCACGAGGCCGCTGGGCACGCCCCACTCGGCGAGCTCGCGCTGCATGACGTAGAACACGTGGTTCGCGAGCCCGCTGCCGGCGTTGAGCGACAGCCTCGCCGGCAGGCCCCGCGCCGACAATGCGGCGACGATCTCCTTCGCCGGCAGCGTGGACCACAGCGCTGCGGCGGCGCCCTCGACCACGGGCACGTCGACCGGCTGCGCGCCGAACGCGTCCGGGATCGCGGCGTCGTCGAGGTTGACGGCGAGCCGCTCGACCGTGACGGCGTCGGTGCCGGGGGCCGTGGCGACGACGATCACGACGTCGGGCAGGTGCTTCGCGACCGACGCGCGGAGGCGGCGCGCCGCCTCCTTGTACGCCGGCTCGAGGTCGCGATGGACGATCTCCGCGCTGCCGTGCCACGTCTCGGCGAGGATCCGGGCGGCGTCGGCGGAGGCCTCCGCGGTCGCGCCGGGCATCGGTTCGAAGGCGGTGATGAGGACGCGGGCCATGCGTCCAGATTAGGCGGTTCGCGACGTCCGTCGGGTCCGCCGCGGCGTGTCCCGCGCATCGTCCCTGGTGCCCGTCGTGCGCGGATGTGAGAACGCCCACACGGGCCTTCCCGCGGGCGTGCGGCGTTCCGTACGGTGTCCCCGTGATCGATCCGACGAGCGTGCGCCTCGCGCTCGCCGTCGTGGTGGTCCTCGCGGCGATCCACACGCTGCTGGTGCTGCGCCGGACGTCCGGTGCGCCCGTGGTGCTGTGGTGGGCGGGCGCGCTCGGCGCGTACGGCGCGAGCACCGTGCTGTACCTCGGCAACGGGACGGCGCTCCAATGGCTCACGGTCCCCGCGGCCAACACCGCCGGCGTGCTCGGCGGGCTGCTGGTGCTCCGTGCCGCGCGGTCGCTGGGGGGTCGAGGCCTGCCCTGGTGGGTGGTGGCCGTGCCGCTCGCGGTCACCTGGGCGACGGCCGTGGTCGAGGGCCCCGGCAGCGAGACCTGGGCCGGTGGAGGGTTCTACCTCGCCGCGATGGGCGCGACGGTCGGCGTCGCGGCGGCGGAGACGTGGCGCCTGCGGCTGGGCGGGTCCGCGACGCCGTCCGAGCACGGCGCCCTGCTGACGTTCGCCGTCGCCGGCAGCCTCTACGCGGCCTTCTACGCGCTGCGGTGGGCGATCTACGTCACCGAGGGCCCGCGCAGCGACCTCTTCACGTCGGTTGCCGGCACCGGCGTCACCACGCTCATCCTCATCGCGACGGTGACCGCCGTGACGCTGGCCGTCACGCATCTCGCGGAGGCCGGCCACCGCGACGAGCTGCGCCGCCGCGCGACCACCGACGACCTCACCGGCGTGCTCGGCCGGGCCGAGCTGCTTGCGCGCGCCGACCGGCTCCTCGCCGCGCGCGCGGCGGGACGGCCCGCGGCGGTCGTCGTGTCGGATCTCGACTTCTTCAAGCGCGTCAACGACACCCACGGGCATGCCGAGGGCGACCGGGCGCTCGTGCGGTTCGCGTGCGCGTGGCGCGACGAGCTCGGTCCCGCGGAGCTCATCGGGCGCATGGGAGGCGACGAGTTCGTCGCGCTGCTCGTCGACGTCACCCCCACCGAGGCCGCCGCCCGCGCCGACGCGGTCACCCGGCGCTTCGTGGCGGACCAGGCCGGCGCCGGCGCGCAGGCGCCGACCGCGAGCCACGGGGTGGCGCCGGTGGAGGACGGGGCGGCGGTCGCCGCCCTCATCGCACGCGCGGATGCCGCGCTCTACGAGGCGAAGGCTGCCGGACGGAACACGGTGAGGGTGCACGGGCAGGCCGCCGAGCCCGCCGCCTGAGCCGCGAGCCGCGCCCCGCCAGCCCGGGATCCGACACTCCGGGACGTGTCGGGCTTGACGCCGGTGCCGGACGCCCCTAGCGTGAGCCGTAACCTGAATCGTCTTTCAGGTACGCAACTTTCAATGGCGAAAGGGCAGTTCCCATGCGTAAAGAGAAGGCGGCGCTCATCGGCGCCGTAGCCGCGTTGACCACCATCCTGGCAGCCTGCGCTCCCACCTCCGAGTCTCCCGGCGCCGAGCCGGAGAGCTCCTCATCCTCGTCCGCGATGTCCGAGGCGACCGAGGTCACCGTCGGCGTCATCACCAGCGAGTCCGGCGTCCTCGCCGGCTACGGCGAGCAGTTCCTCGCGGGCTTCGAGGCAGGCCTCGACTACGCGACGGACGGCACGAGCATGGTGGGCGACACCACCATCGTCGTCGAGAACCGCGACGACGCCGGCGACGCCGACAAGGCCGTCACCGCCGCCAAGGAGCTCATCGGCTCGGGCGTGAACATCCTCACGGGCACGGTGTCCTCGGGTGTGGCCCTCGCGGTCGCCGAGCAGGCCGCGCAGAACCAGGTGCTCTACATCTCGGGCCCCGCGGCCGCGGACGCCATCACCGGCATCAACGAGTACACCTTCCGCTCGGGCCGCCAGAGCTCGCAGGACGTCGCCACCGCCGGCTCCTTCCTCGACGCCGTGTCGGGCAAGAGCGTGCTCGTGTTCGCGCAGGACACGGCGTTCGGCCAGGGCAACGCCGCGGCCGTCGAGGCGATCCTCGGCACCCAGGGCGCGGAGGTCTCCTCGCTGCTGGTCGCGGAGGACATCACCGAGTTCACCACCTTCGCGCAGCAGGTGCTCGACGCGGAGCCGGACCTCGTGTTCGTCGCGTGGGCGGGTGCCACCTCGGGCGCGATGTGGCAGTCGATGAGCCAGCAGGGCGTCCTCGACGAGGTGCCGGTGGTGACGGGCCTCGGCGACGTGGCGACGTACGGCGCGTACGGCGAGGCCTCCGAGTCGATCAAGTTCCTCAACCACTACTTCGCCGGCGCGGCCGACAACGAGGTCAACACGGCGATGGTCGAGCACATCGAGGCGGCGGGCGGCACCCCCGACCTGTTCAGCCCGGACGGCTTCAACGCCGCCCTCATGGTGGTCCAGGCCATCGCCGAGGGCGCCGGGGACGTCGACGCGATGATCGCGGCGCTCGAGGGGTACTCGTTCGAGGGTCCGAAGGGCACCATGACCGTCCGCGAGGGCGACCACGCCCTGCTGCAGGACATGTTCCAGGTGAAGCTCGTGGCCGACGGCGACTCCTACATGCCCGAGCTCGTCGCGACTGTCCCGGCCGCCGACGTGGGGCCGGCAGAGGTGGGGTAGCGGAAGACATGAGCACCGCAGTCCCGTCCGCGCTCCGCGTCGAGGGCCTCGGCCTGACGATCGGCGGCGCCACCATCCTCGACGGCATCGACCTCGACATCCCGCCCGGCTCGCTCGTCGGCGTCATCGGCCCCAACGGGGCAGGCAAGACGACGCTCTTCAACGCGATCTCCGGGGTGGTGACGCCCACGTCGGGCCGCGTGCTGATGGACGACCGCGACATCACGGGGACCTCGGTCCCCGCGAGGGCGCGGGCGGGACTCGGCCGCACCTTCCAGACCTCGAGCAACTTCCCGCGGCTCAGCGTGCTCGAGAACGTCCGGGTGGCCGCGCAGGCCGCCCGCGGCGGCAGCTACTCGCTCCTGCGCTTCCCGCGCGGGGACGATGCGGCCACGGCGGCCGCGCACGAAGCCCTCACCCAGGTGGGGCTCGAGCACCGCGCCCACGTCCCGGCCGGGGACATCTCGCACGGCGACAAGCGCAAGCTCGAGATCGCCGTGCTGCTCGCGACCGACGCGCGGCTCGTCCTCCTCGACGAGCCGATGGCCGGCGTCGGCTCGGGCGACGTCCCCGGCCTGGTCGAGCGCATCCGCGACCTCCACCGGGTGAAGGGCTGCACGGTGCTCATGGTCGAGCACCACCTCGAGGTCCTCATGGGCCTCGTCGAGAAGGTCGCGGTGCTGGTGGCCGGCCGCATCGTCGCCTTCGACACGCCGGAACGGATCATGGCCGACCCTCGGGTCCAGGCCGCCTACCTGGGGAGCGCCGCATGAGCACCATCCTCGAGGTCGAGGGCCTGCACGGCTCCATCAACGGCCAGCAGGTGGTCGAGGACGTGTCGTTCACCGTGCCCGCCACGGGCATCACGGCCGTCCTCGGTCGCAACGGCGTCGGCAAGACGTCGACGCTGCGGTCCATCCTGGGCCTGATCGACCGCTCCGGCGAGGTGCGCCTCGCGGGCGAGCGGATCGACGGCCTCCGCACCCACCGCATCGTCCGCAAGGGCGTGGGCTACGTCCCCGAGGACCGTGAGGTCTTCGGCAGCCTCACCGTCGAGGAGAACCTTCAGCTGGCGGTCCGCCAGCGTCAGCCGCGCCGCGAGCTCGTGGACGCGCTGTTCCCCGACCTCGTGCAGCGTCGCCGCCAGATGGCGGGCACGCTGTCCGGCGGGCAGCAGCAGATGGTGTCCCTGGCGCGCGCCCTGATCAACGACAACCGGCTGCTCCTGGTGGACGAGCCGACCAAGGGGCTCGCGCCCCTCATCGTCGACCAGGTGGCCGACGCCCTCGAGGAGGCCTCCACCACCGTGCCCATCCTGCTGGTCGAGCAGAACCTCGACGTGGTCCGCCGCCTCGCGACGGACGCGATCGTCATCAGCGGCGGCCGCGTGGTCCACAGCGGCCGCGCCGCCGACATCCTCGGCGACGAGGAGCTCACGCACCGCCTCCTCGGCGTGGGCGTGGCCCCGGCGACGGGAGGCGCCCGATGAGCACCCTCGTCCTCGTCCTCCTCACCGGCGTCGGGCTCGGCGCGCTGTACTTCCTCGTGGCGTCCGGCCTCAGCCTCATCTACGGCCTCATGCACGTCCTCAACTTCGCGCACGGCGCGTTCCTCACGCTCGGCGCCTTCATGGGCTTCGAGGTGGCACGCCGGCTCGACTCCACCACCTGGTGGGCCTTCGCGGTCTCCATCCTCGTCGGCGGCCTCGTGGGCGCCGGCATCGCGGCCCTCACCGAGCTCGCGCTCATCCGGCCGCTGTACGAGCGGCACATCGAGCAGGTGCTCGTCACGGTGGGCCTCGCGTTCGCCGCGGTCGCGCTGTTCGAGGGGATCTGGGGGTCCGACCCCATCTACATCCAGGCCCCCGCCTGGATGCGGGAGACCACCGGGGTGCTCGGTGCGCAGGTGCCCAACACGTACTGGGTGCTCATGGCCGCCGCGACCGCGCTGCTGATCTCCCTCGTGGTGTTCCTGCGCTACACGCGCTTCGGCACGATCATCCGCGCCGGCGTCGAGAACCGCGCCATGGTGACCGCGCTCGGGATCGACGTGCGGACCGCGTTCCTGCTGGTCTTCGCTATCGGCGGCTCCGCCGCCGGCGTCGGCGGCGTGCTCGCCGCCCACTACACGGGCTACGTCTCCGCGCACCTCGGCTCGACGCTGCTGATCTTCGCGTTCATCGTCACCGTCATCGGCGGCCTCGGGTCGCTGCCCGGCGCCGCCATCGCCTCCGTCATGGTCGCGGTGCTGCAGCAGTTCGCCAACTACTACCTGGGCGGCACGGGCGACATCATCGTCGTCGTCGCCCTCGCGGGCGTGCTGCTCGTGCGACCGTCCGGTCTCCTCGGAAGGAGGTTCGCATGACCGCCGCCGTCGCGGCCGCGCGCCGCATCCCCGTCCCGCTCGTCGTCGGCGTGGGGCTCGTCATCCTCATGGCGTGCCTGCCGCTGCTCAACATCTCGCTGCCGGGCATCCTGCCCACCGCCACCTATCAGCCCGGCACCCTCGCCCTGCTGTCGCTCGCGATGATCTTCGCGGCGCTGGCGCTCAGCTACAACATGCTGCTCGGCACCGCCGGCATGCTGTCCTTCGGCCACGCGCTGTACTTCGGCGCCGGCGCGTACGGCCTCGGCATCGGGCTCGAGAACCTCGGCGTGCCGCTGTGGCCCGGCGTGATCGTCGCCCTCGTCGGCGGGCTCGTCATCGCCTTCATCACGGGCGCCGTGTCCATGCGCGTGTCGGGCATCCCGTTCGCGATGGTGACGCTCGCCTTCGCGCAGGCCGGCTCCGTGCTGGTGCGCCGCAACTCGGCGGTGACCGGCGGCGAGGAGGGGCTCAGCCTCAACACCGCCGGCGTGCCCGACTGGCTCGTGGGCGTGGTCAACACCCGCAACCTGTACTGGGCGACCCTCGCGGTGCTCATCGTCGTCTACCTCGTCGCGGTGTGGGTCGACCGGTCCCGGCTGGGCCACCTGGCCCGCGCCACCCGCGAGAACGAGCTCCGGGTAAAGGTGCTGGGCCTCGAGCCCGCCCGCGCCCGGCTGCTCGTCTTCGTCATCGCCGCGCTGTGCGCCTCGCTCGTCGGCGTCGCGTACATGCTCCTCCAGTCGGGCACGGTGCCGCGCTCGGTGTCGGCGGACCTCACCATCACGGTGCTCGTCATCGTGGTGCTGGGCGGCGTCGGCTACCGCTGGGGTGCGATCGTGGGCGGTGTGGTCTACACGATCCTCGACCAGCGCCTCACGGTGCTCGCCGGCTCGGACGCGATCGCGTCGCTGCCGTCGGTGCTGCGCGTGCCGCTGTCGGAGCCGCTGTTCATCCTCGGCACGCTGTTCATCCTCGTCGTGATGTTCCTGCCGGGCGGCATCGCCGGCACCGTCGACTCGTGGGTGCGGCGCCGGCGGGCCGGCAGCGCGCACGCCGACCTCGAGATGTCGGACGATGCGCCGGCCGGCCGGATCGAGGGCCCCGAGCAGGTGCTCGAGACCGCCGGGCAGGAGTCCCGCTCGTGACGGCCGCGCACACCGTCGGCCGGTGGCTGATCGATCGTGCCGCGCGCTCGCCCGAGCGCATCGCTGTTGACGACCGCGGCCTCACCGTCGACTACCGGACGCTCGCCGACCGCGCCGCCGCGCTCGCGTCGCGGCTGCGGGAGGCGGGGTACGGTCCCGGCGACCGTGTCGCGACGGTGTCGGCGAGCTCCGCGGACCATGTGGTGCTGTTCTTCGGGTGCGCGCTCGCCGGCGTCGCGTTCGTGCCGCTGTCGTGGCGCCTCACCTCCACCGAGCTTGCAGCGCTGCTCGTCCGCACGCGCCCCGCCATCGTCGCGGCCGACGACGAGCACTCGACGCTCGTCGCCGAGGCGATGACCGCGACGGCGTGGGACGGCGCGCCGCCGCCGGTGGCGATGCTCGGCAGCGCGGGGATCGAGGCCCGCGTGCCCGACGTCGGCCGGGACGCCGCGCCGCGGGCCGTGCGCGACGACGACGCGCTGCTCATCGTCTACACGTCGGGCTCCGAGGCCGAGCCCAAGGCCGCGGTCCTCACCCACGAGGGCTGCTTCTGGAACAACCTCGCGCTCGCCGGCGCGCTGCCGGTGCATGAGGACGACGTGGTGCTGGCGATGCTGCCGCAGTTCCACGTCGCCGCGTGGAACGTGCAGCCGCTGCTGGCCTGGTGGCGCGGCGCGACGGTGGTGCTCGAGAGCACGTTCCAGCCGTCGCGCGTGCTGCGACTCATCGCGGAGCGCGGCGTCACGTGCATGATGGGCGTGCCCACCCAGTACCGCCTGCTCGCCGACGACCCGGGCTGGGCGGACGCGGACGTGTCGTCGCTGCGGCTCGCGGTCGTGGGCGGCGCCACCGCCGACCCCGAGGTGCTGGCCGCCTGGGCGGAGCGCGGCGTGACCCTGTCCGCCGGCTACGGGCTCACGGAGGCCGGCCCCAACGTGCTGTGCCTGCCGGCCGGCGAGGCCGACCTCCACCCGGGCGCGGTCGGCAGGCCCTATCCGCATGTCGAGGTCCGGCTGGTCGATCCCGGCACCGGGATCGCGCTCGAGGGTGCGGCGACGGGCGAGCTGCAGGTGCGCGGCCCCAGCGTGTTCGCCGGCTACCTGGACGATCCCGACGCGACCGCGCGCGCGTTCGACTGCGGCTGGCTGCGCACCGGCGACCTCGCCGCGCGGGACGCCGCCGGCGTGTACCGCGTGGTCGACCGGCTCAAGGACATCTACATCTCGGGTGGCGAGAACGTCGCGCCCGCGGAGGTGGAGCGGGCGCTCGAGCGGCACCCGCTCGTCGGGGCCGCCGCCGTCGTGGGGGTGCCGGACCCTGTGTGGGGCGAGCGCGGCGTCGCGTTCGTCGAGCCGCGCGCGGGCGCGCTCGTGTCGGCCGACGAGCTGCTCGCGCACGCGCGCACGCGGCTCGCCGGCTTCAAGGTGCCGGTGCGGATCGTGCTCGTCGACGAGCTGCCGCGCACCGGATCGCAGAAGGTGCGCCGCGTGGTCCTCCGGGACCGGGCGGCGCGGATCGTGGAGGAGGTGTCCCGTGAGCGTGGATGAGATCGAGGAGCCCACGTCGACGGCCGGCAAGCCGCTCACGAAGCGCGGCGAGAAGACCCGCGCACGCCTGCTCGAGGCCGCCGAGCACGTGTTCGCCGACCAGGGCTACCACGAGGCCTCGATCGTGAAGATCACCGAGCGCGCCGGCATCGGCCTCGGCACGTTCTACCTGTACTTCGACTCCAAGCAGGCGATCTTCGAGGCGCTCGCGCTCGACCTCAACCGGCGCGTGCGCCACGCGATGAGCGAGGAGATGGCCGGGGCGGCCAGCCGCCTCGAGGCCGAGCGTGCGGGCTTCGCGGGCTTCTTCCGCTTCACGTCGGAGCACCCCGCGCTGTACCGCGTGGTGCGCGAGGCCGAGTACGTCTCGCCGGGGACGATGCGCGAGCACTACCAGCGCATCGTCTCCGGGTACGAGGAGGGCCTGCGCCGCGCGCAGGCCGAGGGTGACGTCGACCCGGGCCTGGACCCCGAGGTCACCGCGTGGACGCTCATGGGGATCGGCGAGCTCGTCGGGATGCGCTATCTGCTGTGGGAGCGCACCGAGGAGGGCGCGCCCGGGCTGCCCGACGACGTGTTCGAGTCCGTGATGAGGGTGGTGCGCAACGCGCTCACCGCCGGGAGGGAAGGGTGATGACCGCCGATCTCGAGGGGCGCAAGGCCCTGGTGACCGGAGGCGCCAGCGGTATCGGCCTCGCCTGCGCGCGGGAGCTCGCCGCGCTCGGCGCCCGTGTCGTCGTCGCCGACATCAACGCGGAGGCCGCCGAGGCGGTGGCCGCGGAGATCGGCGGCGAGGCGTGGACCGTCGACCTGTCGCGCACGCGGGAGCTCGACACGCTGGCGCTCGACGTGGACGTGCTCGTCAACAACGCGGGCCTCCAGCGCGTGTCGCCGCTCGACGAGTTCGACCCCGACGCGTTCCGTCTGCTGCACGACATCATGCTCATCGCTCCGTTCCTCCTCATCCGCGCGTCGCTGCCGCACATGTACGCGCGTGGCTGGGGGCGCATCGTCAACATCTCCTCGGTGCACGGCCTGCGCGCGTCCGCCTACAAGTCGGCGTACGTGTCCGCCAAGCACGGGCTCGAGGGGCTGTCGAAGGTGACCGCGCTCGAGGGCGGGCCGCACGGCGTCACGAGCAACTGCATCAACCCGGCGTACGTGCGCACGCCGCTGGTCGAGAAGCAGATCGCCGACCAGGCGCGGGTGCACGGCATCCCCGAGGACCAGGTGGTGGAGAAGGTGATGCTCACGGAGACCGCGGTCAAGCGCTTGGTCGAGCCCGAGGAGGTCGCCTCGTTGGTGGGGTGGCTGACGTCGGACGCGGCCGGCATGGCCACCGGGGCCTCGTACACGATCGACGGCGGCTGGACGGCGCGATGAGCGGCCCCGGCTACCGGCGGGTCGCGGTGCCGGTCGACGGCGGCGACCTCGCGGTCGGCGTGTGGGAGCCCGCGGGAGAGACCAAGGGCACGGCGCTGCTCGTGCACGGCGTCACCAGCTCGCACCTGGCCTTCACGCATCTCGCGCGGCGCCTGCCGGGTCTGCGGCTCATCGCTCCGGACCTGCGCGGGCGCGGCGGCAGCCACGCGGTGCGTGGCCCGGCGGGGATGGAGGCGCATGCGCGCGACCTCGTGGCCGTGCTCGACGCCTTCGGGCTCGAGTCCGTGCCCGTGGTCGGCCACTCGATGGGGGCCTTCGTCGCGGTGGTGCTCGCGCATCGTGCCCCGGACCGGGTGACCGGCCTGGTGCTGATCGATGGCGGGCTGCCGCTCGCCGCACCCGCGGGCCTGTCCGCCGAGGACACGGTCGCCGCGATCCTCGGCCCGACGGCGGCGCGGTTGTCCATGCGCTTCCGGGACGTCGACGCGTACCTCGACTTCTGGCACGAGCACCCGGCGTTCGCGGGGCGCTGGACCCGCGAGCTCGAGGCGTACTTCGCCTACGACCTCGTGCCCGGCGACGGAGGTCTGCGCCCGGCCACGAGCTATGCGACCACCGTCGACGACACGATCGACCTCACCACCGGGGACGCGCTGCGGGAGGCGCTCGCGTCGCTCGACACGCCGACGCTTATGCTGACGGCGCCGCGCGGCCTGCTCGACGAGGAGCCCGGGCTCTACGAGGAGTCCCGCCTGGCGACGATGCTCGCCGGCCTGCCCGCGGTCCGGCACCAGCGTGTCGAGGGGGTCAACCACTACACGCTCGTGATGTCGCCGGAGGGCGCCGACGCCGTCGCCCCCGCCGTGGCAGGCGTCTTGGCAGGGGAGAGGAGCACCGCATGACCGTCTCGGAGGAGGGGCGCATCGCGCCCATGGAGGGTCTGACGTCGCGCGTGGTGCGCACGCCGCGGCTCGCGGCGCACGTCATCGAGAGGGAGGCGGCCGCGCCGCGCCACACCGTCGTCTTCGTGCACGGCAACGTCTCCTCGGCTCTGTTCTGGCAGCCGACCATGCTCGGCCTGCCCGCGGACATCCGCGCGCTCGCGATCGACCTGCGCGGCTTCGGCGCCTCCGAGACGCTGCCGGTCGACGCGACGCGCGCCGTGCGGGACTTCTCCGACGACGTCGCCGCGGTGCTCGACGAGCTCGGCACGGGGCCGGTCGAGGTGGTCGGCTGGTCGATGGGCGGCGGCGTCGCGATGCAGCTGCTGCTCGACCGTCCCGAGATGGTGGCGGGGCTCACCCTGGTGGCTCCCGTGTCGCCGTACGGCTTCGGCGGCACGGCCGGGCCGGAGGGGCGCCTGCTGCGGGAGGACTGCGCCGGCACCGGCGGCGGGGGCGCGAACCGGGCCTTCGTGGCGGCCCTGGCCGCGGGGGTCCGCACCGCGGACCAGCCGGTGTCGCCCCGCTCGGTGTTCCGGACCGCGTACGTGGCGGCCGCGGCGGAGCCCGCGGTGCTCGAGGACCTGTGGGTCGAGTCGATGCTCACGACCGCCACGGGGGAGGACAACTATCCGGGGGACGCCGTGCCCGCGGAGGGATGGCCGGGCTTCGGGCCCGGGCGCCGCGGCGTGCTCAACACGATGGCGCCATGCTGGTTCGACGTGTCCGGGATCGCCGAGTCGGAGGCGCGGCCGCCGATCCTGTGGGTGCGCGGGACCGAGGACGCGATCGTCTCCGACGCCTCCCTGTTCGACCTCAACCACCTGGGTGCGCTGGGGGCTATCCCCGGATGGCCAGGTGTCGAGGAGGCGCCGGCCCAGCCGATGATCGCGCAGACTCGCGCCGTGCTCGACCGCTACGTCGCTCATGGGGGCGCTTATCGGGAGATCGCGTTCGACGGTTGCGGGCACTCGCCGCACCTCGAGCGGCCCGGCGCGTTCCTCGACGCGCTCGTCGAACATCTCGGATGAGGGCTGCGGGCGGCTGCCAGGCGGGACGTTGCATGTACTGGGCGGGCTCCATCACTTTGTCATCGCGCGAATCTCGGGCGGACGGCATCGAAGTGGTCAGCGCGGCCTCCGGATTCCGATATAGTTATCGGGCTGTCACGGGCTGTGGCGCAGCTTGGTAGCGCACTTGACTGGGGGTCAAGGGGTCGCAGGTTCAAATCCTGTCAGCCCGACTAGTGAAACAGCAGGTAGAGGGCCATTTTCGCATTAGCGATGATGGCCCTCTTCGCTGTCTCAAGGGGTCGATACAGCAACGCTTGCAGCAACCGCTTCCCAGCCGGTCGCGTCGGCGCGCCGGCGGGCCGATGCTGCTGTCGGCGTGCCGACATACGCGAAGGCGTCGGATGAGTACTGTATAGCCGCAGGTACAAGGGCTATCAGTGGCCATCCTGGGGGGCGCAGTGTCGGACGAAATTCGCAACTACCATCTCGGCTACGCGCGTGCCGTATTCACGAGTCTTCTCGATGATGTCGACGGCGCGGTCAAGGTGAGTTGGGTTGCAGGCACGTCGATCACGCGCCACGGC
This sequence comes from Demequina litoralis, assembly GCF_030418455.1. Taxonomy (GTDB): domain Bacteria; phylum Actinomycetota; class Actinomycetes; order Actinomycetales; family Demequinaceae; genus Demequina; species Demequina litoralis. The sequence continues at coordinate 110,615 of NZ_JAUHPW010000001.1, forward strand.
CGCACGTGGAAGATCACGAAGGTGGTCGAGGAGACGGATGACTACTACTACGGCCGTATCGGATTCCTTGTGCCGGGTCAGGCGGAGACCCTCGACTTCGATCTGGAAGCCAAGGACTTCGTTCACGGTGAGGCGCCGAGTGGACGCGTGGTCCCGTTCATCCTCCGAAAGACGGATGGCCTGATCACGTATCAGTTGATCCCAGGCGTTGTGCGCGAGACGACGTTCACGGGCGCCCTTCAAGCACTTCTGAATGCGCCGGGTTCGCCCTATGAGTGGAAGATCCTCGGCCTTGCACGGCAAAGCGACTACAGCGAGTGGCGCGCGAGCGTGAAGCGCATCGTGGCGTTCGAGTTTCGGATGCAGCGACCGAATCCGCATTACGGCGGTCGTCCCTACGTGGAGAAGATGGTTGAGGGTACTCACGCCGAGTATGTGAAGATCTCCGCGCGTGCCAGGGAGAACGACGGCCTCGACGACCAGTCGGAGATCTTCCAGCAAGCGCTCGATCACACGATCCGGAACTACGGCAAGGCGACGATCTCCGGCGTGCTAGCGGACGGGCACGAGTCGAACTGGGTCAAGCCGCAGAGCCAGTCTGGGCGCGTGCCGTCGAAGCGTGTCGTCAAGGGGCGCGGCGCGCATGAGGCTCCCTCGGATCTTCTTGTGTCTCAGATGCCCGATGCGTCTGATGTCGGTGCGTTGGTGGAGACTGGACCCGATGAAGAGAGCGACGACTAGGCTGCAACGGCTCTGGCGGACCGCCAACTCCTGGGAGTTCTGGGCGGCGCCGGCGTCGGGGCTGGTTGCCGCGCTCGTCCTGCTAGCGGGAGATTGGGAGATTCGCGCCGTCTCTGGCATTGCTACCTGGTCATTCGGTGTCGGTGTCAGCCTGTCGATAGCGGTCGCGACGCTGTGGAAGAACACGACTGACCTCATCCGTAGCGAGCCAGTCGGCGAGATCGTGCGGGCACGCGATAGCGATATGGACGAGGTCCACGACGTCTTCGTCGTGGTGCATGTCTACCTCGCTGCCTTGGTTCTGTGGGGGCTAGCGGGCGTCATGGGAGGTGACTTGTTGAAGGCTCCCTGGGTCGAGATCTTTCTCTCACTCGGAGTCTGGTTGGGGTTTCTCGGATTCGCGGGATTCGCAAGTGCTCTGGGCCACTGGTGGCGCTTTCAGAGGTGGAACTCACGGTTGCTGGCGATACGAGATCAGGGCGCTCGCGAGGCACGGCTTCGTCGAAACCCGCACTAGTCGTTGGGAACTGGCATCCGTGATCACAGGAGCGATCGGGTTATGGCCGTTTCGAGCATTTGTGTCGGGCCCCGGAACCCGCGCGCGGTGGTAGCCGCCGTGCGCACCGGGCTCGGCATCGGCTCCCAGGGAGGGGGTCGTGCCCCCTATCGCGTGGCGCTCGAAGGCAGAAGTGATCGCCCTAGATAGCGTGGCCGGCAAGTGTGTGGGGCTTGGCTATCGGAGGCGTTGATGTCGGATACAACGGAGGGCGGCAGCCGGTCGCTGGAACGCCGCGAGGAGTCGCCGAAGGCGCGACGAGTACTGCCACTGCACGATTCCTCTTGCGCCGGCGACTATGAGGTTCTGCCGCCAACCAAGCCGGATCCTGTGGGCAACTACTTCGCTGGGGCGATGATGCCCTGGCCTCTCGATGATGAAGTCAATCGCATACCGGAGGTTGACCTATTCGGCGAACGAAGCGAGCAGTCTCTCGCAGATTCGTTCTTCGTTCCCGAGGCGCCGTTCTTTCCTCTCTCTGTGAAGGAACTCTGGCACTACACGGATGCGGCTGGCGCGATTGGGGTGGTCACGAACGGCGAGTTTTGGGCCAGCGGCCTGAGACATCTCAATGATTCGATGGAGTTGCAGTACGGGCGAACGCTACTTGCCGAACACCTTGAGATGGCGCGGCTCTCCGCTCGACTCCATCCTCGGCAGAAGCGGCGGATCGAGGGTGTCGTTGGACTGGCGTTGGAGATCGCCAACAACACGCCGATCTGCGTGCTGTCTGCATCAGCGGCTCCCGACTCACTCACGCAGTGGCGTACCTACGGCGGTGCGTCTCCGCACGCAATCCGCGTTGACCCGCACGAGCCGCTGGCGACATGTACGCCACAGCCCGGGGGTGAGCGTGAGGACGAATCGTGGCGCGCCGTGGTCTACGACCGAGACGCCCAAGAACTCTTGCTGCGGAAGCTGCTTGGGTTCATTGCCTATGCAACGCCCGCAAACGGCGAGCCATTCGACCCCGCATCCGCTGTTGACCAGATCCAGGCGATGTCTCTGTTGCGGGGGCTGATCTACATGAAGGGTCCCGAGTATGCCGACGAGCGAGAAGCGCGGATGGTCTTCCACCATGACGACATCGCAGCCCTGAGTTTTCGCGCATCTGGATACGGCGTCACGGCCTTCCTCAGGGTCTCGGGTTCCGCACAGGGTTGGCGGAAGCGCAAGTATCCGGGGGCTCTGCCATTGGTTGGTGCCGCTGTCGGGCCTATCCCCGCCCGAGAAGACTCCGCGTTGGCGCTGCGGCAGATGCTGGGGGCACACGGCTATTCGAAAGCGGGCGTCTTCATAAGTGCCTCGTCGTATCGCTAGGCGGCCGGATTTCGACAGCGATCGGCGAGGGCGGTTCTGTGCGAGACGCGTAGCCTGCTGTTCATCGCGCTGCGGGAGTGAATGTGTTGCGTCGTGGTGCGCGGTCACGGCCTGACTCTGCGGTGGGCTCGCACCCATCTAAGCGCCTGTGAGGCAACGACGAGTGCTGCCCGGGCTCGACCGGAGCGAGGGGCCAGGCGTCGGCTAGTTTTTGTCCATGCCGATTCGAGCCGTCATGATGCAGTCCGAGCCGTGGGTAGAGCGCCTCCGGGAGTCAGTCGCTGCACTGGATGACGTTCTCAGCGGGCAGCGGGACGACGGCGCGGAGATGGACGTCATGTTTGGAGCGTTCTGTGCAAGGCGCCTCGGCGAAATTGACGCGGTGCCGAGGTCGGTGACCGAGGCCGCAATCCCCGTTGTCGGTTTCCCGCTGCCTGAGGGTAGCCCGGAGCCGCGCACATCGTATGTGCTCGACTACAACCCGCTCACGTATTACTACGCGGGCGCGGGCACGCCTACGGAGGTGAAGGCGTGGGACTTGCTCAACTGGCTAATGCACTCGGCGTACTACTTTGACATCCGGACTGGCGCCGAAGACGAACCAGGCCGAATCACGGGTGCTGCCTTCGCGTCTGACCGCAGCCGACACGACCGGTTGCTCCACGTCGAACTGACCCAAATCGTGACACTCTTCTCCGCCGTCGCAGACGCTGCGAAAGGGACGCGCGAGGAACTGCTGCGCGCGGCGCGGACAATGCCTCATGTGTGAACAAGGCCGCGCGCGACGCACGCCCGTAGCCCGGCTCTAGGTTGGGGTTTGCGTCCAATCTGCGCGGATTGCGTCGCGCCTGGCCTCCTTCGCGGGATGCCAACTCTGGAGTCGTGCGCCAAGATCGCCGAGCGCAGCCGGTAGGTTCGTGGTTGATCAAATACTTGGGGGTTCGCGATGGTGCTGGCTCAGTGGGCGCTTCCGGTTGGCGCGATTCGGACGCGGGCTGACCTTGTGCGCGACTACGGCGGAAGCGTCTATTCCGGGGGCATCGTGCCTTCGGCGAAGACGCCGAACGTGCTCGTATTCTCGGATCCTGCGGAGGGGGAGAAGTACGGCTATCGGTACGACGGCCCTTCCCCAAGTGGCGATGCGTACTACTACACCGGGCGCGGAACGGTCGGCGACCAGGTAGAAGCCGAAAACCGTTCGCTCATAGAGCACGCAAAGGACGATCGGACGTTGCGACTGTTCGTCGCGGTTGGGTCGTCTCCGGGATCGCAGCAGAAGGAACACGAGTACCTCGGCGCGTATCGACTAGATCCGGATGCGCCAATGCGCCGGGAGCCGGCCCCTGATCGCGAGGGGCGCGCCCGAACGGTCTTGGTCTTCCGGCTTATCCCTGAAGGTGGCACGCCGCAAGCGCCGCTTCCGCCGGGCACGCCGCTGGCGGACGAGCCTCCGCGGACGCCGAGGGCCTCGCAGATCGCTCGCGAGGTGAACTCGTCTGAGTTCTACGAAGTTAGCGGTTCGGCGCCGATGACTGCGTCGAAGGAGGAGGCATCGCTCGTCGAGGACTTCGTCGCTCACCTCGGTCGTGACCTTGGACGCTGGGCGATCAGCCTTCCTGGCGGTGCGCGTCCGTTGCTCACCGATGTCTACGACGCGGAGACCAAGACCCTCTTCGAAGCGAAGTCGTCGGCTTCGCGGTCAGACGTGAGACTCGCGGTCGGACAACTCCTCGATTACCGCCGGCACGTGCCGATCGAGGGATTGCGATGCTGCGTGCTGGTTCCGGAACGCCCGGTGAAGGATCTTCGCGATCTCGTTCGGAGCGTCGGGTTTGCCATCGCCTATCGGTCTGATGGGGAGTTCGTGATCGAACCCTAGGCTGTGCGCCTCCCTCGCCGAGCGGGCCGCGCGAGGCGCGCCGGCCGTGGGTGATGCTTCCCCGGTCACGATGACGTACCCGTCCGCATCTTCCTATTCGTTGTTGAGGGGCAACACTCTCAAACAACTAATAGAGATACGGGGGCGCAACGTCATCGTGACCGGAGAAGTGTCAGCGACCGGGAGGCTCCGATCGACCCGGCGTGCCGGCACCGGTTGCTAGGCGCTGTCGCTCCGCCTCTCGCGCGGCTTGCGTCGCAGCGATCGCACGATCCGCGGCGTCATCCGCATGGTCCTCGGCGTCGCTCACGAGGTGCAGGAGTTCGTTACCCGCCGGGAGGCTGTATCCCGCGCCAGTAGCGCGGCGTTGACGACCGCCCAGAATCGCATCGACGACCTTCAGGAAGCCGTTGCGCCCGGGCATCGCAAATGCGGCGAATTCGGGATCGTCGTCGAGGTCCTCGACGGTTGAGAGCGCTTCGCTCCACAGGGTGGAGGTGGGCATGAACTCGGGGCCCTCTTCAGTGTCGAAGCGGTCGCGTAGGTGCGTCGCGAGCCACTGTGCGGATGTCGCAGTGCGCCGGTCGGCGAGTCCGGCGCGGTGGATTCGCTGACGCGCGGCCGGGGCGAACGCTGGGGGGCGCGCCTGAGCAGGCGGCCGATCTTCCGGCGGCGTCCAGGGTTTCGCTCCCGACCGTGTGGCTTTGACCGCCGCGAGCAAGTAGTCCTCAACGGCCGTCCGATCCCCGTACAGGGCCGCCATGCGCGCGCCCCGGTAGGGCTCGTGGGTTCCGCCGGGCCTGTCTTCGGGGAGGGCCGCGAGGCGTTCACGCTGGGCGGTGACGGTCGCCTGGAGGTCGAGAGGTTGCGGGACCTCGTCCGATCCGATGCGTCGGACATAGAGCCCCGTCACCCCCGGGCGGAAGAGGATCTCCAGGCCGCGGTCGCGAAAGTCTGGAAGTACCCACGCATTCGCGAGCACTGCCGGGCTCGGAAGGGTCACGCGATACGTCCAGTCGTCTTGCGGGCTGAAGCACTGCAGTCGGAGTAGCCGGGCGTGGGGTTCGGGCTGCAAGCGCAGGTGTCGGCGGCGTGCGAGCGAATCGGCCGCAGAGGTGCGGGGATTGGTGTCTACGGCGGGCATGTTTCCTCTTGGGTTGTTGGAAGGCGTTTCTGGCGCCCATTGGGCTTTGCTTGTCGAGTTGTGCGGTGGTGGCTGCCGGCGCAGCGCAGGTCAGAGTGAATCGACGTAGGCCTCGAGTGCCTCGGTGCGAATGCGCCGCGACCGGCCGATCTTCACGAACGGGACCACGCCCTCATCCATGAGTTCGTAGAGCGTCGAACGCCCGATGCTGAGCAGTCGGGCGGCGTCGGCGGGGGTGTAGAGCAGGGGAGAGTTCGTCGGCATGGTGACTCCTTGGGTCCGTCGAGGTGCTGACGAATCCGGAGTGGGCCGGGAGCGCGGATCTGCTCAGACTCCAGTGGGCGTTCATGGCAGCGCGTGTAAACGAAGTTAAGGGGTCATGGTGTACGGTCCTGCCCAACGTGCCCAGATGAACGGAGTTGGACGTGGCGAAGGCAGGCAAGCGCGGCAACGGCGAGGGGTCCGTCTACCAGCGTGGCGACACGGGGAAGTGGGTGGCATCGTTCACCTACACAGACCCGAAGACGGGACAGCGTAAGCGGAGCGAGTCGACCGGGGCGACGCGACGTGAGGCTGTGGACAAGCGCAAGGCGAGGCTTGCCCGCATCGAGAGGGATCAGCCGATCAAGGACGCTCGAATTGCTCTAGGTGATTACGCGGTGAACCAATGGGCGGCGGTGACGCTTGACGTCGCGCCTGTCAAACCGACTACGCGCGACACCTACACCACTCTCGCACGCAAGCACCTCGCCGCCCGGAGTATCGGAGCGATCGGCCTCGACCGGCTCGCCTCGCCGGATGTGGAGCGTCTGCTCGGCGAGATGCGGGACGAGGGCCTCTCGGATTCAACTGTGCGGCAGGTTTACACGGTGCTCCACAAGGTGCTCGCTACGGCCGAGCGTGACGGGCTCGTGGCCCGCAACGTGGCCGCTGCGGTGGGCAGGCCTCAGGTCGCACGCAAGGAACAGCGTTACCTGACGAGTGCTGAGGTGGGTGACATGCTTAGCGCTGCGAAGGGGCGCCGCTACGCTCGCGTGCTCGAGTTCATCGCCGCCACCGGCGTCAGGCGAGGGGAGGCCCTCGCGCTCCGCTGGGAGGACGTTCAGATGAGCGCCGACGCGAGCGCAGGTAAAGCGCGTATCGCGGGGACCCTGTCGCGCGTGGGCAAGGCGCTGGTGGTTACTGATCCCAAGTCCGATCGCTCTCGTCGAACGGTGGCACTCCCGGGGGTCGCGCTTCAGGTCCTTGCGGAGGAGAAGGTCGCTCAGGACGCGGAGCGCGCGACAGCGGGCCCTGAGTGGGAGGAGACGGGCTTCGTCTTCACCACTGCGTTCGGACGTCCCGTCGAGCCGCGCAATGTGCTGCGGCTCATGACGACCGCCGCGAAGGCGGCAGGCCTCGGGGAAGGCGTGAACGTCCACACGCTGCGCCACTCGGCTTCCGCAGAGTTGCTTTCGGCAGGGATCCCGATGGTCGAGGTTTCGAGGATCCTCGGGCACTCTTCGATCACGATCACCGATTCGTTCTACGGCCACATTCATCCGGAAGGTCAGGCCGAGGCGATGGAGGTGCTTGGGCGTGTGCGCGCGCGGCGTTCCTGATTCAGCAACGCGTACAGCAACCAGCCGTGACGTGCGTCGACGGACCGCGCCGGACACTCGTGGACGACCAGGGATGAAAGACGAGTGTTTACCAGGTGTGACAATCCGTCATGGACGTACGGCGATGGACGTCGATGGATCATGGGCGCTCACCTGGGGGTCAAGGGGTCGCAGGTTCAAATCCTGTCAGCCCGACGTGTAGCAAGCGGAAAGTCCTGGTAACTCACGGGTTGCCAGGACTTTTTGCATGGAGTGACATGACCCGGTCATCATTTGCTCATCAGATTCAACCGGGATCATGTTGCGCCCCGGGACTCGTAGAGGCTCGAGTGAACTGACGCGGGGCCGTGCCGGGCCACGACTCAGTTTCCGAGTCCATTTCGCGCTACGCGCGAGTGTGATCGGGGCAGTCCGGGGGCTGGGCGATGGTCAAGTGGCTCGACAATGCGCATGATCATACGTATGGTTGTGCGCATGGAGTTGGGCCAGGTGCCCCCGTGTCCCGGCCAGGCGCCGAGACTTCCACCCCGGCCAGGTGCCGGGCAGTCGCCCCGCTGCCAGGCGCTGCGGGAGCGAGGAGGATTCTGTGAAGACTGATACCCGCGACCTCGTCAGTGCGACGAAGGCCGCACGTGACTTCGCCAGCATCACGGCCCGAGTCGCCTGCGGTAGCCGCGTCGTCGTGCTCAAGAACAACGAGCCCTCCGTCGCCATCGTCCCGATGGCCGACATGGAACAACTCGATCGCGTCGCGGAGAGGGAAGAGGACATGCGATTGCTCGCAGTCGCCCTCACCCGCATCGCCACCGACGACGGCGGCGGCCGGAAGACCCTGGAGGAGTTCGCTTCCGAACTCGGCGTCGACCTCGACGACTGACGCCAAGCAGGAAGGCCCACCTTGGCAACCATCGTCCTGACCCCCGAGGCGCAGGAAGACATCCGCGCCCTCGACGGATCCGCCCGCAAGGCAGTCTTGAACGGCCTGAAGAAGCTCAAGGACTCGCCTGAGCAGCGTGGCGCGCCTCTCGGCTCGCGGGCGTCGGGAAACCTTACCGGGCTGCGCAAACTCGTCGTCGGCAATCGCCAGTACCGCATCGTGTTTCGCGTCGAAGCCGACAACTCGATCGTCGTCGTCTGGGTTGTCGGCTCACGCGTCGACGCCGAGTGCTACGACCTCGCCGTCGCGCGACTCGAGATGCACGCCCACCGTCCTGAACTGCGTGACATGCTGCAAGGGCTCCTCGACACCGCCTTCGACGACCGGGGCGAATGAACCCCGATGAGCCGCTGCGCGGCGGAGTCGAGCATGCGGCCTAGCGTTGGCGACCGGAAACGTGACCCCATCGAATTGTCATCAGATTCAACCGGGACCAACCGGAGATGACCGGGTACAGTCGGAATGAGGGAGCCGCCACGCTCCCGAATAAGCCGAGGGAATCCGCGAGATTCCAGGACGACCGCGAATGACCGGGAAATGCCCGGTCCCTGCAGGGGGTCGCAGGGTCAAGTCCTGTCAGCCCGACGGTGTGATGTGTCGGGGCATCGTTGACAGAGGCCTTCCCTTCGGGGAGGGCCTCTTGTCGTTTCTTGGGGTGGTAGTCGCGGGTCTCGTCGCGGACGTGCTCGGCGATGATCCCGCCGGTGGCGTGGTGGATCACGCGGGTCCGGTGAACGGGGCACGTGCCGTTCGAGGCGACGCGCCATCAGCAGCTGCGTCTACCTTGGTGGGGTGAGCACCGCCCAGCCCGACGACAACCCGCTCTGGATCGAGATCGAGGAGTTCCGCGAGCTCTACGCGGAGGACCCCACGGTCGCGGACGATGTCCACGGCGCCGTGGCGCGCTCGCATCCGGACCGGCCGGCTCTGGCGGATGCCGTGGTCGACTCGCTGGTGGCGGGCTTCGATATGCATGCGGACGAGGACGCGATCGAGGATGTCATCGAGGCTTGCGCCCGTCTGATCCCGCTGCTCAGCGCCCTCGAGATCCTCCGCGACGCGGGCGACCACGCCCTCGCGGACCTCCTCGAGTCCGCTCCCGCCAACGCGGGGCGGTGGCTCCACCAGGGGGGCTGGGCGATCCACAGATCCGACGGCGCTGAGGCGGCGTTCATGTTCGCGCGCTTGGACGCCGGTCGGGCGTGGGTGCTGCTGCTGTCCGATCAGACCTGAGTCCGAGCCGTGGCCCAGGGAAGGGCACCGGATACACGCGGCGCGATCGTGTGGGCTCCCGCCGCCGCCATCCCGGAGCGACCGGTCGGGTACCGCTCAGCGACGCGTCGAGACGGTGACGGTGAACTTGGCGTTGCGCGCGACCTGCTCGGTAGGACCGATCGCGCGCTCGAGCAGCGGTCGGTACCTGAGCCCGGAGTTCCACACGCACCACAGCTGACCTCCGGGGCGCAGGACCCTGGCCACGTCCGCGAACATGCGCGGCGCGATGAGGTCGGTGACAGCCGCGGCCGAGTGGAACGGCGGGTTCAACGTGATGAGAGAGGCGCTGGAGGAAGGTCTGGCGCCGAGCATGTCGTCGCGCACCACCGTCACCCGGTCCTCGATGCGGTTGGCGACCATCGTCGCTCGCGCGGACGCGACGGCGATAGCCGACTGATCGCACGCGTGCACGTGCGCATCGGGATGCCGCGTCGCCATCCACGCACCGATGATCCCCGTGCCGCAGGCCAGATCGACGAGGGGATCGCTCGGCGTCCCGCCGACCGGAGCAGCGGGCAGGTTCTCGAGCAGCAGGCGGGTGCCGATGTCGACCCGTGCGCCCGCGAAGGCGCCGCCGTACGCCCGCACCTCGAGACCCGCGACCTGCGCGGCGGCAGGAGTGGGATCACGGCCATCCCGTGGCGCACGGGCGATGAGCACCCGCGACTTCTGCCGGGCATGGCTGATGTCCAGCTGCCCGAAGTTCTCGCTCAGCACCGTGTTCATCGACACCGACATGTGCTTGAGGCGCCCGCCCGCGACCACGACCACGCTCGGGTCGGCGTGCGCGGCGATCAGGCCGACGATGTCGCGTAGTGCGTCGAGGGAGCGGGGCAGGCGCAGCAGGGCGATCCGCGCCCCGCTCACCAACCCGGCGTCGAGGGGCAGTGGGCGGAAGCGGCCGGTGAGGCCCACCCGAGAGGCGTTCGATTCGAGCGCGCGCTCACCGGTGATGGCGTCGATGTGCGTACGTATCCCGCTCGCACCGGCATGTGCCGCCCCGAGGGTGAGAGCGCCGTAGGCGTCGTTGATCACCACGATGTCGCCCGGCAGGGCAGCCGCGCGCAGCTCCGCGGATTCGTCCAAGATCAGACGATCTGCCGCGTCGACGGCGACGAGGTCGGGAGCCTCGACATCGGGCCAGCGCCGCAGCGCGTCGAAGATCACGCTCACCGCATCACATCGCCGTCGACACACCGACGAGGGCAGGCGCGGGCGCCAGCGGGGACGATGCGCGGGTGGGGGCCGATCACCATGAAAGCCTAGCCGCGGGTGGCCAAGGGAGTCCTCGGCGTCGCGACCTGGCGGTCGTGGTGGCCGGTGCATGTGGAGTCGCGTGGATCCCCCACGGGAGCCGTCACCCATGCGCGGGCGGCACCTCCTTCGCCGTGACCATGGTGTCGCCGACGATACGCACGGTGCCGCGCCTGGTCTCCACCACCACCTCCTCGGCGCTCACGCTCACCAGGTCACCGAGTGCATCGGTCCCTTGGTCCGCGGGCAGGAAGCAGGTGCCGGCCGTGGTCGAGGCCACGCGCGGCCCGCGCGAGCCTCGTCGTCGGTGCTGCCGGGCTACACCAACGCGGACGCGAGAACCTCGAGGGTCTCTGTGGTGCCGGCGTCGATCTTGACGTCGGCACGGCTGTCGCCCTTGGTGGCTCCGCGGTTGATGATCACGATCCGCGACCGGCGCCGATGGGCGCGCGACACGAGCCGGAGGCCGGAGTTCACGGCGAGCGACGATCCCGCGACCAGGAGGGCCTCGGCCTCGTCGACCACCCGTTCAGCCGCGCGGGTCCGCGCGGCGGGGACGAGCTCCCCGAAGAAGACCACGTCGGGCTTGAGCATCCCGCCGCACACGGTGCACCCCGGCACCGTGACGTTCTCCCACGACTGCGGCAGCACGTCGCCATCGGGTCCCAGCGTGACGCCGTCGGGGCGCGCGAGCGCGGGGTTGTCGCCCTCGAGGCGCCTGGCGACCAGTTCGCGAGGGACGCGGGTGCCGCACGAGAGGCACGACACGCTCCGCATGTCGCCGTGAAGCTCGACCACCTCGCGCGAGCCCGCCCGCAGGTGGAGCCCGTCCACGTTCTGAGTGACGAGGCCGGTGACCTTGCCGGCGGCCTCGAGCGCGGCGAGCGCGCGATGCCCCCGGTTCGGGCGCGTGGAGGAGAAGGACCTCCAACCCAGGTGCGAGCCGACCCAGTAGCGTCGCCGCTTCGCCTCGTCGCCCGTGAACTCCTGGAACGTCATGGGCGTGCGCCGAGGGGAACCGTCGCCGCGATAGTCTGGGATGCCGGAGTCGGTCGACACGCCGGCGCCGGTGAGGACCGCGATGCTGCGCCCCGCGAGAGCCTCGAGCGCGCGAGAGATCTGCGACGCCGCGAGCTCGGAGCTCTCCGTTCCCACTGCTGCCACGTGGATCCTCCTGGCGGTCCATCGCATCGTGCCCTGCTGACGATGGTCGCATGGAGCCCTCGCCTTGGACGGATTCTGCGACTGACGCGCGTTCGCGCACCCTGGACTGCTGCGGCGGCTCGGACCCTCGGGTTCGAGCCGCCGTCAGCGGTGCGGGGAGACGTAGCGAGGTCCGGTGCGATGCTCACCGGCCTCCCGTCTCGGCCCGCCGCCCGAGGAAGGTCGCGACTGGTTACCCTCATCATCAGCGGTCCGCCCGGCTCCGCGCCTGCGGGGTGGGCGGTCACGGGTTCTGCCGTGGGTTGCCGCTCGACGAGGAGGATGCGATGCCGACCGGAGCAGCTGATGCCTTCGACACCACCGTGCCGCCGAGCGGGCCCGGTTGCCTCGAGTGCGAGCAGACCGGAGGCTGGTGGTGGCACCTGCGGCGCTGCGCCCGGTGCGGTCATGTCGGGTGCTGCGACGGATCGCTGAGCACCCACGCCCGACGGCACGCCGCCGCGACGGGCCACCCCGTGGTCCAGAGCTACGAGCCGGGGGAGGACTGGTGCTGGGACTTCCCGGGCGAGACCTTCCTCGACGGACCGCCGCTCGCCGAGCCCACGAGCCACCCGGAGGATCAGCCGGCGCCCGGGCCCGCGGGTCGTGTCCCGGAGGACTGGCGGGACATCCTCGCGGGTCGATAGCGCCGGCGCCGGCGCCGTCGCCGACCCCGGCCCGCCGGCCCCGCCGGGAGCGCACCCTCTCAGACGGTCTCGAGGTAGCGGTGCACCGCGCTCACCGCGACCGAGCCCTGGCCCACGGCGGAGGCGACCCGGCGCACCACATCGTGACGCACGTCGCCCGCGGCGAAGATGCCCGGGACGCTCGACTCCATCAGCAGCGGGTCACGCTGCAGGTGCCAGCCGCGCGGACGCCTGCCGCCCGCGACCAGGTCCTGTCCGGTCAGGACGAAGCCCGCGGAGTCGAGCTCGACGAGCTCGGCGACCAGGTCCGACCTCGCGACCGCGCCCACGAAGATGAAGATCGCGTCGGCCGGCATCGTCGTGCTCTCGCCGGACCCACGGTCCACGAGCGTCACGGTCTCGAGACGCGCGTCGCCGGTGACGGCGGAGATCTCCGTGCTCGGTCTCACCGCGATGTTGGGCGTGCGGTCGATCTGGTCGATCAGGTACTGGGACATGCTGTGGCGGAGCGAGTCCTTGCGCACCAGGATGGTGACGCTGCGCGCGAACCTCGACAGGAACAACGCGCCCTGCCCGGCGGAGTTCGCGCCCCCGACGACGAGCACGTCGCGGTCGCGGTAGTTCGACGCCTCCGACGTGGCCGCGCCGTAGTAGACCGATGCGCCGAGCAGCGGCTCGAGCCCAGGGACGTCGAGGGTCCGGAGGGTCACGCCGGTCGCGATCAGCAGCGCATGACACCTCAGCTCGCTGCCGTCGTCGAGCGTGACGATGCGGTACGGCCCCTCCAACCGCACCCCGGTGACCTCTTGCGTGACCAGCAGCTCCGCGCCGAGCCGCCTCGCCTGGGTCGCGGCGCGCCTCGCGAGGTCCGCGCCCCCGATGCCCTGGGGGAACCCCAGATAGTTCTCGATGCGTGCGCTCGTCCCCGCCTGCCCTCCCGGGACCTCCCGCTCGACCACCACCGTGCGCAGCCCCTCGGAGGCTCCGTACACCGCGGCCGCGAGGCCCGCGGGGCCGGCGCCGATGACGATGAGGTCGTAGAACGGCTTGAGCGCCGGCGTCCTCAGCCCCACCTTGTCGGCCAGCACGTGCAGGTCGGGGTCCTCGAGGAGGGTCCCGTCGGGGAAGAACAGCACGGGGACCACGCTCCGGTCCCCGGTGGACGCCTCGACGAGGGCGCGCGCCTCGTCGTCCTTCTCGATGTCGAGCCACTGGTACGGGATCTGTCCGCGCGCGAGGAACTCCTTGACCGCGTGCGAGCGCGGCGACCACAGCGTGCCCGCGACCCTGATGCCGTCGTAGGGCACGGGGACGTGCGCGGCCCAGCCGTCCAGCAGGTCGTCGAGGACGGGGTAGAGCTGTTCCTCCGGAGGATCCCACGGCTTCATCAGGTAGTAGTCGAGGGCGACCTCGTTGATGCTGGCGATCGCGGCGTTGGTGTCGGCGTACGCCGTCAGCAGCACCCGCTTCGCGTCGGGGTACAAGGTGATGGCCTCTGTCAGCAGCTCCACGCCGCTCATCCCCGGCATCCGCTGGTCCACCACGAGCAGGGCGACCGCGCTGCCGCGCCGCTTGAACTCCTGGACCGCCTCGAGGGCCTCCTGCCCGGACAGCGCCTTCACGATGCGGTAGTCGCCGCGGTAGCGCTCCTGGAGGTCGCGCGCGACGGCGTTCAGGACGTGCGGCTCGTCGTCGACGGCGAGGATGATCGGCTTGGCCATGGTGAACCCCTAGAGCTCCGGCGGCGAGTAGTCGACCGGGAGCCTGACCTCGAAGCAGGTCTGGCCCGGGCGCGAGGTGACATCGATCTCGCCGTGGTGCTTCTGCACGACGATGGACCTCGAGATGTTGAGACCCAGGCCGGTTCCCTCTCCGGGGCCCTTGGTGGTGAAGAACGGGTCGAAGATCTGCGACCTGACCTCACGGGGGATCACGGGGCCGTCGTCCTCGATCTGCACCACCACCCACGGGTCGCGGTGGAACGCTCGTACGACGATGCGTCCCTCGCCGTCCATGGCGTCGACGGCGTTGTCGACGATGTTCGTCCACACCTGGTTGAGCTCGCTCGCGAACGCCTGGATCCGGGGCAGGTCCTCCTCGTACTCCCGCACCACGGTCACGCCCTTCTTCAGCTTGTTCTGCAGGATGATCAGGGTGTTGTCGAGGCCCTCGCGCACGTCCGTCTCCCGCACCGGTGCCTGGTCCATGTAGGTGTAGGTCTTCAGCGCCTTCACCAGCTCGACGATCCGGCTCGTGCCGACGGCGATCTCGGAGAAGAGCGAATGGATCGTGTAGGTGAATCCGACCCACTCGACCACGATCGGCATCGCCGCGTCGTCGAAGAGGGCGCGGAGGCGGTCCAAGTCCTCGGTCGTGAACCCGAGGCTGACGAGGGATGCGGCCACGTCGCCGGCCACCTCGCCGTCGAGCTCCGCGAGCCACTCCTCGAGCCGCTCCTCGCGATCGCTGCGCGTGACGGCGTTGAGCTCCGCCGGACGCAGCGCCCGGTCGACGATGAGCGTGTCGAGCCGATCGATCTCCGCGCGCTGGGGAGAGGTCAGGCCGACCGCGCACAACCGCCGGTGGATCTGGTCGAGCCGCGCGAAGGCCGTACGGAGCTGAGCCGCTCCGCGCTGCGCGGACGCCGCGGGATTGTTGATCTCGTGCGCCATCCCGGCGCTGAGCTTGCCCAGCGAGGCCATCTTCTCCTGGATCACCAGCTGGTCCTGCATCTCGTTCAACCGGGCCAGGGTCTCGACCAGCGCATCGTTCTTCCGCCCGAGCTCCTCGGTGCGCTCGCGCAGCTCGGCCTCGCTGGTACGCAGCGCGTCCTCGGCGCGCTTGCGTTCGCGGATGTCGCGGATGATGCCCGTGTAGTAGCGCGCGTCCCGCACCGTCCAGGTCGACAGCGACAGCTCGATCGGCAGCTCCTCGCCGGACCGGTGGATCGCGGCAAGCTCGACGGTCTTGCCGATCACGTGCGCCTCGCCTGTCGCCGTGAAGCGTGCCATGCCCGCGCGATGCGCCTCGTGGAAGCGTGGCGGGATGATCATCTCGAGCCGGTGCCCGACCACCTCGTCCTCCGTGTAGCCGAGGATCCTGGTGGCGGCCTTGTTCCAGCTGATGATCTCGCCCGAGTGGTCCGCGGAGATGATCGCGTCGATCGCCGACTCGGTGACGGACCGGAACTTCTCCTCGGCCTGCTTGCGCTCGCTGATGTCGCGGATGATGCCCGTGTAGTAGCGCGAGTCGTCGAGGAACCAGGTCGCGAGCGACAGCTCGACCGGGAACTCGGTGCCGTTCGCGCGCAGCCCGGAGAGCTCGACAGTCTTGCCGATCACGTGGGTCTCGCCGCCGCCCGAGACGCGGTCCACGCCGGTACGGTGCTGCTGCCGGTAGGTCGGCGGGATGATGAGCTCGAGCGGGCGTCCGATCACCTCGTCCTCGGTGTAGCCGAACAGCGCCGCCGCGGCCGTGTTCCACGACCGGATGCGTCCGCGGGCGTCCGCCGAGATGATCGCGTCGATGGCCGACTCCATCACGGACCTGAACTTCGCCTCCGACTCGCGCAGCGCCATGCGCACCTTCGAGACGGTGACCTGGCGCTCCACCCGCGCGAGCACCTCTCGGGGGTCGAAGGGGCGGCTGATCAGGTCGTCGCCCGCCTCGAGGCCGAGCGCGCGCGAGGTGGGGTCGTCCGCGTTGGCGATGAGGATGACGGGGGTGTCCTGCGTGCGGGGGTTCGCCTTGAGGTCCCGGATGAACGTGGACGGGTGGACGCCCGAGATGCTCGGATCGACCATGACGAGGTCGGGGGAGACGCGCATGACGGCGTCGAGCGCGAAGGCGCTGCCGGCCGCGGTGGTGACCGCGTAGCCGCCGGCCTCGACCACCTCCTGCAGCTCCGCGGCGCAGGCGGGATCGTCTCCGATGATGAGGATCAGGCCGGTGTCGGGGATGGCGGCGCTCCTCGCTGGAACGGCGCGGCGTCGCGCGCGTACTTCCCTTCAACGTACGGGCGCCCTGGCAGACCGTCAAAAGATGCGCGCCATCCCCACCCGCACGCCACACCTGATCGGGTAGCGGAACCCTGGGGCATGTCGGACCGGCCCGCCGCGCCAAGGGTGTGGGCGAGGAGGAGAATGGAAGAGGGACTCGCCACCGGTGGGAGGTGGCTCATGCGACTGCAGCATGCGGGAGCGATTCTCGCGTTGGCCCTGTGCGGGGCAGGTTGCTCCGCACAGGATTCGAGGTCGATGTGTCCCTCCGATGGCTGCGAGGTGGCAGACCCGCGCACGGTGCCCTACACCGAGCCCGCATCGGTGCTGCACGACATGCAGGTGCTCGAGCCCGTAGAGGACGGGTCCTGGCCGGTGGTGATCCTGGCGCATGGCACGGCGCAGAGCCGCTCCGCATTGAAGGGCTGGGCGACCGGCATCGCGGCGAACGGCGCGATCACGTACAACCTCACGTGGCCCTCCGGAGCGGGCCCCGTGCCGGAGGCGGTCGAGAATCTCGCGTGCGCGGTCTCGGCCGCGGTGGCCGATGCGGGCCGGCACGGCGGGGATACCTCGCGCGTCGTGTTCGTGGGTCACTCGTTCGGCGCCGGCGTGGGCGCGGCCGCCGCCCTCGGTGGCGGGGAGCACCTCGAGGACTGCGCGGTCGCGGCGGACGAGGACGCTCTGCCCACCGGCTTCGTCGGCTACGAGGGTCCCTACGACATCGCCTCCGTCGACTACATGCGCGATCGTGCGACGCCCGACCCGCCTGTCGACGAGGCGGCGGATCCCTACGCCAACATCGGTGGAAACCCGGACCTGGTCGTGCGGGCGCTCCACGGTGACGCGGAGGACTTCGCCTGGTACGACGTGCCCCTGAGCGTCTCCGAGGATTTCGTCGAGGCGCTCGATGAGGCGGGCTATGACGCCGAGCTCACCATCGTCGAAGGAGGCAGCCACGTGGAGATCGGCCACCGAGGGCCGGTGCAGCCCGCTGTGATCGCGACGGTGAGCGAGCTGCTCGCGGATCTCTAGCCCGTGCGGACGGAGAGCAGGGGCGGACGGTCAGCCCCTCCAGGACGAGGCACCCGCCGGGGAGGAGCGCCGGCGACGTGGCGCTAGGCTCTGTCTACCAGCGACGTCGTCACCGAGGACGATGCGCGGGATGGGGGCATCATGGGAGCACGTTCGTGGTGGACCGCGCGGGCGATCGGAGCGGTCCTGGTGTCCGCATCCCTGGCGGGCTGCTCGGATGGGGACGATACCGAGGCAGACGCATTCGCGCTCACCGACCCCACGGTCTCGATCGTCGCCACCGACGACGGCCCCGCGCTCCGCATCGCCGGCACCGTCGCCAACATCTCCGACGAGGTGCTGGACGATGTCGCCGTGGCCGTCGTGCTCGACGAGGCGCTCGACGCGTACATCCCGGCTGGCGCCGCGACGCTGCCCGTCGACGGCGTCGACCGGATCTATCCCGCCGGCACCCCCCACGACGAGGTCCCGGAGGACGGCGCGCTCGGCATCGAGGTCGGGGACACGCGGCACCTCGACGGGACCGGCGACTACCTGGCGGAGGTGGTCGACCTCGCGGACGAGGTCGTCCTCCAGGTGACCTGGGACGGGGGAGAGCAGGTCCTCACCGCCCCCGCCGAGGTCCTCGACCCGGACGGTCTCGTCGCGCGCTGACCGTCCGTTCGACGGACCATCGTGGGGTGAGCCGGACCGTCCCCTCCGTGAGCCGCTGCCGGACGGCGGCGCGTGCCCTAGTAGGAACGGCGCGGCTTGCGGGGTCCGCGGTCCTCCCGTCCGCCGCGGTCGCGGTCGCCGTAGCGCCCACCGCGCGACCCGCCATCGCGGTCGCCGTAGCCGCCGCGAGAGCCCCCGCGCCCACCGCCGCTGCGCGACGGGCCCCCGCCGTCGGGCTTGATCTCGATCAGCCGGCCCGAGATGCGGGTCCCGCGCAGCCGGTCGAACGCCGACGGCGGCAGCGAGGACGGCAGCTCCACCAGCGAGAACTCCGGCAGGATCGTGATCTTGCCGAAGTCGCCGCGCGAGAAGCCGCCCTCGTTGGCGAGCGCGCCCACGATCTGCCTCGGCTCGACCTTGTGACGCTTGCCCACCTCGATGCGGTAGGCGGTGAAGCCCTCGCTCGGGCCCCGCGAGGCGCGGCCGCCGCGGTCGTCGCGGCCGCCGCGCGCATCGTCCCCGCGGGCGTCGCGCGCGCGACGGTCGGGGGCGAAGGACTGCCGCTTGGGCTCGTCGGCAGGGTCGAGCAGCAGAGGAGTGTCGCCCTGCGCGACCACCGCGAGCGCCGCGGCGACGTCCGCCTCGGGCACGTCGTGGTGCTCGACGTAGTGGGCGATGATGTCGCGGAAGCGGCTGATCCGGTCGGCCTGCTCGAGCGCGGCCGTGATCGAGTCGTCGAAGCGCGCCAGACGCGTCGCGTTGACCTCGTCCGCGGAGGGCCAGTGCATCTCCGTGAGGGGCTGGCGGGTCGCCTTCTCGATCGCCGTGAGCAGGCGGCGCTCGCGCGGCGTGATGAAGCTGATGGCGTCGCCCGTGCGGCCCGCGCGGCCGGTGCGGCCCACGCGGTGGACGTACGACTCGGTGTCGATCGGGATGTCGAAGTTGACGACGTGGCTGATGCGGTCGACGTCGAGGCCGCGCGCGGCGACGTCCGTCGCGACGAGGATGTCGAGCTTGCCGTCCTTGAGCTGCTTGATGGTGCGCTCGCGCTGCGCCTGCGCGACGTCGCCGCTGATCGCCGCGGCCGCGAGGCCGCGCGCGCGCAGGCGCTCGGCGACGGTCTCGGTGTCGTTCTTGGTACGCGTGAACACGATCATCGCCTCGAAGTTCTCGACCTCGAGGAGGCGCGTGAGCGCGTCCATCTTCTGCTGGTACGACACGATGAGGTAGCGCTGGGTGATCGTGGACGAGGTCGTGGTCTTGCGCTTGACCGTGATCTCGGCTGGGTCGTCGAGGTAGCGCTGCGACAGCCGGCGGATCTGAGCCGGCATCGTCGCGGAGAACAGCGCGACCTGCTTGTCGTCCGGCGTGGACGCGAGGATCGTCTCGACGTCCTCGGCGAAGCCCATCTTGAGCATCTCGTCGGCCTCGTCGAGCACCAGGTACTTGAGCTCGGACAGGTCGAGCGTGCCCTTGTCGAGGTGGTCCATGATGCGGCCGGGGGTGCCGACCACCACGTGCACGCCGCGCCGCAGGGCCGACAGCTGCACGCCGTAGCCCTGCCCGCCGTAGACGGGGAGCACGTGGACGCCCTTGAGGTCCGCCGCGTACCGCTCGAAGGCCTCGCAGACCTGCAGCGCGAGCTCGCGGGTCGGCGCGAGCACCAGCGCCTGCGGAGTCTTCTGGGACTTGTCGAGGCGCGCGAGGATCGGAAGGGCGAAGGCGGCGGTCTTGCCCGTGCCGGTCTGGGCCAGACCCACCACGTCGCGGCCGCTGAGCAGCAGCGGGATGGTCTCCGCCTGGATGGCGGACGGGGTCTCGTACCCGACGGCCTTGAGCGCCTTGAGGATGGGCCCGTCGAGGCCCAGGTCGGCGAAGGTCTGCGTGGGAGCGTCGGTTGCGTCGGTCTCGACGCTCTCGGAAGTCATGTGACCACCGTAGGCGCCCGCGGTCCCGAACGCGGCATCGAGGGACGATGCGACGGTCAGGAATCTGCCGGTCGACCGTCCGCGGTCGCCCGTGGGGCCCGCCGCGGCGGCGCCGGCGGCACCTCCTTGGCGGCGACGATGGCGTCCCCGGCGACGCGCACGGTCCCGCGGCGGGTCTCGACCACCACCGCCTCGGCGTCCGCGCTGAGGAGGGTGCCCAGCGCATCGGTCGCCTGCCCGGTGGGCAGGAGGTAGCGCACCACGACGCGCCGTCCGGGCGCGGGGAGGCGGATCACCGGGTCACCACCGCGAGGGAACGTAGTCCTTGAGGAACACCCCGAAGAGGTCCTCGCCCGCCTCGCCCCGCACCACCGGGTCGTAGACCCGCGCCGCGCCGTCGACCAGGTCCAGCGGCGCGTGGAAGCCCTCCTCCGCGAGCCGCACCTTGGTGGGGTGCGGGCGCTCGTCGGTGATCCAGCCGGTGTCGACGCTGGTCATGAGGATCCGGTCCGACTCGAACATCTCCCGCGCGCTGGTGCGGGTGAGCATGTTGAGCGCCGCCTTCGCCATGTTGGTGTGCGGGTGGCCCGGCCCCTTGTAGCCGCGCTCGAACACGCCCTCCATCGCGGACACGTTGACCACGTAGGAACGGCCGGTGGACGATGCGGCGGCCGCCGCCGCGAGGGCCGGACGCAGGCGGTTGATGAGGATGAACGGCGCGGTCGAGTTGCACAGCTGCACCTCGAGCAGCTCGAGCGGGGTGACCTCGCCCACGGCCTGCACCCACGAGTTCGAGTCGTGCAGGTCGGGTACCAGCCCTCCTGCGTCGATGGCGCTGCCGTCGGCGAGCCTCTCGAGCGAGGACGATCCGGGCGCGAGCGCGAGGTCCGTGAGGCGCTGCGCGTCGTGGGCGCCCATCTCCTCGAGGTGCGCGGACGCGAGCAGCGGATGCGTGGCGACGGACGACTCGATGCTCAGCGGGTGCGCGTCGCTGGTGCGGCCCAGGGTGAGCAGCTGCGGTCCGCGGCCGTCCTCCCACAGCCCGTGCGGGATGGGGGCCTGCTCGGCGTCGACGAGCGGGGCGTACGCGCCGGGGGAGCGGCGCACCGTCTGCGCGGCGTTGTTGATGAGGATGTCGAGCGGCCCGTGCGCCGCGACCGAGTCCGCGAGCGCGACCACCTGCGCGGGATCGCGCAGGTCGATGCCGACCACGGTGACGCGGTGGAGCCACTCGGCGGCGTCGGGCATCGCCGCGAAGCGTCGCACCGCGTCGCGGGGGAAGCGGGTGGTGACGGTGAGGTCGGCGCCGTCGCGCAGCAGGCGCAGCGCGATGTGCATGCCGATCTTCGCGCGCCCGCCCGTGAGCAGCGCGCGGCGGCCGCGCAGGTCCGTGCGGGCGTGCCGCTTGGCGTGGCCCGTCTCCGCGCATGCGGGGCACAGCTGGTGGTAGAACGCGTCGACCTGGGTGTACTTCTGCTTGCAGATGTAGCAGGGACGTGCCTTGAGGTAGGTGCCGGCGGTCGGCGACGACGCCCGCGCCTCGAGGGTCAGCCCGCGGGTCTCGTCGTCGATGCGGTCCGCGGCGCCGGTGGCCGTCGCCGCGACCACCGCGCTGTCGGCGGTCGCGATGGCGGCGCGGCGCTCCTGGCGCCGGCTGCGCTTGACCGACTTGATCATCGCGGCGGTCGCGTTGCGCACGGTCGCGAAGTCGGGGTCGTCCTCGCCGACGTCGCTCAGCGAGGCGAGCACGCGCAGCGTGGTCGCGAGGTCGTCGGGGTCGATGCGGTGCTCGCGCGAGGAGGGGAGGGTGGTCTCGGACACCCGCTCGATTCTACCGACGAGCGGCTACCGGTCGCCCGGCGTGCCCGGGACCCGCCACGATCCGTCGCCGGCGCCCGGCTCGTCGAGCCGCCGCATCGCCTCCCGCACCGTCGGGCCCACGAGGTCCTGGCCCGCGTCGAGGTGCCGGTCGAGCACGATCGCGGCGTTGATGAGCGCGAGGTGGCTGAAGGCCTGCGGGAAGTTGCCGAGCTGCTCGCCGGTGAGCCCGATCTCCTCGGCGTACAGGCCCAGGTGGTTGGCGTACGTGTGCATCTTGCCGAAGGTGAGCTCGGCCTCCTCGAGGAAGCCCGAGCGGGCGAGCGCGTCGACATAGAAGAACGAGCACAGCGTGAACGTCCCCTCGGAGCCGGACAGTCCGTCGGGGGAGGCGCTCGGGTTGTACCGGTACACGAGGCTGTCCGACACGAGCTCCTCGCGCATCGCGCGCAGCGTCGACAGCCACATGGGGTCGAGCGGTGCGATGAACCCGACGATGGGCATGAGCAGCAGCGACGCGTCGAGGACGTCGGTCCGGTCGTGCTGCACGAACGCGCCGCGCTCGCCGTCCCAGCCGCGCTCCATGATCCGGCCGTAGATCGCGTCGCGCGCCCGCGTCCACTCCTCGACCGGCGCGGGACGGCCGTGACGGCGGGCGAGCCTGATGCCCCGATCGAGCGCGATCCAGCACATCACGCGCCCGTACGTGAAGCGCTGCGCGCCGCCGCGCGTCTCCCAGATGCCCTCCTCGGGCCGGTCCCAGTTCTCGGCCACCCACGTGAGCAGCTCGGTGAGCTGGCGCCAGCCGGCGTGGGCGAGCTCGAGCCCCGACTCGACGGCGACGAAGATCGCCTCGAGCGCCTCGCCGTAGATGTCGAGCTGGAGCTGATCGGCGGCCCCGTTGCCGATGCGCACGGGACGCGACCCCTTGTACCCGTCGAGGTGGTCGAGGCTCTCCTCCACGAGATCCGACGTGCCGTCGACGCGGTACATGATCTTGAGCGGGCCGGAGCCCTCGCCGGCGCTCTCGTGGACCCGGTCCATCAGCCACACCCCGAAGGCGGCGGCCTCCTCCGTGTAGCCGAGGCCCAGCAGCGCGTGCACCGATAGCGAGGCGTCCCTCACCCACGTGTAGCGGTAGTCCCAGTTGCGCTCCCCGCCGACCTGCTCGGGCAGCCCCGCGGTCGGCGCGGCGACGAGCGCTCCGGTGGGGGCGTACGTCATCAGCTTCAGCGTCATAGCCGAGCGCGACACCATCTCCCGCCAGCGGCCCCGGTAGGTGGACCGGTTGTTCCACTCCCGCCAGAAGCGGGTGGTCTCCCGCAGCAGGATCTCGACCTCTTCCGGCGAGACGCGGGCCGGAGCGGCGCCGCCGGTCTCGAGGACCACGCCGGTGACGTCGCCCGCGGCGAGGGTGCCGGAGATGCGCAGCCCGTCCCCGGACGGCGCCATCGCCCCCGCGCGCCTGCCGTCGTGCGTGACCACGTCGCCGATGCGGTGCACGGTGAGCGTCGCGTCCCGCGAGGCGACCACGGCGCCGTCCACGCCGGCCTGCTCCACCCGGTGGCCCGCCCGCCCGTAGTCGAAGCGCGGCTGGATCTCGCCCTCGAACTCCATCGTGCCGCGCACCACGCGGACGAGCCGGACGAGGCGATGGCGTTCGGTGGGTGCCGTGCCGACCACGGGCATGAAGTCGACCACCTCGCCGACCCCCCCATCGGTCATGAACCTCGTCACGAGCACCGCGGTGTCCGGAAGGTAGAGCTGCCGGCTCACGTAGTCCTCCGCGACGGGACGGATCCGGCACCGCCCGCCCCGCTCGGCGTCGAGCAGGGACGCGAAGACGCTCGGCGAGTCGAAGCGGGGCGCGCAGAACCAGTCGACGCTGCCGTCGGTCGCGACGAGCGCGGCGGTCTGGAGGTCGCCGATCAGCCCGTGGTCCTCGATGCTCGGGTACGTCGACACGTGTCCCTCCTCGATGGCCTCGCCTCATCGTGACACGCGGGCCCCGCCGGCGCAGGGTGGCGGCGGCGGACGATGCGCGGCCGGACGCGGCCGCGTCACCGCTAGGGTGAGGGCGACGAAAGGTGAGGTACATGGTCAAGATCGTGCGCATCGGCTCCCGCTTGGACGTCGCCGGTGCGACCGTCGGGCTCGTCGCGCTCGCCCTGTCCCTCACGCCCTCGCTCCTGCCGCGTCCCGCGTGGGGCCAGGGCTTCGTGTCGGGTCTCGCGTTCGCCGTCGGCTACGGCGTGGGCGTGCTGCTGTGGCGCGGCGTCGCCCGCCTGTCGCGCGGCCGGCTGCCGGCCGCCGCCGAGGCACCCGTGTGGGCGGTCGCCCTCATCGGGCTCGCGGGCGCGGCGGCGCTCATGCCCTTCGCGCTCGGCTGGCAGAACTCGGTGCGCGAGGCCGTCGGGATGCCCGATACCAACGGCTTCGACTGGTTCGTCGCGGCGGTGTTCTTCGCGATCGGCGCGTGGCTGGCCTTCGCGATCGGCCGCGGCGTGGCAGCGGGCTACCGCAGCCTCCACCGGCTCATCGCACCGCGCATCCCCGGTCGGGGGTCCCGCCCCCGGGTGGCCGCGTCCGCCACAGGCGCCGCGACCGTCGTCGCGATGCTCGCGGTGCTCTCGATCGGGCTGTCGGTCCTGTCGTGGCTGCTGACGCTGGCCTCGGAGCACAAGAACCGCCAGTACGACCCCGAGTACGCCCAGCCGACGAGCCCGCTCCGCTCGGGCAGCGCCGACAGCCTCGTCGCGTGGGAGGACCTCGGCCAGGCCGGGGTGAAGGTCGTCGCGGGCGGGCCGACCGCCGCCGACATCGAGCTCGTGACCGGGGCGCCCGCCGTCGAGCCCATCCGCGTCTACGTCGGGGTGGACGTGCCGGGCACGTTCGACGAGCGCGCACAGATCGCGGTGGACGAGCTGGAGCGCACCGGCGCCGCGGACCGCTCCGTGCTGATGATCGCCGGCACCACCGGGAGCGGCTGGCTCGACCCCGCCGCGATCGACGGCTTCGAGTACCTGCACGCGGGCGACACCGCGCTCGTCACGCTCCAGTACGGCGCGACCGGCAGCCCCGTCTCGGCCCTCCTCACCCCGGACCTGTCGCAGGACGGCACCACCGCGCTCGTGCGGGCGGTCACCGCCTGGTGGGAGGCACTGCCCGAGGACGATCGCCCGCAGCTGCTCGTGTACGGGCTCAGCCTCGGCAGCTTCGGCATCCAGTCGGCCTACGACGATGCAGCGGACCTGCTGGCCTCGACCGAGGGCGCCGTGCTCGCGGGGACGCCGTCGTTCACGCCCATCTGGATCGAGGAGGAGGACGCCCGCGACGCGGGCAGCCCGTACTCCCTGCCCGTGCTCGACGACGGCGAGCACGTCCGCTGGTCCGACGAGTGGGGCGGCCTTGAGGCGCTGCCCGGCGCGTGGGAGGACACCCGCGTCGCGTACCTCCAGCACGGCAACGACCCGATCGTGTGGATCGGGCCCAGCGTGATCTGGTCCGAGCCGGCGTGGCTGCTGCCGGGCCAGCGCTCGGAGCAGGTGAGCGACGACATGGTGTGGATCCCGGTGGTGACCGCCTTCCAGGGTGTCATCGACCTCATCCTCTCGACCGCCGTGCCCGAGGACGCCGGCCACAAGTACGGCAACCTCGCCGTGGACGCGCTCCATCAGGTCGCCGGCGACGCGGACCTGAGTGACGATGCGGTGGCGCGCGTGCGCGCGGTGATCGAGCAGTACGACACTTACTCGCCGGTCGCGAACTGACACCCGGGCGGTCCGGAGGCCCGGTTCAGCCCGCGACAGCCGCCTCGCCCTCGGCCTCGGCGACGATGCGGTTGACCATGCCGCTGAAGATGAGGCCGTGGAACGGCAGCATCGACAGCCAGTAGAGGCGACCCGTGAGGCCGCGGGGGAAGAAGACGGCACGCTGCCAGTAGGTGGAGCCGTCCTCGGTCGGGTCGACGCCCAGCTCGAGCCACGCGCTGCCCGGCACCCGCATCTCGGCACGCAGACGCAGCAGCCGCCCCGGTTCGACATGCTCGACCCGCCACACGTCGATCGCGTCGCCGACAGTGACGCTGCCCTGGGTGCGACGCCCGCGACGCAGCCCAACCCCGCCCGACAGCCGGTCGACGAGGCCCCGCGCCGCCCACAGCACCGACGCGGAGTACCAGCCGGTTGCGCCGCCGATCTGCGAGATCACCTCCCACACGGCCGCGGGTGTCGCGCTGGTCGGCTTGGTGCGGGCGTCCCTGAACACGGTCCGCCCGGCCCAGTCGGGGTCGCTCGGCATGGGGTCGCTGGGCGCGTCGGGCACGCGCGCGTCGACCCAGCTGGTCTCGACACGGTCGATCTCGATGCGGCCGAGCGCCAGGCGGACGGAGTCGGCGTAGCCGGTGAGCCCGCCAGGCGGGGGAGGGATGAGGCCGTCGATCGCATCGTCCTTCACGACGCACGAGTGGAGCAGCGACTCGACCAGCGGGCGCGCGATCTGGCGCGGGACCGGCGTGACGAGCCCCACCCAGTGCGAGGCGAGGCTCGGGGTGAGGACCGGCAGCGCCGTGATGACGCGCGTCGGCAGGCCGGCCACGGCGGCGTAGCCGTTCATCATCTCGGAGTACCGCATCACGTCGGGCCCGCCGATGTCGTACTCGCGGTCGAGGTCGCCCTCCGCACGCGCGGCGGCCAGCAGGTAGTAGAGGACGTCCCGGACCGCGATCGGCTGGATGCGGTTGCGGACCCAACGCGGCGCCGGCATGTAGGGGAGCACCTCGGTGAGGTGGCGGATCATCTCGAACGACGCGGAGCCCGAGCCGATGACCACCCCGGCCTGGAGCACGAGCGTCGGCGTCGCGGACGCGATGAGGATGTCGCCGACCTCCTGACGCGACGCGAGGTGCGCGGAGAGCTCGACGCCGTCGGGATGCAGGCCGCTGAGGTAGACGATGCGTCCCACGCCGTGCCCCGCCGCCGCCTTCGCGACGGTGAGGGCGATCGCCCGGTCGAGCCTGCCGTAGTCGCGGCCGGCGTGCATCGAGTGCACGAGGTAGTAGACGACGTCGACGTCCGCCATGGCGCGGCCCAGCGCCTCGGGATCGGAGGCGTCGCCCTCCACCACCTCGACGGCATGCGCCCACGGCAGCGCGTCGATGCGGCGCGCGGACCTCGACAGCACGCGCACGCGGTAGCCGCCGGCGAGCAGGCGCGGCACGAGCCTGCCGCCGATGTAGCCCGTCGCTCCGAGCACCAGCACGCGCGGGGCGGCGCCGTCGGGGCCCCGGGCCGCGCGCAGCGAGGGCTCGGCCCCGGTCGGGCTGCTGAGGCCCTCCGCGTCGGTCACGCCGCCGTCGCCGTCGCTCACGCCCGCCTCCCGTCCTCCCGGCACCCGCATCGTCCTGTGCCAGGGGCAACGGTGGCGCGGGGGCCGCGCATTCCCCGCGGGTGCGCGACGCGGGCGGGACCCGCAGGCGAACCCTATGTGACGAGTATGTTAAATGTCCGTTTCGTCCTATACAACCGGTTACACCGCCGCTAGGTTGGCGGTTGTCAGCGTTGCCGCGGTGCTGGGGGGGCCAGGATCGGAGCGACGCATACGTCGACTCCTCTCCGGAATCCACCCGCTCTGCTGACGCTCCGCCGTGCCCGTTCGCGGCTGGGCTCGTGGCGACTGTACGCGGACCCTGCCCACGGAACCAGTGAGGACCACGGCGATGGCTTCCTACCCGATCCAGCCCGACCACGAGCCGCGCCGGACCGCGCCCCCGCGGACCGCGCTGATGATCGTCCCCACCTACAACGAGTCGGGCAACATCGCGGCCCTGCTCGAGCAGCTGTTCGCGCTGCCGACGCGGAAGCGCACCGGCTGGGACCTGCACGTCCTCGTGCGTGACGACCGGTCGCCCGACGGCACCGGCGAGATCGTGGAGGAGCTCGCGGCGGGGCGCTACCGCGGCCGGCTGCTCCTGTCGCGGGGCACCAAGCAGGGGCTGGGCAAGGCCCTCGAGCTCGCGTTCGGCGAGGCGCTCGAGCTGGGGTACGAGGTCGTCATGACGATGGACGCCGACTTCTCGCACGCGCCGCTCGACGTGCTGCCGCTGCTCGCGGCGATCTCCGACGGTGCCGACGTCGCGGTCGGATCGCGGTACACGCCGGGCGGGCTCATCCCCGGCGACTGGCCGCTGAGCCAGATCGTGCGCACGCGCGTCGCCGGCTCGGTGGCGCGCGGGGTCGGCGGCATCGATCCGGGGCTGCGCGAGCTCACCACGAACTTCCGAGCGATGCGACGGACGGTGCTCGCCTCGATCGACTTCGGCCGCGTCAAGGCTCGCGGCTACGGCTTCCAGATCTTCCTCGCCAACGCCTTCTCGAGCGGCGGATGGAAGGTCACCGAGGTGCCCATCAGCTTCCACACGCGGGCGCACGGCGTGTCCAAGGCGAGCGTCAAGGACGTCCTCGAGTTCATCCGGATCGCGCTGCAGCTCAACGACGACTCGCCGTTCAAGCAGCTCGTGCGCTTCCTGCTCGTCGGCGCCTCCGGCACCCTCGTCAACCTCGGCTCGCTGTGGGCGCTGCGCAGGATCCTCATGCCCGAGGACCCGGTGGACGACGGCATCTGGCTGCTGTCCGCCGCCGCCATCCAGATCTCCATCCTGTGGAACTTCTGCTGGCACACCGGCTTCACGTTCCGGCGGTACCGGCGTACCGGCGGGGTGCTCGGCGCCCGCCAGATCCTCGCCAACCTCCTCAAGTTCGAGGGGGCGAGCGCCCTCACCCAGACGGTGATCTTCAGCGCGTTCGTCGTGTTCTCCAACCTCGGCGTCTTCTACCTCTTCGCCCAGGCGCTCGGCATCGCGATCGCCGTCACCGTGAACTACTGGGTGAGCAGCCACTACATCTGGGACTGGCGGCGCCGGACCTCCGGCACCACCCCATCGGTCCTCCCGACCACCCCGGAGCTGCGCCGTGTCGCATGAGATCGTCACCGCCTTCGTCCTGACCATCGCGGTGGTGCTGCTCGTGCAGGCCGTCGCCAGCCTGGTCCAGACGCTCTACATCTGGGACTCGCCCGAGCGGATCCAGGCGGCGGGCAGGCCCGCGACCTTCGCGCGGCCGAAGCACGGCTTCACCGTGCTGCTGCCCGCGCGCCACGAGGCCGACGTCATCGGCGAGACCCTCCGCAAGCTCGGCGAGGCGCGGTATCCCAGCCACCTCGTCGAGCTGATGGTGATCTGCACCGCGGACGACACGGAGACCATCGCGGCGGCCGAGGAGGCGGCCCGCGAGCACGACCTCTCCAACGTCACCGTGCTCGTGTTCCGCGGTCGGCCCGGCAAGTCGCGGGCCATGAACCTGGGGCTCGAGGCGGCGAGGCACGAGATCGTGACGATCTTCGACTCGGAGGACGACGTCAGCCCCGAGATCTTCTCGATCGTCGACACGCTCTACCAGCGGCGCGCGATCGACGTGCTCCAGTGCGGCGTGCAGCTGATGGATCACGACAGCCACTGGTTCAGCGCCCACAACGTGCTCGAGTACTTCTTCTGGTTCAAGTCCCGGATGCACTACTTCGCCAAGGAGGGCGCCGTGCCGCTCGGCGGCAACACCGTGTTCTTCCGCGCCTCCGACCTCCGCGAGGTCGACGGCTGGGACGAGCACGGCCTCACGGAGGACGCCGACCTGGGGATCCGGCTGAGCCTCGCCGGGAAGCGGTTCGGCGTCATGTACGACGCCGAGCACGTCACCCGCGAGGAGGTGCCGCACTCGACCGGCGCCTTCATCAAGCAGCGCACGCGCTGGAACCAGGGTTTCCTGCAGGTCATCCGCAAGGGCGACTGGCTGCGGCTGCCGAGCCTGCGGCAGAAGGTGCTCATCGGCTCCGTGCTCACCGCGCCCACCTTCATGGCGATCGTGATCGCGTGCGCGCCGCTCTTCATCCTCATCGGCCTCACGATGAAGCTGCCCGTGCTCGTCAGCCTGCTCACCTTCGTGCCGCTCATGCTCGCCGTCGTGATGCTCGCGACGAGCGTGCTCGGCCTGTACGAGTTCGGCAAGGACCAGGGGCTCCGGATCTCCCCGTACCGCTACCTCGCGCTCGTCGTGAGCTTCATCCCGTACCAGGGGCTGCTCATGGTCAGCGCGGTGCGCGCGGGCTACCGCGAGGTCACCGGCCGGCGAGGCTGGGAGAAGACCGTCCACACCGGTCGGCACCGCATCGGCGCCGCCGAGGCCCGCCCGGTGCTCGCACCCGTGATGGCCCAGGAGGCCGCGTGACGACCCTGGCGGTGCGCCCGATCCGGGCGCATGCCAAGCCCCGCGCGTCGCGTCGCACCGAGGTGGTCCTCGTGGTCGCGGTGCTGGTGGTCAGCGCGGTGCTCCACGCCTGGAACATGTTCGGCTACCCCTACTTCGAGAACGACGAGGCGACCTACCTGTCGCGCGGCTGGGCGTTCATCACCGAGGGTCAGCTCGACGTCAACACCTACCGCTACGACCACGCCCCGCTCGGGTGGATGGGCATCGGCGGCTGGCTCGGCGCGACCGGCGGCGGCGCGCTCTTCGGCGGGATGCTCGAGGCGGGCCGCGTGCTCATGCTGCTCGTGCACGTCGCGAACACCTTCCTCGTCTACCTCGTCGGCAAGCGGCTCACCCACGGCCGTATCACCGCCGGCATGATCGCCGCGCTCGTGTTCGCGCTGTCGCCGCTCGGGATCTACTTCCAGCGACGCGTGCTGCTCGACAACCTCATGGTGCTGTGGGTGCTGCTCGCGATCCTCCTGCTGGTGCGGCGTCCGCTCACGCTCGGCCGCACCATCGGCAGCGGCATCGCGTTCGGCGTCGCAGTGCTCACCAAGCTCAACGCCGCGTTCTTCGGCATCGGCTTCCTCGTGCTGCTGTGGGCCGGCGCCGCGGGCCCCCAGCGCAAGCACGCGGTGCTGCACTGGCTCGCGAGCGCCGGCGGGACGGTGCTGCTGTTCTTCGTGTACGCGATGCTCAACGACGAGCTGCTGCCGGCGCCCGTCGACGCGGACGGCGTACCCGCCCGGGTGAGCCTCGTCGACACCTTCGGGCTGCAGCTGGGGCGCGGCGACTTCGCGTGGCCGTGGGAGGCCGAATCCAGCTTCCAGCTCGCCGTCGGGTCCTGGCTGGTGAAGGACCAGTTCACCATGGTGATCGGCGCGGGGGCGACCCTCGCGCTGCTGGCGATGATGGTGCTCCGCCGCTTCCGCGACGCCGGCACCGTCGCGGTCGTCGTCTTCATCCTGTCGTACTGCCTGTTCCTCGCGCGCGGCGGCATCGTCATCGACCTCTACGTGGTGCCCGCGCTGCCGTTCCTCGCGCTCGCGGTCGGCATCCTCGTGGCGAGGATCACCGAGATCGCTCCACCCGGAGCGCTGCGCCCGGTGATCGGCTCGGCCGCGGCGGTCGCGATCGTCGCCGGCTACGTCATGGTCGCCGACCAGAAGCACCTCGTCACCGACGAGACCGCCAACCAGGTCGCGGCCGTCGAATGGATCGAGCAGGAGGTCGACCCCGACGCGGTCATCGCCGCGGACAACTACGTCTACCCCGAGCTCGCCCAGGAGGGCGGCTACTCCGGGACCATGTACTTCTTCAACGCCGAGTACGACCCGGAGCTGCGCGAGTCCTACGCCGACGACTGGCGCGACATCGAGTACCTCGTCCTCACCCACGAGGTGCTCGACCAGATCGCGCAGGGCACCGTGCCGCGCATGGCCGAGGTGCTCGCCCACTCCGAGCTCGTGGCGTCGTACACGTCGGGCTCCTCGAGCTTCATCGACCTCGACGCGCGCATCTCCACCAACGGCGACTGGGTGCAGGTGTGGCGGACGAAGAGCCGGAACGAGATCGTGCTGCAGGACGCATGGGAGCGGTTCCGCGACGACTGGCTCGTCTCGTACGGCCAGGTGCTCGAGGACGAGCCCGGCACCACCACGTCGCTGGACCAGGCCCTCGCGCTCGAGCAGGCGCTCGCGCAGGACGACCAGGCGGCCTTCCGCGGCATCTGGGCCTGGACGACCGACCACCTGCGCCACCGCGAGGCGGACTCGCTCGCGTCGTGGCAGTGGATCACCGACGAGCTCGGCGACGGCGAGCTCGCCAGCCCCGACACCGTGTGCGCCGCCGACCAGCGCTTCATCGGCCTGCTCCTCGACGCGGCGGACGCGTGGGAGCTCGGCGGGCTCCGGGCCGAGGCCTCGGACATCGCGGACGACTGGTGGAGCCGCTGCACCTTCACGGTCGACGGGCTGCGCCTCGTCGACTCGTCCGCGGACGGCTCCGTCGACGACCAGCTCGTCAACCCCTCGTACTTCGACCCGGTGCTGTACCGCCGCCTGGCCGAGGAGCTGCCCGACCACGACTGGCAGCGGCTGGTCGACGACGGCTACGCGTTCCTCGGGCGCGTCGCGGACGAGCGCGGGACGGTGCCCAACTGGGTGGTCCTCACCCAGGACGGCGAGCTCGAGCGCGCGTCGCGCCTCACGGGCGCGGGCGCGGACCGCTTCGGCGAGGACACGCTGCGGCTCGTGCCGACCCTGCTGCGCGAGGAGCTGGCCGGCGAGGAGCGCGCGAGCGACATCCTCGACACGCTCGTGCCGCAGCTCGTGTCCTACGCGGCCGATTCCCCGGGGCTGCCCGCGGGGTCCACGCTCGCGATGGTCGCGCAGGTGCGCGACATCGGATACGACCCGGCGGCGCTCTACCGCACGCAGGTCGCGTCGCAGATCGACCCCGACACCGGTACGTGGGACAGCACGCTCGCGGACTTCGCCTGGACCTACTCGTGGCACCGCTTCCAGCGGAGCCTGCCGACGGACGTCACCGTCCCGCTCGCCTGACCCGCACGCCGAGGAGAACCCATGAACGCCGTCACCGCCACCCCCACCCCATCGGCCCGGCTGCTCGCGCTCGCGGACCGCTACCGCCGGTTCCTGCTCTACGTCGCGATCGGCGGTGGCGCGCTCGCCGTCGACGTGGGCATCTACGCGCTACTCGCCGTCGGAGCCGGGATGCACCCCGTGCTCGCGAATACGACCTCGACGTTCGTCGCGATGATCGTCAGCTTCGCGGCGAACAGCCTCCTCAACTTCAAGGTGAAGGACCGCATCGTCGCACGGTTCCTGTCGTTCACCCTCGTCACCGGCGCCGGGTACGTCGTGAGCACGCTCATGCTCGCGGTCCTCGTGGACGGGCTGCACGTCGACGCGCTGCTCGCCAAGGGCGCGACCCTGCCGGTGGTCGTGATCCTCCAGTACACGCTCAACAAGAAGCTCACGTTCGCCACTCCTGAGGAAGGGACAGCATCATGACCGGGACCGCACCCGCACGCGTCGCCATCGTCGGCGGCGGCTTCACCGGCCTCACGGCCGCCTACGAGCTCGCCAAGGCGGGCCATCACGTCGAGGTGTACGAGGCCGCCCCGACGTTCGGGGGGCTCGTCGCCGGCTTCGAGCTCGCCGACGGCTTCCCGCTCGAGCGCGCGTACCACTTCCTCTACACGACCGACGAGTGGATGATCGGGATGGCCGAGGAGCTCGGCATCCGCGACAGGCTGGACTTCTACCCGAGCTCGATCAAGGCGTTCCACGAGGGCAAGCGGTACGGCTTCACGACCCCTCTCGAGCTGCTGTCCTTCAAGCCCCTGTCGTTCGTCGACCGGGTCCGCACCGGCCTCACCGGGCTGCGCACCCTGTCGCTCAAGAGGTGGCAGCCGCTGACGACCGTCACGGCCTACGACTGGCTGTGCAAGGTCAACGGCAAGCGCGCGACCGACATCGTGTGGAAGCCGCTGCTCGTGGGCAAGTTCGACGTGTACTGGGACAAGGTCACGATGGCGTGGCTGTGGACGCGCATCCACGTGCGCCAGACGTCGAAGATCAAGGGCGAGCAGACCGAGCGGCTCGGCTACTTCGAGGGCGGCTTCCGCATCATGGTCGACCGCTGGCTCGAGGAGCTCGAGGCGCGGGGGGCCGTGCTGCGCCCCAGCACGCCCATCCAGGCGTTCACCGAGGTCGACGGCCGGCCCGCGCTGGTGATCGACGGCGAGGAGCGACGCTTCGACGCGGTGCTGGGGGCCATCCCGAGCAACGCCCTCGCGCGCGCCGCGAAGGACCACCCCGCCATGACCGCCGAGTACTCGAAGCAGCTCACGGACATCGACTACCTCGGCGCGGCGCTCATGGTCGTGACGACGAGCGAGCCGATCACCGACACCTACTGGCACCAGATCCACGATCTGGACGCGCCCTTCCTCGTGTTCCTCAGCCTGGACTCGCTCATCGGCACCGAGAACACGGGCGGCCGGTACATCTACTACGTCGGCGACTACGTGCAGAACGACGACGAGGTCATGACGATGGACGAGGACGAGCTGCGGGAGCGCTGGTACGCCGGCCTCGAGCGGCTTCTGCCCGAGTTCCGGCGCGACCTCGTCACCGAGTCGCACATCTTCCGTTTCCGCAACGCCCAGCACATCGTCGACGTGACCTTCCAGTCGCGCATCCCCGAGATGGTCACGCCCCTGCCCGGCTACTTCCTCGCGAACTTCTCCCAGGTGTTCCCCGAGGACCGCGGCACCAACTACGCGGTGCGCGACGGTCTCAGGGTCGCGGGCCTCATGGACGAGGCGCTGCGCGCGGAGCCCTCCCGCGTCGCGGAGCAGGAGGCGGTGGCCGTGCCGGCGTCGGAGCTGGACAAGGCCGCGTCCTAGCCTGCGGGCGTCGCCGCCAGCTCGTCGGCGTAGGGGAGCACGTACTTGCCCTCGCCGTAGGCGTCCCAGTAGTGGTGGGCCTCGTAGAGGAAGTTCCCGGAGGCGTCGTCGATCCACCCCGTCGGGTGGGTCGACCGCCACCGCGCGAGGCTCGACCAGTCGTACCCCGCGACGACGAGCAGGTGCTCGTCGCCGGCGGCGCGCAACGCCGCGACCGTCTCCTGGGTCATCTGCTCCCACACGGCCGCCGCGCCGCGCTCGTCGCCGCCGCCGAGGTCGTGGGGCTCGTTCATGAGGCCGTAGCCGAGCAGCGCGGGGTGGTCGCCCCAGGTGCGGGCGATCCGCAGCCACACGTCCGTCATGCGTGCGCCCGGCAGCGCGTCGGAGCCCAGCAGCTGGGTGCCGGCGTCGGTGACGTAGGCCCCGTAGTTGTGCAGGTCGAGGATCACGTCGATGCCGGCCGCGGAGGCCGCGTCGAGCTGCGCCGTGACCGCGGCGACCTGGGCGGGGTCGAGCCGGCCCTCGAGCGCGGGCTGCAGCCGCTCCCACCGCACGGGCAGGCGCACGAGGTCGATTCCGCGCCCGGCGAGCCACGCGTAGGAGGCGACCGGCTCGGCGAAGTAGTCGGTGCCGAGCGTGCCGGGGTCGGCGCTGCTGAACCCGTTCTCGGTGCCGAACTCGAGGCCCGCGAGGGAGACGCCGTGGCGGGCGCCCGTGCCGTCCGCATCCTGCCCCGCCTGCAGCGCCTCGATGACCCGCGCCTGCCCGCTCGCGGTGTCGAGCGAACCGCTCCCAGAGTCGCCGTAGGTGACGAGCGGGTAGCCGGAGGACCAGTGGCTGCCCGCGGCCCAGGCGGCCGTCCACAGGCCCTCCTGGTCGGCCAGCAGGTACCAGTACTCGCCCAGCTCGTCCCAGTCGCTGTCGGTGGCGGACGGCCAGCCGACCTCGCCGATGAAGCCCGCGGCCGCGTTCTCCTCGAGCCAGGACGCGAAGTCCCGGAGCGCGTCGATCTGCTTCTGCTGGAGCGCGTCCAGCTCGACGTCGGCGAGCACATCCGGATCGGCAGGGGTGGGCGAGGGTGTCGGCGTGGGCGACGTCGCTGCCGGGCTGGCGGCGGGCGTGCTCGGGGCCGCCGCGGGCGCGTCCGCGCGCGTGACCGCCGCGGTGATCGCGAGCGCGGCCGCCCCGACGCCGAGCATCGCGGTCCAGGCCAGACGGCTGGCTGACGGGCGGCGACTGCTCACGGGATCACCTTCCGGGCGGTCCGACGGTTCCGGACCTTGGGGATCGACGACGCTGGGTGCTCTGACGGCCGAGCGGCGGGGCGTGCGCTCGTGGCCGATGCTACCTGGCAGACCCCTGGCTGCGGCACCCCCTTCGGAGCGTCGGCGGCGTCCTAGGCCGGGAGGATGTTGTTGTTGATGCGGAAGAGGTTGTCCGGGTCGTAGGTCCGCTTGACCTCGCGCAGCCGGCCCAGGTTCGCGCCGTACTGCTGGTCGACCACCTGACGGTCCGACGCATCGTCCCCGACGAAGTTGAGGTACGTGCCTCCCGCCCCGTCGAGGCCCCGCGCGGCCTCGACGGTGGCGCGCACCCAGGCGCGCACCTCGGGCAGGCGCGCCGCGTCCTCCGTCATGCCGTCGACGCTCAGCATGAACGGCGCGCTCCGGTCGCCGAAGGCGGTGTCCGCCGCGCCCACGCGCCCGCACGCGCCGCCCATCGCGGGGAGGTGGACGAGGATCCTCGGGTCCGGCCGCTCGAGCGCACGGGCATAGACGAAGGAGAGGGCCTCGTCGTCGAGACGATCGAGGTAGAGGGACTTCCAGTACGAGTGGACGGGAGTGTCGTCGCCGTCCAGGGCGTACTGGAGGAACCGGTAGTCGCCGAGCATGTCGCTCATGTCGACGAGCGGCTCGCCGAGCGCGCGGTAGGGCGCCAGCGCCTCGCGGCCTCGCGAGGCGTCGCCCGCGTAGACCGCGCCGATGATGAGGACGTCGCGCCCGCGGGCCGGCGGCGGCGCGGTGTCGTCGTCCGCCATCGTCCACAGCATCGCCCGCGAGGTCACCTCGTCGGGCGCGTCGACGGCGAGGTCGCGCCAGCCACGCAGCACGCCCTCGGAGCCGGCGAGCGGGTGGAGCACGAAGGCCGCCGCGATCTCCGGGCCGAGCGGGTGCGCCCGGAACGTGAGGTCGACGGCGACGCCGAAGTTGCCGCCGCCGCCGCGGATCGCCCAGAACAGGTCCGCGTGCTCCGTCGCGCTCGCGGTCACCACCTCGCCGGAGGCGAGCACGATGCGGGCGGACAGCAGGCTGTCGCAGCTCAGCCCCCACTTCCGGACGAGCCAGCCGACCCCGCCGCCGAGGGTCAGGCCGCCCACGCCCGTGGTCGACACGATCCCGCCGGGCACCGCGAGCCCGAAGGCCTGGGTCTCGCGGTCGACCTGGCCCCAGGTGGCGCCGCCCTGCACGCGCACGGTCAGGTTGGCGGGATCGACCCAGACGCCCTTCATGTCGCGCAGGTCGAGCACGATGCCGTCGTCGACCGAGCCGTGCCCGCCGACGTGGTGGCCGCCCGAGCGGATCGCGAGGGGAGCGCCCGTGGTGCGAGCGAGGTTGACGCCGTCGACGACGTCGGCCGGTCCGGTGCACCGGATGATCAGCGCGGGTCGACGGTCGATGGCGGCGTTGTCGAGCCGCCGCAGATCGTCGTACCCGGGGTCGGTGGGCGTGACGAGCGCGCCACGGAAGACCGCGCCGAGCTCGCCCAGCCTCTCCGCGTCGACCGAGAAGGGCGTGGGGGTGCTGCTGGTGGTGGCCATGCTGGGGACCGTTCCTGTGCCGTGCCGGCCCATGTTCCGGGGATGCGCGCCCAGGCCGGCATCCGGCCGCTCAGGGCCTGGGGTTCGGGCGCGGCGATCGAGGCGGGGCGGTGGCGGCCCGGCTCGCGAGGGTGGGGGAGCCTGGGCGTGGACGCAGGCCTCATGGCGCTCGCATCACGGTGGTGCTCGTTGCTGCTCATGCGCTTCCCGTCCCCCCTGGTCGGTGCGCCGGCATCTCGCGTCCCGTCCATTGCAGCACCGTCGGCACGGCCCCGCAAGGTGACCGGGTGCGTCGTGGCCAGGGCGACGGGCAGGAATCCCGCGCGGGCCTCATCGGGCCTGCCGTACCGCAGCCGCGGTACGCCGGGAAGACCACGGCTGGACGATGCGGCGGGCGCCCGTGCCCGCGAGGCTGGGGTCATCGCTGAACGGCAGCGCGAGCACGAGGGAGCCTGAGGATCATGACGACCACGCCCGACGGAACGGGTATCAGGAGCGGCAGCGGGATCGGCGTGGTGGTGGCGCTCGCGGTCGTGCTCGCGGCGTGCGCCATCCCCGGCGCCGGAGCGGCGCCCGCGCTGGAGGAGGGCGTGGTGGCCGCGCCCGTCGCGGCGGTCGGCACGGCCCTCGACCGTGCGTTCGATGCCAACATCGCCGAGGTCGAGCGGTTCATCGACCTCGGCGGCCGGGTGTCCGACGGGCCGGACGGACTGCTGCTGCTCGACGCGAGCGGCGAGCTCGCGCGGACGGGCCTGGTCGCGCTCGCGGCCCACCTCGCGGACTCGCTCGACCTGGACGCCGGCATCGTGCGCGAGGCCGTCGCGGCGGCGGCCACGGCGCAGCCCGACGCCGCGAGCGGCCTGGCGACCGGCACCGCTGAGCGCGACGGCTACGTCCTCATCTGCACCGCCTCCCACGGAGGCATCACCCTCGCGTTCGACGATCACCGGGCCTGAGCCGCTCGACCTTCAGGCCCGCGACCACAGCCGTTCGATCGGGACCGTGCGGCCCAGGATCCGCCCGGCCGCGCGATGCCCGGAGAGCATCGCCGCGGGCACGGTGGCCGGGTCGTCGGTCCACGTCGCCTCGCCGGCGAGGTGGAGGACGTCGCCCACGGGGGTCGCGAGATCGTCGTGGTCCGCGGTGGTCGAGCCCACCGTCATGTACGCGTACGAGCCGCGCGCGAAGGGGTCGGCATGCCATGCCGTCACCTGGACGGAGACCGGCTCCTCGGCGCGTTCCCCGTACAGGCGCCGCAGCTGCTCCATCACGGAGGCCGCGACCCGCGCATCGTCCCATCCCTCGATCTCGCGGGCGGTGGGGCCGGCCGCGAAGGTCAGCAGGGTGGGCGCGTCGTGCAGGCGGGTGAGGTCGTAGAAGGAGTGCCAGCGGCGGCCCTCGGGACCCTGCTGGCGGACGGCGTGCACGCCGTCGTCCCAGAAGCGCGAGGGGAAGCGCAGCACGACCTTCTCGAAGCGGTTCATCTCCAGCCGTGCGAGGGCACCCGCCACGGGCTCCGGAAGCGGTGGCGTGATCGCGAGGTCGCCGGACTTGAGCACGCCGACGGGGACGGTGAGCACGGCGGTCGAGGCTCGCAGCTCGGCGCCGGCGGCCGTGGCGACCCGCACCCCGTCGGCGGACCAGCGCAGCCGCGTGACGACGTGCGCCAGGCGCACGTCCAGCCCGTCCGCGAGGGCCTGTGGCAGCCGGTCGTAGCCGTCGGGGAAGATGACCTCGTCGCCTTCGACGTCATCGTCGTCCAGCCCATGCGCGGCGAGGTCCTCGATCCACGCGCCGTACTGCTCCTCGGACCGGTGCTCGAGGAACTCGCGCACGCGCGCCGTGCGCGCGCCGCCCCAGCCCTGCGCGGCGAGCGCGCGCTCGGTGACGTCCCGGTACGAGTCGTGCGGGCCGGAGCGCGCGACCTCACCCGCGAGCACCGCGTCGACGGCGTGCACGTCGTCCGCGAAGCGCGCCGCCGCATCGTCCGTCAGCCGGGCGGCGGCGGGGGAGAAGTATGCGATCGGGCGGCCGTCGGGCTGGTAGCTGCCGACGGTGAACTCCGTGGTGCGCATCCCGAACGCCTCGACCGCCGCGGCGACCGGGCAGCCGTCGACGCCGTGGATCCACGAGGCGCCCAGGTCCGTCCCGAGGCCGTCTCTGCGGTCGGTCCACACCCGCCCGCCGATGCGGTCACGTGCCTCGAGCACCGCGACGCGCCTCCCTGCGTCGGCGAGCAGCCGTGCCGCGGTCAGGCCGGCGACGCCGGCTCCGATGACGATCGTGTCGAGCTGTTCCATGGCCGGCGGGGCTCCATCGCGAGGGGTCGTGGGTGAGCGCGACACTAGCGGACGCCCCGCCGGGCCGTCCGCGGCACGTGGACGCGTCGCGCCGCCGCCGGGGGGCCCTCCCCCCGCCGCTCATGTGAATGCGGATTAACAAATTCCGTGACATCCGGGTCCGGAGAGTCCACACTGGACGCGACCGCACCGGCGCGGTCCGTGTTCGTACAACGCCGTACGGAAGGAATGGGATGAGCCTCGAGACCCCGGTCCTCGCCGCCGTCGTGCACTCCAGCGGGTCCGAGCCCGTCACCGCGGAGGTGCGCCTCGACGCGCTGCGGCCCGACGAGGTGCTCGTTGACGTCGCCGCGTCCGGCATCTGTCATACGGACCTCACCGCGATCGACGGCGGCTCGCCGTTCGCGTACCCCGCGGTGTTCGGGCACGAGGGCGCCGGCACGGTGGTGCGGGTGGGCGACGCGGTGACGCGCGTCGCGCCGGGGGACCGGGTGGTGCTCACGTTCGACTCGTGCGGCGGATGCCGCCGCTGCCGGGACGGTCACCCCGCGTACTGCGAGGAGTTCGCGGCGCGCAACTACCGCGGCGCGCGTCCGGACGGCTCCGCGACCGTCGCGGACCGGGCCGGCGAGCCCATCCGCGCCGCATGGATGGCGCAGTCCTCGTGGGCGACGCGCGCCATCGCACGCGAGACCAACGTGGTGCCCCTCGGCGAGGACCTGCCGTTCGCCCTCGCCGCGCCTCTGGGCTGCGGGGTGCTCACCGGCGCCGGGACGGTGCTCAACGTGCTCGCGCCCGCGCACGAGGACCGGCTGCTCGTCGTCGGCGCGGGCAGCGTGGGCCTCGCGGGCCTCATGGCCGCGCGGGCACGCGGGTGCGCCGCCGTCACTGTCGTCGAACCCGATCCCGCCCGCCGCGAGCTCGCGCTGGCGCTGGGCGCGACGCGCGCGCTGGCGCCCGCGGAGCTCGAGGTGCGCCGCGGGTCGTTCGAGCACGCGCTCGACACCGTCGGCAGCCAGGAGGCCCTCGACCTCGCGATCGGGGCGCTCGCCACGCCCGGCACGTGCGCGACGGTCGCGC
Source organism: Demequina litoralis (assembly GCF_030418455.1). Lineage (GTDB taxonomy): Bacteria > Actinomycetota > Actinomycetes > Actinomycetales > Demequinaceae > Demequina > Demequina litoralis. The sequence goes on from NZ_JAUHPW010000001.1 coordinate 151,538, forward strand.
TGCGGCGGGGAGGCAACCCGGTGACCGTCAGCCAGACGGCCCTGCTGTGGGGGCGCACGCTCACGGGCGTGATCGAGGGGGACGCCGTCCCTACCGAGGCCGTCCCGCTGCTGGTCGGGCTATGGCGCGCGGGCCTCTTCCCGCTGGAGAGGCTGGTCTCGCCCTTCCCGTTCTCGCGCCTGGACGATGCGGTGGCGGCCGCGCGCACCGGAGCCGCCGTCAAGGCGGTGCTCGTGATGCGCGAGGACGGGGCGACGCCGGCCGGTGCGGCGGCGACGCGCGGCGGTACCGCCGCGGACCGCGTCCGGGCGATCGCGGCGGCCGGGCAGGGCGACGCCGACGAGCTCGCCGCCCTGTGGGACGTGCTGCCCGAGGCGCGCGCCGCCGATCTCACCGGTCTGTGGCGGGGCACCGGCATCGACACCGGCCACCGCATCCATAGCACGCTCGAGCGGTCCGGATGGTTCGGAAAGAACTTCGTCGACGACGCCCACGTCCAGCCCATCGTCTGCCGCGACCCCGACGGCACGCTGGTCGCCGACGCCGGGCTCGCCGGCGGCGGCGCGTGGCTGGCCGACTGCGCGCACCGGGGCAAGGTCACGGCGACCATGACGTACGACTCCCGACCCATCCACGACCACTTCGTGCGCGTCGACCGCGACACCCTGCTCGGCGTGATGGCCGGGCGGGCAGCCGGCGACCCGCGCATCCCGTACTACTTCGTCCTCGCGCGCGTGGAGGGGGCGCCGGCCGGACCGCTGCCGGAGCGCGGTGCCTGAGCGTCCGGCCACCCCGACGGCGGAGGCGCCGCGGACGTAGGCTGGAGAGGTGGGCGCACCACCACCGTCTCGGTCGCGAGAGGGGGTGAGCAACATGACTGTGACGCAGCCCTACTTCGCGTTGTCGGCTCACGTCGACGCGCCCGTGCACACCGTGTTCGAATACTGCCGCGACCCGCGCAAGCTCCACGACGGCGACCCCATCGAGGTGGTCGACGCCGATGTCACCGACGCGGGCCCGGGCACCACCGCGCAGCTCCGGTACCCGGCGCCGTTCCCGCTGGACGAGGACGTCGCCTTCACCTTCACGGAGGAGGTCCCGGACGAGCGGATCGTGTTCGAGGCGGTCCCGACCCTGTGGATGCGGGGACACCACCGGCCGCACCACGGATTCCCGCCCGACACGTTCATCTGGACGTTCGAGCCGGAGGACGGAGGCACGCGCCTCGGGGTGGAGGTCCGGGTCCCGGACGTCACCCTGAGCTACCGCCTCGGACGCAAGTCCATGATCGCGCGCGTCCAGGCGCGGCTCGACCGCGTCGTCGACCACATCGAGCACCCTGCGGCGGCCTGACCGCCGCCACCGCGGGCCCCTCCGGCGGGAGGGGCCCGTCCCACGCCGCGCCCGGTCCGCGCATCCGACCTACAGTGGAGGGGATCACCCTTCGCAGCGGGGCCAAGGGGGTTGTCATGGCAGGCGTGCGCGGCTGGTTCAGGCGGTGGGTCTATCACGACGCGACGGCGACGCCGCGGTACTCGGCGCTGTGGGCGCTGTTCCTCTCCGCCGTGATCTCCGTCGGCGTCCTGGGGGCCTCGGTCTACCTGCTCGGACGCCTCGCCACCGAGACGCAGGACAGCCCGGAGGCGGCGCTGTCGCTGGTCTTCGTGGCGGCGGCCGTGGTGCTGGTCCTCGTGATCTCGGCGCTGGCCGTCGTCCTCAAACGTCTCAAGCTGCACGACGCGTCGCAGGCGATGGGCCTGCCCGCCGGCAGCATCCGCGCGGTGATCGCGCTGCTGCTCATCATGCTGTTCTTCATCGCCGCGATCTTCATCTTCAACAGCACGCAGCAGACCGCCGACACCGCGGACGTCCGCGAGCTCACCGGGATCACGCAGGACCGGTACAACGGCATCCCGACGGAGCTCCTCAAGGAGGCCACGCCGCGCCTCGTCGACGGCGAGACCGTGTACGACGTGATCCTGTACCCGCCGTCGCGCAACACCGCGACCTCCGACGACATCGCCAAGCAGCTCGTCACCACCGTCGGCACGCTCGTGACCGCCGTCGCGGCCTTCTACTTCGGCACCGCGACCGCGGCGCACTCGGCGCAGACGGGCGCCGTGGCCGCGAGGCGACGGGAGGACGAGGAGGCGGACGACGCGGACGACGGTGACGGCCCGGACCACGGGGACGCGACGCGCGACGAGGGCGAGGACGCCGACCGCAAGGACGACGGCTCGAGGCCGGGTGACGGCGCGCGCTAGGGTCGGAGGCGAGCCCCAACAGTCGAAGGAGACACCCATGCCCACGCTCGCGATCGTCGGAGCAGGACCAGGACTCGGTGCGGCCGTCGCACGCAGGTTCGCCCGCGAGGGCTTCTCGGTCGCCCTCATCTCGCGCGACCAGGGCAGGCTCGACGCCCTCGCGGAGGAGCTCGCCGGGGACGGCGTCACGGCCCGCGGCTACGCCGCCGACGTGCGCGACGGCGCGTCGCTCGACGATGCGCTGGCACGCGCGGCGGCAGAGCTCGGCCCGATCACGGCGCTCCAGTACAGCCCGCTGCCCTCGCGCGACTATCTCAAGCCCGTCCTCGACCTCACGCCCGACCTCGCGCTCGAGGCGCTGCGGTTCTCCGCGCTCGGCCTCATCCATGCCGCCCGCGCCGTCCTGCCCGCGATGCGCGCGGCCGGCGAGGGCAGCATCGTCCTCATCAACGGCGGGACGTCCGTCCAGGCGCGCGCGGGCTTCGCCGGCACCTCGGTCGCGTTCCCCGCCGAGAGCGCATATGGCGAGATGCTGCACGATGCGCTCTCGGAGGAGGGCGTTCGGGTGGTGCAGCTGGTCATCCCCGGCGCCATCCCGAAGCTGCGCTACACGCTCGACGAGGTCGCGGACCGCATCTGGGGGCTGCACGCCGGCGCCGAGGAGTTCCGGACCATGCTGATCCCGCTCGACGAGGGCCGCGAGTAGCGGCACGCCGCATCGTCCCTGGTCTCCCGGCGGTGCGCGCGCTACCGTGGCGGCACCGAAGCGATTGGAGCGAACCATGGCCCTGCCACCGGTCCCCGAGGGGTACACGCGCTACCTCATGAAGAGCAAGTTCGGCATGGGACGCGACTTCCAGATCCTCGCTCCCGACACCGAGGAGCAGCTCTTCTTCGTCGACGGCAAGGTCGGGCCGCGCCCGCGCGCCGACGTCCAGGGCCCCGACGGCGCGCTGCTGTACGAGGTCACCGGGAGGATGTTCGGCATCCCCAAGCGCATGGACGTCACCGATCCCGCGGGCGAGCAGGCGGCCCACCTCCACGCCCAGCCGTTCAAGTTCGTCAAGGACAAGATCGAGGTCTCCCTCGCATCGGGCGACGAGTGGCTTCTCGAGGGCAACGTGATCGAGAAGGACTACACGCTGCGCAAGGAGGACGGCACGGTCGCGGTGCAGATCACCCAGAAGTGGGTGACCGTCCGCGACAAGTACACGATCGACATCCTCGACGGGGTGGAGCCCGGGCTCGCGTTCGCCCTGGTATGGGCCATCGACCGGTGGGTCGAGCGCGACTGAGCCGACCGATCTAGGGTGGGCTCATGTTCGTGCTGATGTCGGTCCATCACCCCCACCCGGAGCACCGCGACGCTCTCGTCGACTCGATGCACCGCTACGGCGCCGCCATCCGCGGCCAGGCGGGCCTGGTGCGGATCCACACGCTCGCCGATGAGCGCTCGGACCGGCTCGTCGGGCTCGCGATCTTCGAGTCGCGTGAGGACTTCGAGCGCCTCGCACCGATCGCGCGCGCCGCGGTCGCCGACGACCCCTTCGACGAGTGGGAGCAGCGCGACATCGACGGCCTCGCGCTCACCGAGATCTAGCCGCACCTCGGCTCCCGTTGCCGGGCCCCGAGCCCGGGCGTAGCCTGGCGAACGCGCAGCATTCGTGACGATTCCTCTCACTGGGCCGCCTCCCCACCGGTGCGAGCGGAGCGAGGTGAGCCGATGTCCGCGATGCTCTACGCCCTGGGCCGGTGGGCCTACGAGGCGCGCCGCCTCGTGCTCGCGGGCTGGATCGTCGTGCTCGGGGTCGCCATCGCGCTCGCGTCCTTCGTCGGCACGGGCACCAACAACAGCTACACGTTCCCCGGCACCGAGTCGCAGGACGCCCTCGACGCCCTCGCGCGCACCTTCCCGCAGTTCTCCGGGACGTCCGCGCAGCTCATCGCGGTCGCCCCGGACGGGCGCGAGGTCACGGGCCGCGGGTTCCAGGCGGCGGTCGAGGACGCGGTCGACCAGATCCAGCAGATCGACCAGGTCGCCGGCGCCACCTCGCCCTATGGCGGCACCACGAGCAGCAACATCGCGCCCGACGGCTCGGCCGCCCTCGTGCCGATCCAGCTCTCGGTCCAGGTCCCGCAGGTGCTCCCGTCGACGGAGGCGGCGCTGCAGCGCGCGGGGCGGCACCTCGAGGACGCGCTGCCGGACGGTTCCCGGGTCGCGGTCGGCGGCCAGCTGTTCTCGCAGACCGATCCGGGCATCGGCGCGAGCGAGGTCACCAGCCTCGGTCTCGCCTACGTGGTGCTCGCGATCACGTTCGCCTCCCTCATCGCCGCGGGCATGCCGCTCGTGACCGCGACGCTCGGCGTCGGGATCGCTGTCGCCCTGGTCTTCGCGGTGACGCGCTGGGTGACCATCACGTCGACCGCGCCGCTGCTGGCCGTGATGCTCGGCCTCGCCGTGGGCGTGGACTACGCGCTCTTCGTCATCAGCCGCCATCAGGACCAGCTGCGCCGCGGCATGGCGCCCGAGGAGTCCGCGCCGCGCGCGATCGCCACCGCGGGATCCGCGGTCGTCTTCGCCGCGACCACCGTCATCATCGCGCTGCTCGGACTGTCGGTCGCCGGCATCCCGTTCCTCACGGTCACGGGCGTGGCGGCCGCCGCCGGCGTGGCCGCCGCCGCGCTCATCGGGCTCACGCTCACCCCGGCGCTGCTCGGCTTCGCCCGCTGGCATGCGGTCGGACGGCGGTACCGGCCCTCCCACGCACCGCCGCCAGGCGAGGACGATGCGGCGGTGTCCGACGACGTCGGCGTGGACGATGACGCCGACGCCGCGGGCGAGGAGCAGGAGCCGGTCGGCGGGTTCTTCGGCGGGTGGGTGCGTGCCGTCACGAGGTGGCCGCCGGTCACGGTCGTGCTGGTCGTCGGGGTCCTGGGCGCGGCTGCGGTGCCAGCGCTCGACCTCCGGCTCGCGCTGCCCGACGCGGGATCCCTTCCGGAGGGCGAGCCGGGACGGACCACCTACGACCTTGTCGCCGAGCACTTCGGGCCCGGCTTCAACGGGCCGCTGCTGCTGACCGGGTCGGTCATCCAGAGCACGGATCCGGTCACGCTCGTGGACGACCTCGCCGACGAGGTGGCCGCGGTCCCCGGAGTCGCCTCGATCGCGCTCGCGACGCCCAACCAGACCGGCGACACGGCGATCATCCAGGCCATCCCGGCCGGCGCGCCCGACTCGGAGCGCACCGAGCGGCTCGTGCACGCGCTGCGCGCGCTCGAGCCGACGTGGCTCGAGGAGTACGCGGTCGAGCTGTCCGTCACCGGGTACACCGCGGTCGGGATCGACATCTCCGACACGCTGGGCGGCGCGCTGGTGCCGTTCGCGCTGCTCGTCGTCGGGCTGTCGCTCGTGCTCCTCGCGATGGTGTTCCGGTCGCTCGTCGTGCCCGTCACGGCAGCGCTGGGCTACCTCCTGTCGATCGGGGTCGCGTTCGGGGTGACGTCGCTCGTGTTCGTCGACGGCGCGCTCACGGGACCGCTCGAGGTGGCGCACGTCGGGTCGATCATCAGCTTCATGCCCATCATCGTGATGGGGGTGCTGTTCGGGCTGGCGATGGACTACGAGGTGTTCCTCGTGAGCCGGATGCGCGAGGCCTACCTCGACCGGGCGGAGCCGCGGCGCGCCATCCACCACGGCTTCGTCGGGTCGGCGCGGGTGGTCACCGCGGCCGCGATCATCATGACCGCCGTGTTCGGCGGCTTCGTGCGCGGTGGGGAGGCCTCCATCCAGCCGATCGCGCTGGGCCTCGCCGTCGGCGTGGCATGCGACGCGTTCCTGGTCCGGATGACGCTCATCCCCGCGGTGCTCGCGCTCTTCGGTCATGCGACGTGGTGGTTCCCCCGGTCTCTCGACCGTGCGCTGCCGCACTTCGACGTCGAGGGAGCCGGACTTGCCGCGGAGGATGCCCTCGCCGACTGGCCCGTGCCGGGCGACCGCGTCGCGATCGCGCTCGAGGGGGTGCGCATCCACGGGATGCCCGATGCCGCACGCGCGCTCTCCACCATCGTCGAGCCCGGCGACGTGCTCGTCGTCGAGGGCGGGGACGCGGCCGCGCGCACGCGCGTGCTGCTCGGCCTCACGGGTCGCACACCCGTGGCCGTGGGGCGTGCGAAGGTGGCCGGGCTCGTGCTGCCCGTGCGGGCAGCCTCGGTGAGGAGCCGTTCCGGCTACGTGCGGCTCGCGGGTGAGGACGATGCGCCGGCCCGCCTCGCGGACGCCGCCGCCGGGCACCGCACGGTGGTGCTCGCCGTCGACGGCGCGGCGCTCGCGCCCGATGCCGCCGACCGGGCGGCGCTGGCACGTGCGCTCGACGATCTCCGTCGGACCGTGCCCGGCCGCACGGGGGAGGCCCTCACGCTCGTGCTGGCGAGCGAGCACGAGGTCGACGTCGTCGGCCTCCTCCCGGCCGGTGCGCGCATCCGCGGCGTCGACCTGGGGCCCGTGCCCGCGGCGCGGCGGGCGGGGGCCGCCGTATGAGCGCGCGGCCGTTCGACGGCACCGCCGGCGCCGAGCGCTGGGGATGGCGCGCGCTGCTCGGCGTTCTGCTCGTGCCGCTCGTGGTGGCGGGCCTGCTCGCGTGGGCGCTGGCCGCACCGTCGGAGGACCTCGACCGGGTCACCGCTGCCATCGTCAACGCCGACGACCCCGTGCAGGTCGACGGCCAGACGGTGCCCCTGGGGCGGGAGTTCGCGGGCGAGCTCATCGGGGGGCAGGCGGGCACGGGAGCACCCGACGACCCGGGCCCGGACGCGAGTGCGAGCCCGGCCCCGTCCGGTCCGAGCTTCACCTGGGTCCTCACGAACGAGTCCGACGCGAGGGAGGGGCTGGACAGCGGCACGTACGCCGCGATCGTGCGGATCCCGCCGTCGTTCTCCGCCGACGCGACCTCGCTGTCCGGGCCCGCGAAGGACGCCGTGGCGGCGACGATCCACGTCACGACCACCCCGGCCACCGCGTTCCTCGACCCGGCGCTCACCGAGGTGGTGGTCGAGGCGGCGGTCGCGAGCCTCAACCAGCAGCTCACCGCGCGCTACCTCACGAACGTCTACGACGGCTTCAACCAGATCCAGTCCTCGGTCGCGCAGGCGGCGGACGGAGCGGCGCAGCTGGCGGAAGGCGCGGACTCGCTCGCGTCCGGCGCCGAGCAGCTCGCCGCCGGTGCCGACCGGCTCGAGGCCGGGCTGGACTCGCTCGACGAGGGTGCGGCGACGCTGGCGGCAGGCCTCGACCGCCTCGCCGCCTCGGTGCAGGCGTTGCCGGGGGAGACCGCCCGGCTCGCGGCCGGGGCGGGCGAGGTGGCGGCCGCGCTCGACACCGAGGCGGCCGTCCTGGGCGCGAGCGTCGCGGAGGCCTCCGCGTTCGTCGCCGACCTCTGCGCGCGGCCCCGCCAGCCCGGCTGCACACGTGGCACCGCGCTGGTGGCGCGCCTGCGCTCGGCACAGCAGGCGGTGGATGCGCTGGCCGGCGGCGCCGACCAGGTCGCCGCCGGCAACGCGGCCCTCGCGGCGGGCATGCCCGGCCTGGTCGACGGGGCGGACGCGTCCGCCGCCGGTGGCGAGGAGGTCGCCGCGGGTGCCGCGGACTCCGCGGCCGGGGGTGCCGAGGTCGCGCAGGGCGCGGGGTCGGTCGACTCGGGCGCGGCGGACCTCGACGACGGCGCGGGCCAGCTCGCGGACGGCCTCGCGGACGCGGCGGACCAGATCCCCACCTACGGGGACAACGCGATCGCCACGTTGTCGACGGTCGCCTCCCGGCCGGTCGCCACGACGGTGGCGCCCGCGCCCGACGGCGTCGTCTCCGTCCCGCTGTTCGCGGTGGTCGGCCTGTGGGTCGGGGGCATCGTGGCTGCGCTCGCGCATCGTGCCGTGCCGCGCCGCCGCCTCCTCACCGCCGCCTCCACGGCGGCGATCGCGGGCGGCGCGGTGCGCGCGTCCGCGCTCGTCGGGCTCGCGCAGGGCGCGGTCGTCGGCATCGCGGTCGCTCGCTTCGTCGACGCCGGGCTCGGGCCGCGCGTCCTGTTCGGCCTGGCGACCATGGGCATCGGGACGGTCTTCGCCGTCGCCAACGCCGGTCTCGCCGCGGCGCTCGGCGGGGTCGGGCGGATCCTCGCAGCGATGGTGGGCGTCGCGACGCTGGCCGTGGGCACGTCGTCGACCGTGCCCGCCGCGCTGTCCGGGTCCGTCCTGCTGCTGCCGACCGATGCCGGCAGGCGGCTGCTCGGCGCCTCCCTCGGCATCGGCCCGGGAGGCGCGGCGATCGCCGCGCTCGTCGTGGTCGCGGTCACGGGCGTGCTGCTCGTCATCGTCGGGGTCGCGCGTCGCCGCACCGTGGCGTGATCGGACGCGGGCCGCGCGCCGACGCCCCCGGCCGGAGGTCGGGGGCGTCGCACGTGGCACCGGGTCAGCGCAGGCGCATGCCCCACGTCAGCGCGTGGGTCGCGCCCGGCTCGAGGGTGACGAGGTGGTCGCCGGTGCGGAAGGCGTCGGCGATGCAGCTCATCGGCTCGATCGCGACGCCCGCGCGCTTCACTCCCGGCACCTCGTCGCCCGTGCAGATCTGCCAGGCGGTCGCCTCGGAGTCCGCCCAGATCTCGACGGTCGATCCGTCGGCCCAGCCCAGGCGCGCCCACGAGCGGCCGTCGGCGTCGAGGATCGGGTCCACCCAGGCGTCGTCGAAGGCGACGCCGGGCAGGTCGCGCGGCGTGCGCAGGTCGAAGTCGCCGTCCACGGGCACCACATCGGCGGGCAGGAGGCGGTCGTCGACCGTCACGCGCGAGGAGGCGTCGAGCTGGAGCGTGCACTCGTCGAGCGGGGTGCCGCCCGGCGCGAACCACGGGTGGAAGCCCACGCCGTAGGGGAGCGCCTCGGTGCCGGCGTTGCGTGCCACGGTGGTGATGGTGAGGCCGTCGTCGGTCAGCGCGTAGGTGACGGCGAGCGACAGCTGGAACGGGTAGCCGGGACTCGCGGGCAGGTCGAGCGTGAGCGTCGCCTCCGCGCCGGTGGACGATGCGACGGTCCAGTCCTCCCAGCACACGAGGCCGTGGAGGGCGGTGCCTCGTCCGGGCTCGGTGAGCGCCACCTGCAGCTCGCGGCCGCCGAAGTCGTAGCGGCCGTCGCGCAGACGGTTGGGCCACGGGGCGAGCACCATGCCGTGGAAGGCGGGGGCGATCTCGTCGGCCCCGAACGGGACCACGACGTCGCGCCCGCCGACGGTGTACGCGCGGAGCGCCGCACCGATCGTCGCGAGCGTGGCGACCTGGTCGCCGTGGGTGAGGGTGATCGGTGTACCGGAGATGTGGCTCATGGCGCGACCGTACCGCGCCCCGGCCGGGATCGCCGACCGGCGGGCGCCCGAGGTGCCGGCGTCCCGCGTCAGAAGCGCAGGAACACCGGGCTCGACTGCCAGATGCTCGTCTGCTGCACGCCGCTGCCGGGTCCGACCGCCTCGACCTGCTGGCCGTTGCCGAGGTAGATCGAGACGTGCCCCGGGGACCAGATGATGTCGCCCGGCTGCGCGGCCGAGGCGGGGATCACCGTGCCGGTGGCGCGGATGGCGCTCGAGGAGTGCGGGACGCTCTTGCCCACCTGGGCGTACGCCCACGACACCAGGCCCGAGCAGTCGAAGGCGCCCGGGGTCGCCGACGCGAACGCGTACGCGGAGCCCACCTGCGACAGCGCGGCCGAGACGATGCTCGCGTAGCTGGCGGACGACGCGGTGCTCGACGAGGCGGTGCTGCTGGACCCGCTCGCCGTGCTGGAGCCCGACGACGAGGAGGTCGAGGTCGACGCGGCGGTCTCCTCGACCTCGACCACGTAGTCGTCGAGGAGGCGGGTCGCGATGAATCCCGTGAGCCCGTCCTCCGTGTAGACGCGGGTGAAGCGTCCCTGGGTGACCGCATCGGCGTCCGTGCCGAGCTCGGACCCTTCGGGAACGACGGTGAGCGAGTCGGCGTCCACCGACGCGTCCGCACGGAGGTGCACCGCGGCGGTGGTGACGACCTCGGGGTCCGAGGCCAGGCGGCGCGCCTTCGCGATCTGCTTCGGCTGCTCCCAGAGGGGCGTGACCTCCACCTCCGGGACCTCGGCGCCGCCCCAGCTGGCCTCCGCGTCAGCGGAGATCGGCGCGACGGTCAGCTCCGCGGTGCGCACGGTCTCCTGCGCCTGCGACGGCAGCTCCGATGCATCCGCGGGCGTGCCCGCGGGGGAGGCGAGCGCGGCGGTGGCGTAGCCGAGGCTGAGCGCGCCGCCCGCCACGGTGGCGGAGGCGGCGCGCTGGGCACGGCGGGGGAAGGGCAGTCGGGCGAAGAACAAGCGGTACTCCTTGAAATGTCTCGAAAGAAGATAACAAATTGATTACGAGACTCAACTCGGATCCTTCGATGCGCTATGCATCCGGGGGCTCACGGTTGTCGACCGAGGCCCCCTGGGACAGCCGCTCGCCCGGCGCGTACGCGTGCCGCGGACCTAGAGTCGAAGCATGGCCGCACAGGGGCGCGAGGCGGTGTCTCCTCGCAGGTACATCCGGCTGCGGGCGGAGGCGGTGGGCTTCGCCCTCGGGTCGCTGTGCTTCATCGTCGGGGCGCTGCCCTGGTACGCCGATGCGGTGGGTGCGATCGCGACCGGTGTGACGTTCTTCACGGGATCGCTGCTCTTCACCGCCGCGGGGCTGATCCAGCTGCTCCTCAGCGGTCGTCGGGCACCCCGGCGCGGTGCCCCCGCGGGCGATCGCCTCGACTGGTGGGCGGCCGCCGTCCAGGCCGTCGGGACCCTGCTGTTCAACATCAGCACGTTCGTCGCGCTGCTGGCCGCGATCGCCGCTCCCGACGCGGTCGGGATCGGCTGGCGCTCGAACGCGTGGGGATCGCTCGCGTTCCTCGTCTCCGGGGTGCTGGCGCTGGCCGCCTCCCGCCGGCGCGACGAGCTGTGGCACATCCGCGCGCGCACGCCCGAGGCGGCCTGGCTCAACATGGCCGGCTCGGTCGCGTTCGGGGTGTCCGCGATCGGCGCCTACGTGGTGCCGGAGACCACGACCTTCGTGAGCCAGCTGTGGGCGAACCTCGGCACCGTGCTCGGCGGCCTGTGCTTCCTCGCCGCCGCCGTGCTCGTGCGCCCCGGCGCGACCGCCGAGGTCGCGCCCTCCTGACCGTCAGTGGTGGAAGCCGGAGCCCTCGCGCTCCACGGGGATGGGGCCGGAGAGGCCGTCGAGGTACTCGACGCAGGCCCGGAAGTCCTTGAGGAAGTCGCGAGCGGCGACGCGACGGCCGCGCCGCACGACGATGCGCTGCACGGTGACGTCCTGCATGTCCTCGGGCAGGGGGTACGCGGGAACCTGCCAACCGCGGGCGCGGAGCTTGTCGGACAGGTTGTAGAGGGTCCAGTTGTCGGTGTGGCCGTCCTTGAGGCGCCACGCGAAGACGGGGATGTCGCCGCCGTCGCTCACCAGCTCGAACGGCCCCATGCGCGCGATCTCTCCGGACGTGAAGAGGGCGACGTCCTGGGTGTGCTGATGGACGGCTCGATAGCCCTCGAAGCCGAGCCGGAGGAACAGGTAGTACTGGAGCAGCACCTGCGCGCCGGGACGCGAGAAGTTGAGGGCGAGCGTCGGCATGTCGCCGCCGAGGTAGCTCACCGAGAAGATCATGTCGTCCGGCAGGTGGTCCCTCGTGCGCCACACCACCCAGCCCAGGCCGGGGTACACGAGGCCGTACTTGTGGCCCGAGGTGTTGATCGATACCACCCGGTCCACCTGGAAGTCCCACGCGATCTCGGGCTGGATGAACGGGGCGACCATGGCGCCGGAGGCGCCGTCCACGTGGACGGGCACGTCGAGGCCCGTGTCCTCCTGGATGCGGTCGAGCGCACGGGCGATGTCGGCGACGGGCTCGTACGCGCCGGTGTAGGTGACGCCCATGATGGCGACCACGCCGATGGTGTTCTCGTCGACGTACGAGGCGAGGTCGTGGCCGTCGAAGGTCGGGTGCGCGAGCGAGACGGGCACCAGCCGGGCCTCGATGTCCCAGTAGTTGCAGAACTTCTCCCAGCACACCTGGACCGCGGCGCTCATCACGAGGTTGGGGCGGTCCGTCGGGAGACCCGCCTCCCGGCGGCGCGCCCTCCACCGTCGCATGAGGGCGAGGCCCGCGAGCATCGCCGCCTCCGACGATCCGATCGTCGAGGTGCCGATGGTGCTCTCGGGGTCCGGGGCATGCCAGAGGTCGGCCAGGATTCGCCAGCACCGGGTCTCGATCTCCGCGGTCTTGGGATACTCGTCCTTGTCGATCATGTTCTTGTCGAACGTCTCGGCGTACAGCCGGTTGGCATGCTCGTCCATCCAGGTGCCGACGAACGTCGCGAGGTTGAGGCGGGCGTTGCCGTCGAGCATCGCCTCCTCGTGCACGATCTCGTACGCCATCTGCGGCGGCATGGGCCCTCGCGGGATCCTGAACCAGGACTCGGAGAAGTCGTCGAAGTCGTTGGTGAAGCCGTGGGGCCCGGACGGCTCCGTCCCACGGTCGTCGCGTGCGGATGCCATCATGACCCTCCTCGGCCCTGCTGCCAGGTGAGCTCCCCCTCGATCAACGTAGCCCTCGTGGAGGCGGCCCGCAGGGCGACGATGGCGTCAGTCGCGGGGCGGCTGCGCACCCCGCGCGGGGACGCGCGCCCGGACGGGCCCCGGCCAGAAGGTCGCGGGACGCAGCACCGCGAGGACGCGCAGGATCCCGGAGACGCCGAGGCCCACCGCCGCGATCGCGCCGAGCGTGGCCAGGATCGCCGCGAGGCCGCGCGCGGGATCGAGGAACGGGTACGGCACCCACCCGTCGAGGAAGGCGCGGAACAGCAGGTAGGACACCCATGCCGCGGGCAGGCCCAGCACGCTCCAGAGGGTGCCGAGCGGCAGCCTCCGCCGACCACCGATGAGGATCCAGTCGAGCACGAGGATCGCGCCCGATCCGCCGTGGAGGATCGCGTTCGCCCACGGGAAGTACGGGGTGGTGAACGGGGCGAGGAGCGCCCAGTAGACGGCTCCCACCACGACGAGGTAGGTCGCCGAGTTGACGCGCAGCACGGTGACCCACCGCGCCTCGGGGCGGCTCACGCGGGATGCGGCCAGGAGCGCGACGATGCCGGCCAGGTTGGCGAGCGGCGTGAAGTATCCCGGCAGCTGCCCCCACGTGAACGTGCCGTACGTGAGGTCGGCCCACGCCTGGAATCCCAGGGCGGACAGGATGACGGAGGCGCCGATGAGGCGCAGGGTGCGGATGGTGGCGTCCTTGCTCACGCGAGGGACGTTACCAATTCTTTAGAAAGATTTGAAGGACATTCGCGCGTGTCTTCGCTCGCACATGGTGACCGCGGCTCACGCGTCCGGCGCGTGCTCCTCGAGGAACTCGTACACGGCGATCCGGTCGATTCCCGTCGCGGAGCCCGACGGCGTCGCCGCGAGGAGCGACGAGTTGATGCGGGCGGCCGGGCGCGCGGTGCCGTCCCAGCGCGCCGCGAGCGCGGGGGAGGGCGCGCCGCAGCAGTCCGGCTCGGGGCAGCTCGAGTAGCGCCGCGTCGTGGTGTCCCGCCCCCGGAACCACTTCGAATGCGCGTACTGCGTGCCCACCGAGACCGAGAAGTCGCCGCTCGCGTCGGTCTGGACCGCCGAGGTGCACCAGTAGGTGCCGTTCGGCTTGTCGGTGTACTGGTGGTAGATGCCGTAGCGGTCGTCGCGCTCGAACACCTGCCGCGCGCTCCACTGCCGGCACACGCGCTGGCCCAGGACGTTGCCGAGCGCGTCCTGCGGGAAGCGCACGTCGTCGTTCTCGTAGGCCTTCGACAGCACGCCCGAGGAGTTCACCTTGAGGAAGTGCACCGGCAGCCCAAGGTGCTCCGTCGCGAGGTTGCAGAAGCGGTGCGCCGCGGCCTCGTAGCTCACGGAGAACGCGTCGCGCAGGTCCTCGACGGACAGCTCGCGCGCGGCCTTGGCCTCGACGAGCATGCCGACCGCCGACTCCTCGGGCATCATCAGCGCCGCCGCGAGGTAGTTCGCCTCGACGCGTTGGCGCAGCAGCGCCGCATAGTCGCGAGGCTCCTCGTGACCGAGCACCGACGCGGCGAGCGCCTGCAGCAGGACCACGCGGCGCTCGGTGCCGTCGTGGCGGATGGGCAGGTAGATGCGTCCGTGCCGGCCATCGGTCACCGAGCGGGTGGTCACCGGCAGGTCGTGCACGTAGTGCAGCGTGTAGCCCAGGTGGGCGGCGAGGGACGATGCGGCGGAGTGCGACAGCGGCCCGCCGGCGTGGCCGATCGCGGCGTGGAGCTTCCGGGCGGTCGCCTCGAGCTCGGGGTAGTAGTTGGCCCGCCCCCGCTGCACCTGGCGCAGCTCCGTGTTGGCGCGGCGCGCCTCCTCGGGGGTCGAGGCCCGACGCTCGTGCAGGCGCACGAGCTCCGCGTGCATCGCCAGGATCGTCTCGATCGCCTCGTCGGGCAGGGACTTGCGCGCCGCGAGGCGGGGGAGCCGCAGGGAGGCGAACAGCGGACCCTCCTGCACGCGGGCGAGCTCCATCTCGAGGGCGTCGCGGCGCGATGGCGGCGTCGGGTCGAGCAGGTCGTCGAGCGAGGCGCCGAGCGCGGTCGCGAGGGTGCGCAGCTCGGACACGCGCAGCTCGCGGCGCCCGTTCTCGATGACGGAGACCTGCGACGCGGCGCGGTCGATGGCCTCGCCGAGCTGCGCGACGGTCATGCCGCGGGCCTGGCGGAGCGCGCGCACGCGCCGGCCGATGGACAGGGGTGTGGGGCCCGCCTCGTCGTCGAGGCCCGCCGGAGGCGTGGTCATGGGCCGATCTTGGCACGCCCGTGTTCTGTTCGCCAGAAATTCGCGCGAAGTTCTGCCCGGGCGACCACCGCATCGTCCCTTCCGTGCTGCCTACGGTCGAGTCACGACCACGACGACGTGGCGGGAACAGGAGCCGACATGAACACCACGATCCGCCCCGGGGATCAGATCCAGAGCGCCGCCGACCTCGAGGCCGAGTGGGCGTGGGACCCCCGCTGGTCCGGTGTCCGCCGCGACTACGCGGCCGAGGACGTGATCCGCCTGCGCGGGCCCGTCCGCGAGGACGCGACGCTGGCCCGCCGCGGCGCGGAGCACCTGTGGGACATGATCGAGACCAACCGCAGCCGTCCCGAGCAGTGGGTCGCGGCGCTCGGGGCGCTCACCGGCAACCAGGCGGTCCAGCAGGTGCGCGCGGGCCTCAAGGCCATCTACCTGTCCGGCTGGCAGGTCGCCGCGGACGCCAACCTCGCCGGGCAGACGTACCCCGACCAGAGCCTGTACCCGGCCAACTCCGTCCCGGCGGTGGTGCGCCGCATCAACAACGCGCTGCTGCGCGCCGCGCAGATCGAGCACGCCGAGACCGGCGCCACGTCGCGCGACTGGCTCGCACCCATCGTGGCCGACGCGGAGGCCGGCTTCGGCGGCCCGCTCAACGCCTACGAGCTCATGCAGGCGATGATCGGCGCGGGCGCGGCCGGGGTGCACTGGGAGGACCAGCTCGCCTCGGAGAAGAAGTGCGGCCACATGGGCGGCAAGGTGCTCGTGCCCACCTCCCAGCACGTGAGGACCCTCAACGCGGCGAGGCTGGCGGCGGACGTCGCCGGCGCCCCCAGCGTGATCATCGCGCGGACCGACGCGCTCGCCGCGACGCTCCTCACGTCCGACGTCGACGAGCGGGACCGCGAGTTCCTCACCGGGGAGCGCACGGCGGAGGGGTTCTACGAGGTGCGGGGCGGCATCGAGCCGGTGATCGCCCGGGGCCTCGCGTACGCGCCGTACGCCGATCTGCTGTGGGTCGAGTCGTCGACGCCGGACCTCGAGCTGGCGCGCCGGTTCGCCGAGGCGATCCATGCGGAGCACCCGGAGCAGCGCCTCGCGTACAACTGCTCGCCGAGCTTCAACTGGCGGCGCCACCTCGACGACGCCCAGATCGCCTCGTTCCAGCGCGAGCTGGCCGCGATGGGCTACGCGTTCCAGTTCATCACCCTCGCGGGCTTCCACTCGCTCAACCACGGCATGTTCGAGCTGGCGCAGGACTACGCCGCCACCCAGATGAGCGCCTACGTGCGGCTGCAGGAGGCGGAGCTCGCGGCGGAGGCCCGCGGCTACACCGCCACCAAGCACCAGGCCGAGGTGGGCACCGGGTACTTCGACCGGATCTCGACCGCGCTCAACCCCACCGCATCGACGCTCGCGCTCGTGGGCTCGACCGAGGCCGAGCAGTTCTAGGAGGAGCCATGTGCGACACACGCATCGAGATCGCCGGTCCGATGGGGGACCGGTACGACGAGATCCTCACGGACGAGGCGCTCGCCTTCCTCGCGCGCCTCCACCGGCGCTTCGCGGGGATCCGGGCGGAGCTCCTCCACGCCCGCCAGGAGCGTGCCGAGGCGATCGCCGCGGGCGCGGACCCGGGCTTCCTGCCCGAGACGCGCGCGATCCGCGAGGATCCCGCCTGGGCGGTCGCCGGCCCCGGTCCGGGCCTCGAGGACCGCCGCGTCGAGATCACCGGGCCGACCGACCGCAAGATGACGATCAACGCGATGAACTCGGGCGCACGGGTGTGGCTCGCCGACCACGAGGACGCGAACACGCCCACCTGGGCGAACATGATCGAGGGCCAGCTCAACCTCGCGGACGCGATCCGGGGCACGATCGCCCACACGAGCCCCGACGGCCGCGAGTACTGCCTGGGAGAGGAGAGGCCGACGATCGTGTTCCGGCCGCGGGGGTGGCACCTGGTCGAGGGCCATCTGCTCCACGTCGACCCGCACGGTCACCGGCACCCGACGTCGGCGTCGCTCGTCGACATGGCCCTCTACGTGCTCACGAACGCTCACGCGCTCGTGGCATCTGGCTCGGGGCCCTACCTCTACCTGCCCAAGATGGAGAGCCACCTCGAGGCGCGGCTGTGGGACCAGGTCCTCACGCTCACGGAGGAGCACCTGGGCCTCGAGCACGGCACGATCCGCGTGACGATGCTCATCGAGACCCTGCCCGCCGCGTTCGAGATGGAGGAGATGCTCTACGAGCTGCGCGACCACTGCGCCGGCCTCAACGCGGGCCGGTGGGACTACATCTTCTCGATGATCAAGTGCTACCGCGCCCGGGGCGCGGACCACCTGCTGCCCGACCGGTCCGCGATCACGATGACCGTGCCGTTCATGCGCGCCTACACCGAGCTGCTCGTGTCGACATGCCACCGGCGCGGCGCGCAGGCCATCGGCGGCATGAGCGCGTTCATCCCGAACCGGAGGGATCCCGAGGCGACCGCGCGGGCCCTCGCCCAGGTCGCGGCGGACAAGCGCCGCGAGGCCGGCGACGGCTTCGACGGCAGCTGGGTGGCCCACCCGGGACTCGTCGAGGTCGCGCGCACGGAGTTCGATGCGGTGCTGGGCGACCGCCCGGACCAGCGGGACCGACGCCGCGACGATGTCCGGGTCACCGCGGGTGACCTGCTCGACACCCGCATCCCCGGGGCGCAGGTGACGGCCGCGGGCGTCCGGGCGAACGTCGCTGCTGGCCTGCGGTACGTCGAGAGCTGGCTGCGCGGCACCGGCGCCGCCGCGATCGACAACCTCATGGAGGACGTCGCCACCGCCGAGATCAGCCGCTCCCAGCTGTGGCAGTGGATCCAGCTGCGGGTGGTCACGGCGGAGGGCCGGGCCGTGACCGCCGGCTGGGTCGCGGACGTGATCGGGGAGGTCGTCGGTGGGCTCGAGCGCACGCCGGACGACCGGTTCGACGACGCGGCCGCGCTGCTGCGCGAGCTGTGCCTGGGCGAGGAGTTCCCCACCTTCCTCACGCTTCCCGCCTACTCCCGCTATCTCCACGAGGCGGCGCCCGTCCCCGCGTGAATCGTGCGTGAGGCGGCGCCCCGCTTGCGGGTCGCCGCCACGGCGGTGACGATGGACGGGGGCCGGCACCGGGCCGGGTGCAGGGGGGATGTCATGGAGCTGTCGGCACGGGCGCGCGCGGCGGAGGACGAGATCGGGCCGATGGCGGCCTTCCTCGCGGAGGTGGGACGGCGGGCGGACGAGCCCGGCATCGCGGACCTCACGTTCGGCAACCCGCACGAGATGCCCCTGAGCGGCCTCGTCGACGCGCTGCGCGCGGGGGTGGAGCCGCGTTCGGAGCAATGGTTCGCGTACAAGACGAACGAGGCGCCGGCTCAGGAGGCGATCGCGGCGGGGCTGCGCGACGAGCTCGACCTGCCGTTCGAGGCCGCCGACATCGCGCTCACCCAGGGGGCGTTCGGCGCGATCGACCTGGCCTTCCACCTCCTCGCCGACGAGGGCGACGAGGTGATCGTGCCGGTGCCAGGGTGGTTCTGCTACGCCCCGATGCTGCGCATCAGCGGTGTGGTGCCCGTGCCCGTGGACCTCGACCCCGAGACCTTCGATCTCGACGTCGACGCGATCGCGGCCGCGGTGACGCCGCGCACGCGCATCGTCGTGGTGAACTCTCCCGCGAACCCCACCGGCCGCGTGTACCCGCGGGACCAGCTCGAGCGCCTCGCGGCGGCGCTCGAGGAGCGGTCCGCGGCCATCGGCCGTCGCATCTGGGTGCTCTCCGACGAGCCCTATCGACGCATCCGCTTCGACGGCATCGGCTTCACCAGCCCCGCCGCGGTCTACCCCTGGACCGTCATCGACTACAGCTACGGCAAGATCCTGCTCGCCCCGGGCCAGCGGCTGGGCTACCTCGCGCTCGGTCCCCTCATGCCCGCGGACGTGCGGACCACGCTCCGAGATGCTTTCGTGCCGGGCCAGCTGTCGATCGGCTGGGGCTTCCCGGACGCGCTCATGCAGTACGCCGTGCCGGACCTCGAGTCCGTGTCGATCGACGTCGGGGAGCTGCAGCGACGGCGGGACCGGCTCCACGGGGCGCTCTCCGAGGCCGGCTACCGGCTCACGCCCGTCGAAGGGACGTTCTACCTGTGGGCCGAGGCGCCCGGCGGCGACGGCGAGGCGCTCGCCGCTCGCCTGGCCGAGCGCGGCGTGCTCATCATGCCGGGCACGCTCTTCGACCGGCCCGGCCACTTCCGCCTCAGCCTCACGGCGACGCCCGAGGCGATCGAGAAGGCCATCCCCGAGCTGGTGGCCGCCGCCGCGGTCGTCGGCTGACCCTCCCGCTTTGCCGAGGCGCGCGCAACCGGGCATGATGGCGCCACCGCCGCGCATCAAACGAGGCCTCGGATCCACGTCGAGTGGGCATTGCCGGCGGGCTGTCCCTGCAGACCTGCGGGTGAACGCCCGCGCATAGAGGAGCCTCGATGTCCGATCTCACCATCCAGACCACCACCGCCGGATCGCTGCCGCGCTCGCCCGAGCTCGTGGAGGCCACCAAGGCGCTCGCCATCGCGGACGACGGCTTCACGCTCGTCCTCACGGACCAGTACAGGCAGCTCGCGGCCCAGGCCGTGACCGACCTGGTCCAGCGCCAGGTGGACGCCGGCATCACGATCGTCGGCGACGGCGAGTACGGCAAGGCGATGACCGCCGCGCACGACTTCGGCGCCTGGTGGTCGTACTCCTTCCAGCGGACCGCCGGCCTGGCGCTGCCGCAGGCGGACGCCCCGCGACCCGGTCCCGTCCGGTCGTCGCCCGGCAACGTCCGCCTCACCTCGATGGAGGACCGTCGGGACTGGGTCCGCTTCGCGGCCGCGTACTTCGACCCGACCTCGGGTGTGCTCATGGGCGAGCCGCCGTTCTGGCCCGAGGCCGTCGCTCCGCTGTCCTACCGGGGGCACGATGCGATCGCCTCCGACATCGCGCACCTGCGCGGCGGGCTCGACGCGGCGGGCCTCGAGACCGGCTTCATCACCTCGCTGGCGCCGGGCAGCGCGGCTCGCATCGGCAACTCCTACTTCGCGTCCGAGGAGGAGCACATCTGGGCCTGGGCGGACGTGATGCGCGAGGAGTACAAGGCGATCACCGACGCGGGCCTCACCGTCCAGCTCGACGACCCCTCGCTCGCCGAGAGCTGGGACCAGATCAACCCCGAGCCGTCCGTCGCGGACTACCGCGCCTTCCTGCGCACCCGCATCGACGCGATCAACCACGCCATCGCGGGCCTGCCCCGCGACCAGGTCCGCATCCACCTGTGCTGGGGCTCGTGGCACGGTCCGCACACCACGGACCTCGAGCTGCGCCACATCGTCGACCTCGTCGCCGAGATCGACGCCGGCTCCATCTCGTTCGAGGCGGGCAACGTCCGCCACGAGCACGAGTGGAAGGTGTGGCGCGACGTCGAGCTGCCCGCGGGCACGAAGCTGCTGCCGGGGGTCGTGAGCCACGCCACCAACGTCGTCGAGCACCCCGACCTGGTCGCGGACCGCATCGTGCGCTTCGCCGAGATCGTCGGTCCCGAGAACGTGGTCGCGTCGACCGACTGCGGCCTCGGCGGACGCGTCCACCCCCAGATCGCGTGGGCCAAGCTCGAGTCCCTCGGCGAGGGTGCGCGCCGCGCAGAAGCCCTGCTAGGCGGCTGAGCGCCGCGATTCCCAATGAAGAAGGTGAACCGTGGGGCTCGTGCGATCAGAGTGACGCCCGAGCCCCACGCTGCTCACCTGTCACCCTTGTCATTGGGAATCGTCGAGGGTGTCGAGGATCTCGTTGAGCAGCTCGAAGGTGGTGAGCGGGTTGACGATCGCGAAGCGCAGCACCGGTTCGCCATGGTGGGAGCTGGGCACCACGAAGGCCCTCTGATCGCCTAGCAGCCGGGCGCACCACGCGTCGTAGTCCGCGCGCGTCCACCCGTCCTTGCGGAACACCACGACGGACAGCTGCGGCCGTCGCACGAGCGTGAGCCCCTCGCGGCTCTCGATCTCGTCCGCCACCCGACCCGCGAGGTCGATGCCGTGCGCGATCGCGGCGCGGTACTCGTCCGTGCCGTACGTGGCCAGCGAGAACCAGAGGGGCAGCCCGCGGGCGCGACGCGTCAGCTGCACCGACAGGTCGGACGGATTCGTCTCGGGGGCCTCGGTGAGCGTGTCGAGGTAGGACGCGTGCTGGGTGTGGGCGCGGCGGGCGACCTGGGGGTCGCGGTAGAGCAGCGCGCAGGCGTCGAACGGCGCGAACAGCCACTTGTGGGGGTCGACGATGAGCGAGTCGGCGTGCTCGACCCCGGCGTACGCCTCCCGCATCCGCGGCACGAGCATGCCGGCGAGCCCGTACGCGCCGTCGATGTGCAGCCACACGCCGGCGTCCCGGGTGACCCTCGCGATCCCGGCGATGTCGTCGACGATCCCGAAGTTGGTGGTGCCCGCGGTCGCGACCACCGCGAAGACGGCGTCGCCGTGCTCCGCGAGCGCCTCCGCGACGGCGTGCCCGTGGAGGCGACCGTCGTCGTCGGGCAGGATGCCGACGACGTCGACGTCCATCACCGCTGCGGCGGACTCGACGGACGAATGCGACTCGCCGCTGCACACCACGGCCCAGCGGGCGGGGTCCGGGCGGCCGGCCTCGCGGTTGCGGCGGCGCGCCGCGTCGCGCGCCGCGACGAGCGCGGACAGGTTGCCGATGGTGCCGCCCTGGACGAAGACCCCGCCGGCGCTGTCGGGCAGGCCGAACTCGCCCGCGAGCCACGCGAGCACCTCGTTCTCCGCGTGGACCGCCCCCGCGCCCTCGAGCCACGAGCCCGCGTAGATGGACGATGCGGAGACCACCAGGTCGAAGGCCGACGCGGCCCTGCTCGGCGCGGAGGGGATGAAGGCCAGGTAGCCGGGATGGTCGGTCGACAGGCAGGTGGGGGCGAGCACGTCCCCGAACAGCGCGAGCGCGCGCGCCGCCCCGATCCCTCCCGGGGTGATGGACGCGGGGGCCTGCGCGGCCAGCTCGTCGGGCGTTGCGGGCACGTCGAGCGGGACGTCCTCCCACAGCACGCGACGGCGCGAGTAGTCGAGCACCGACTCGACGATCGCATGGCTCTCCGCGGAGACCGCGTGCATGCGTTCGGGCCGGAGGGGGTCGGGGACGGGGCGGGGGATCACCGAGCCAGGATAGGGTTCGGGTCGCGCACGAGACGTGTGCTAAACCTGCGCACACGGCGTGGAATCCTGCATAGATCTGGCGCTCGCGCGCGTTTGCTGTGTGCTGAACACGACCGAGCGCTGCATCCGATACGACAGCGCCCAGAGGAGCGCATCCGTGACGAGCTTGGCCGGGAGCAGGGGTGCGCCCGCCTCCGTGAGGGTGCGGAGCGACGCATAGCTGAGGAAGAGCATCACGGCCGCGAGCAGCGCGTAGCGCACCGCCTGGCCCGCCACCGGGCCTCGCGCGCGGAACACCGCGCGGCGGTTGACCGCGAAGTTGACCGATGCGCTGACGAGGCGGGCGCCCACGACGGCGATCGCGAGCGATCCGGTGGCGGCGGACAGCGCGAGGACCGCGACGGCGTCGATCGCGAAGGCGGCGAGCGAGGAGGCCGCGAAGAGCGCCAGAGGCCACAGCACGCGCGCGGAGTCGACGACGGGCCGGAAATGGGAGGACGCGTTGCCGTCGAGGTAGACGGTCCGGATGGGCACCTCGACGACGGGGACGCCCTGGCGGCTCGCGTCGAGCAGCAGCTCGAGCTCGTAGGCGAAGCGCTCACCGCGCACGCCGAGCGCCCACGGCAGGAGCGACGCCGGATATCCGCGCAGCCCCGTCTGGGTGTCGGAGACCCGCACGCCCGCCACGGCCGTCAGCAGCACCGCCGTGACGCGGTTGCCGAGCCGCGATCGCAGCGGCACGTCGCCCACGAAGGCACGGACACCCAGCACCACCGCATCGTCCCGCCGTGCGTCGCTCCTGTCCGCCAGCGCCGCGGCGACCCTGCCGATGTCGGCGGCGGTGTGCTGACCGTCGCTGTCGGCGCAGACGACCGCCTCGCCGGGCGCATGCCCCACCATCCACGCGAATCCGGTGCGCAGGGCGGCCGCCTTGCCGCGGTTGGACTCGTGCCGGAGGACGGTGGCGCCGCGCGCGGCCACCTCGGCGAAGACCGCGTCGTACGCAGAGCCGGAGCCGTCGTCCACGACGAGAACGCGGTGGGCCGGCTGCAGGGCCTCCACGAGGGCGATGAGGCGCGCGTCGGGCTCGTAGGCCGGGATGAGGACGCGCACGTCAGCCCACCCACAGGATGTCGGACGTGCCCCGCTCCTCGCCCCGCCTGCCCGGCACGTTGACGACGGAGCCGTCGCTCACCATCGTCGAGGAGCCGCCGCCGTCGAGGTTGTACGCCTCGGTGGCGCCGAGGTCGGTCATGATCTCCGCGAGCTCGGTCAGCGTCACGCCGGCGCTCTCGCTCGACCGGCCGTCGACCACGACGAGCACGTAGTGGTTCGCGTCGATCATGCCGATCGCGGTGCGCGGCTGGTCGCCCTGGATGGAGTGGTTGCCGAAGTTCGTGTCGACCTCGACCTGGTCGATGCCGTCGACGATCTCCCCGTCGTCCACGAGCGCGGGTCCGAAGGACAGCGTCTGCCACGCGCCCGCGTCGAGGAGCTCCTGCGCGCTGGTGGTGGTCTCGTCGTACACCTCCATGGTGCCGTCCGCGTAGATCACGGCACCCTCGCGGGCGGGCTCGTCGCGGTAGATCACGCCGTTGCGGATCTCGATGCCGGTGGTCCGGAAGCCGTAGTAGTCGCCGTTGATCGCGAGCGCGGCGCCCACGTCGGCGGCGATGTCGGACGGGTACTCGACGATGTTCTCGCCGAAGGCGTCCTGCGCGAAGGCGGAGCGCAGCTGGGTGATGTCGCTCAGCACCACGTCCGCCACGTAGTACGTCGCCTGGTCGTCGCCGCTGCCGTAGGTGTGCTCCGTGACGGTGATGTCAGCCGCGTCCTCGGCGACCGCGTCCGTGTCGTCGGTGGCGGCGGTCGCGAGGGCGGGCTCGTTCGCGTCCGCGGCGACCTCCGCCTCGTAGGCGGAGGCGTTCGCCACCTCGACGTGGTCGAGCACGTAGCGGTCGAGCGCCCACGCGGTGACGGCGGCGAGCGCGAGCAGGAAGGTGGCGGCCGCGGCGACGATGCGCCGGCGCAGGCGGTGGGGGCGGGAGGCGGCGGTCGAGGTCATGAGGGGAACGCTACGAAGGCCGCACCGCGTTTTCCCTGGCAGCCACCTCAGGGTTTGCCGAGAGCGGCGCTACGCCGCGAGCCCGGCGAGCTCCGCGAGTCGCCGCATGCCCGCGGGGCCGTGGCGCGCGATCCGCTCCCGCGCGTCGTCGAGCGCGGCCGAGGCGGCGCCGGTGGGCACGCGCGCGGGGTTGAGCGCGACGGAGTCCGCCCACGCGCGGATGTCGGGCTCACGGAGGAACGACGCGGACGAGCGGGCTCCTCGCACGGTCATCTCGGCCCAGTCGGGGAGCGTGTCGCCGTAGCGGGTGGGCGCGCACAGCGCGTTGCGGGCGGCGTCGTCCGTGCGGGTGGCCTCGACGTATCCGACCAGGGCCGCGCCGAAGCACGGGAACCCCGCGCGCACGGGCTGGAGCGTGATCGCGTCGGGCACCCACACGGGCACCGCCGGCGGGCGGCGCAGGCCGTCCGCGGCGCAGTGCACCGCGACCGCACCGGGTGGCACGTCGACCTCGCCCCGGTCGAGGACGATCCGTCCGGGGGTGACCGCGCGCACGTGTCCCAGCCGCACGACCCTCTCGACGGACCGGAGGAGGTCCAGCTCCCAGCGGCCCAGCGTCGGGGCCTTCGCCATCGTGGGGGCGACACCGGGGTCGATCCGCATCATCACGCCCGCGTCCTCGAGCCGGAGGAACACGTCCGCGAGCGAACGCGCCGACGCCGCCGCCTCCCAGGTCGCCGCGACCATGCCGTGGAAGATCGCGGGATCGGGCTGGACGACCGCACGATCCAGCATCCAGGGATCCCGCGGCCGGATCCAGGTGAGGCGGTCGGGCGCGACGCCCGCGCCGAGGGCATGGACGATCGCGTCCGTCGCGGTCTTGCCCGACCCGACGACCACGATCGCGGGCGCGTCCAGCGCCTCGTCGAGGAGTCCGACGGGCACCACGTGGGCCTCGGGATCGACGGCGAACGGGGGTGCGGTCGATGCGGGGATGACGGGGGAGAGGTAGCGCGCGTCGACGAGGCGGGTGCCGGGACGGGCGCGCGCGACGGGTGCGCCGTCGGCCGCCTCGAGCCGGCCGCCGCCGGTATGCGCGACGCCGCCCACGAAGCCGACCCGGCCCGTCCCGCGGAGGCGTGCGAGCACGCGCTCGTAGTAGGCGAGCACCTGCGCACCCGTGGCACGCACCTGGAGCCCACGCTCCGGGCCGGCCGTCTGGAGCGCGCCGCCCAGCACGGTCGACGCCACGCCGTAGAACGTCGAGGCCTGATGGAGGCGCACGAACGGGTACGCGTCGCGCCAGTGCCCGCCCGGCGCGTCCCGTCGGTCCACGAGGGCGACGGTCGCGTCGGAGTGGTCGACCAGCGCATCGGCGAACGCGAGGCCGGCCGCGCCCGCGCCGACCACCAGGTAGTCGGCGTCGATCTCCGGGGTCACGCCCTCAGCACACCACGGCTCGGGGCGTCGTGCCCGGTCCGGCCGGAGGTCCCGGCAGGGCGCCCAAGGCCGGGGCTAGCCTGCAGCCACCATGACCTGGTTCTACGACCCCCGCCGCACCTACGACGACAACTACGCGCACGGACCGTTCGGGGCGCTCTCCTCCGCGCCGGACGGACTCTCGGACCCGGAGGACGGCGCCTCGCTCCTCGGGCTGCCCGTCGCCCGCCCCTTCGGCATCCCCGCGGGCCCGCTGGTGAACGCCGCGTACGTCGCGGCGGCCTTCCGTCATGGCTTCGACGTCAACGTCTACAAGACCGTGCGGACGCGCGCCTGGCCGTCGCACCCGTTCCCCAACGCCCTCGCGGTGCACGTCGACGGCGACCTCGGTGCGGACCGGCGGGAGCCGCTCCTGGCCGACGACGCGCTCGACGATGCCACCAGCATCTCCAACTCGTTCGGCGTGCCGTCGCGCGATCCCGACGCGTGGCAGCCCGACATGGCGGCCGCGGTCCGGGCGGCCGGAGCTGGCCAGCTGCTGGTCGGCTCGTTCCAGGGCACCCACCCGCCGGCGGGCGCGGCCGACCGGGAGGCGGCCTACGTCGCCGACCACGTCGCCGCCGCACGCCTCGTCGTCGAGACCGGCGCGCCGGTGCTCGAGATGAACCTCAGCTGCCCCAACGAGGGCACGGGTGCGCTGCTGTGCTTCGACGCGCCGCAGGCCGCCCGCATCGCCGGCGCGGTCAAGGACGCCGTCGGGGACGTGCCGCTGCTGCTCAAGCTGGCCTACTTCGCGGACGATGCGGCGCTGGCGACGCTCGTGGACGCGACGGCGGGCATCGTCGACGGGTACGCGGCCGTCAACACCCTGCCGGCACGGCTGGTCGACCGCGACGGCCGGGCCGCGCTCCCGGGGGAGGGTCGCGAGATCGCGGGCGTGTGCGGAGATGCGATCCGCTGGGCCGGCCTCGACATGACCGCCCGCCTCGCGCGCCTGCGCGAGCGCGGCGGACGGCGGTACGCGATCGTCGGCGTCGGCGGCGTGCTCACCGCCGCGCACTACCGCGCATACCGTGCCGCGGGTGCCGACGCGGTGATGAGCGCGACGGGCGCGATGATCGACCCGGGCCTGGGCGCGGCCGTGCGCCGCGTCTCCGTCTAGCCCTGGAGCGAGCTCTTCACCCTCTTCAGCAGCGTCGGCTTGTCGGGCATGTCGACATCGATGCCGGGCGCCACGAACTCGAGGTGCCAGGACTCGGGCTTGGAACCGCCGGAGCGGGCCCACAGCGGGTGCACCCAGCCGTACTTCTCGCCGTTGGCACGCATCCACGTGGCCGAGGCCGGCGCGAAGTCGGCCGCCATGCCCCAGCCGTGGTTCGACGTGCCCGGGGTCGCGGCGAGGTAGCCCTTCGATGCCTTGGTCGCGACCTGGGCGCTGTAGGACCGGTACGACGAGCTCACCGACAGGTGGTTGCCCGTCTGGGCGTAGTAGTCGTCGTCGGCGCGCTCGAGCGCCTCCGCGGCATCGCACTGGAGCTGGTGGCCCGAGGCGAAGGACAGCGAGCACAGCTGCGAGGCGGGCACCTGGCCGTTGCTGTAGCTGATGCCGGTCGGCGCGCCCGACCAGCCGTCCTGGTGGTTCGCGGCGGCCTGGGCGTACTTGGACCAGCTGTTCGCGTAGGCCTTCTCGACCTGGCGCTCGTACGCGGCCATCCGCTTCTTGTTGATCGCGGTGCGGCGCTGGTTCTCCGCCTTCACCCACCTCCGGTGGGACGTGTAGAGCGCCTGCTCGGCCTGCTCGACGTCGGCGGTCGCCGCCTGGACGTCGGCGACGAGCGCCTCGACCGCCTCGGCATCGTCGCGGTCCACGTCGACCTTGCGCAGGTCGAGGAGGGCGCGGCGGGCCTCGTTGAGATCGGTGATGACGGAGCGCTTCTGCACGTTGCCGTCGACGGCCTCGACCATGTCCTTCGCGGAGTCGGCGATGGCCTTGACGGCATCGAGCTTCTCCTCGAGGGACAGGTTGGCGCGCTCGAGCGCGGCGTCGGCGGTGGCCGCCTCGAGCACCGCGGTGGTGCCCTCGATGCGGCGCGTCGCGGCGTCGAGCTGGGCCGCGGCCTCCTCGAGGCGGGTGACGGTGGCGGCGACGGTCTCCAGGTCGTCCACCTCGCCGCGCAGGACCTGCGCGACCTCCGTGTCGTCGATGAGGGCCGCCAGGGCCTCGGCGTCGTCCTCGGTCACCGCCGCATCCGTGCTGGGCTCGGCGTCGGGGGAGGCGCTCGGCTCGGCCGACGGCGAGGCTGATGCGCTCGCGTCGGTAGTCGGGGAGGCGCTCGGGGAGGTGCTGGGCTCTGCCGAGGGCTCCGCGGAGGCGTCGTCCGTGGAGGACGCGCTCGCCTCGGTCTGCTCGGCGGCGTCGTCGAGGGTCGCGTCGGTGGCGGAGGCCTCCTCGGCCTCGCCCAGCACCGCGGCCACGTCGACCTCGAGGGACGGCGTGGACGCGAACGGCCCGCGCGCGGTCTCGACGCCCAGCGGCGCGTTCGCCCACACCGGCGGGACCACGGCGGTGGCGCTCACCACGATGTTGTGCTGCTCGGCCGCGTAGGCGGCCGATGTGGCCGCCTGCGCGAGCTCGGCGGCCGCCGAGGCGACCAGATCCTCGTCCGAGACAGACTCGGACACCTGCGACACCTCGCGCGCCTTCTCGAGCGTCAGCTCGAGCTTCATCCGCTCGTCGTCGAGCAGGCGCGCCTGGGCGCGTGCCTCCTCGACGGCGCTTCCCACGCGCTGCTCGTGCACGCCGAGCGCGACGGCGATGCCGCCAAGAAAGCAGCAGACGGCGAACGTGGTCGCCGTCTGCCATCGGAAGGGCAGGTGAAACTTGCGCACATGTCTCCAGGGTGGGGGTCAAGGGCTGCCGTCCGCGCCGAGCTGCCGGGCCTTGCCAGCGGCGCTTCGTGGGGCGGAGGCTCGTAAGACCATAACTGCGATATCCATGGGACCCAGGAGCACGATTCCGGCATCGGGGCGCGCGCGTGCGGATGTACGTTGCGCCGCGCGGCGGGAATCGGCGGCGTATGCAGGGATGTCATGTCCCGGGGGGCATCGCGGTGCTTCCCGATGTGATCTCCGTCTCACCGGGGCCGATCCGTCACCTCGGGGTGACCCGCTGCCACTAAGGTGCGCGGCCGCGTCCCCCGCAGCCGGTCAACGCCACGCCCGGGCGAGCGACACGCCGGGCGTCGCTCCATCCGCACGGCGCCGTTTCGGCCGCTTCCCCGCACGGCCGGCCGCCGCATCGTCCCCGCGGACCCGCGCCTGGGACCAAGGGCCCACCCGCGTCGAACCACGAGATCTAGTGTTCAGGTGCGACCGGGGGCCCTAGATGTTGTGTTGTGGGTGTGACCGGCGGGACCACAGGACACGAAGGGGAGCCCTCATGAGCATCACCGAGCTGGACCGCACGCCGACCGGGGAGGGCGAGGACCGCCCGGTGCTGCGGGTCGTCAAGCGCGACGGCCGCACGCTGATCTTCGACGACCGTCGCATCGCGGCCGCGCTCGCCAAGGCCTTCACCGCCGTGCACGGGACGCTCACCCCGGCACAGGAGGCCGCCCTCGATGGGCTGGTCGCGCGCATCGACGCGGAGCTCACCGCGCGCTTCACGGACGCCGTGAAGATCTACGAGATCCAGAGCGTGGTCGAGCACGAGCTGCTCGAGGCGGGGGAGTACGACGTCGCCCGCGCCTACATCGACTACCGCGTCGAGCGCGACTTCTCCCGCTCGAAGGCGATGGACCTCAACCATTCGATCACGCGCCTCATCTCCAAGGACTCGAGCGTGGTCCACGAGAACGCGAACAAGGACGCCGAGGTCTACAACACGCAGCGCGACCTCACCGCCGGCATGGTCGGCAAGGCGGTCGGCCTGCGGATGCTCCCGGCGCACGTCGCCAACGCGCACCAGAAGGGAGACCTGCACTACCACGACCTCGACTACCACCCCTATGCGCCGATGACGAACTGCTGCCTCATCGACTTCCGGACGATGCTGTCGACGGGCTTCCGCATCGGCAATGCGCAGGTGTCCCCGCCGAGGTCGATCCAGACCGCGACCGCGCAGATCTCGCAGATCATCGCGAACGTCTCGTCGAGCCAGTACGGCGGATGCACCGTCAACCGCATCGACGAGCTGCTCGCCCCGTACGCCGCGCTCAACCGCGCCAAGCACGAGGCGGACGCCGCGGAGTGGATCGACGACCCGGCGCGCCGCGAGGCCTACGTCCAGGCGAAGACGCGCAAGGACATCTACGACGCGATGCAGTCGCTCGAGTACGAGATCAACACGCTGTTCACGTCCAACGGGCAGACCCCGTTCACGTCCATCGGCTTCGGTCTCGGCACGGGCTGGTACGAGCGCGAGATCCAGAAGGCGATCCTGCAGATCCGGATCCGCGGCCTCGGCGCCGAGGGTCGCACCGCGATCTTCCCCAAGCTGCTGTTCACCGTGAAGCGCGGGCTCAACCTGTCCGAGGGCGACGCCAACTACGACATCAAGCAGCTGGCGGTCGAGTGCGCGACCAAGCGCATGTACCCCGACGTCCTCAGCTACGACAAGATCGTCGAGATCACCGGCTCGTTCAAGGCGCCGATGGGCTGCCGGTCGTTCCTGCAGGGCTGGGAGGACGAGGACGGCCAGGACGTGGTCGAGGGGCGCATGAACCTCGGCGTCGTCACGCTCAACCTCCCGCGCATCGCGCTCGAGGCCGACGGCGACCACGCGGAGTTCTGGCGGCTGCTCGACGAGCGTCTCGAGACGATGCACGATGCGCTGAGCTACCGCATCGAGCGGTGCAAGGAGGCGGTGCCGGGCAACGCGCCGATCCTGTACGTGCACGGCGCCTTCGGCAAGCGGCTCGCGCCCGCGGAGGAGGTCGACACGCTGTTCCGCGACGGCCGCGCGACGGTGTCGCTCGGGTACATCGGGCTCTACGAGGTGGCGACGGCGTTCTACGGCGGCGAGTGGGAGTCCGACCCCGAGGCCAAGGAGCTGACGGTCCGCGTGCTGCGGACGCTGCGGGAGCGTGCCGCGGCGTGGAAGGAGGCGTCGGGCTACCACTTCAGCGTCTACTCGACGCCCTCGGAGAGCCTCACGGACCGCTTCTGCCGGCTCGACAAGGAGCGCTTCGGCTCGGTGGCGGACATCACCGACAAGGACTACTACACCAACAGCTTCCACTACGACGTGCGCAAGAACCCCACGCCGTTCGAGAAGCTCGACTTCGAGGCGGAGTACGCCCCCCTCACCTCGGGCGGCTTCATCCACTACTGCGAGTACCCGGTGCTCCAGCAGAATCCCAAGGCGCTCGAGGCGGTGTGGGACTACGCGTACGACCGGGTGGGCTACCTCGGCACCAACACCCCGATCGACCGCTGCTTCGCGTGCGGCTACGCGGGGGACTTCGACCCCACCGCGCGTGGCTTCTCGTGCCCGGCGTGCGGCAACGACGACCCGCGCACGTGCGACGTCGTCAAGCGCACGTGCGGCTACCTGGGCAACCCGCAGCAGCGGCCCATGGTGCACGGGCGCCACCAGGAGATCTCCTCGCGGGTCAAGCACATGGACGACGACGTCCGGGTGCCGCTGTCGGCGCTCGACCCGTGCGACCGGATCGCGCGCACCGAGCAGGGCTGACGATGCATCGGACGCCCGTGCGCGAGTCCTGGCTGGCCTCCCGGGTCAGCCAGGGCCACGTCGCCGACTACAAGCCGTTCGTCTTCGTCGACGGCGAGGGCGTGCGGTGCTCGCTGTATGTGTCGGGCTGCCTGTTCCAGTGCGAGGGCTGCTTCAACGAGGACGCGTGGAGCTTCCGGTGCGGCGAGCCGTACACGCTGGAGATGGAGCAGCGCATCCTCGCCGACCTCGCGCATCCCGCGGTGCAGGGCCTGTCCCTGGTGGGCGGCGAGCCGTTCCTCAACACCGGCACGTGCCTGTCCCTGGTGCGCCGCATGCGGGCCGAGCTGCCGGGCAAGGACGTGTGGTGCTGGACCGGCTACACGCTCGAGCAGCTGCTCGCCGAGAGCGACGACAAGCGGGCCCTGCTCGAGGAGATCGACGTGCTCGTCGACGGCCCGTTCGACCTCGCGCGGCGCGACCTCACCCTCGCGTTCCGGGGCAGCCGCAACCAGCGCGTGCTCGACGTGCCGGCGTCGCTCGCC
Source organism: Demequina litoralis (assembly GCF_030418455.1). Taxonomy (GTDB): domain Bacteria; phylum Actinomycetota; class Actinomycetes; order Actinomycetales; family Demequinaceae; genus Demequina; species Demequina litoralis. Next base: position 183,619 of record NZ_JAUHPW010000001.1, read on the forward strand.
GCCGGCGCGGCCGTGCCGTGGCGAGGCGCCGCGGCATCCTAGGCGGGGTGTCCCGTCCGCGTGCTCGCCGTTTTCATGCACCTTCGGCGCGCGCGACCGCGCCACGGGACCTGCGAGCCCACCCGGAGAGCGATAGGCGCCATCTAGCAGGACGTTCGCGAGCGGGCATCCCGAGGGCGCCGCTCGGCGGCGCCGCCGAGGCGCCCCCGGGCGCGCTTCGTGCATGAAATCGGCGAGCGTCGGGAAGGCGTGCAGGCGGGGCAGCGGATGGGGTGGGAGCGGGCTCGTCAGGCCCTGATCGCCGGCTGCTGCTGCGTGATGCAGTGGATGCCGCCTCCGCGGTCGAAGATCGGGCGTGCGTCCACCGGCACGATCTCGCGGCCCGGGTAGGCGGCCGCCAGGACCTCGAGCGCCGCGGCGTCGTGCGGATCGTCGAACACGCACGCGACGACTGCGCCGTTGAGGACGTAGTGGTTGACGTAGGACCAGTCGACCCAGCCCTCGTCGTCGCGCAGCGTCGCCGGCGCCGGGATCGCGACGAGGTCCAACGGGCCGCCGTCGGCATCCGTCGCGGCCGCCAGCACCTCGCGCACCTGCGCGGAGACCACGTGATCCGGGTGCGCCGGGTCGCGCTGGTCGTGCACCAGCACCTGGCCACCGGGGGTGAAGCACGCGACGATGTCCACGTGGCCGCGAGTGCCGTAGCGCTCCGAGTCGCGGGTGAGGCCGCGCGGAAGCCAGATCACCTTGCGCGCGCCAAGGGTGCGCTCGAGCTCGTCCTCCACCCGGGCACGCGTCCAGCCGGGGTTGCGGCCCGGATCGAGCTGCACGGTCTCGGTGACGAGGAAGGTGCCGCGGCCGTCGGTATGGATGCCCCCGCCCTCGTTCACCATGGCGCTGCCGATGCGCGGCACGTCCGCCGATGCCAGGGCGGCGCGCGCGGCCAGCGCGTCCCTGTCCCAGGTGGCCCAGTCCTGCGCGCCCCAGCCGTTGAAGACCCAGTCGACGCCGGCGAGCTCGCCCGCGTCATCGATGAAGGTGGGCCCGATGTCGCGGAACCACGCGTCGTCCAGCGGCGCCTCCAGCAGCACGATGCGCGGATCGAGGTGCGCGCGCGCCGCGCCGACGGCCTCCGGGCCGACGAGCATCGTGAGGGGCTCGCGCGCGATCACGGCGTTCGCGACGGCGGCCCACGTGCGCCGTGCCTCCTCGGCCAGGTCAGCCGTGTCGCCCAGCGTGTAGCCCGTGCTGGGCCAGGCCATCCAGGTGCGGGTGTGGGGCTCCCACTCGGCGGGCATGCGGCGGCTCATGGGGTCTCCTCGGTGGCGGGAAGTCGGGGGGTGCGGGGTGGCGCGACGCGTCGGGGGCCGACCGCCTCGAAGGCGGTGCCGAGCCGCAGCAGCGCGCTGTCGTCGTACGCCCGGCCCGCGAAGGTGAGGCCCACCGGCATGCCGGTGCCGCGCATCGTGCCCATGGGGACCGTGACGGTGGGAACGCCCAGGTGGCGGATGGCGAGGTTGCCGTTGGCGATCCACACGCCGTTGCGCCATCCCTCGTCGGCGGAGACGGGATCGACGTCCATGTCCGCGCGCGCGACGTCCGCGACGGCGGGGAACACCAGCGCGTCGAGCCCGTGGCGGTCCATCCAGTCCTCGAGGTCCGCCTTCCGGATCGCCTCGAGCCCCGCGAGGCCCTCGGCGAGCGTCGGGATGTCCTCGAGGCGCGTTCCCGGGTGGGCGCGCACCCACGCGGGGTAGTCCGCGATGTCGTCGTCGAAGCCCGTGTAGCGGTCGGGGAGGGCGCCCTCGGGGTGGGGGAAGATCCGTGCGCCGTCGACGTCCGCGAGCGTGCGCAGCGCGGTGTCGTCGTTCGCCGACAGGAAGTCGTCCCAGGCCCACGCGGAGAGGTCCACGATCTCCCTGGCGAGGAACCCGGCGGGCAGCTCGGGCCGGTCCTTGATCGTCGGCGCGCCGGGCCGGTCGCCCTCGTAGCGCGACACCATCGGCAGGTCGACCTCGATGACGGTGGCCCCGGCCGCCTGGAGGTCCGCGCGGGCGCGCTCCCACAGCGCGATCACGTCGGGATGGGTGTCGATGCGGGTTCCCGTCGGGCCGCCGATGCCGGGGGACGATGCGGTGCCCGCCTCCGCGTCGGCGTTGACGTACATGCGGGGGATGCCGAGCACGACCCCGGTGAGGGAGGCCTCGTCCGCGAGCGCGGGGTACGAGTCGGGCCGGACCGCGGAGGCGCGCGGCAGCGCGACCCAGGGCTGCGCGCGCCACAGGTCGCCGCGGGTCTCGGCGTCGTCGGCGACGATCACATCGAGCACCTCGAGGAGGTCTGCCATGGTGCGGGTGTGGGGGACCACCACGTCCATCGTCGGCACGAGCGGCCAGTTCCCCCGCACGGAGATCACGCCACGGGACGGCGTGTACGCGCAGAGCGCGTTGTGGGACGCGGGCCCGCGGCCGCTCGACCAGGTCTCCTCGCCGAGGCCGAAGGCGCACAGGCTCGCCGCGGTCGCCGTGCCGGATCCGTTCGACGAGCCCGAGGCGAACGGGGCGGTGAGGAAGTCGGCGTGGTAGGGGCTCTCGGCGCGGCCGTACACGCCGCGCTGCATCCCGCCGTTCGCCATGGGCGGCATGTTCGTGAGGCCCAGGCAGATCGCGCCGGCCGCGCGCAGGCGCGCGATCGTGAACGCGTCGTGCTGTGCCACCAGGTCCTTGAAGGCCGCGCTGCCGGCGGCCGCGGTGAGGCCCTCGACCAGGTACGAGTCCTTGGCGGTGTAGGGGATCCCGTCGAGCGGGCCCCGAGCGGCGCCGGCGGCCCGGCGTGCGTCGGAGGCCTCGGCCTCGGCGAGCGCGTCGGGGTTGGTCACGACGATGGCGTTGAGTGCGGTCGCCGTGCCCGGCGCGTCGTACGCCGCCGCGCGCGCGGCGTATGCCCGGACGAGCTCGACCGCGGTGGTCCGTCCCGACTCGAGCGCGGCACGCAGCTCGGCGATGGTGGCCTCGACGACGTCGATCACGGGCGCTCCCGTCCCCGCGGGTGGCCCCGCGACCGCAGTTGATCGGTTGATCAACTGGGCCCGAACCTACAGAATCGTCCCCATGCCGTCAACGACCCCCGCAGCCGCGCAGCGCCTCGCCGGACCCGAGCGACGCGCCGCGATCCTCACCGCCGCCACCGAGCTCGCGCTCTCCGAGGGCCTCGCCGCGCTTACGCTGCGCCGCGTGGGGGAGCGCGCCGGCGTCGCGTCGGGCCTGGTCGCCCACTACGTGGATGGCATGGACGCGCTGGTGGCCGAGGTGTTCGCCCGCATCTCCGGGGAGGAGCGCGCCGAGGTGGCCCGGGTGGAAGGCGTCGCGGCGGTGGTGCGCACCCTCACCGACGGCAGCCGCGACGCGGTCACCCTCGTGTGGGTGCAGGCCTGGGCGGCGGCGCCCGGCAATGCGGAGCTCGCGCGCGCCGTGCGCGCGGAGATGGACGCCTGGCAGGGGCTGCTCGAGGAGCGGCTCCGTGAGGCCGGAGCCCCCGACCCTGCCCCTGTCGCGCGGGTCCTGCTGGGCATGATCGACGGCGTCAACGCCCATGGCCTCGCCGACTGGCGAGATCGCGCCGACCACGCGCCCCTGCTGATGCGGGCCCTCGAGTCGATGCTGGGCCTCCCCCTCGACTCCCCATGACAAAGGTGACAGGAGTGACTGCCGACACCTGAAGTCACCTGCGCCACATGCGTCACCTTCTTCATGGGGAATCAGGAGAGCAGCGCTGGGGCAAGGGTCCTCGCGATCCTTTGCGCGCGCAGGGGGTTGCCGGTCGGGTCGAGGCCGGGGGAGTAGGCGGCGAGGGCGCCCGCGCCCGGCGCGACCATCACGAGCCCGCCGGCGATGCCGCTCTTGGCCGGCAGACCGACCTCCGCCCTCCAGGACGCGGTCGCCTCGTACAGCCCGGCGAGCGCCATCGCCTCGAGCGCGATCGCGGCCGCCTCCTCGGACACGACCCGCGCGCCGGAGACGGGGTCGAGCCCGCCGTGGGCGAGCACGGCGCCCATGCGCGCGAGCTCCCGCACCGTGAGGCCCAGGCACGACTGGTACGTGTACAGGTGAAGCGCGTCCTCGAGGTCGCAGCCGAGCAGGGAGTGCTCGGCGAGCAGGCCCGCGAGCACCCGGTTGCGCTCGTTGGTGGCGTGGATCGCATCGACCATCACCGCGTCCGCGGCGAGCGCACGACCCGCGAAGGCCGATAGCCCTTCCCGGATCGCGGCCTCGCCCGCGCGCACGTCGCCGCCCCCGAGCAGGCTCGACGCCGTGATCGCGCCCGGGTTGACCATGGGGTTGGTCCTGCCGTCGGGCGCGTCGGTGATGGCGGCCGGGTCGTTGAACGCGCGTCCCGTCTCCCGCATCCCGGTGAGCGCCAGCACCCGCTCGGCCCCCAGCGCGTCGACCGCGAGCGCCAGCACGAAGGGCTTCGCCACCGACATGAGGATGAACCTCGCGTCGGCGTGGCCGGCAGCCGTCGGCGCCCCTGCGACGGGACGCACGGCGGCGGCCAGCAACGCGGGATCGACCGCTGCCAGGGCCGGGTAGACCGCGGTGACGCGGCCGGCCGGCCCGCGTCGCGCATCGTCCACCGCCGAGGCGAGGAGTGCGGAGGCGGGCGCGGTCACGCCAGCGATGCTCCCACGGATGGGCTCACTCGGCGCGCGAGGCCTCGAGCTCGCGCAGCTCGCGGCGCAGCACCTTGCCCACGTTGTTCTTGGGCAGCGCGTCGATGAACTCGATCTCGCGCGGACGCTTGTAGCCCGTGAGGCGCTCCTTGAGGAACACGCGGAGGTCGTGCTCGGTCAGCGACTCGTCGCGACGCACCACGAAGAGCTTGGGCACCTCGCCCGAGTGCTCGTTCGGGATCGGGATCGCGCCCGCCTCGACCACGCCGGGGTGCAGCATCGCCGCGTCCTCGATCTCGCCGGGGTACACGTTGAAGCCGCCGCAGACGATGATCTCCTTCTTGCGGTCGACGATGCGGAAGAAGCCGTCCTCGTCCTCGATCGCGACGTCGCCGGTGAGCAGCCAGCCGTCCTCGGTCAGCACGCGACGCGTCTCGTCCTCGTTCTTCCAGTAGCCGCGCATGACCTGCGGGCCGCGGACGGCGAGCTCGCCGCGCTCGCCCAGCGGCAGCGGCTTGGCCTCGTCGTCGACGATGCGCACGTCCGTGCTCGGCAGCGGCACGCCGATGGTGCCGATGCGCGGGGGCACGTGCGTGGGGTTGACGCTCACCACGGGCGAGGCCTCGGTGAGCCCGTAGCCCTCGGTGATGTCGTGGCCCGTGACGGCCTTCCAGCGGTCCGAGACCGACGAGCGCACGGCCATGCCGCCGCCGACCGTGAGCTTGAGGCGGTCGAAGTCGATGTCCGCGAAGCCCTCGGCGTCGAGCAGCGCGCCGGCGAGGGTGCTCACGAGGATGAGACCGTCCGGCTGGGACGCGTCGAGCGTCTTGACGAAGCCGCCGAGGTCGCGCGGGTTGGTGATGAGCACGTTGTGCGCGCCGAAGCGGAAGAACCCGATGCAGTTCACCGTAAGGGAGAACACGTGGTACAGCGGCAGCGCGGCGATGATCACCGACTGGCGCTCCTCGCCGAGCGTGTTGCGGATCTGCGCCATGAACTGGTCCTGGTTGGCCAGGAGGTTGCCGTGCGTGAGGACCGCGGCCTTCGCCCCGCCGCCGGTGGTGCCGCCGGTGTACTGGAGGAACGCGACGTCGTCGTGCGTGAGGCCCGGGTCGGCGAGACGCTCGTGCGCGCCGGCCGCCATCGCCTTGGTGAAGGGGATCGCCCGGGGCAGGTCGTACGCGGGCACCATCTTCTTCACCTTGGCGGCGACGAAGTTGACGATCGCGCGCTTGGGCTGGGGCAGCATGTCCGCCACCTGCGTGACGATCACGTGCTCGATGGTCGTGTCGGCGAGGATCTCCGCGACCTTGTCCGCGAAGTTAGCGAGGACCACGATGGCCTTCGGCTCGGCGTCGCGGAACACGCCCTCCATCTCCCGCGCGGTGTAGAGCGGGTTCGCGTTGACCACGATGAGGCCCGCGCGCAGGGCGCCGTACAGGGCGACCGGGTACTGGAGCAGGTTCGGCATCTGGATGACGATGCGGTCGCCCTTGACCAGGCCGAGGTCGTGCTGGAGGAAGGCCGCGAAGCGCGTCGCGAGACGGTCCACGTCGCGGAACGAGAGGGTGCCGCCGAGGTTGGAGAACGCGACCCGGTCGCCGTGGTTGCGGGCCGCCTCCGCGACCATCTCGCCGAGCGAGCCCTCGGGAGCGGGGTCGATCGCGTGGGGGACGCCCGGGCCGTAGTAGCGGTACCAGGGACGCTCGTCGCCGTTGACGGGGTCGTAGGCCGGGGGGATCTCAGATGGCATGGGGGAGGTCATCCTCGTCGATGGGTGGATAGGGCTGGGCTGCATTGTGGTGCCTGGAGCTGCGCCCGCGCCAATCAGCGCGCAGCACCGACATCCAGCAATACGTGGGGTTTCGCACCGTCCTTGGTGGTCACCGCCAAGCGGAGGCCCTCAACGTTGGGGGATACCGCAAGGCCCACGGTAGCGGGCAGGAGGATGGGCTTGAGGAAGGCGGCCTCGGCGCGGTGCGCCTCCGGCAGCCGTCCCTCCACCGCCGCGAGCGCCCGCGCGTGCGTCCACATGCCGTGGATGATGGGGCGCGCGAAGCCGAAGGCGCGCGCCGCGACCCGGCTCGTGTGGATGAGGTTGGGGTCCTGCGACACGCGCCGGTAGCTGCGCCCCAGGTCCGCGGGGAGCCGCCAGCGGGCGATGGGGGCGACGGGCTCCCACGGGTCCCGCTCGACGGGGGCGGGCTCCCCGGGCGCCGTCATGCCGGTCGCGAGGTACGTGCTCACTCCCTCCCACACCGTCTCGCCGTCGACCTTGGCGCGCCCGACGAGGTCGAGCATCGCGCCGCGCGCGTGCGGGCGCAGGTGGTCGGCATGGACCTGCAGCGCGAGGCGTGCGCCGGCGTCCACCGCACGGTGCATGGTCATGGTGTTCGTGGCGTGGACCGCACCCACGAGGCGCACGGACGAGCGACGGTCGCCCAGCAGCGCGACGTGCAGCGGGAAGGTGAGGACGTGGATCCACGTCGCCGGCACGGAGTCGCGGAGCGTGAAGCCGCACACGCGCGAGTAGGCGGCGAGGCGGTCGCGGTCCTGCACCACGCCGTCGACGCGCACCGCGTGCGCCGGGATCCTCGCCTCGGTCGAGCGGCTCGGCACGAGCGCCCGCGCGAATGCGGCCCCCATCGCGGGCAGCGCCTCGAGGGTCTCGACGTCGCGGCCCATCAGGCGCCCACCATGTTCTGGCCGCACACCCGCACCACCTGGCCGGTCACGCCCTGGGACGCGGGGTCGACGAGGTAGCCGATGGTCTCGGCGACGTCGACGGGTTGCCCGCCCTGGTTGAGGCTGTTGACGCGGCGGAAGATCTCGCGCTGCACGAAGGGGATGCGCGCGGTCATCTCGGTCTCGATGAAGCCGGGGGCGACCGCGTTGGCGGTGATGCCGCGATCGGCGAGGTCGGGGGCCATCGCCGCGACCAGCCCCGCGACGCCGGCCTTGGACGCGGCGTAGTTGGTCTGGCCCTTGTTGCCGGCGAGGCCCGAGGTGGAGGCCACGCCGACGATGCGGCCGTCGTCGGCCATGCCGCCGTCCGTGGCGGGGTCGAGGAGCACCGCGTTGATCCGCATCTCCGCGGCGAGGTTGACATCGAGCACGGAGGCCCAGCGGGCGGCGTCCGTGTTGACGAGCATCTTGTCGCGCGTGATGCCCGCGTTGTGGACCATCGCGTGGATGCGGGTGCCGCGCGCGGCGACGTGCTCGGCGATCCGTGCGCCCGCATCGTCCGCGGTGATGTCGAGCTGGAGCGCGGTGCCGCCGATCTCGTTGGCGACCGCCGCGAGCGACTCGCCGGCCGCAGGGATGTCGACCGCGACCACGGAGGCGCCGTCCCGGGCGAGCGTCCGCGCGATCGCCGCGCCGATGCCGCGCGCCGCACCGGTGACCACGCAGACGCGGCCCTCGAGCGGGCGCTCCTCCAGGCGCGTAGTGGCGGCGCCGGCGGGGCGCACGTGCCACGTCTGCCCGTCGACGAAGGCCGAGCGGCCCTGGAGCACGAAGCCGAGCGTCGAGACGAGATCGCCCGCCTCGACGCCCTCGTGCGCGTAGATCAGGGTCGCGGTCGCGCCGCCCCTGAGCTCCTTCGCGACCGTGCGGTTGATGCCGTCGAGGGCGCGGGCGACGGCATCGGCCTCCCAGTCCTGGCCGGTGGCGGGACGCGTGACGACGACGATGCGCCCCGAGCGTTCGATGCCGCGCACGGCGGGCCTGAGCACGGCGCGCAGCGGCTCGAGCTCGGCGACGGTGCGCACGTCGGTGGCGTCGACCACGAGGGCGCCGATGCGGTCGCCGTATCCCGGTGCGTCGTCGCCCGTGTCGATCACGGGCGCCTCGTGCGGGCGCCCGAGGAGGCTCAGCACATCAGCGACGAGCGTCGACGGGCCGAGCGCGGCGAGCACCAGGGGTCCGTGGGGGAACTCGCGGCCCCGGCGCAGGCGCGGCGGCTCGGCGAGGCCCGCCTTGGCGGCGACCCTGCGACCGACGGGGGAGTAGTAGGCCTTCTCGAGCGCGCTCATCACACCGCCTCCAGGATCGCGACGACGCCCTGGCCGCCGGCGGCGCAGACCGAGATGAGGCCGCGCGTGCCCGGGCCGCGCTCGTGCAGGAGCTTCGCGAGCGTGGGTACGATGCGGGCGCCGGTGGCGGCGAACGGGTGGCCCGCCGCAAGCGACGAGCCGGCGATGTTGAGGCGGTCGCGGTCGATCGCGCCGATGGGCCCGTCGAGCCCGAGCGACCGGCAGTAGTCCTCGTCCTGCCACGCCTTGAGCGTCGCCAGCACGGTCGACGCGAAGGCCTCGTGGATCTCGAAGAGGTCGATGTCGTCCACGGTGAGGCCCTGGCGGGCGAGCAGCCGCCCGGTGGCGCCGACGGGCGCGAGCAGCAGGTCGGCTCCGCCCGGGTGGTCGACGGCGGCGACCTCGGCATCGACGATGCGCGCCCACGGTGTGAGATGGTGCGCGACGGCCCACTCCTCGGTCGCCAGCAGCACCGCGGCGGCGCCGTCCGACAGCGGCGTCGAGTTGCCGGCCGTCATCGTGCCGTCGGGTCCGCCGAACGCGGGCCTGAGCGTGCCGAGCCGCTCGACGCTGGTGTCGGGGCGCAGCACCGCGTCACGGGTGACGCCCTGGTACGGCGTGACGAGGTCGTCGAAGAAGCCGCGCTCCCAGGCCTCCGCGAGGCGGTGGTGGCTGGCAGCGGCGAGCTCGTCCTGCGCCTGGCGATCGATCTCCCAGCGGATGGTCGTGACGGCCTGGTGCTCGCCCATCGACAGCCCGGTCCGCGGTTCCGCGACGCGGGGGGCGGCGGGGGCGAGGTGGCCGGGGCGCACCTTGGCGAAGGCGGCGAGGCGCTCCTTCGCGGAGCGGGCGCGGGAGGCCTGGAGCAGGATGCGTCGCAGCGGGTCGCTCACGCTGATCGGCGCGTCCGAGGCGGAGTCGACGCCCGCGGCGATGCCGTGGGTGAGCTGGCCGAGGGCGATCTTGTTCGCGATGTACATCGTGGTCTCGAGGCCCGTGGCGCAGGCCTGCTGGAGGTCGCATGCCGGCGTCTCGGGCGCGAGCGCCGAGCTCAGCACGGCCTCGCGCGTGAGGTTGAAGTCGTTCGGGTGCTTGAGGACCGCACCTCCCGCGACCTCCCCGATGCGCTCGCCCGCGAGGCCGGTCCGGGCCACGAGCCCGTCCAGCGCCGCCGTGAGCATGTCATGGTTGGACGCCCGCGCGTACGGGCCTCCCGCCTTCGCGAACGGGATCCTGTTCCCACCGACGACCACGACCTTGTGGTGCATAGCTCCTCCGATGCCTCTCGGTGACTAACCGATACCGACGGTAGCAGATACCGCGAGTACTGGTTATGGTGGGGTCATGGCCACCGATGGCAGGGACACCCGCTGGGAGCAGCATCGCGTCGACAGGCGCCGCGAGCTGGTCTCCCACGCCCTGCGCGCCATCCGCGTGCACGGCCCCGGCGTCGCGATGGAGGACATCGCCGCGCGGGCCGGGACGTCGAAGACCGTGATCTACCGGCACTTCGGCGACCGCGCGGGCCTCTACGCGGCGATCGTGGAGGCGGTGCACGACTACATCCACTCGGGCCTCATGGCGGCGCTCGAGGTGACCGATGCGGCCGACCTCGGCCGGATGGCCGGCGACCTCGCGGACGCGTACCTGGGCCTCGTCGAGCACGACCCCCACATCTACCGCTTCGTGCTCGCAGCCCCCGCCGCACAAGGCTCGCCGGACTCGGATCCCGCCGGTGCGCTGCCGGACATCATGGGCCGGCATGTCTCGGCCGCGATCGCCGAGCGTCTGGTGCTGTCGGGGCTCGACGCCTCGTCCGCCCCGATCTGGGGCCACGGCCTGGTGGGCTTCATCCGTGCCGCCGCCGACCAGTGGATGCTCACCGAGCCGCGGCCGCCGCGCGCCGAGGTCGTCACGCACATCACCGCAGTCTTCACGCCCGGATTCAAGGGCGCGATCGCCACCTGACCCACCCCGACCCGTAAGGAGCAACAATGACGTTGACCGACGAGACCCCGGCCCCGCTCGCGCACGAGCGCCTCACGACGCTGGGCGCCGCGCTGCGCACCGCGCTCGACGGGCCCTACGCCGCCGAGCGCGCGGTCAACCGCGCGACGTACCCGGCGGAGGGGTCGCTGCGGCCCGTCGGGCTGGGAGTCGAGGAGTCCCGGGACTGGACGCTCGCGCGGCTGCGGGCGCTGGACGAGGCGGGCTTCGGCTCGGCCGGGGTCCCGGAGCGCGCGGGCGGGCACGCCGACCCGCTCGAGGCCGTGCTCACGTTCGAGACCCTCGCGAAGACGGACCTGTCGGTCACCATCAAGTCGGGCGTGCAGTTCGGCCTCTTCGGGGGCGCGATCGCGAACCTCGGCACCGCGTGGCACCACGACACGTTCCTGCCCGGCGTCACGTCGATGGAGCTGCTGGGGTGCTTCGCCATGACCGAGCTGGGCCACGGCTCGGACGTCGCGAGCCTCGAGACGACCCTGACGTACGTACCGGCGACGGACGAGCTCGAGGTGCACTCTCCCACGGCCGCATCGACGAAGGCCTACATCGGCAACGCCGCCCGCGACGGGCGCATGGCGGCGGTCTTCGGCCAGCTCGTCGTGGCGGGGGAGAGTCACGGCGTCCACACCGTCCTCGTGCCGATCCGCGACGAGGCCGGGCGCGTGCTGCCGGGGGTCACCGTGGGCGACCACGGGCACAAGGGCGGCCTGCTCGGCATCGACAACGGCACGCTGCGCTTCGACCGCGTGCGCGTGCCGCGGCGCATGCTGCTCGACCGCTACGGCGGCGTGGGCGAGGACGGGGCGTACCGCTCCGCGATCGCGGACCCCAACCGGCGCTTCTTCACGATGCTCGGCACGCTGGTGCGGGGCCGGGTGTGCGTCGGCGGGGGCGGCTCCATGGCCGCACGACGCGCCCTGTCCATCGCGACCCGGCACGCGCTGCGCCGCCGGCAGTTCCCCGCGCCCGGCCGCCCCGACGGCGTGCTGCTGCTCGACTACGTGGTGCATCAGCGGCGCCTGCTGCCGCTGGTCGCCCGCGCGTACGCCTTCGGCGCCGCGCAGAACGAGCTCATCGGCGCGCTCGTGCACGTCCAGGGCGAGGACGAGAGCACCGAGCGCGACCAGCGCGAGCTCGAGACCTTCGCCGCCGGCATGAAGGCCATGCAGACGTGGTTCGCCAACCGCGCGGTGCAGGAGGCGCGCGAGGCGTGCGGCGGCGCCGGCTACCTCAGCGAGAACGAGCTCACCGCGCTGCGAGGCGACGTCGACATCTTCGCCACGTTCGAGGGCGACAACACCGTGCTCATGCAGCTCGTCGCGAAGGCGCTGCTCACCGACTACCGGCACGCGTGGAGCGCGCTCGACCGCTCGGGCGTGGTGCAGGCCACCACGCGCGCCGTGGGGGAGATGGTGATGGAGCGCACGGCGGCGGGGCTCATGCTCGACCGTCTCGCCTCGACCGCGCGGCGCCGGCCCGAGGAGACCACCCTCGTGGACCGCGGCTGGCACGCGATGATGTTCGAGGACCGCGAGCGCCACTCGCTGGAGTCGCTCGCGCGCCGCATGCGCGCCGCCTCCAAGTCCGGCGGCGACCAGTTCGAGGCCTTCAACCGGCTCGGACCCCACGTGCAGTTCGTCGCGCGGGCGCACATGGAGCGCGTCACGCTGGCGGCGCTGGTGAAGCTGGTCGACGCGTGCGAGGACGCCGAGGCGCGCGAGGTGCTCGAGCGGGTGTGCAGCCTCTACGCGCTGTCGAGCATCGCGGGCGACCGCGCCTGGTTCCTCGAGCACAACCGGGTCACCGCTGCCCGGTCCAAGGCGATCGGCGACCAGATCGACGCGCTGTGCCGTGAGCTGCGGCCGCACGCGCTGGCGCTGGTCGAGGGGCTCGGCATCCCGCGTGGCTGGCTGGCGGCGGCTCTCCTCGAGGACTGACGCCCCCGGATCCAGGGAATCGCGGCGGGGGCCGCGTGGTTGACTGAGGACCGCGCGCTCGACGACGAGCGGAACCACCCTCGTCACAGATCGGCGCCTTCATGACCTCGCTCAGCCCCGCGCGCACGCGCCTGGCCCTCCTCGCGCTCGCGCTCGGCGGCTTCGGCATCGGCACCACCGAGTTCGTCGCGATGGGCCTCCTGCCGGACATCGCGCGCGACCTGCTGCCGAGCCTCTACGCGCAGGACCCGGACGCCGCGATCGCTCGCGCCGGCATCGTCATCTCCGCCTATGCGATCGGCGTCGTCGTGGGCGCGCCGACGATCGCGGCGGTGGCCGCCCGCTTCCCCCGCAAGGCGCTGCTGACGGCGCTCGCCGCGGCCTTCACGCTCGGCACGGTCGCCTCCGCGCTCGCGCCCACCTTCGAGACGGTGGTCGCGGCGCGCGTGCTCGCGGGCCTGCCGCATGGCGCGTACTTCGGCGTCGCCGCGCTCGCCGCAGCCGACCTCATGGGGCCCGGCAGGCGGGGCCGCGCGGTCGCCTTCGTGCTCTCCGGGCTCACGATCGCGAACGTCGTGGGCGTGCCCGCCATCACGTGGGTGGGCCAGCAGTCCGGGTGGCGCGTCGCCTACCTCGGGGTCGCCGCGATCTTCGCGCTCACCACGGCCGCGATCGCGGTGCTCGTGCCCGGCGCGCCCGGCGACCCGCGCGCGACCATGCGCCGCGAGCTGTCGGCCTTCGCCCGGCCCGCGGTCTGGTTCGCCCTCGCGACGGGCGCGCTCGGCTTCGGCGGCTTCTTCGCCGTGTACTCCTACGTTTCCCCGCTCGCGACGGAGGTCACCGGGACGGGGGAGGGCTTCGTGCCGCTCGCGCTCATCGTGCTCGGCCTTGGCATGACGGTCGGCAACGTCGTCGGCGGGCGCATGGCCGACCGCGGCGCGATGCGGTCCGTCTTCCAGCTCTTCGCCGCGTTCGCGGCATCGCTGCTGGCGCTCGCGCTCGGCGCCGGCACGGTGCCCGGGCTCCTGGTCGGGCTGTTCGCCGTGGGCGCCTCGGCCGCCGCGATCTCGCCCGCGATCCAGACGCGGCTGATGGACGTGGCCGGCGACAGCCAGACCATCGCCGCGGCCGTCAACCACTCCGCTCTCAACCTCGGCAACAGCCTCGGCGCCTTCCTCGGCGGCGCCGTCATCGCCGCCGGCTGGGGCTATCTCGCCCCCACCTGGGTGGGGCTCGCGCTGTGCGTGCCCGGCGTGCTCGCGGCGGTGGCGGGCTGGGCGGTCACCCGGGTCCCGGCGGACGATGCGATACCCTCCTTGGCGGCCGACGACGACCGGGTCGCGGCGCGTCCCGGCGCCTGATCCCGGCCGCAGCACGCCCCCACCGGGGCGACACGCACGCCCGCGCATCACCGGAGGACCCCCGTGACCGTCATCGAGCCGCCCGTCGAGATCAAGAAGCACGCCCTCTGGGAGGACGCGCTCGCGCTGCTCATCGGCTCGTTCCTCATGTCCTGGGGCATGTACCTGCTCAACGCCATCGACGGCGTCACCGGCGGCCTCGCGGGCGTCGCGTTCCTCACGAGCTACGTGTCCGGCTGGCAGCTCGGCCTCGTGTACTTCCTCGTCAACGTGCCGTTCTACTGGCTCGCCGTGCGGCGCATGGGCTGGGCCTTCACCGCGAAGACCCTCACGGCCGTCGCGCTCATCTCGGTCGGCGTGGGCCTCCACCCGGAGTTCATCGACGTGACCTCGCTCGACCCCATGTACGCCGCGATCTTCGCGGGCCTCGCGGTCGGCACCGGCATGATCGTGCTGTTCCGCCACGGAGCGAGCGCGGGCGGCTTCGGCATCCTCGCGCAGTACCTCCAGAAGTCCCGCGGCTGGCGGGCGGGCTACGTCCAGCTCGCGCTCGACCTGTGCGTCATCGCCGCCTCGGTCGCCCTGGTCGAGCCGTGGATCCTGCTGTGCTCGATCGTCGGCGGCGTGCTCCTCAACCTCGTGGTGGCGATCAACCACCGGCCGGGCCGCTACTTCGGCTGAGCCGGCAGGGCGGCCAGCGCCGCCCGGATGTCCGCCGCGATGGCGGACGGCTCCGTCGTGGGCGCGTAGCGCCGGACCACCCGGCCGTCCGCACCCACGAGGAACTTGGTGAAGTTCCACTTGATGCGCCCGCCGGTGAGGCCCCGCGTCTCCCGCGTGAGCCACCGGTACAGCGGGTGCGCGGCGCGCCCGTTGACGTCGATCCGCGCGAACATCGGGAACGACACCCCGTAGCTCGCGCGGCAGAACGCGCCGATCTCCTCCGACGTGCCCGGCTCCTGCCGCGCGAACTGGTTGCAGGGGAACCCGAGGATGACGAGTCCGTCCCCGCCGAGCTCGCGGTGGAGCGCCTCGAGACCCTCGAGCTGCGGAGTGAGGCCGCAGCGCGACGCGGTGTTGACGACGAGCACGACCCGGCCCGCGTAGTCGGCGAGGTCCCGCTCGGTCCCGTCGAGGGCGATCGCGGAGAAGTCGTGAAGCGTGGTCATCCGTTCATTCTGGCACCGGCGCGTGGGGCGGTGGAAGCGCCCCGGGCCAGGCAGGATGGAGGCGACACGGAGGGAGGGGCCATGGACGCGAGCGGGTGGCGCCTGGCCTTCGTGCGTCTCACGCGGCGCCTGTGGTTCCGGCTCGCGGCCTTCGCGGTCGGCGCGGTGGCGGTCGCGCTGCTCGCGGGAGCGGCCGGTTCGTGGCCCACGTCGGTGGTGCCCGTGGATCTCGGGCAGGGCTCCGTGCAGACGCTGCTGCAGATCCTCGCGACCTCGATGCTCGCGGTCACCACGTTCTCGCTCACCGTGATGGTGTCCGTCTACGCGTCCGCCGCCTCCGTGTCGACGCCGCGCGCGACCCAGCTGCTCGTCGAGGATCAGACCTCGCAGCATGCGCTCGCCACGTTCCTCGGCGCGTTCGTGTACTCGATCGTGGGCATCGCCGCGCTGTCGACCGGCTACTACGGCGAGGACGGGCGCATCGTTCTCTACGCGGGCACGCTCGTGGTGATCGCGCTCGTGGTGATCACGCTGCTGCGCTGGATCCAGCATCTCGTGGGCTTCGGGCGCATGGCCGACGTCCTCGACCGGGTCGAGCGCGCCGCGTGCGACGCCGCGACCGAGGCGGCCCGGCGCCCGCACCTCGGCGGGCTGCCGCCCGTACCGGTGCCCGCGACCGCGTGGGCGGTCGAGGCGGCGGTCGCGGGCGTCGTGACGCGCATCGACCTGCAGGCCCTCTCGACGGTGGCCGAGCGCTGCGGCGGGCGCGTCCACGTCCTGGTGCGGGCCGGCGCGGCGGTCGCGCGCGGCGAGGCGCTCGCCCGCGTCGAGCGCGGCGGCGAGGACGAGCACGGCGGCGCGGTGCGACGGGCGTTCCTCGTCGAACGTCACCGCACGTACGACCAGGACCCCCGGCTGGGCATGGTCGCGCTCGGCGAGATCGGCAGCCGCGCGCTGTCGCCGTCGACCAACGACCCGGGCACCGCGATCGAGGCGCTCAACGCCATCCAGCGGGTCCTCACCGCGGCCCTCACCACCGCGCCGGACGGCGAGACCGCGCATGCTCGCGTCCACGTGCCCTCGGTCGCGCTCGCCGACCTGGTCGAGGACGGCGTGCGGCCCATCGCGAGGGACGGCGCCGCGCTCGTCGAGGTGGGGCTGCGGGTCCAACGCGTCCTGGGCGGGCTGCTCCACGTCGCCGGTGACGAGGACGCCGCCGTGCTGCGGGAGGCGTCCCGCCGCGCGGAGCGCCGCGCCGCCGCGGGGCTCTCGGACCCGGGCGACGTCGCGCTGGTCGGGCAGGCGGCGGCGCGCGCACGGGGCGAGGCGGCATGAGCCGGCCCCCGCGTCTCCGCGCCGACCGCGACCCGGGCGACAACTGGGCGGTCGCGCCCGACGGCACGCGGTACTGGGGCGCGTTCGGCGCGGCCGGGCTGCTCGCTCACGACGTCGAGCGGGGCATCCTGCTCCAGCACCGCGCGGAGTGGAGCCACCACGGGGGCACGTGGGGCATCCCCGGCGGGGCCCGCCACCAGGGCGAGGGGCCGCTGTCGGCGGCGCTGCGCGAGGCCTCCGAGGAGGCGGGGGCGCCCTCCGGTCGGCTGAGGCCCCGCGCGCTGCACGTCCTCGACCGCGAGGTGTGGACCTACACGACCGTGGTGGCCGAGGTGACCGAGCCGTTCGAGCCCGTCGCCGGCGACGAGGAGAGCCTCGAGCTCGCGTGGGTCGCGCTGGACGAGGTGGCCGGACGCGAGCTGCACCCCGGCTTCGCCGCCTCCTGGCCCGTGCTCCGGGAGGCGCTCGCGCATCGTCCCGCGCTCGTCGTGGACGCGGCCAACGTGGTCGGCGCGGTGCCCGACGGCTGGTGGCGCGACCGGGCGGGCGCGGCCGCGCGCCTCGTCGGACGTCTCGAGGAACTCGCCCAGGCAGGCATGGACGCGGGGGAGTGGGACCTGCCGCTGCAGCGGTGGTTCCCACGCATCGTCGCCGTGGTCGAGGGACGGGCCCGCGGCACCGCGCCCGGCACGGGCGTCGAGGTCGTCGACGCGCCCGGCTCGGGGGACGATGCGATCGTCGCGCAGACGCACGCGCTCGCCGCGGCGGGGCACGCGGTCACGGTGGCGACGTCCGACCGCGGGCTGCGCGCGCGCGTCGAGCCGGTGGCCGCCACCCGCGGCGCGGGCTGGCTGATCGACGCCCTCGACGCCGCCCGTCAGCGCGGGTGATGGAGCCGGTAGAACCGGAAGAAGGCGAAGTCCTCGATCGGCAGGACCGTGACGTCGGCGAAGCCCGCGTCGGCCGCGTAGCCGCGCAGCACCGCGGGGCGCATCACCGTACCCGTGGCGGCGCTCGGCGTCGCGGACATGCTGTCGGGCAGGCACACGAGGATGCTGTAGCCGTACATGAGGCGCTCGACGTCGTCGCCCGGCCCCGCCGGCTGCTCCGCGACCGCCTCGTCCATCACCACGACGGCGCCGTCCTCGCGCACCGCGCCCCGGATCGCCTCGAGCACCTCGACCGGCTGCGGCATGTCGTGCAAGGCCTCGAGCACGAAGGCCGCGTCGTACGGCCCCTCGAGGCTCCCGGCGTCCTCATGGAGGAACTCGACCCGGTCGGCGAGCCCCGCCGCCGCGGCGTTGGAGCGCGCCTGCGCGATGGAGGGCTCATCGACGTCGACCCCCGTGACCCGCGCCTCCGGGTACGCCCGCGCGAGCGCCAGCGCGGACCAGCCCGCGCCGCAGGCGATGTCGGCGATCCTGGCGCCCGGCCGGGACAGGATGGCGTCGAGCTCGGGCACGGCCGCGAGCGCGGGCGCGAGCATGGTGTCGAACCACGGCCGGTTGACCTCGGCCTGCGCCCAGCGGGCGTCGTCGCCCAGGTCCGCCCAGCTCACCCCGCCGCCGTCGCGGTACGCCTCGAGCAGCGCCGGCATCTGGGTCGCGGCGGCGGCGACCATGCGCGCGATCGGCGCCGCGTACGCCAGGGAGCTGCCGTCGGTGAGCGCCTCGGCCGCGCCCGGCGGCAGCGCGAAGCGACGGATGCCTGCGTCGTCGGTGGCCGTCACCATGCCCGCGGCGGCCTGGTGCTCGAGCCACTCGCGGGCGTACCGCTCGTTCGTGCCGGTGGCCGTGGCGAGCGACGCGGGGGTGTGGGGTCCCGACTCGGCAAGCGCGCGGTACCACCCGAGCCGGTCGCCCAGGTGGATCGCCAGCGTCTCCATCGCCGCCATCGCCGAGCCGACCACGTGATCGGCCCACTCGTCCGCCGGTGCGTGCGCGTGCGGTGACATGGCCGCTCCTCCCCGTCGCCCTGCGGGCGCCCGTCCCCTCCATCGGAACCCAGGCGGGGGCGCGCGTCAACCGGGGAGGCGCGCCTCCAGGAAGGCGCGGACGTCCTCCATCTCCTCCTCGCAGATCGAGTGGCCGAGCCCCGGATAGACGTGGGCGTCGACCGTCGCATGCCGGGCGAGGAACTCGCGGGTACGGGCGACCGCGTCGGGCCAGATCACCGGATCCGCGTCGCCGCGTCCCCAGAACACCGCCGGGCGCGAGGCCGCGAGGGCGTCGTCCGCGGGCTGCGGGTCGACGGGGACGAAGCCCGCGAGCACCACCGGCGCCAGCACGCGCTCGGGGCGCGTGCGCAGCAGCTGGAGCGCCATCAGCCCGCCCTGGGAGAAGCCGACCGGGACGATGCGCGCGTCGTCCGCGACGTGCGCGTCGACCCACGCCCACACGGCGTCGGTCGCCTCGTCGATCGCCGCCTGGTCCATGCCGCCGTCGGGCGACAGCGGGAACCATGCGGCGCCGCCGTAGCCCATGTCGAGCGGGGCCCGCAGCGAGGCCCAGGGCAGGCCCGTCGGCAGCCATCGGGCGAGGCCGGGCAGGTCACGCTCGTGCGAGCCGAAGCCGTGCAGCAGGAGCGCGACGGCGGGCGAGGACGCGTCGGGGAGGACGGGGGAGAGGACGGAGCGCAGGTGGGCCACGCGCCCCAGTATCCCCGTCCCGCCCCGGATGGACGCCCACGCGTACGATGCGGAGCCATGAGCGAGCACACCGGCGGCGTCGACGAGGGCCGCGAGATCGAGCGCGCGCGCATCGTCGCGTACCTGGCCTTCCACGAGCACAGCGCGCGGACGAAGTCCACGGCGGCGCAGTCGGACGAGTCGCGCATCTACCAGACCACGATCGCCAACGCGATGCAGGCCATGCGCGAGGCGATCGAGGGCGGCTTCCACTGGAAGGCCGATCTCTAGCCCGCACCGTCGGGTCCCGTTGCGCCGCCCCGGTCGCGCGCCTAGGGTCCTCATGACGGCTGCCCCGGGCGCGCAACGGCGCGCGATCCCACGACAGGAGGCCCAGTGCACCGCGAAGTGACCGTCTTCGGCAGCGCGAACGCGGACCTGCGGGTGCTCGTCGACGCGCCGCCGCTGCGCGGCGAGGTGAAGGTCGCTCACGACCTCGAGATGGGGCCCGGCGGCAAGGGTCTCAACCAGGCCGTCGCGGCCGCGCGGATGGGAGCACGGACCACCTTCGTCGGCGCGGTGGGCAACGACGACCACGGCGCGATGCTGCTGCGATGCCTCGCCGAGTCGGGCGTCGAGGCCTGCGTCGACGAGGTCGAGGGGCGGGCGACCGGCGCGGCCCTCATCGCGGTCGACGACGACGGCGACATCACCGTGATCGAGCTGCCCGGGGCGAACGCGACGCTGGACGTGCTCTCCGACCGCGCCGACCACGTCGTGAGCCACACCGGGGTGCTGCTGCTGCAGCTCGAGAGCCCCGTCATGGGGTCCGCGCAGGCGGCGTCCCTCGCACGCGAGGAGGGGGGCACCGTGGTCCTCAACGCGGGGCCCCGTGGCGCCTCGGCGGCCGGCATGCTGCACCTGGTCGACGTGCTGGTCGCCGACGAGGAGGAGGCGGCGGCCCTCGCGGGGATGGAGGATGCGAGCCCCGAGGAGCTCGCGGCGGCGCTTGCCGCCAAGGTGCCGGCGGTCATCGTCTTCGGCGGCCTCCGAGGATCCGTCCTCGCGGACGCGGACGGCGTGCGTGCCCTGCCGCGCTACGTCGCCCACGCGCTGGACGCGTCGGCGGTCACCGACACCTTCTGCGGGGCGCTCGCCGCGGGTCTGGCGAGGCGGATGACCGTGGAGGAGGCGGCGCGCCGCGCGGTCGCCGCGGCCGCCCTCGCGGTGCAGCGGCCCGGGTCGGCGGACTCGATCCCGACCGCGGACGACGTCGACGACTTCCTCGCGCTCCAGCAGACGGGCTGAGCCGTCCCCCACGCACCCCATGAGAGGGTGGCCGCATGCCTACCCCTCACATCCGCGCCGAGCGCGGGCAGATCGCGGACCGCGTCATCATGCCGGGCGACCCCCGTCGCGCCGAGCGCATCGCCACCGACTACCTCGAGGACGCGGAGCTCGTCACGGACGTGCGGGGCATCCTCGGCTTCACCGGGACGTGGGAGGGGCGGCGGGTCACCGCGATGGCCTCCGGCATGGGCGCGCCGTCGATCACCATCTACGCGACCGAGCTCGCGCGCGAGTACGGTGTGCGGCAGATCGTGCGCGTGGGCACCTGCGGCGGCATGAGCACCGACGTCGCGGTGCGCGACGTCATCATCGCCACCGGGGCCCACACCGACTCGACCATGACGGCGAGCCGGATCCCGGGCGTCCAGTTCAGCCACCTCGCCGACTTCTCCCTCGCGCGCGCCGCGGTCGAGCAGGCCGAGCGCATGGGCGGCGACGCCGCGATCCACGCGGGTGCCGTGTTCACCTCCGACCACTTCTACCTCGACCGCCCCGCGCTCACCGAGGCGCTCACGGCGCACGGCACCCTCGCGGTCGAGATGGAGGCGGCCGCGCTCTACGCCGTCGGAGCGGCGGAGAAGGTGCGCACGCTCGCCGTCGTCACGGTGTCGGACCACCTGGTCACGGGGGAGAGCATGACCGCGGACGAGCGCGAGACCCAGTTCGACGCGGCCGCGAGGATCGCGCTCGCCCTCTAGCGGCGGTCACCGGGCGACGCGCACCCGCGCTGCGGCGACGAACGCGTCCCACACGGCGGAGGGCTCGTCGTGCTCGGGGTGCCACTGCAGCGCGAGGCAGAACGCCTGATCCGGGTCCTCGACGGCCTCCACGAGGCCGTGCACGGAGCGGGCGGACACCACGAGGCCGTCGCCGAGGCGGTCGATGGCCTGATGGTGGTACATCGGCACGTCGCGCTCGAGCGGGTGCAGGCTCGCGAGCAGGGTGTCGGGCAGCACGCTGACGCCGAGCTCGCGGAAGATCGCGTCGCCCTTCTGGTAGTCGTCGTGGCCCACCACGTCGGGGACGTGCTGATGCAGGGTCCCGCCGCGCGCGACGTTGAGCACCTGGGCGCCGCGGCACACCCCGAGGATGGGCATGCCCAGCGCGTGCGCCTCGCGGACGAGAGCGATCTCCCACGCGTCCCGGCCGGCGCGGGGCGCGTCGCTGCGGAGGTGGGCGTCCGCGCCGTACGCGGCCGGGTCGACGTCGTAGCCGCCCGTGAGGTACAGCGCATCGACGCGGGCGAGGGCGTCCGCCGCGAGGGCCGGGTCCTGCTCGGGGAGCACCGCGATGACCGCGCCGGCACGCCGCACGGGCGCGATGTAGGCATCGGGCAGCCACACGGCCTCCGTGTCGTGCCAGATGCCGGTGCTCGACTGCTCGACGTACGACGTGACGCCGATGACCGGTGCTCCCATGGTTCCCCCCGAACGGTGGGGCGCCCGCGCCCCTTGGTGGAGGAATCTACTGGTCCTCAAGGACCCCGATGACCACCTTGCCCCGGTTCGGCCCCCGCCGCGGGGGCCCGCGCCGACCGTGCATCGTCCGCGGCTAGGCTGGAGGCCGCCGACAGACCAGGAGTGACGATGACCTACCCCGACGCGTTCCACGTGCCGGACGGACCCCACGACATCCGGCTCGTCGTGTGCGACATGGACGGCACCCTGCTCGACGCCGCCAAGCGGATCCCCGACGCGCTGTGGCCGCTCGTCGACCGGATGCACGAGCGCGGGATCCTGTTCGCGCCGGCCTCGGGTCGCCAGCACGCGACTCTCGCACGGCAGTTCTCACGGCTGGGCGACGGGCTGGTCGTGATCGCGGAGAACGGCTCCTACGTGCGGCGGGGCGACGAGGAGATCTCGTCCTCGCCCATCCCGACGGCGACGGTGCCCGAGATCGTGGCCGCGGTGCGCGCGCACGCGGCCGCGGGCTACGACGTCGGCGCGGTGCTCTGCGGCAAGCGGTCGGCGTACGTCGAGCGCACGGACGAGGCGTTCCTGTCGCGCTCGCAGCCCTACTACGCCGCGCTCGAGCTCGTCGACGACCTCACCGCGGTCGAGGACGACTTCCTCAAGGTCGCGGTCTACGACTTCGGCGACGCGGCGCACGACACGGCGCCGGTGCTCGCGCGCTTCGACGGCGAGCTCAAGGTCGTGGTGTCGGACCGCCACTGGATCGACATCATGGGCGCCGGTGTCGACAAGGGGGTCGCGGTCCGCCGCCTCCAGGAGGCGCTGGGCATCACGCCGGGCCAGACGGTGGTCTTCGGCGACTACCTCAACGACCTCGAGATGATGGACGCCTCGGAGCTGTCGTTCGCGATGGCGAACGCCCACCCCGACGTGGCCGCGCGGGCTCGCTACACCGCGCCGTCGAACGAGGACGCGGGAGTGATCACCACGCTGAGGCGCCTCCTCGACCACCCCGTCGCCTGATACCCCCTGGGGTATAGTTCCCGCGTGGACGTCCTCATCTCCCTGCGCCGCTGGCCGGCTCGTCGGTGGCTCGTCGCGCTCGGCACCGCCGTCGCGACCTACCTGTTCATCGCCCTGCCGACGGACCTCGTGCCCAACCCCGTGTTCGGACGCGAGATCCCGCCGACCGCGTGGTCGTACTGGGCCCTCGCCGTGTCGGCGATCCTGTCGGGGCTGCTCGCCGCGACCTACGTCGCGACGCCGGAGGAGGCGAAGGCGCAGCGCGACGGCAAGCTCGGGATGGCGGGCGCGTTCGTGACGTTCTTCGCCGTCGGCTGCCCGGTGTGCAACAAGCTCGTGCTCCTCGCGCTCGGCTACACGGGGGCGATCCAGTTCTTCGAGCCGATCCAGCCCTACCTTGCGGTCGGCGCGATCGTCCTGCTCGGCTGGGCGCTCGTGTCCCGCGTGCGGAACGAGTACGCGTGCACGCTGCCGAGGCGCGAGCGCGTCGACGCCTGAAGCAGGCGCCGGACGTCGACTGGGCCCTAACGTGGGACGTGGGGGAACCCGCGCCCGCCGGCGACCGCCGGCGGACCCGCAACCAGGCGAAGGAGCACGTGATGACGGTCTCGAGCAAGGCGATGACGAAGTGGTACAGCGGGCTGACGACGGGTCAGGGCAAGACGACCCTGGCGTCCGGCAACGGCGAGTTCGAGGTCGACTGGCAGGCCCGCTCCGAGGGCCGTGAGAAGGCGACCACCCCCGAGGAGCTGCTCGCGGCCGCGCACGCCTCGTGCTACTCGATGGCGCTGTCCTTCGCGCTCGAGCAGAACGGGACCCCGCCGCACTGGGTGCAGGTCGAGGCCGAGGTCAAGTTCGAGGCCGGCGTGGGGGTGAAGTCGAGCATGCTCACGGTCCACGCGAAGGTGTCGGGCATCGACCAGCTCGAGTTCTCGCGCTTCGCCGAGGACGCGAAGGACAACTGCCCGGTCTCGAAGGCGCTGGCGGGCGTCGACATCTCGCTGGAGAGCGCGACGCTCGAGGAGTCGGTCGTCTAGGGCGCCACCCTAGAGGGCCGCGTGCGTGACGCGGCCCGCCACGAGGGTGAGGCCCACGGGCAGCGCGCGCAGCGCGTCGCCCGTGGCGGCCCACGGGTCGCCGTCGAGCACGGCGAGGTCCGCGGGCTGCCCCGGCTCGACCGTGCCGCGCGTGCTCGCGGTCAGCGCCTCGTCCACCGTGACGGCCTGCTCCGCGTGCCACGCAGGCCGGTCGCCGCGCGTGCGCCGGACCGCCGCGGCGATCCCGATCCACGGGTCGAGCGGGGCGACGGGTGCGTCCGAGCCCAGCGCCACCCGGGCGCCCGCGTCGAGCAGCGCGCGCAGCGGGAACGCGCGGCGCGTGCGGCCGGCCCACAGCTCGTCGGCGACGTCGCGATCGTCGAGCGCGTGCTCGGGCTGCATGCTCGCGACCACGCCCATCCGCGCGAAGCGCGCGAGGTCGGCATCGGCCACGAGCTGCGCATGCTCGATGCTGCCGCGGGCGCGCGTCGCCTCGAACGCGTCGAGCGCGATCGCGTTGGCCGCGTCGCCGATCGCGTGGATCGCGCACGCGAGGCCCGCACCCGTCGCGCGCATCATCAGCTCGCCCAGGGCCGGGGCATCGACGTTCTGCATGCCGACGCCGCCGTCCGGGTACGGGTCGGCGCAGTGCGCGGTGCGCGTGTTGAGAGAGCCGTCGGCGATCACCTTGAGCGGGCCGTGACGCACGAGGCCGCGTGTGCCCGCCACCGGGTCGCCCGTGCCCGCGCCGGCGGCGATCCGGTCCTCGAGCAGGTCGGCGTAGAAGCCCGCGTCGACCCGGAGCCCCGTGATGCCGGCGGCGATGCGCGCGGCCCATGCGGCCGCCGTGTCGGCGAGCTCGAGGTCGACGATGCCGACCACGCCCCGGGACGATGCGGCGCGCACGGCCTCCGCGACGGCGGCCGGCGGCGGGGGAGCGGCGTCGAGCGCGACCTGCGCGGCGAAGGCCTCGTCCTCGCGCAGCAGGCCGGGACGGCAGCCGAGCGCGAGCGCCGCGGCGGTGTTGACCCAGGCGGTGTGGAGGTCGCCCGACAGGAGCACGGTGGGGGCGGGGCGGGCGGCGTCGAGCGCCGCCGCGGTCGGCGGCTCCGCCCAGGTGGCCCAGCGGAACCCGAAGCCGACCAGCAGCCCGTCGGCCGGAGCGTGAGCGACCGCGGCGCACGCCTCCGCCGCCGATGCCGCGCCGGACACGTCGAGCCGGCCGCGGGTGCGGACCCACTGGCCGAAGTGCACGTGCGCGTCCCACAGGCCCGGCACCACGAGGCGGCCGTCGACGGGGAGCTCCTCGCGGCCGCGTCCGAGGTCCGGACCGATCGCCGCGATGACGCCGCCGTCGACGGCGATGTCGAGCGGGCCTTCGTGGCCGCGCAGCCGGGCGGCGCGCAGGACGAGGTCGTGCATGGGTGCTCCTCGCGGCGGCGGAGGCGCCTCTGTCGGGCGCGATGCGCGTCACTGTAGCCCGCCGGGGGAGGCGCCGTTAGCATCGGCGCATGCCGAACGCCCGCGCCGTCCCCGCCCGTGCGCGCGAGGTCGCCGTCGGCGTCCGCACCGTGGCCGCCGGGCTGCGCGCGTGGGCCCGCGCGCCACGGCTGCTCGGCCTCGGCGTGCTGCCCGGGCTGCTCGTGGGGGCGGTGCTCGGGATCGGGCTCGGTGTGCTCGCCGTCAATGTCGGCGCCGTCGGACGGGGGCTGGCGGGAGCGCTCGGGCTCGACGACGGGTGGCTCGGGGACGTCGCCGCCGTGACGGCCTCGGTGGCGGTCCTGGCCGCATCGTCCCTCGTGGCGGTGGCGCTGTTCGCCACCCTCACGCTGACGGTCGGGCAGCCGTTCTTCGAGGCGGTCTCGCGTCGCGTCGACGCCCGCCTCGACGCGGAGCCCGAGGGCGAGCCGTGGTGGCCCGCGCTGCTGCGGGGGATCGGCGAGGGCATCGTCACGCTCGCCATCTCGATCGGGGTGTCGCTGCTGCTCCTCGGGATCGGGCTGCTGCCCGTGGTGGGCTCGGTGACCGCGTTCACCATCGGCGTGCTCGTGGGCGGACGGCTCCTCGCGATCGAGCTGACGGCCTACCCGATGGCCCGGCGCGGGATCGTGGCGCGGCGCGACCGGGTCCGGGCGCTGCGGCCGTACCGGCTGCGCCTGGTCGCCTTCGGCGCCGCGGTCTTCCTCATCTTCCTGCTGCCGCTCGGCGCCGTGCTCGCGATGCCCGCGGCGGTCGCGGGAGCGACCCTGCTGGTGCGCGACCTCCCCCTCGCCCCACCCACCCCGTCCGACGGTGCGCACGGAACGGGTCCCGACACGCCGGCCTGAACGACCCGCCCGGTCCCCGGTCAGGTGGCCGACGCCTCGAGGGCCGCACGCACCGCCTCGACCGCCGGGTCGCGCCGCGAGGTCGCGCGCATCGCGGTGAAGACGGTGCGCCGCGGGCCGCCCGCGAGCGGCAGCACCCGCGCGTCGATCCCCGCGTACGACACCATGAGCCCCGGCAGGATCGCGACGGCCAGGCCCTTCTGCACCAGCTGCACGTGGGCCTGCAGGTCCGAGCTCTCGAAGCGCACGTCGGGCTCGAAGCCCGCGACCCGGCAGGTCTGCTCGGCGAAGTGGCGCGTCGCGGTGCCCGCGGGCTCCATCACCCACGCGGCGTCGGCGAGCTCCGCGACGGACGAGGCGCCCGCCCACTCGCCGCCGACCGCGAGGAGCAGCTCGTCGCGGACCAGCGGCCGGCGCACGACACCCGGGTAGTGCGGCGCCGAGTGGTGGGGGTACTCCTCGGCGACCACGAGGTCGTACTCGCGCGCCCACGTGTCCGCGAACGCCTCCTCGGGCTCGGTCTGGGTCACCTTGACGCGGATCCCGGGGTGGCTCTCGCGCAGCCGCAGCAGCGCGCCGGTGACGATCGTGAGCGCCGCGGACTGGAAGACCGCGAGCCGCACGGTGCCGGTGACGCGCCCCGAGCCGGCGCTGAGCTCGGCCTCCGCCAGCTCCATGGTGTCGAGCAGCTCGTGCGTCCGGGCGACCAGCCGCTCGCCGGCGGGCGTGAGGATGACGCGTCGTCCCGAACGGATCGTGAGCGGCACCCCGGCCTCGCGTTCGAGCGTCGCGAGCTGCTGGGACACGGCGGACGCGGTGTAGCCGAGCGCGTCCGCGGCGGCCGCGATCGTGCCGCGCAGGGCGAGCTCCCGGAGGGCGACGAGACGGACGAGGTCGAGCACCCCCGAAGCATAAGCATTCCTTACGAATATTCGTAAGTCGGGGTCGCTGGTGCTGTGGGGTTGCACGGCCCGACACTGATGCCCTGAGAGAAGGAGCACCATGACCATGTCCCCGCTGGCTCCCGAGCGCCTCCACACCGCCGACGACACCGTCGCGCAGGTGCGGACGTGGCTCGAGGCCTCCCGGTCCCACCGCATCGACGGCTCCGCGCGCCTGCTCGCGCGCATGCTGCGCGACCCGCAGGGGCTGCCGTTCCTCACGGACTTCGTGGACGGCATCGTCCGGCCCGAGGACACGGACGTGGCCGCCGCGAGCCTGCGACGCCTGGTGCGACGCGGCCACGCTTTCCTCCCCGGCTACCAGCGGGTCGCTCTCCGGGCCGGCGCGCTCGCCTCGTACGTCGCTCCCGGGCTCGTGGTCGGGGTCTGCCGCCGCGTCGTGCGGGAGATGGTCGGCCACCTCATCGTCGACGCCTCCGAGGACCGCCTCGGCCGGGTGCTCGCCCGCCTGCGCTCCCGCGGCAGCCGGCTCAACCTCAACCTGCTCGGCGAGGCGGTGCTCGGCGCCGCCGAGGCCGACCGCCGCCTCGAGCGCACCCTCGCGCTGCTCGAGCGCCCCGACGTCGACTACGTGTCGCTCAAGGTCTCCGCGGCGGTCGCGCCCCACTCGCCGTGGGCCTTCGACGCCACCGTCGACGCGGTGGTCGAGCGGCTCGCGCCGCTGTACGAGCTCGCGGCGCGCAAGGACGGCGCCTTCGTCAACCTCGACATGGAGGAGTACCGCGACCTCGACCTCACCGTGGCCGTGTTCACCCGCCTGCTCGAGCGTCCCGGCCTCGAGGGCCTCACCGCGGGCATCGTCCTGCAGGCCTACCTGCCCGACTCGCTCGGCGCGATGCGCCGCCTCCAGGACTGGGCCGCCCAGCGCGTCGCGCGCGGCGGCGCCCCCATCAAGGTGCGCCTGGTCAAGGGCGCCAACCTCTCGATGGAGCGCGTCGACGCGGAGCAGCACGGGTGGCCGCTCGCGACGTGGGGCTCCAAGGAGGAGTCCGACGCCCACTACAAGCGCCTCCTCGACCTGGCGCTCACCCCCGAGTCCCTCGCGCACGTGCGTCTCGGCGTCGCCGGCCACAACCTGTTCGACATCGCGCACGCCCTGCTGACCGCGCGCGAGCGGGGGATCACCGCCGGCCTCGACTTCGAGATGCTGCTCGGCATGGGCGAGCACGTCGCCGCCGCGGTGGCCGAGGACGCCGGGCCGCTCCGCCTCTACACGCCCGTGGTGCACCCCGGCGAGTTCGACGTCGCGCTCGCGTACCTGGTGCGCCGCCTCGAGGAGGTCGCGAGCCCCGAGAACTTCATGTCCGCGCTCTTCGACCTCGACGACGACGCCACCTTCGCCCGCGAGGAGGCCCGCTTCCGCGCGTCCCTCGCGCGCGCCGAGGAGCCGGCGCCCGCGTCCCACCGTGACGCCGGACGCGCCCCGGCGCCGGCGGCGGGCTTCGTCAACGCCGCCGACACCGACCCGTCGCTCCCCGCCAGCCGCACCTGGGCCCGCGCCATCCACGCCGGCAGCCGGTCCTCGCAGGCGGGCCTGGCCACGCTTGGCGCCGCCCGCGTGGAGGACGATGCGGCGGTCGCCGCCCAGGTCGCGGCCGCCAAGGCCGGTGCCTCGGCCTGGCAGGCGCTCGCCCCCGAGGACCGTGCGGCGATCCTGCACGCGGCGGGTCGCGCGCTCGAGGCCCGTCGGGGCGACCTGGTCGCCGTGATGATGGCCGAGGCGGGCAAGACCATCGACCAGGCCGACCCCGAGGTCTCCGAGGCCGTCGACTTCGCCCACTACTACGCCGAGCGCTCGCTCGACCTCCACCGCCTCGACGGCGCCCGCCCGGTGCCGCGCGACGTCACGGTGGTGACGCCGCCGTGGAACTTCCCGGTCGCGATTCCCGCGGGGTCGACCCTCGCGGCCCTCGCCGCCGCCTCGGCCGTCGTGCTCAAGCCCGCGGAGCAGTCCGCACGCTGCGGCGCCCTGCTCGCCGAGATCCTGTGGGAGGCGGGCGTCCCGCGCGACGCGCTGCGCCTCGTGGACATCTCCGCCGCCGGCATCGACGCCGGGCTGGGCGACGCGCTGCTGGGTCACGCCGACGTCGACCAGGTGATCCTCACCGGCGCGTACGAGACCGGCGCCCTGTTCCACCGCGTCGCGCCGGGCCTGCGGCTCTTCGCGGAGACCTCCGGGAAGAACGCGATCGTGGTGACCCCGAGCGCGGACCTCGACCTCGCGGCCCGCGACGTCGTGCAGTCCGCCTTCGGCCACGCCGGCCAGAAGTGCTCAGCCGCGTCGCTCGTCATCCTCGTCGGCTCGGTCGCCACCTCCCGTCGCTTCCTCACGCAGCTCGAGGACGCCGTCCGCTCGCTGCACGTGGGTCCCGCCGACGACCCGACCACGCAGATGGGCCCCGTCATCGAGCCCGCCCGCGGCAAGCTGCTGCGCGCGCTCACCACGCTCGAGCCGGGGGAGCGGTGGCTCGTCGAGCCCCGTCGTCTCGACGACGAGGGGAGGACCTGGACGCCCGGCGTCCGCACCGGCGTGACGCCCGGCTCGTGGTTCCACCTGACCGAATGCTTCGGCCCCGTCCTGGGCATCATGACCGCGGCGACGCTCGACGAGGCGATCGCGCTCCAGAACGGCGTCGACTACGGCCTGACCGCGGGCCTGCACTCGCTCGAGGGCGACGAGATCTCGCGCTGGCTCGGCGCCGTCGAGGCGGGCAACGTCTACGTCAACCGCGGCATCACCGGCGCGATCGTGCAGCGCCAGCCGTTCGGCGGCTGGAAGCGCTCGGTCGTGGGCCCGACCGCCAAGGCGGGCGGCCCGTCCTACCTGGTGCAGCTGACCGGGTGGGAGCGGACCGAGCCCTCGACGCCGTCCGCGGCCGCGCGGCTCCCGCTGCTCGCGGACGCGCCGGGATGGGTGAGCGCCGCCGCCGAGGCCGATGCGCGCGCCTGGGACCGCACGTTCGGCACCGCGGTCGACCGCAGCCGCCTCGGGTCCGAGCGCAACGCGCTGCGCTACGCGCCCGCGGCCACGGAGATCCGCTGGGACGGCGCCGACGAGGCCGCGCTGCAGCGCGTGTGCGCGGCCAGGATCCTGGCCGGCGGCACGGGCGGGTTGTCGAGCGCGGTCGAGCCGGCGCCGCGCCTGCGCGCGCTGGTCGAGGAGGCCGGGCTCGCGGTGACCATCGAGACCGAGGAGGAGCTCGTCGCGCGCGTCGCCGGGGACGGCGCGCGGGTGCGGGCCGTGGGCGCCGCGCCCCGGCAGCGCATCGACCTCGCCGTCTACGACGCCCCGGTGACCGGCGCACCCGAGGTCGAGCTGCTGCCGTTCCTGCGCGAGCAGGCCGTCGCCGTGACGATGCACCGCTTCGGCACCGCCTGGCCCGTGGCCGATGCGGTGGTGGCCGAGCTGTAGAGGTCGCACCCGGGCACGGGGCTAGCCTGGAGGAACCCGAGGCGGGGGAGGGCCCATGGGCCAGGTGGTCATGTACGGCTCGGTGTCCGTCGACGGGTTCATCGCCGACGACGGGGACCGGCCCGGGCCGCTGTTCGACTGGCTGGTCGGCGGCGACGTGCCGTTGGACGACGGCGGTGTGCTACGGGTCTCGCGCGCGTCCTACGACTACACGCGGCCGTACTGGGACCGGATCGGCGCGACCGTCGTCGGGCGCCGGTCCTTCGACCTCGCGGACGGCTTCGACGGGACGCCGCCGAGCGGCGTCGAGCACGTCGTGGTGGTCTCGCATCGGGGACCGCCCGAGGGGTGGGACCCCGCGGCGCCGTTCCACTTCATCGACGGGGTCGAGGGGGCCGTGGCCGCGGCGCGGGTGCTCGCGGGGCGCCGTGTCGTCGAGGTCTCCGCCGGCGACATCGGCGGTCAGGCGCTCGACGCGGGACTGGTCGACGAGGTGCGCATGGACGTCGTGCCGGTGGTGCTCGGGTCCGGCCGGCGCTTCTTCGGCGCGGTCCACGCCCCGCACCTGCTGGAGGACCCCGACGAGGTGATCGAAGGGGACCGGGTGATGCACGTGCGGTACCGGGTGCGGCGGCCGTCGGCCTGACCGACCCGAGGCGTCAGCGGCCGAGGACCTCCGCGATCGCCTTCGCCGTCACGCGGGCCGCACGGTTCGACGAGATGGTGCTGGCCTGGGGGCCGTAGCCCGCGAGGAAGAGCCCCGGCTCGCCGGGCACCCGGCCGTCCTCGACCACGATGCCACCCGCATCGTTCACGACGCCAAGCGGACGCAGGTGCGCGATCTCCGGGCGGAAGCCCGTGGCCCAGATCACCGCGTCGAGCGGGATCTCCACGTCCTCGCGGGTGATCACGCCGGTCAGGGTCATCTCCGCGAACATGGGGCGCCGCTCGAGCCGGCCCGCGGCCTCGAGGCGCCGCACGAGGGGCGAGCGCGGCAGCCCGGTTACCGACACGATCGACGGCAGGGGCCGGCCGGCGCGCGCCGCCTCGTCCTGGATGGCGACGGCGACCCGTCCGCGCTCCGCGGACAGCTCGACCTCCTCGTCGTGGAAGGTCGGGTTCCGGCGCGTGAACCACAGCACCTCCGAGGCCACGTCGCCCACCTCGTCGAGGAAGGTGAGGGCCGAGGTGCCGCCCCCGACCACGCCCACCCGCAGGCCCGCGAAGGGCGCGGCTCCCGTGTACGCGGCGGTGGTGACCTGGAGGCCGCGGTAGAGGTCGCGGCCCGGCATGAACGGCGTGCGGGGGCTGGTCCACGTGCCCGTCGCGGACACGACGACGCGGGCCTCGACGGACGAGACCGCGGAACCGGTCGCCGCGAGCACCCGGTAGCGGTCGCCGGCACGCTCGACGCGCGCCACCGTGACGGGACGGATCACGTCGATCCCGTGCCGCTCCTCGTAGCTGCCGTAGTACTCGGCGACCACGTCGCGGGCGGGGCGGTCGCCCGGCGCGGACGAGAAGGACAGCCCCGTGTCGGCCATGCCCGGCAGGTCATGGAGGTGGTGCGTGCCGCCCAGGGTGAGCGACGACCAGCGGTGCTGCCACGCCCCGCCGGGACCCGGGCCGCGGTCCAGGACGAGCACGTCGCGGCCGCTTTCCAGACCCCTGCGTGCCAGGTGGTAGGCGACGGCGAGGCCTGCCTGACCCGCCCCGATGATGACGACGTCGGCGGTGCGGTGCGTCGGCTCGGGCATGGCTCAACACTACGGGTTCAGCGAAGGGACGACGGCAGGCGCACGGGCGTCAGGAGGGGGTGCCGGCGCGGAGGCCCAGCTCGACTCCGAGCCGGTCGATCTCCGCCTGGCAGCTCGTCGCGGGGGACGCGTCCAGCACCCTGAGCGCGACCCGTCCGATCACCTCGGCCTCGTCCGCGGGCACCACGTCGACCAGGCCGTGCTTGAGGTGCGCGGCGAAGACGGGGAGCGCCGCGGTGAGCGCCGAGCCTCCCGCATCGTCCAGCTCCACCCACGTGCCGCGGTGGTCCTCGACGCACGTCACGCGCTTGACGAGCCCGCGGGCCTCCATGCGCGACACGTGGTGCGAGATCCGCGACTTCTCCCACCCGAGCATCTCACCGAGCGAGCCCGCACGCAGGCGGCCGTCGGGCGCCGCGTCGAGCGCCATGAGGATGTCGAGGTCGGGGACGGAGATGCCCACCTCCGCCTGCAGCCGCTGCTCGAGGCCCGCCACGAGACGGCGTCCCATGAGCGCGATCGCGCGCCACAGCGCCCAATCGCGCGGCTCGAGGGAGGGGGAGGTCACGCCTCCATGCTAGGGGCGCGCCGGTGACGTGTCACGGAGGCCGCGCCCGCCCTCGCGCGACCCGCGCGCCCGTCCTAGGCTGGAGACGTCCCCAGGACCAGCGACGGAGGTGGATCATGAGCGACGACAAGGTCCTCGACACGCGGCACTACAAGTTCGAGCAGATCAAGGCGAAGGAGCTCGCGCGCGGCGCGAGCGAGGACGAGGCCACCCGCATCGCGGCCGCGACCGTCGACAAGGTGATGGAGCAGGAGTCCTCCTCCTGACATCCCTCTAGACTGTGCGGCGTGGAAGCCGTCGAGCACCCCCGACCCGGGCACGTCCATCCGGTCCCGTCGACCGCGGTGTGGACGATCCCCAACGCGATCAGCGCCGTCCGTCTGGTCCTGATCGCGGTCTTCGGCGCGCTCCTCAGCGCCGACCGTGACACCTGGGCGATCGTCGCGCTGGCGGCGGCCGGCATCAGCGACTTCCTGGACGGCTACCTCGCGCGCCGGTGGGGCCAGGTCACCCGGCTGGGCCGTCTGCTCGATCCCGCCGCGGACCGGCTGCTCACCGTCGCGGTCGTGCTCGGTCTCGCCTTCCGCGACATCATCCCGTGGTGGCTCGTCGCGGTGCTGCTCGCCCGCGACGTCATGGTCGGCACGGTGCTGCTCATCGCGCACCGCCACCACGTCGCGTCGCCGCAGGTGACCTTCGTGGGCAAGCTCGCCACCGCGCTGCTCTACCTCTTCCTGCCGATGGCGTACCTCGTCACCGTGGCCTTCCCCGACTGGGGGCCGCTCCACGCGGTCGCGATCGCGGGGGCATCCGTGGCGGCCGTCTTCTACTGGTACTCCGGCGTGGGCTACGTCCGCGATCTGCGTGCGCGAATGGCCTCGCACGCCGGGCGTGGCGAGGTGTCGCCGGAGGGCCCCGCGGGCCTAGGATGAGCAGCGAACGGTCGAGCTGAAGGAGGCGTCATGACCTATGACGAGAGCCCCGTCGAGCGCACGATGTCGCTCGACTCCGCAGCCCCCGTGGACGAGGCGGTGCAGCACCGCCTGAGCTCGCAGGACCAGGCCGCCGTCGAGGCGCTCGGTCCCGATCACGCGCTGCTCATCGTCCACCACGGCCCCAACCTGGGCGCGCGCTTCCTGCTCGACGTCGACGTCACGACGGCCGGGCGGTCCGTCAAGTCCGACATCTTCCTCGACGACGTCACGGTGAGCCGCGAGCACGCGCAGTTCATCCGCGACGGCCACGCGTTCTTCGTGCGCGACCAGGGGTCGCTCAACGGCACGTACGTCAACCGGGAGAACGTCTCCGAGCGCAGGCTCGAGGCGGGCGACGAGGTCCAGATCGGCAAGTACCGCCTGACCTTCCACCCCGGTTCGCAGGCCTGACGGATGGCGCAGGCCGCACGCCCCCAGGCGGCGCCCGCGCCCCGGGAGACCGAGGGCGCTTCGCCGCAGCCGTTGGTCGGCACATGGCCGCACGCGCTCTCGCATGAGCCGATGCTGCGCGTGAGCGACGTGCTCGGTCTGGTCCAGCCGCAGTTCCCCACGCTCACGACGTCGAAGCTGCGCTTCCTCGACTCGAACGGCCTCGTGACACCGCAGCGCACGTCGGCGGGCTACCGCCAGTACTCGCCCGCGGACGTCGAGCGGCTGCGCTTCGTGCTGCGCCAGCAGCGCGACCACTACCGGCCGCTCACCGTCATCCGGGAGCAGCTCGACGCCCTCGACTCGGGGCTGCTGCACGAGCCTGTGACGCTGACCGAGATCGGCGAGGCCCCCGACGACTACCTCACCGCGGCGGCGGTCGCGGAGCGCGGGGGAGTGACGCTCGAGACGCTGCGGGAGCTCGAGGACGCCGGCATCGTGGGCGCCTCCACGCCCGGCGGCTACGAGCCGGGCGTGCTGACCGTCGTGGTGGCCGCCGCCGCGTACCTCAACGCCGGCGGGGACGTGCGCTCCCTGCGGACGCTCGTGCTGGCGGCCCGCCGCGAGGCGGACCGCGCCGAGGCCCACGCCGCACCCCTGCGCCGTCGCGCCGGGGGAGAGGCCGAGGCCGCCGCCGCCGAGTTCGGGGAGGCCGCGATCGCCGCGTTCTCCGCCGTCGTGCGGCACCAGGTGGGAGGATAGGGACGGGGCCGCGCGACACGTGCGCGCGGTCGTTGACCCGGTGGGCCCGCAGCCCTAACGTTTGAGTCAAGGTTGAACCTAGGAGGACAGATGACCGACGGACCCGGCCACCGCACGCCTCCCCGGCTCGATCAGGGGGTCCTCTTCGACGACGGTCTTCCGCCGCTCGACGAGAACGCGGGCTACCGCGGTCCCACCGCGTGCAAGGCCGCCGGCATCACCTACCGCCAGCTCGACTACTGGGCCCGCACGGGCCTCGTCGAGCCCACCGTGCGCTCCGCGACCGGCTCGGGCACGCAGCGCCTCTACGGCTTCCGCGACATCCTGGTGCTGCGGGTGGTCAAGCGGCTGCTCGACTCGGGGGTGTCCCTCCAGCAGATCCGCAGCGCCGTCGAGCACCTGCGCGAGCGCGGCGTCGAGGACCTGTCCCGCATCACCCTGATGTCCGACGGCGCCTCGGTCTACGAGTGCACGTCCGACGACGAGGTCATCGACCTCGTCCAGGGCGGTCAGGGCGTGTTCGGCATCGCGCTGGGCAAGGTGTGGCGCGAGCTCGAGGGCTCGCTGTCCTCGCTGCCCGCCGACCGCGCCGACGACCCGGCCCGCGTGGCCGCCGTAGACGAGCTCGCGGAGCGCCGCGCCCGGCGCAGCCAGGCCGGCTGACCCCACCCTTCCCGTCGTCCTCGGGGACGATGCGCGCCCTCCTGCCCGCGCATCGTCCTGCCGTCGTGACCGCCCCGCGGCGAGGCCACGCGCAGTGCCCGCGCGGCCCGTCTCACCTGGTGGACGGCGGCTGACTGGCGTCCCGAAACCTGGCAGGATGTCCCCATCGACGAAGGGAAGCAGATGTTCGCCAAAGTCCTCGTGGCCAACCGTGCAGAGATCGCCGTCCGAGCCTTCAGGGCCGCCGTCGAGAACGGTGCCGGCACCGTGGCCGTGTTCCCGTACGAGGACCGGATGTCCGAGCACCGCGTCAAGGCCGACGAGTCCTACCAGATCGGCGAGAAGGGGCACCCCGTCAAGGCGTACCTCGACATCGACGCGATCCTGGACGTCGCCAAGCAGGCGGGCGCGGACGCGGTCTACCCCGGCTACGGCTTCCTGTCCGAGAACGTCGAGTTCGCGAAGCGCTGCGCCGAGGAGGGCGTGACGTTCGTGGGCCCGCCGCCGGAGGTGCTCGCCAAGGCGGGCGACAAGGTCGCCGCGCTCAAGGCCGCGCGCGAGGCGGGCGTGCCCGTGCTCGACTCGTCGGAGCCGTCGCGCGACATCGAGTTCCTCATCGGCGAGGCCGACCGCATCGGCTACCCGGTGTTCGTCAAGGCCGTCGCGGGCGGCGGCGGGCGCGGCATGCGACGCGTGGAGCGTCGCGAGCTGCTGGTCGAGATGCTCGAGGCCGCGATGCGCGAGGCCGAGAACGCCTTCGGCGATCCCACGGTCTTCCTCGAGCAGGCCGTGCTGGGCCCGCGCCACATCGAGGTGCAGATCCTCGCCGACGGCCAGGGCAACGTGGTGCACCTGTTCGAGCGCGACTGCTCGCTGCAGCGCCGCCACCAGAAGGTGGTCGAGATCGCGCCCGCGCCGGCGCTCGACCCCGCGATCCGCGACGCCCTGTGCGAGGACGCGGTGAAGTTCGCGAAGAGCCTCGGCTACGTCAACGCCGGCACCGTCGAGTTCCTGCTCGCCACCGAGGGCGAGCGCGCCGGCCAGCACGTGTTCATCGAGATGAACCCGCGCATCCAGGTCGAGCACACGGTGACCGAGGAGGTCACGGGCGTCGACCTCGTGAGCTCGCAGCTGCGCATCGCCGCGGGCGAGTCCCTCGAGGACATGGGCGTCCGCCAGGAGGACATCCGCGTCAGCGGCTTCGCGATCCAGACGCGCATCACCACCGAGGACCCGGCGAACGGCTTCCTGCCCGACACGGGCCGCATCGTCGCGTACCGCTCGCCGGGCGGCGCGGGCATCCGCCTCGACGGCGCCACCGGTATGGCCGGCAACGAGATCACGGGCCACTTCGACTCGATGCTCGTCAAGCTCACGTGCCGCGGCCACGACTTCGCGACCGCGAACCGCCGCGCGCTGCGTGCGCTCGCCGAGTTCCGCATCCGCGGCGTCACCTCGAACATCCAGTTCCTGCGCACCGTGCTCGCGCACCCCGACTTCCAGGCGGGCGGCTTCACCACCTCGTTCATCGAGACCCACCCGGAGCTGCTCGACCTGGCGACCACCCCGGACCGCTCGACCAAGCTGCTCGCGTTCCTGGGCCACACCACGGTGAACCGCCCGCACGGCGAGCACGCCGAGGTCTTCGTGCGTCCGGCGGACAAGCTGCCCGAGATCGACCTGTCGGCCGAGCCGCCGGCGGGTTCGCGCCAGCGCCTGCTCGAGCTGGGCCCCGAGGGCTTCGCCCGCGCGCTGCGCGAGCAGAACGCGCTCGCCATCACCGAGACGACGATGCGCGACGCACACCAGTCGCTGCTCGCGACCCGCGTGCGCACGTACGACCTGCTCGCGGCCGCCGGCCACGTCTCGCGGATGACCCCCGAGCTGCTGTCGATGGAGGCCTGGGGCGGCGCGACCTACGACGTCGCCATGCGCTTCCTGTCGGAGGACCCGTGGATCCGCCTCGAGGACCTCCGCGCGAAGATGCCGAACATCGCGCTGCAGATGCTGCTGCGCGGGCGCAACACCGTGGGCTACACGCCGTACCCGGACGAGGTCGCCGTGGCCTTCGTCGAGGAGGCGGCCGCGACCGGCATCGACATCTTCCGCATCTTCGACGCGCTCAACGACGTCGAGCAGATGCGTCCCGCGATCGAGGCCGTCCGCGGCACCGGCACCGCGGTCGCCGAGGCGACGCTGTGCTACACGGGCAACATGATCTCGCCCGACGAGAAGCTGTACACGCTCGACTACTACCTCCGCCTCGCGGACCAGCTGGTCGAGGCGGGCGCGCACATGCTCGCGATCAAGGACATGGCGGGCCTGCTGCGGCCGGCCGCGGCGTTCATGCTCGTGTCCGCGCTGCGCCAGCGCTTCGACCTGCCGGTCCACCTGCACACGCACGACACGGCGGGCGGCCAGATCGGCACGCTGCTCGCGGCGGCCGAGGCCGGCGTCGACGCGGTCGACGTGGCGAACGCCGCGATGGCGGGCACCACCTCGCAGCCGCCGATGTCGGCGCTCATCGCGGCCCTCGAGCACACCACGCGCGACACCGGCATCTCGCTGTCGGCTGCGCAGGACCTCGAGCCGTACTGGGAGTCGGTGCGCAAGCTGTACGCGCCCTTCGAGTCGGGCCTGCCCGGCCCGACCGGCCGCGTGTACCACCACGAGATCCCCGGCGGCCAGCTGTCGAACCTGCGTCAGCAGGCGATCTCGCTGGGCCTCGCGGACAAGTTCGAGGCCATCGAGGACATGTACGCGGCCGCGAACCGGATCCTCGGCAACCTGGTCAAGGTGACGCCGTCCTCCAAGGTGGTGGGCGACCTCGCGCTCCACCTCGTGGCCAACGACGCCGATCCGGCGGACTTCGAGGAGAACCCCGACAAGTACGACCTGCCGGACTCCGTCATCGGCTTCCTCGCGGGCGAGCTGGGCGACCCGCCCGGCGGCTGGCCGGAGCCGTTCCGCACCAAGGCGCTGCAGGGCCGCGACGTCTCCCGCACGATGGCCGAGCTCACGGACGACGACCGCACGGTGCTCGCGGAGCCGGGAGAGGCGCGCCGTCGCCGCCTCAACCACCTGCTGTTCCCCGGACCGGCCAAGGACTTCGACCAGGCGGTCGACAAGTACGGCGACATCTCGGTCATCGACACGTTCCACTACCTGTACGGCCTGTCGGTCGGCTCGGGCGAGGAGGCCGTGATCGAGCTCCACCGCGGCGTCAAGATCATCGCGACCATCGAGGCGGTCGGCGAGCCCGACTCGCGCGGCGAGCGCACGGTCATCTTCAACTACAACGGCGGGATCCGTCCCATCCAGGTGCGCGACCTGTCCGCGAAGGTGGATGTGGTCGAGCGGGAGCGCGCGGACGCGGGCAAGCCCGGTCACATCGCGTCGCCGTTCACGGGCCTCGTCACCCCCCGCGTCGCCGAGGGCGACCAGGTCGAGGCGGGCCAGACCGTGGCGGTCATCGAGGCGATGAAGATGGAGTCGTCCATCACGTCGTCCGTGGCGGGCACGGTCGCGCGGGTCGTGATCGGCGGCTCGCAGTCCCTCGCGGGCGGCGACCTGGTGCTCGTGGTCGAATAGACACGTGGTCGGGGACCATCGTCCCGTCGGCGTGACGCCGCGTCACGGGACGATGGTGCCGTTCACCCCGGAGGAGGTCACCATGAAGGTGCTGGTAGCGGTCGGATCGAAGTACGGAGCGACGCGCGAGGTCGCGGAGCGGATCGCGGAGGAGATCCGCGCGCACGGCTTCGAGGTCGACCTTCAGGACGCGTGCGACGTGCAGGGCATCCACTACTACGAGGCCGTGGTGCTCGGCTCGGCCGTGTACGGCGGGCTGTGGCGTCGCGACGCCTCGGGCCTGGTGCGGGAGCACCGCGACGAGCTGCGCGACAAGGACGTGTGGATGTTCTCGGTCGGCATGGAGACGGTGGTCCAGCCGGGCCAGCCGCTCGACGAGGCCGACGGCTTCGCCGAGGAGATCCAGGCCCACGACCACGCCCGCTTCCCGGGCGCGCTCAACTGGGACAGGCTCAACGTCGGGGAGAAGGCGCTCATCCGTGCGCTCAACCCGCCCAAGGGCGACTTCCGCGACTTCACCGCGGTCCGCGAGTGGGCCTCCGGCGTCGCGACCCAGCTGGAGTCCATCGCCGCCGCCTGACGCGCTCCGAGAGGCCCGCTCCCATCGCCGGGAGCGGGCCTCTCGCGTCTCCCCGAGGGCCGTGCCGCGGGACGATGCGACACCCGGGCACGACGGCCGACGGCGGCCTCGCCCGGCACTACGCTGGGATCAGGTCCCCGCCTGGAAGCGAGGCCGGTGCGATCCATCGGGCCTCGCGGAACGACTCAACGGAGAGTTCATGTTCACCGCAACCGCGGCGGCCGCCACCCTGAGCGCCGCCACCACGCCCACCACCTCGTTCGCGCCGGGGTTCTACCTCATGATCGCGCTGTTCGCCGCGGGCATCGCCGGCACGCTTGCCGTGGGGTGGCACAACCACCACCGTCGGCACCGTTGATCAGCAGCAGCCGCCGTCGTCGGTCGAGCACACGCCCGTCGCGGGCAGCACCAGCTCGATCGCCTGGGCAGCGGCGACGTCTCCCGCGATCCACGCGACCACCGAGCGCACCTGCTCGTAGCCCGTCTTGAGCAGGAAGGTCGGGGCGCGGCCGTACGCCTTCATGCCCACGATGAAGACCCCCTGCTCCGGGTGGGCGAGCTCGCGGTAGCCGTGAGGCTCGACCGTGCCGCACGAGTGCTCGTTGGGATCGATGAGCGGCGCGAGCCGCCGGGGAGCCTCGACCACCTCGTCGACGTCGAGCCGGATCTCGCGGTAGGGGGACAGGTCCGGGCGGAAGCCGGTCGCGTTGACCACGAGGTCGGTGCGGTGGGCGACCACGTCGCCGCCCCGTCGCCCGACCAGCTCGACCGCGTCGCCGTCCCGGCGCGCGCCCACGGTCTCGAAGCCGTCGAGCAGCGTGACGCGCCCGTCGGCGACGGCGCGGCGCGCCCGGGCGCCGAGCGAGGCCCGACCGGGCAGCCCATCCTCGTCCGAGGCGGTGACACGGTCCGGCGTCGCGGTGCGGATCGCCCAGGTCACGCGCGTGCCGGGCACGTCGCGTGCGAGCGCGGCGAGCGCGAGCACCGTGTTGGCGGCGGAGTGGCCCGCGCCCACCACGGTGGTGTGGCGACCGGCGAACGTGTCGCGGTCGCGGCCGAGCACGTCGGGCAGCGCGGGCAGCACCCGGTCCGCGACGTCCGCGAGCCCGGGCAGCGTGAGGCCGTTCGACGCGAGGGAGTTGGGGGTGAGGTAGGTGCCCGAGGCGTCGACGACCGCGCGGTAGGTCGCGTCGGCGACCTCGCCGGACGCGTCGCGGGTGCGCACGACGAAGGGTGCGCCCGCGCGGCCGCGGGTCCGGGTCCGGTCCATGCCGTCGCGGGCCACGTCCGACACCGCCACGCCGAGACGCAGGCGCGCGGCGATGCCCGGCACGGCGGCCAACGGCTCGAGGTACCCCTCGACGAGCTCGGCGCCCGTGGGTGCCCGGTCGGGCCTCTCGAGCGTCCATCCGCGCTCCTCGAGGAGCGCCTGGGCGACGGGGTCGACGAGATGGCGCCAGGGCGAGAACAGGCGGGTGTGACCCCACGACCGGACGGCCGCGCCCACGGTGTCGCCGGCCTCGAGCACGACGAAGTCGATGCCGCGGCGCAGCAGGTGGGCGGCGGCGGCGAGCCCGACCGGGCCCGCACCGATGATCGCCACCGGCAGGTGGTC
Source organism: Demequina litoralis (assembly GCF_030418455.1). Classification (GTDB taxonomy): domain Bacteria; phylum Actinomycetota; class Actinomycetes; order Actinomycetales; family Demequinaceae; genus Demequina; species Demequina litoralis. The sequence continues at coordinate 225,180 of NZ_JAUHPW010000001.1, forward strand.
GTTGGCGGGGCGTGCCGCGGGGCGCGGGGTGAGGTCGAGCAGTGTCATCACATCTCCTGGGGCGGGATCGGGCGTCGAGTCTGCCTGCCTCTATCGATACTTGTCAATATAGACTATCGTCAATGTCATGACAGAGATCGAGATCACGGATGTGACCGCCGCGTGCGCGACGTCGCTGGTCGGCGAGCCCCTCAGCGAGGCGGCCGCCGCGGAGCTGGCCCACACCATGAAGGCGCTGGCGGACCCCGCGCGGCTGCGCCTCCTCTCCATCGTGGCGGCCTCCGGCGGGGGAGAGGCGTGCGTGTGCGACCTCACCGGCCCCGTCGGCCTCAGCCAGCCGACCGTGTCGCACCACCTCAAGGTGCTGACGGAGGCCGGCTTCCTCAGCCGCACCAAGCGGGGCACCTGGGCGTACTACGCGCTCGTGCCCGGCGCCCTCGACCGCGTCTCGCGCGCCCTGGGCGCCGCATGAGCGCGCTTCGCTGGCGGGCCCTGCTCGCCGAGCTGCTCGGGACCGCGCTGCTCGTCACGGTCGTCGTCGGCTCCGGCATCGCGGCCTCCCAGCTGTCGCCGGACGACGTGGGCCTGCAGCTGCTCGAGAACGCGATCGCGACCGCGCTCGGCCTCACGGTGCTCATCCTCATGTTCGGCCCGGTCTCCGGCGCGCACTTCAACCCGGTGGTGTCGCTCGCGGACTGGTTCCTCGGCCGCCGTAGCGGCCACGGCCTGTCCCTGCCCGAGGTGGGCGCCTACACGGTCGCGCAGGTCGCCGGCGGCATCGGCGGCGCGGTCCTGGCGAACCTCATGTTCGACGTCGAGACGCTGCTGTCGACCAAGGACCGCGCCACGGGGCCGCACCTGCTCGCCGAGGTGGTCGCGACGGCCGGCCTCGTGCTCATCATCTTCGCCCTGGCGCGCTCCGGGCGCGGTGCGCTGGCCGCACCGGCCGTGGGCGCCTACATCGGCGCGGCGTACTGGTTCACCAGCTCGACGTCGTTCGCGAACCCCGCGGTGACCATCGGCCGCGTGTTCTCGGACACGTTCGCCGGCATCGCGCCGGGCTCCGTCGCGCCGTTCATCGGGGCGCAGCTCGTCGGCCTCGCGGTCGCGCTGGGCCTCGTGCTCGCGCTCTACCCCGACGCGGGCGAGGCGGCGGACGACGTCGTGGTGCCGCACGACGAGCCCTCCGCGCGGGCCTGACGCCACCCGCGCATCGTCCCGTCGCGCGTCACATCCGCGCGCGTAGATGCTCCCGCAGGTAGGGGAGCGCGAAGTCCACCTGCCCGCGGCCCGCCTGCACGATCACGCCCGCGTCGAGCAGGCGCCGGCGGTAGGTGTCGGCGTTCTGGCGGGCCATCCCGGTGCGTGCGGCCAGGTCCACCATGCGCGACGGGCCGTCGTCGGCCGCCATCGCGCGCAGCACGTCGAGGTCCCTGGGGGAGAGGTCGGCCAGGGCCGTCTCGGTGACGAGCGTGCCGAGCCGCTCGCGCGCCGCGTCCACGCCCGCGGCGACGTCCGCGCGCGTGATCCGATCGCCCGCGGCGGCGCGCCACACGTGGAAGCCGACGAGCTGGATGAGGAACGGGTAGCCATGGGTCGCCTCGGCGGCCGCGCGGGCGGCGTCCTCGTCGATGGTGCGGCCGTTGTCCGTGACGGTCTGCACGAGCGCGTCGTGGACCTCGTCGACCTCGACGTCGGCGAGCACGTGCTTGTCGGCGCGCCGGAGGAACGTGAGCACGCGCCCCTGGGCGTCGCTGCGCAGCAGGTCCGACACGGCCGACGGCAGCCCCGCCATCACGATCGCGAACTCCCGGTCCTCGCGCACGAGGTGCTGGGTGATGAGGGCGAGCTCACGGAGGTCGTCGGAGCGCGCGTGCACCTCGTCCACGGTGACGAGCAGCCCGGTGCCGTCCTTCTCGAGCGTGTCGAGCAGGCGGCCGATGCGGTGGCGCACGCCCTCCGCGAGGCGCGGCGTGAGCTCCGTCTCGACCGAGCCGACCCCGCCGATCGACATGCCGGTGATGCGGCGCCGCGCCCGGGGGTTGACGCCGTCGAGCAGCCGGTCGACGGCCTCCCCGATGCGCGCCAGCATGCCGGGGGAGGCGGACTCGTCGATGACGAGCCAGCCGTGCGCCATCGCGCGGTCGCCCGCCTCAGTGAGCATGACTGTCTTGCCGGTTCCGCGCGCGCCCGTGAAGATGGTGATCCGCGCGGGGTGGCCGGCACCGGCCCGGATCCCCTCGTCGACCTCCGCCAGCAGCGCATCGCGGCCCACGAGCAGGGGAGGGACCGCACCCGCCGTGGGCTTGAAGGGGTTGGCCATCCTCGCCTCCTGGTGACGCTTTGTTACATCTTGGTACTTTGCCACAGGGGTCCGACAGCGGAACGATGCGCCGCGCGTAGGGCGCCCGACAGCGCCCTCACCAGGGGTTACGCGTCGCAGCTCTCGTAGGCCGCGCGTGTCACGTCGACGTGCAGCTGCGCGTGGCTCGCGTACTCGAGCGCCGTGTCGAGGTCGTCGGTGGCCAGCGTGAGGGTCGCCCACCCCACCACGCGCTGCGGATGCGACGCGAGCGACGGGAAGGTGTTGTTGGTCTCGGTCCAGGCGCCGATCGCGTCGATCACCTCGGCCCAGCGGCTGTGCGGGCGCTCCCAGGTGCCGCCCAGGACATCGCTCTCGACGCACGGGTTGACGGCGGGGTCGTGGACGAGGCCGGGCTCGCCCGCGTCGCCCGGCAGCAGGCCCATCTCGGACGCGCCGGCGATCTCGCCGTCGCCGTCGGCGTCGCCGTAGAGCGGACCGTCGGGACCCATGATGAGGTTCCGGGACGCCTCGGCTGCCGCGTGGGCCTCCTCGATCGTCCCCGCCTCGGACCATTCCACGACGGCGTCCTCGAGCTGGGCGAACTGCGCGGCCACCTCGTCGGGCATGTCCGTCGGGGTGCTGGGCGTGCACGCCGCGATGGCGAGCAGAGGGACCACCATGAGCACACGTCGCATGCCGCTCACCCTATCGAGCGGGGAGGTCCACCACCCGGATCTCGCCGGCATGCGTGGCGACGGCACCGCCGGTGAGCGCCGCCAGGTCGGCGTCCAGCGTCGGGACCTGATCCGCGGGCACCCACAGGGACAGGACCGCCGCCTGGCCGTACGTGGGCGGGTCCAGGACCGCATCGTGCCCGCCCACCCACTGGTGGAGGAAGGCAAGCACCCGGCCCGCGTCCGCGTGGGGGACCTCCATCGAGACCTGGGTGCGCAGCGCGCGGCCCACGACGTCGGCATCGTCCAGCGCCGACGCGACGGCGTTGCCGTAGGCCCGCACGAGGCCGCCCGCGCCGAGCAGGACGCCGCCGAACCAGCGGCTCACCACCGCGACGACGTCGGTGACCTCGCGGCGCCGCAGCACCTCGAGCATGGGCACGCCGGCGGTGCCGGCGGGCTCGCCGTCGTCGTTGCTGCGCTGCCGGTCCGCGCGGGTGCCGACCACGAGAGCGGTGCAGTGGTGGCGGGCGTCCCAGCGGAGCTTGCGGACCGCGGCGATCACGGCGTCGGCCTCCTCGACCGAGGCGACGGGCGCGAGGTGCGTGAGGAACACGGACCTCTTGATCTCGAGCGTGTGCTCGACGGGCGCCGCGATGGTGCTGGGGAGCCGGCCGGTGGTCACCCGGGCAGGGTAGCGCGGCGTCCCGGCCTCAGTTCACGCCGTGACGGTGCCGGCGAGCCGGCGCTCGAGCGCTGCGGTGGCGACCGACCGCACCAGCGCCGAGGCGTCGGCGGTGAGCCTCTCGAGGGTGGTCAGGTCCATCCGCGGATGCCGCGCGACGGCGGTGCGGACCTCGGCCGCGACGTGCGACGCCAGGAGCCGGATCACCGCCGCCGGCACCTCGGGGTTGGAGCCGAGGATCTCGCAGGTCGAGGCGTCGCCGGTGCGGGCCGTGTCGAGCATGGCGCGCGGCGGCAGCGCCGGGTGGAGGACCGCCGCGTACCGCACCCGCGGGACCAGGTCGCGCGCCAGGACCGCAAGGAGGGCGGGGGAGGCGCCGACCTCCCCGGCCGCGAGGGCGCGAAGCGCAGGGTCGGCAGGAGGCTGGGGCGCGGGGTCGGAGTCCATGGAGGGAACATTACAAATGTCCGGAACGTCCCGCCAGGGACCTTGGCACCGGATGCCTGTTGCTATACAAGTGTCGACGTAGAAGCGGCATTTCGTGCCGCAACGGAGACGGCCGGCGGCCGAGGGCGTGGGCCGTGCTCAGGCCGCGTCGCGGAGCCTCTCCTCGACGGCCGTGAGCGCGCGCGACAGGGCGGTCGCGCCGGGCGCGGCGGCGTCGTCGTGAGGGCTGCGCCAGCGGGCGGCCACCTCGATCTGGAGGCCGCCGAGGCCCAGGTGGCGTTGCGCAAGGCTCGTGACCGTGTAGTGCGGGCGAGCGTCGAACGGCGCGTCCACCGCGACCTCGAAGCCCGCGAGCTCGGACCGGAGGACCTCGACGGCGAGCCGCTCGAGCGGGCCCGGCCGAGGGCCCGTACCGAGGCAGAAGTCGGGTCCATGGTGGTCGCCCATGCCGTGGATGTCGATCACCATGCGCGCGTGGTCGGGGAGCTCGCGGAGGTGGCGGGCGAACTCGTCGTCCCGCTCGTCCCAGGTCTCCCAGGCCGTGCGTGCGCCCGCCGAGACGACCGTCGATACCTGGGCGACCTCGCCGGCGAGCAGCGTGAGCGAGCCGGTGTGAAGGTCCGCGGCCTTCATCGCACCGGCACGGTAGTGCTTCGTGCCGTGGGGCGCCGTGAGGACTACGGCGCTGCTGCGGTCCTCACGGAGGGCCGTGTCGTCGTCGCCCGCTCCGGCGCGGGCCCGCTTGAAGCGGGCGTCGAGCTCGCGCCAGCGGCTCGAGATGTCGATCACGTCGGCGCCGCCTGGGGCGCCGCTCGGGTTCGCGTCGAATGGGGTCATGCGCCAGATCCTCCAGCCTTCTCAGGGTGGTCCGCACGGATGCGCCGGTGGCCCGAGGATACCTGGGGAGTTGCCGAACGGCCCGGATCCCGGCGCGGGCTTGCTGACGGGCCGCGCGTCGTGGGGCATCCTTGGGCCATGACCAGGGGAGTCGCGATACGTGTGGGCGTCGGCGTGCTCGCCGCGCTTGCCGTCGTGGCACTGGCGGTGCTGGGTCCCTGGTGGTCGCGCGACCTGCCCGTGATGGAGGCGACGGTCGGCGACGCCGACCGCGAGCTCACCGTCCTGCTCGGCGACGCCTGCGGGCTCGACCCGTCCCGCACGGTCGTGGAGACCGACACCGAGGTGCGCGTACGGGCGTTCGCGAAGGCCCCGCTCATCGAGCTGTGGAGCACCGACTGCCAGGTCGCGCTCACGGTCGGTTTCGCCGCGCCGCTGGGCGACCGGGCGCTCGTGGACGAGGCGACGGGGGAGCAGGTCGAGGTGACAGGCAGGGGAGCGTGAGCCGGGCGAGGTGGGGCTGGCTGCTGGTGGCCGCGGGGATCGCGCTGGCCGGCTGGGTGGCATTCGCGCTGGCGTCGGTGCGCTCATGCGCCTCGGGCGATGCGTCCTGTACAGGCGACGGGGCCGTGGATCTCGTCCAGGCGGTCGTCATCGTCGCGGCGACGGTGGCCGGGTCGGGATGGGCGCTCCGGAGGGCGTTCGGGCGCGAGCCTCTGGATCCGCCTCGCTAGGTGGGCGACTTGCCGCAGCGCGCCTACCTGGCGCGATACCGGCGAGCCCCATGGCGCACGGCGGGACCGGCCACCACGATGGGCGCATGGTCATGCAGCGATCTGCCGCGGCGCGTCGCGGCGGGGTGCTCGCGACGGACCGCAGTGCGACCGGGGCGTTCCGGCGCGCGACGGTGCCGTGGCCCGGGGTGCACCGGGAGCACCCGAACGCTGGGGTAGGCTCCTGCCGCGGCAGCGCGGCGCTGCCGCGGATGCAGGGGGCCTCCAGCGCATGACCGTTGACGTCTCGGCGACCAGCGCGGCGCCCGACTCCACCGCCAACCGGACGACCAGGCGCGGCGGGATGCGCCCGGAGATCCAGGGACTACGCGCCCTCGCCGTGGCACTGGTGGTGCTGTACCACGTGTGGCCGGACCGCCTCACGGGCGGCTTCGTCGGTGTGGACGTCTTCTTCGTCATCTCGGGCTTCCTCATCACCGCGCACCTGGCGAAGGAGGTCGCTGCCACCGGGTCCGTGCGCATCGGGCAGTTCTGGGCGCGACGCATCCGCCGCCTGCTGCCGGCCTCGCTGCTCGTGCTCCTCGTGTCGGCGATCGCGGTGCTGACGCTCGTGTCGCAGGCGTACTGGCTGCAGTACCTGCGTGAGATCGTCGCGTCCACGCTGTACGTGCAGAACTGGGAGCTCGCGTCGAGCGCGGTCGACTACCTCGCGGCGGAGAACACCGCGTCACCTGTGCAGCACTTCTGGTCGCTGTCGACGGAGGAGCAGTTCTACCTCGTCTGGCCGGTGCTGATCGTCGGGGCGGTGTGGCTCGCGAACCGTACGGGCCGTGTGAGCGCACGCCTCGCGATGCGGGTGGTGCTCGGCGTCATCCTCGCGGCCTCCCTCGTGTGGAGCATCGCTCAGGTGGCGAGCGACCCGGCGGTGGCGTACTTCTCGACGTTCGTGCGGGCGTGGGAGTTCGCCGCGGGCGGCCTGCTCGGCCTCTTCACCGCGCCGGTCTGGCGCAGCGTCGGCTGGCAGCGGGCGGCGTCGTGGGCGGGATTCGCGATGATCCTCGTCACCGCCTTCACGTACACCTCGGCGACGCCGTTCCCGGGTGCGTCCGCAGTGCTCCCGGTCGCCGGCACCGTGCTGGTGATCGCCGCCGGACACGCCGACGGTGCGCTCGGCACCGCCCACCTGTACCGGTGGCGGCCCGTGCAGTACGTCGGCGACATCTCGTACTCGGTGTACCTGTGGCACTGGCCGCTCATCGTCCTGCTTCCCCTCGTGCTGGACCGCGAGCTGACCGGGGCCGACAAGCTCGCGCTGCTCGCGGCCACGCTCGTGCTGGCGTCGCTGACGAAGCACCTGGTGGAGGACCGCCTGCGCCTCAACAAGCTGACGAGCCGCCGCTCGGTCGCGGTGACGTTCGCCGCCACGGTGGTCGGCATGGGCGCGGTGATCGCGCCGGCGGCGTACGGGATCTCCACCATGAACTCGCAGGTCGCCGAGCTCGAGGCCGAGAGGGCCGCCGTGGAGGCATCGATCGAGGACGCCGCGCAGACGGGTGCCGAGTCGGAGACATGCGTCGGTGCCCAGGCGCTGGACGGCGACGCGACGTGCGTCACCGATCAGCAGAGGGAGCTCATCCCTGCGCCTGCGGTGGCCAGCGAGGACATCCCAGAGCTCTACACGGACGAGTGCCGCACCGACATGCCCGAGGTCACGATCAAGCCGTGTCGGTTCGGCGACCCCGACGGCTCCGTCACGGCGGTGCTGATCGGCGACTCCCACTCCGCCTCGTGGTTCCCCGCCGTCAAACTCGTCGCAGAGAAGCGCGGCTGGGACCTGACCGTGTACTTCAAGGCGGGCTGCGCCTGGAACGCCGCGTCGCAGGAATGGGACGAGACGGTTCAGCGCACCAGCTGTGCGCAGTGGAACGAGGACGTCACGGACCGTCTGCTCGCCGATCCGCCCCAGCTCATCGTCACGTCCGCGCTCTTCGACGATCAGTGGGGCGACGGCGCCGTGGCGGCGCAGATCGCCATCGACGGCTTCGCGACCTCGTGGAGCGCGCTCGCCGAGGCGGGCTCGACTGTGCTGCCCATCGTGGACACCCCCCAGACCTCCGTGGAGGCCCAGGAGTGCCTCCTGGCGGGCCAGCCAGGGGCGCTCGACTGCGGCACCCCGCGCGCGACCGCGCTGGACCGTCCGGACGTCATGAGCCTCGCGGCCGCAGAGGTCCCGGGGGTCGAGGCGGTCGATCTCAACGACTACTTCTGCACCGCCGACTTCTGCCCCTCCGCCATCGGATCGATCACGGTGTACCGCGATCGCGGCCATCTCACCCAGACCTACGCGACCACTCTCGCCCCGTACCTCGACGAGCGCATCACCGACACGCTCGGCGCATCGGTGCGTTAGCGGCTCGCGGCCCGAACCCCACCACCTGACCCGATCCACCCGCCCTGCCCGACGGTGCACCCGCCCCGCCGTACCTGACCCTCACCTCACGGAGGAACGCTTGCGTCTCACGAAGCTCACGAGCCGGCCGTCGCTCGTCATCACGTTCGCTGCCGCGCTCGTCGGCATGACCGCGTCGCTCGCGCCGGCCTCAGGTGCGGCAGCGGGCCCAGCGGCCTCCACGACCAGCACGGCAGCGACCGCGATCACGACCCTCGCCACCGCCACGACGGCGCGCATCTGCTTCGGTGCGAAGGCGATGGCGCACAACTCGACCTGCGTCACCGACACGAGCAAGGCGCTCTCTCCGAGACCGTCCGTCGCCAGCGAGGACGTTCCGGAGATCTACAGCGAGGAGTGCCGCAGCTCGCCCCAGGAGCCCGAGGTCAAGCCCTGCAGCTTCGGGAAGGCGACCGGCCGGGTGAAGGTCGCGCTGATCGGCGACTCGCACGCCGCGAACTGGTTCCCTGCGGTGAAGTTCGTGGCGGAGAAGCACGGCTGGGACCTCACGGTCTACTTCAAGGCGTCGTGCCCGTGGAACGCCACCGCGCAGACGTGGGGCGATTCGACGTCGCGCGAGAGCTGCGCGCAGTGGAACACGGACGTCACGGCGACGCTGCTCGCCGCTCCGCCGGACCTCATCATCACCTCGGCGCTGTTCGGACGCCAGTGGGAGTCGGGCGACGCCGGGGTCCAGGCCGCGGTCGACGGCTACACGGCCTCGTGGCAGCAGCTGACGGACGCGGGTTCCACGGTGCTGCCCATCGTCGACACCCCGCAGATGTCGGGCAGGGCTCAGCGCTGCATCCTGAAGAGCAGTCCTCAGACCCGGAACTGTGGCACGCCGAAGACGACCGCGCTGAACGACCCGCCGGTCATCGGCCTCGCGGCAAGGCGCGTCGAGGGAGTCAGCCCCGTCAAGCTCAACCGGTTCTTCTGCACGAGCACGTTCTGCCCCTACGCGATCGGCTCGGTCACCGTGTACCGCGACCGCGGCCATCTGACGGCGACCTACATGCGGACTGTCGGACCGTACCTCAACAAGCGCATCCCGAAGGAGTTCTACGCGCCGAGGTTCCGCTGACACACGGGAGCCCCGGGGGAGCGGCACCGGGCATTCCCGGGGGCATGACCAGGGGAGAAGCGGTGAATCAGGGCGCCGGCTCTGGCTGGGCGCTGCAACCTCAGAGGCTCATGCTGCTCTCCACGAAGAGTGCCAGGTCCTCCACCAGCGTCCAGTCCGACTCGGAGGCGGCCTCGGGGGAGATGCCGTCACGCCGCACGTCGATCACCCATGCGTCGCCACCTCCCGATGTCACCACCGTCACCACGCCGAACCCGTCCGCGCCCTCCGCGCTGTACCGTGACAGGGCCAGCGTGAGGTAGCGCGTCGCGCCCACCACGGGCGACCCTTCGCTCGGGTCATCGAGCAACGTGAAGGCCGGATCCGCTCCCCACACCGCGGTCACGGCGTCGTCGAAGGCGAGGTGGGCGGCCCACGCCGCGTCCTCGAGGCCGATCCCGTAGAGCGCGACGCTCAGATCATCGAAGTGCGACGACGCCGCGATCGCATAGGTGGCGCCGTCGTCGCGCAGCCCGTGCTCGTCCACCTCCAGGGTGGGCGGGAGCACGACGTCGTAGGTGCCGAGGTCGACGGTGACGGGGGGTTGTTCCGCCGCTGCGTAGGCGTCGCAGAGGTCCTCGTTCTCGGAGAGGAGGCCGGCGGACCAGGCGGCCGCCCGCTGCCTGGCGCTGCCGCGCGCGGCAGCATCGAACCAGGCGGAGTCTCCCACCGTCTCGTCGTTGATCACGTACATCATCTTCGCGCCCAACCAGCCGTCGGTGGCGGGATCGAGCTTGACCGGATACTCCTCCGAGGCGAGCGCGGAGAAGAACATCCCGGTGCGGCAGTCCGCCTGCAGCGAGGCGCCCAGCTCGGTTACGGCCTCCGTGCCCCGCACCGCGGCGACGTGCCGCGCATACTCGTGCGCGACCACCCAGGCGACCGCCTCATCGCCGCCGAGCGTGGTCGGATCGATGACGGGCTCCGTGCTCGTGGGGACCTCCTCCTCGTACCCCGCGTCGCGCACGAGGAACAGCCACCGCAAGTTCAGCAGCACCTGCGCGTCCGCGGCGCAGTAGAAGGACGTGTCGAAGTAGTCCTCGGCGGACTCGGCGCACGACGAGCCAGGGAGTTCGTCGTCGTCCTCGTCGTAGACCTGGACGCCGGGGGAGGAGAACCCCGGGATGCGCTCCGCCCAGTACTGATCGAGCGACCTCACCGTCCGATCGACGAGCTCGGCAGGCCCGATCTCCTCGGTGACTCCGGGCTGGACGCTCGCGAACGCGTTCGGGACCGACGGCAGGCTCGTGGGACCGGCGTCGGACCCTCCCGAACAGCCGGCTGCTGCTAGTGCGCCCGCGGCCAGCGCCGCCCAGAGCCCCCTGCGCATGACCCCACAGTAGCGTCCGAATTGTCCGGATGGCTGGCGGCGTGGATGCTCATCGTCCGGATGCGCTCAGGGGAGACCCCTTCCGGCACCCTCCTAGCGTGACTTGACATAATGCGCATTATCGGCGCTACGCGGGAGCGGGACGAGGCCCGCATCTGGACGGCCTCAGCGCGCGGCCCACGGGTTCAACAGGTCCACGCCCAACTCCTCGAAGTCGGCGATGTTGCGTGTCACCAGCGTCAGCCCATGCGTCGCGGCCGTCGCCGCGATGAGCGTGTCGACGTATGGCCTCGGATTGGGCACGTGAAGTCTCGCCGCGTACGTGGCGACCTCGTCGGACACCGCAAGGATCCGGCCGGCGAACGCCGTACGCACACGCGTGTCGAGCCACGCGCGCAGCACGGCCCCTTGGCGCGGGTCCTTCCTTTCGCGCTGCAGCACGCCGCGTTCGAGCTCGAAGAGGCACATCGCGGACGTGTGCAAGAGTTCGAGCGCTACAGAGTCCGCCCACGCGAACACACGTGCATCCACCGCATCGTGCTTCTTGCGCAACTCGGAGATGACGTTGGTGTCGACCAGGTACGTCACAGCTCGACCTCGCGCTCCACGGGCGCGGTCCGTTCGGGTGCGAAGTCGATGTCGTCGTCCGCGGCCAGCTGGCGCGCCAACGAGCGGCCATGCACGGCGAAGGACTCGTATGGGACCAGCACGTACGCGGCGCGGCCTCGATGGGTGATGACCACGGGTCCGTCCGTGTCGGCGGCGCGCATCGCCGCCGAGGGATTCTGATTGAACTCGCGTGCGCTGATGGCAGTCACGGCGTCCTCCCACGAAATGTAGTGACCTCACTACAATAACGCGGCGACGCCCGTTGCACATCCCATCCCCAACGGTGCTTCCATGGAAAGGCGCGTTTCGACCTGGAGACCACCGCGACACCCGCGCAGGCGCTCAGAGCGCCCTCACGGACTTAACCGTCCACGACGGTGCGCTGGCTGGTGGCCGAATGCAGCCACGGGGGCGGTGGCGCCGGTTTCGCCCGCATCTCCCCCGGCATCAACGGCGCCCACCGCATGCACGTCGAGTGGACGCTCGACGACCCCACGCGCCAGAAGGCAGTGCTGTTCGTCTACCGCCACGCACCCATGCGCCCGCTCATCCGCCGGTTCTGGGTATCCGCTCTCGACCGGCACGCGGCGGAGAATGCCGCCTGACCGGGTGTCGGCGCGTACGGGAGCCGACCCGCGCATCGTCCACAGCCGGCAGACGCGCCGGAGGCCCGCGAAAGCGTGCCGGTGAACGCACGGTTCCCGCGTGGAACCAGGAACAACTCAGGCGCTACGCTCGTTATGTCCGCGTGCAGGCGCCCGCCTGCCGGAAGGAGGACGCCCATGGCCGACCGCGCGCTTCGAGGAATGCGACTGGGCACCCAGTCGATGGAATCGATCCACAACGCCGAGCTCGCCGAGCGCGTCGAGGTGCACTACGACTGCCCCAACGGTCACGTGCTCGCGATGCCGTTCTCGGTCGAGGCCGACGTCCCCCTCTCGTGGGAATGCCACTGCGGAGCGCTCGCGCTCCTGCGGGACGGCGACCGACCCGAGCCCAAGGACGTCAAGCCGCAGCGTACCCACTGGGACATGCTGCTCGAGCGTCGCACGATCCCTGAGCTGGAGGAGCTGCTGGAGGAGCGTCTCGAGCTGCTCCGCGCCAGCCGCCGCTAAGACTCGAATCGAAGGGACCCTCGCCTCGGCGGGGGTCCCTTCCTCATGCCCCGGGGTCGAGACGGACCTCGATCGCGGCACCCAGGTCGCCCCGCGAGAGCCCGACGCGCACGTCGTACTGGCCCGACGGCGGGACCAGCGCCGAACCGTCCCACGTGGCGAGCGCCCCGCGGTCCACCGCGACCTCGACCGTGCGCCGCTCCCCCGCCGCGAGCCGCACCGCCTCGAAGCCGACGAGCTTGAGGGTCTCCCCCGGCGCCTGCCGGGCGTAGAGCTGCACGACGGCCTTGCCGCCGCGGTCGGGCCCGCACGCGAGCACCGCCGCGACCGCGCCGTCGGCAGGACGAGCCTCGACGATCCGGGTGTCCGCGTAGCCGAGCCCGTGGCCGAACCAGTACGCGGGCGTCAGGCCGGTGCGCTCGTAGCCGCGGTAGCCGACGTCGACGCCCTCCGCGTAGACGACGCGTTCCTTCTCCTCCCACGGCTGAGGCGCGAGGGCGGGCGTGCCGTCGGGCCAGGTGAGGGGCAGCCGGCCGCCCGGCTCGGACGCGCCCGTGAGCATCCGGGCGAGCGCCTCGGGCAGGCGCTCGCCGCCGTAGCCGGTGTGCAGGATCGCGGCGACGCGCGCCCGCCAGGGCATGTCGATCGGTCCGGAGCCGTGCGTGACCACGGCCACCGGCGTGCCGGTCGCGGCGACCGCCTCGACGAGCTCGGCCTGACCGGCGGGTAGGGCCAGGTCCTCGGCGTCCATGCCGCCGCCGGTCGGTCGCCCGACCACGACGACCGCGACATCCGCCGTCGCCGCCGCCTCCGCGGCGCTCTCGATCGCATCGTCCAGCGGCACCAGGCCGAGGGACAGGTGGGGCTCCAGGCCGACGGTCGGCGTGATGAAGGCCGAGCCTGTGCGGTACCGCACGGTGAGCGTGCGGGCGCGGTCGGCGGCGGGCAGCACGGCGGACAGCACGTAGTGCGGGCCGCCGAGCAGCGGGGACGCGTCACGGAAGCCGCGTCCGAACGGCTCGCCGTCCAGGAGCAGCTCGACCTCGCCCGCGAACTCGACCGCCACGACCGCGCGGGCGTCGGACGGCGGCAGGGTCGCGGTGAGCGTCGCCTCCCAGGGGGCGGCGGCGTCGGCCGCGTCGGCCGGCAGCACGGCCTCGTCGAGGCTCATGGCACGCGCACCCGCGGAATCGACGAGCTCGCAGCGGAGGGTGACGCCCTCGCCCGCGCGCAGCGGGGGCGCCGGCAGCGAGGGGAGCCCGTCGGCCGCTGCGACGACGGGTAGCCCGACCGCCTCGAGCGCATGCCCCAGGGTCGCCATGCGGTCGGGGCTGAGCATGACGCTCGCGGCGCCGCCCATGACGATGCGGGATGCCAGCTCCTCGCCGCCCACGAGCGCGATCCGCGCGCCGGCGGGCAGGGGCAGGGTGCCGTCGTTGCGCAGCAGCACCGTGCTCTCGATGGCGAGCCGCTCGGCGAGCTCGAGGTGCGCGGCAGCGCCGATGAGCGTCGCATCCAGAGCCGCGTCGGGCGCCGCGGGCCCCACGGCCGCGATCGCCGCACGCACGTGGTCGCCGATGGCGGCCAGGGTCGCATCGGGGGCCGCGTCGACCATCGCCGGCGTGCGCGGGGCGTACGGGGCGAGCTCCTCGGGCGCCTCGATCAGCAGGTGCGGCAGGTCGAGGCCCGCCTCGAGCGCGGCGCGCGCGTCGCGCACCGCGAACACGAGGTCCGGCACGGTGAATCCCTGGAAGCCCCACAGCCGGCGCGGGATCTCCTGCAGCGTGCGCGACTGGGACGGGTACTCGCCGTTGACGCGGTTGTAGTTGCACAGCATCCCGCCCGCCCCGGCCGACACCGCGCGCCGGAACGGCTCGAGGTAGACCTCGTGCAGGGTCCGCTCGTCGACCACCGCATCGCGGGCCTCCGTGCGGAGCGCCTTGGGCCCCTCCCCCGTGCGGTGCCGCTCCCCCTGGTAGGCGGGGTAGTGCTTGAGGACCGACACGACGCCGCAGCCCTGGACCGCCCGCGTGATGCGGCCGCCCAGCGTCCCGGCGAGCAGCGGGTCCTCGCCGAGCGCCTCCCCGAGCCTCCCCGCCCACGGGGACCGCGCGATGTCGAGGCCCGGCGCCAGCAGCACGTTGCGGCCCGCCGCGCGGGACTCGGTGCCGAGGAGCGTCCCGTAGGCCTCCGCGAGGTCTGCGTCGAACGTCGCCGCGAGGTTGAGGGAGCTGGGCACCACCGTCGCGCCCGGCTGCGCGGTGACGCCGCAGGGCCCGTCCCCGAAGTGCAGCGGCACCGCGTCCGCGGTGTCGCCCAGCGCGATCCTGGCGTCCTCATGCCTGCCCATGGCGGCTCCCGTCGTCGCTGAGGGGTCAGCGCCAGGCTAGGAGGGACGATGCGGCGCGGTCAATCGCTCCCGGCGGTGCGCGACCGCCCGGGCAGCAGGCCGGCGAGCTGGTGCACGCGGTGCGCGAGGCCCCAGGCCGTGACCTTGACGAGCGCCTCGCGGATGATCGCGCCGCTCATCTTGGAGTCGCCGGCCTCGCGCTCGACGAACGTGATGGGCACCTCCGCGACGGAGCCGCCGGCGCGCACCACGCGCCACGCCATGTCGACCTGGAAGCAGTACCCCTGCGACTCGACGTCGTCCAGCTCGAGCCGGCGCAGCATGGAGGCGCGGTAGACGCGGAACCCGGCCGTCGCATCGTGCACCCCGAGGCCCAGCGCGAGGCGCACGTACGTGTTCGCGCCGGTCGACAGCAGCAGGCGGTGGCGGGGCCAGTTGACCACCTCTCCCCCCGGCACCCAGCGGGAGCCGATGACGAGGTCGGCGGACGATGCGCGGGCCAGCAGCGCGGGCAGGTCGACGCCGCGGTGGGAGCCGTCGGCATCCATCTCGCACAGGAGGTCGTAGCCGCGGTCGAGCCCCCACGCGAAGCCGGCCAGGTAGGCCGCGCCCAGGCCGTTCTTCGCGGTGCGGCGCAGGACGTGGACCCGCGCATCGTCCCGCGCGTGCTCCTCCGCCCAGTCGCCGGTGCCGTCGGGCGAGCCGTCGTCGACGACGAGCACGTCGACCTCGGGCGCAGCGGCGTGGACCGCCTCGAGCTGGCGCGGCAGCGACTCCCGCTCGTCGTACGTGGGGATGATGACGAGGGTGCGGGTCACCAGTCGTACCTCTCGGCGACGCGGCGGCGGACCGCGAGCAGCACGATCACGGTCGGGACGATCACGATGCCCCAGCCGATGAACCAGCCGAGCCGCACCGCGGGCGTGAGGTCGCTGCGCAGGCCCACCCGCTCGACGAGCTGGTCGGCGGTGAACAGCTCGGTGTCGGAGACGACGCGGCCGCTCGGGTCGACGACGGCGCTCACGCCGACGGTCGAGATCTGGATCGCCCACCGCCCCGTCTCGATCGCGCGCATGCGCGTCATCTGGAGCTGCTGCGTGCTCTCGGCGGTGTGGCCGAAGGACGCGTTGTTGGTGGGCACGATGAGCAGCTCCGCGCCCTTGGCGACGGCCTCGCGCACGATCCCGTCGTAGGCGACCTCGAAGCAGATGGGCGTGGCGATCGCGACCGTGCGGTCGAGCGACGCGACGGGCACCTCCATGACGGCCGCGCCGGTGCCGGCGAGCATGTCCGTGACGCGGTCGACCTCCGGGGTGACCTGGCGCGCGATGCTGCGCAGCGGCACGTACTCCGCGAACGGCGCGGGCCGCTGCTTCGAGTACGTGTCGAGGATGACGCCGTCGCCGCCGAACAGGAGCATGGTGTTGTAACGGCCGTCGACCGGCGTGTAGTCCACCGTGCCGAGCAGCAGCGGCGCGCCCGTGGCCTCCTGGGCCTGCTCGACGGCGGCGAGGGTCCGCTCGTCGACGCGCGGGTCGAAGTCCGCGGCGTTCTCGGGCCACACGACCAGGTCGACGGGGTTGTCGGCGGTCTCCTCCGCCAGCTCGAGCGTGCCCGCGAGATGGTTCTCGGTGACGAGCCGGGCCTGCGAGAAGGCCTCGAGCCCGAGGTCGGGGACGTTGCCCTGGACTGCGCCGACGCGCATCGTCCCCTCCTGCGCACGGTTGTCGAGCGGCACCAGGTAGCCGGTTCCGAGCACGGCGATCGCGAGCACCGGGGCGAGGGCGGCCGTGATGCCGCGCCGCAGGCGCGCGGACTCCCACGCGAGGCCCAGCAGCGCACCCGCGAGCACCACCGCGAACGACACGAGCGGCACGCCGCCTGCCCACGCGATCCGCGCGACGGGCGCGTCGACGAAGGCGTAGCCGACGCGCCCCCACGGGAAGCCGCCGAAGGGCATCATGCTGCGCAGCTGCTCGGCGGCGACCCAGATGGCCGCGAACGTGACGGTCTCGGCCCACCGGTGCGCCTCGAGGATGTTCGAGCGGCGCACGTGCGCCCACGCGGCGCCGACGACGCCCCACGCGAGGCCCTCGGCGACGCTCAGCGCGATCCACGGCACGAGACCGACGGCGACGTTCGCCCACCACACATGCGGCAGCATGAACGCGATGCCGAACGCCCAGCCGAGGAGGAACCCTCCCCATGCGTTCGCACGCTCGAGGGCCCACCACAGCACCGCGATCGACACGGGCGCGAGGTACCACCAACCCGTGTCCGGGAAGGCGAGGTTGAGACCGGCTCCCGCGGCGACCGCCAGCAGGAGGTTCCTCAGTCCGGTCAGCACCCGCCAAGCGTATGGGAGCCGGGCGGGTGCGCCGTGCAGGCGCGACGGGTCAGGCGCGCGAGGCCGCCTCGAGCGCGAGGTCGACGGGCTCGAGCCCCTGGACAGTGAGCGGGACGTCGTCGCACCCCGCGTCCACGACCGTGAGGTCGATGACCACCGGCGCGAACCCCTCGGCCGTGACCGTCACCGTGGCGGCCCCGGTGCCCGCGGGCCGCACCACGGCGAGCGCGCGCCCGTCGAAGGTGCGCCACGTCGACGCGTCGAAGTGCTCGACGGTGCTGGGGTTCGCGCTGCACATGCCGGCGAGCACCGCGGCACCGGTCACCTCGACGGTGACCTCGCGGTCCGCATCGGTCACCAGCGCGCCGGCGGCGTCGCGCAGCTCGATCGCGACGTACGACAGCGCGTCGTCGTCGTCGACGAGCCGCGTGGCGTCGGCCGATGCGGTGAGGAGGGCCTCCCCCGCCGTGGCGAGGGACGTACGGCCGGTCTCGGCGCCGTCGCGGTACGCGATCGCGACGAGGGTGCCGGGGCGGTAGGTGGTCTCGAGGACCGCGAGCATGGGCTTGTCGGTGCCGACCGCCGCACGGGCGATCTCGGTGCCGTCGAGCTCGAGCGCGACCTCGTCCGCGTCGGCGTAGACCTCGACCGTCGCGGGCCTGCCCTCGTAGCCGTGCCAGGTCCACGACGACACGGAGTCGCTCCAGGCCCACATGGACGGGTTGAGGATCTCCACGCCGTGGAACTCGGGGCGGCGCACGGCGATGTAGGGCTCGGTGCGCAGGCCGAAGACGATCTCGCGGTAGTACGAGAGCGGGCGGCGGTGGCCCGTGAGGTCGATGTCGGCGCACCAGGCGGTGAGGTACGGGAACTCGCGCTCGAGCTTGCCCGAGGCCTTGTCGTCGCCCTGGTACATGGTCGAGCCGATGCCGACCTCGCCCAGGTAGTCCCAGCCGGTCCACGTGAAGTCGCCGATGACGTTCGGGCTGTCCTTGACCATCGGCCACAGGCGGCCGATCTCCGGCCCGAAGGTCTCCGAGCCGACGAGCACGCGGTGCGGGAAGGCCTGACGGTCCTGCGCGTAGCGCTTCTCGGCGTAGTTGAGTCCGAGCACGTCGACGGCCGCGGACGACTCCTCGATACGCGCGGTCGCGGTGTCGGTGGCGCCGACGGTCGCCATGGCGTTCTTGTCCGCCATGAGCGCGTTGAGGCCGCCGAGCTCCTCGACGATGCGCGGCATCTCGTCGATCACGGCGAGCAGCGCGTTCACGCCGTTGGTGACGGGACGCGTCGGGTCGAGGGCACGGACCTTGTCGGCGAGGCGGCGGGCCCAGCGGGCGCCGTGCGGGGTGCCGACCTCGACGATCTCGTTGCCGATGGAGTACATGATGACCGACGGGTGGTTGCGGTCCTTGGCGACGAGGGCCTCGAGGTCCGCCTCCCACCAGGTCGGGAAGTCCGCCGCGTAGTCGTAGGGCGTCTTGAAGCGGGTCCACATGTCGAAGGCCTCGTCCATGACGAGCATGCCGAGGCGGTCGCATGCGTCGAGCATCGCGGGCGACAGCGGGTTGTGGGCGGCGCGGATCGCGTTGAAGCCGGCCTCCTTGAGCAGCTCGATGCGGCGCTCCTCGGCACGGCCGATCGCGGCGCCGCCGAGCGGGCCGTTGTCGTGGTGGATGCAGGCGCCGCGCATCAGCACCTCCTCGCCGTTGATCCGCAGGCCCTTGCGGGGGTCGACGGTCACGGTGCGGATGCCGAAGGACGTGAGGACCGGCTCCTCGTCGTCCAACGCGACGGCCGCGGTGTAGAGCGCGGGGCTGTCCGGGCCCCAGAGCGCGGGATCGGCGATGTAGAGGACCTGGCGTGCGTCGGCCTGCTCGCCGGGCGCGAGGGTGAGGGGCGTCGACTCCTGCTCGACGGGGATGCCCGAGGCGTCCGCCACGCCGGTGTGGACGCGGACGGTGCGCGTGGCGCGGGTCTCGTTGACCACCGAGGTGACGACCGAGACGACCGCCTGGTCGTCCTCGATCCGCTCGGTGACGATGCGGACGCCGTCGGCGACGATGCGCACGGGCTCGTCGACGTGGAGGATCACCGGGCGGTGCAGCCCCGCGCCGGAGTACCAGCGCGAGTCCTCGCCCGAGCGCACCTCGATGCGGAGGTCGTTCGCGGTCCCGTACCGGAGGAACGGCGTGAGGTCGACGAAGAAGCGGGTGTAGCCGTCGGCGCGGACGCCGGCCAGCTCGTCGTTGAGGAACACCTGGGCGCGGCGGTACGCGCCCTGGACCTCGAGCTGGACCGTCCTGCCCTCCCACGCCTCGGGCACGTCGAGGGTGCGGGTGTAAGTGTAGGCGGCCGACGGGTAGTAGGCCCCCGCACCCCGCGCCGGGGCATCGGGCGTGCGCTCCTCGTCACGAAGAGCGTCGTGGGGCAGACGCGCCGTGCCGAGCACCTCTGGTCCGCCGTCGAAGGCGGCGAAGGGGCCGGACGGACGTCGGTACGTCCACTCGTCGTTGATGGGGATGATGCTCACGGTCGATGCCTTCCGGGCGCGGGATGCGGGTGGGTGGTTACTTGACAGTCTTGATGGCGCCGAGCGTCACGGCCGCCGCGATGAGCAGCAGGATCGCGGCGCCGAAGCCGAGGGCGTAGCCGCCGGTGACGGTCACGACGATGGACATGATGACCGGGCCGAGGATCTGGCCGCCGGAGTTCGCGACGTTGAGGATGCCGAGGTCCTTGGCGGCCGAGTCGGCGTCCGGGAGGACGTCGATGTTGAGCGCCTGGTCGACGGAGTTGAACGTGCCCTGGCCGACGCCGAGGAAGACCGCGTAGGCGACCATCGCCCAGGCCGCGGGCATCGCGAGCGGGAAGGCCATGCCGATCGCGACCACGAGCGCCGAGACGATGACGAACGGCTTGCGGCGGCCGAACTTGTCGGAGATCGGCCCCGAGATGAAGCCGAACACGAGGCCCGTGACGAGCGCGATCATGCCGTTGATCGCGATGATCTTGGCGGCGCCGTCCTCCTCGAGCTTGATGTAGTCGGTGAGGATGTAGAGCTGGTAGTTCGACACCGCGTAGGTGCCGGCGACCAGGAAGAACTTGCCGAACAGCGCCAGGTAGAAGTCGCGGGCGCCCTTGGTCGGCGGGCGGAACGAGCGCACGATCTGCTTGCCGCTGAGCTTCTCCCGCGCCACGCCGAGGTTCGAGGTGCGCGGCGCGATCGCGACGAACACGACGGCCGACAGGATGGTGAGGAACGCGAACATCGAGATGCCGGTGCCGGGGTTGGAGACGAAGAACGCGCCGACGACGGTCGAGGCGGTCGCGCCGATGAGCATGCCGACGCCGTAGATGGCGGACACGGTGCCGCGTCGCTCGGTGGGCACGCGGTCGGAGATCTCCGCGACCATCGGCGCGATGATCGCGTTGAGGGCGGTCATGTAGACGCACCACCAGATGACGAGCTCGGGGACGCTGCCCGAGCCGCCGAACATGAACAGCGAGGCGGCCGCGACGGCCGCACCGCCGACGATCCACGGCACGCGCGCGCCGTAGCGGGAACGGGTCACGTCGGACAGGGCGCCGAAGATGATGTTCGACACGAGCGACAGCGCGGCGCCCGCGATGCCGAGGACGCCCACGAGGGCGACCTTCTGGTCGGGGGCGATGTCCTCGACGAGCGCCGGCATGAGGACGGCGATGCTGCCGACGTAGGGGGCGATCCACAGGATGCCGCCCAGGAACAGCGCGATGGCGAGCCGCCACTTGAACTCGGGCATCGCGGGCTTGGTGCCGGAGCCGGCGGGCGCTGCGCCCGAGGGCTCGGGCAGGGTGTCGAGCGAGGTCATCGTCGTCCTTCTGGTGTGAGGTGGGAGAGGTGGGGGTGGGGACTAGATCGCGTCCTGGCGCAGGATCAGGCGCAGGAAGTCTTCGAGGACCGCGACGACGTCGACGCCGTCGCGGTCGATGAGCCAGTGGAGCTGGACGCCCTCCCAGAGGGCGAAGAAGGCGGTGGCGGCGAAGGCGGGGGTGACGCCCTCCCGCACCATGCCGGCCTCGGCGGCGCCCGTGAACCAGTCCTCGAAGGCGCGGCGCACGCGGACGGTGCGCTCGGCGAAGAACTCCTCGAGGGGGTGGTCCTCGGTCACGGACTCCGCCGCGAGCACCGAGTACAGCGCGATGATGTGCGGCTGCTGCGTGTTCTGCCGAGCGAGGCGCAGCAGCGCCGCGGGCACGCCGTCGACGTCCTCCCCCGGGTCCATCCCGATGATCTCGTCGGCGCGCGTGTCGCGGTCGTGCATGAGCGCGAGCAGCAGGGCCGGCTTGTTCGGGAAGTGGTGGAGGACGGTCGACTGGTCGATGCCGCAGCGACGGGCGATCTCGCGCATCGAGCCCGCGCGGGAGCCCTGCTCGACGAAGACCTCGGTCGCGGCGGCGAGGATCGCGGCCCGGGTGCGGGCGGACTTCTTGTAGGGGCCGCGGGTGCCGGTCGCACGGCCGGTGGAGGGCGCGTCGGCGAGAGCCGTCGCCTGCCGGGAGTCGCCGTCGACCATGGCCCCGCTCCTTCTCGCATCCGAATTTCCATCACCTGATGGAGTTTCCATGATGGGATATGTCGTGACACATGTCAAATAGCCTGGAAGTCGGCGCGCCGACTCCCAATGACACTTGTGACGCATGACTTCTCGCGTGACAGAAGTGACTGGCCGCGCACCCCAGTCACATGCGTCACGCATGTCATTGGCAATCGGGCAGGAGCCCGCTAGTAGGCCACCACTCCCCTGCGCATGCCGGTGATCGCGTGCAGCGCGGCCGCGCGGACCGAGGCGCTCGGCGCGACCTCGGCGATCTGGTCGAGCGCGTCGATCACCTGCTTGCACCAGCGGACCATGTCGCCGGGCGCGATCTCGGCGTCCTTGAGGACCACGTCGAGGCCCTTGCCCTGCGCCCAGCCATGGATGGGGCCGACGATCCCCCAGTGCGGGGCCGGCAGGTCGGGGAGGCCGCGCTCGCGCTGCATGTCGTCGACCTTCGACCACAGCCGCAGCGTGTCCTTGAGGGCGCCTCCGAGCACGCCGCCGGGGCCGCCCGGCACCCGCGGCGGGCGCGACTCGTCGTCGCGTCGCCCCTGGTAGAGCAGCGTCGAGACCGCGGCGGCGAGGGCCGGCGGGTGGAGCTTGTCCCACGCGCCGGTGCGCAGCGCCTCGGCGATGACGATGTCGTTCTCCGCGTACAGGCGCCGCATCATGAGGCCGGCGCGGGTGAGCTCGGGCTCGCCGTCGACCATGTCGAGGTAGCCGAGCGCGTCGAGGATCTGGAGCCGCTTGTCGAACACGCGCGCGATCGACCCGGTGGCGCGCTGGATCTCGCCGACGACGCGGTCCTTGTCGCGCAGCGTGCGGTGGTAGCGCTCGGCCCAGCGGGCGTGCGCCTCGCGGTCGGGGCACTGGTGGCACGGGTGCTCGCGCATGAGGCGGCGCACCTCGAGCTCCTGGGCGGCGCCCTCGTCGGCGGCGGGCGTGCGCCGCTTGGAGCGGGCGAGGTCGAAGTGACCACGTGAGTCGACGATGACCTGGGCCACCTCTCGACGCGAGCGGGCGTTGCGGGAGTCGAACCGCCGCGGCAGCTTGACGGTCCCCACCTTCTCGAGGCCGTGGTGGAGCTCGGAGATCGCGAGGCGGTGCACCCGCGCGTGCTCGGTCACGACCACGGGGCGGGGCGCGACGGGGTTGTCGTCGGGCTCGACGACGGCGGCCAGGCCGGCCCGGCGGCCCCCGCCCACGCGGACGACGTCGCCGCGGCGCAGCGCCGCCAGGGTCGACGCGGTGGCCTCCTGGCGCGCGCGCGTCGCCTGCTTCGAGGCCTGCTTCTGGAGGCGCCCCAGCCGCTCCCGCAGCGCGGCGTACTCCATGAAGTCGCCCTTGTCGCACGCGGCCGCTTCGGCGTAGCCCTTGAGCGTCGAGTCGAGCTCGCGGGCCCGGCGGGCCTTGCCCACCACCGACTGGTCGGCCTGGTACTGCGCGAAGGACATCTCGAGCACCTCGCGCGCCCGCCCGGCGCCCAGCTGTGCCACGAGGTTGACCGCCATGTTGTACGACGGCTGGAACGAGCTGATGAGCGGGTACGTGCGCCGCGACGCGAGGCGGCCCAGCTGGGGCGCGTCGAAGCCGGGGTGCTCGACCACGACCGCGTGGCCCTCGACGTCGATGCCGCGCCGTCCCGCGCGCCCGGTGAGCTGCGTGTACTCCCCCGCCGTGAGGTCCTTGTGGGCCTGCCCGTCCCACTTGACGAGCTTCTCGAGCACCACCGACCGGGCCGGCATGTTGATCCCCAGCGCGAGGGTCTCGGTCGCGTAGACCACCTTGATGAGGCCGGCCGCGAACAGCTCCTCGACCACCTCCTTGAACAGCGGGATCATGCCCGCGTGGTGGGCGGCGATGCCCGCCTCGAGGTGGTCGCGCCAGCGGTGGTAGCCGAGCGCGCCCAGGTCGGCGGAGGGGACGCCCTCGCATCGTTCCTCGATGATGCGGGCGATCTCGTGCCGCTCGGCCTCGGTGGTGAGCACCATGCCGGAGGCCCGCACCTGGTCGACGGCGTCCTCGCAGCCCGCGCGCGAGAACACGAACACGATCGCGGGCAGCAGGCCCTGCTGGTCGAGCACGTCGACCACCGCGAAGCGCGGCGGGGCGCGCCTGGCGGCGGGGCGCCGTCCGCCCCGGGTGGGGCGTCCGCCGCCGCGGCCGTCGTCATGGCGGGCGCGCTTGGTGATGGCCTCGAGCTCGGGGTTGAGGCGCGGGGTCGGGCCGGGGTCCTGGGGGTCGACGCCGGGCGCGTAGAGGTCGAAGATGCCCTCGCGGAGCAGGGCGTGGGGCCACAGCGGGACGGGACGATGCTCGGACACCACCACGCGGGTGTCGCCGCGGACCTCGCCCAGCCAGGCGCCGAACTCCTCGGCGTTCGAGACTGTGGCGGACAGCGACACGATCGAGGTGCGCTCGGAGAGGTGGATGATGACCTCCTCCCACACCGAGCCGCGGAAGCGGTCCGCGAGGTAGTGAACCTCGTCGAGGATCACCACACCCAGGCTGTCGAGCGTGTCGGAGCCCGCGTAGATCATGTTGCGCAGCACCTCGGTGGTCATCACGATGATGTCCGCCTCGTGGTTGAGCGTGGTGTCGCCCGTGAGCAGGCCCACGTTCTCGGGCCCGTAGACCTTGGCGAGGTCGTGGAACTTCTGGTTCGACAGCGCCTTGATCGGGGTCGTGTAGAACGCCTTCTCGCCCTTGCGGTAGGCGTGCCGCACCGCGTACTCGCCCACGAGCGTCTTGCCCGCGCCGGTGGGCGCCGCGACCAGCACGCTATGGCCCTCGGCGACCGCCTCGCAGGCCTCCCGCTGGAACGGGTCGAGCGGGAAGGACAGCTCGGCCTCGAACTCGGCGAGGTCGGCGTGGCGGGCACGCGCGCGCGAGGCCGTGTACCGCTCGGCGGGGCTGGTCATGCCGCCAGGCTACTTGCCTCCCAGGACGGTGAGGGCGCGCGGCGCGACGGTGACGGTGAGCGGCGTGGCGCCCACGAGCTCGCCGTCCGCGAAGGCGGGCGGGAGGGCCGCGCCGAGCGACCCGTCCGGCACGATCGTCACGGACTCGACCTGCTCGATGCGCACGAGCGGGTCCGTGACGTGGCTGCCGTCCCGCAGCTTCGCGAACAGCCGCACGATGTCCCGCTTCGACATGCCGTCGGCGGTCACCAGCTCGAGCCGGCCGTCGGTGACCGAGGACTCCGGGGAGATCACCAGCCCCCCGCCGAAGACCGAGGCGTTCGCGATCGCGACGAGCGTGCAGCGCATCGTCCTCTCGCGGCCATCGGCCGTCACCCGCACCCCGTAGGGCCGGAAGCGGGGCACCTCGCGCGCGGTGGCGACCTTGTACTTGAGGGGGCCGCGCGGGAACGAGATCGCGCGCGCGTAGGACGCGACGGCGGCGTCCAGGCCAGCCGACAGGACCGCGCCGAAGTAGCGCGGGCTCGCCGGCTCCTCGATGGACCCGCCCTCGACCTTGCCCACGTCGACGCGCATCGTGTCGCCGCGCAGCCCGGCCTCGATGCGGGTGACCGCGGCCGGGATGTCGTGCCGCGGCAGGCCGACGGATGCGGCGATGTCGTCGCCCGAGCCCGCAGCGACGATGCCGAGCGGCAGGTCGGTCTCCGCGCACACCTGGAGGCCCAGGTGGGCCATGCCGTCGCCGCCGACCACCACGAGGGCGTCCAGGGAGGCACGATGCGCGACCGCGGCCTCGTACGACGCCGCCCAGGAGCCGCGCGACAGGTCGACGAGGTGGTGGCCGCCGGCGGCCAGCGCCGCCTTCGCCTCCGCGCCCCTGCGTGCGCCCCGCCCCGACCCCGATGTCGGATTGGTGATGATGCCGACGGTCCTCATACCGCGGGGGTCCTCCCCCGGACCGCGCGTTCGCGCAGCACACCGACGCCGCACGCGGCGAAGTACAGCGCGACCATGGGGCCGGCCATGAAGAGCATCGTGACCGCGTCCGGCGTGGGCGTGAGCACCGCGGCCGCGAGGAAGATGAGGAAGACCGCCCAGCGCCAGCCGCGCAGCCACGTGCGGGCCTGCACCAGGCCGGTCCAGGTAAGGGCGATCATCACGACCGGGAACACGAACGCGAGGCCGAAGGCCAGGATGAGGCGCATGGCGAAGGTCATGAACGTCTGCGCGTCGAGGAAGTTCGCGGCGCCCTCGGGCGTGAAGCCGGTGAGGATCGTGATGGCGCGCGGGAACACCCACCAGCCGAACAGCACGCCGGCGGAGAACAGCGGGATCGCGGCGCCCAGGAAGCCGAACGTGTAGCGGCGCTCGCGGCGGTGCAGACCGGGCGCGATGAACGCCCACAGCTGGTACAGCCACCACGGCGCGCTCACGATGAGGCCGATCACCAGCGACATCTTGATCTGCATGTCGAGCGCGGTCGCCACGCCCGAGAAGTTGACGGTGACGAGAGCGTCGTCGCGCTGCGCCGCGTCGAGGACGGGACGCTGGAGTGCCTCGAAGACCGGCGTGTAGAGGAACCAGCCCGCCACCATGCCGACCGCGAGGCCGGCGACGGCGAGGACGAGTCGCTTGCGGGCCTCCCTCAGATGCTCGGCCAGCGGCATCCGAGCATCGGGATTGCCCCCGCGCGCGCTACTTCTGGCCGTCACGCGGCTCGTCCGAGGACGACGTCGCGGGCTTGTCGGTGTCGGCGTCGGACTTCTTGTCGTCCGTGAGGGAGCTGGTCTCGTCCTTGAGGATGCGCAGCGACTGGCCGAGCGAGCGCGCGAGCTGCGGCAGCTTCGGCGCGCCGAACAGCAGCAGCACGATCAGCAGGATGATGAGGATCTCGCGGGGTCCCATGATGCTCCTTAAGGCGGGGTGCTGGCGGACAGTCTAGCCCTGGACGTCGAGCACGGAACGCGCCTGCCGGTGCAGCTCGTCGACCAGGCGGTTCGGCTGCACCTCCCGCAGGTGCGGCGCGACCGACAGCAGGCGGCCCGCGACGAAGGCGGCGTCCGCGACGTCGAACGTGGCGATCACGTCCTCCTCGGCGTCCTCGATCGCGACGCCTGGCATGTCCTCGAGCGCGTACCTGCCCGAGCGGGCGATGCGCACCGTCGCCCGGAAGGCGGGCGTGAGGGTGAAGCCGGCGGAGTCCGTGGGCGGGTGCTCGACGGCGGCGTCGAGCACCGTGACCGCGGCGATCCGGTCGAGGCGCAGCACGCGGTAGTCCTGCGCGCGGCGGCAGAAGCACTCGAGGTACGCGTGGCCGTCGATGACGACGAGGCGGTGCGGGTCGACGACGCGGGTGGTGCGGCGGTCCTGCGCGTCGACGTACTCGACCTCCGCGAGGCGGTAGCGGCGCATCGCCTCGAGCAGGGGCTCGCGGGTCTCGTCGGGCACGTGGTCGTCGCCCAGCACGGTGACGGGCTCCTGGAGCGCGCCGCGGAGCTTGTCGAGGACCTGGGTGCCGGCCTCGGGCAGCGCGCCCGCCGCACCCATGGTCGACAGCGCGCCCACGAGCGCCACGGCCTCGCGGGGCGAGAGCCGCACCTGGGAGACGCCGTCGTTGCGCACGAGCGCCGCGATGTCCGCGTCGTACGCGTCGGCGGAGAAGTCGATGGGGAACCACGAGTCGCCGGGCTCCGACGCGACCCACAGCGCGTTGAGGTCGGCGCGCACCTGCGCGACCGTCACCCCGAAGTGCTCGGCGAGCTCCGCGAACGGCGTGTCGCCGTGCCTCTCGACGTACGTGAGGATGCCGAGCATCCGCACCAGCCTGTCCGTCGCCTGCTCAGCCACGCGCCACCTCCAGCGCCGCGGTCGCGGCCCTCGTCACCGCATCGGCTAGCTCCTTGGGCGAGACGATGCGGGCTCCCCCGGCGAGCGCGAGCACCTCCGCCACGAGGGCGTCGGCGTGCGCGTACTCGACGTCGTAGAGGTCCCAGCCGCCGTCGACGCCGGCGGCGGTGCCGCGACGGCGCACGGCGTGGCCCGACTCGGGGCGGACGGCCACGCGGGCGGTGCGCACGTCCTCGCTCTCGCCGAGGGCGCCGAGGGGGATCTCCTCGGGGATGTCGTAGGCGCCGGGCTCCCCCACGGGGGTGACGGCGCCGCCGATGCGCTGCACACGGAAGGTGCGTGCGGCCTCGCGGTCGCGGTCGAAGCCGATGACGTACGGGACGCCCGCGCGCAGCACCACGCGCCACGGCTCGATGGTGCGGGTGCCCGCGCCCGAGCTCGACGAGGAGTACTCGAAGCGGACCGTGCAGCGGTCGGCGACGGCCTCGACCAGGGCGGCCACCGCATCGTTCCCCACGGCGGGCAGCGCCGCGAAGGGCAGCTCGACGCGCGGGCCGTGCTCGGCGGAGGATGCGAGCTTCATGACGGCCTGGGTCGCATCGGAGCCGAGGACGGCGCCACGCCAGTAGTCCGTCGCGACGCCCAGCACCGCGAGTTCCGCGGCGGTGAGGTCGAGCGCCGGCATCGCCGCCTCCGCCGGGCGGATGCGGTAGCCGATCTCGTCGCCGTGGACCGGGTCCTCGACCGTCTCGACCGGGACGCCGAGCTCGCGCAGCTCCTTCTTGTCGCGCTCGAACATGCGCTCGAAGCTCTGCTCCGCCTTGCGGACCTCCTCCTCGGAGGCGCCGTGCGGGAGCGGCTCGTAGCCCTCGATGGTGTCGCGGATCTGGTCCCGCGTGAGGCGGTGCCGGGTGCTCGAGAGGCCGATGATGAGGTTGAGGAGGCGCTGGTGCTTGGGGACCGCCATCAGACGCGGACCGCGAGCAGCTCGGTGGTGAGGATCGCGCGGGCGCCCACCGCGTACAGGGCGTCCATGATGTGGTTCATCTCGGCGCGCGGCACCATGACGCGGACGGCGTGCCAGTCCGAGCCGTGCAGCGGCGTCACCGTCGGGGCCTCGAAGCCGGGGCTGACCGCGATGGCCGCGTCGAGGCGGTCGGAGGGCACGTCGTAGTCGACGAGCACGAAGCGGCGGGCGGTGAGGACGCCGCGGAGGCGACCCGTGAGGATCGCGATGTCCTCCACCGGCGCGTCCTGCGCGCGGATGAGGATCGCCTCGGAGCCCAGGATCGGGTCGCCGAAGATCTCGAGGCCGGCGGCGCGCAGCGTGGTGCCGGTCGACACCACGTCGGCGACCACGTCGGCGACGCCGAGGCGCACCGACGACTCGACGGCGCCGTCGAGGCGGACCACGTGCGCGGTGACGCCGTGCGAGGCGAGGTGCTGCTCGACCAGGCGCGGGTAGCTGGTGGCGACGCGCTTGCCGTCGATGTCGAGGATCGACGAGGCTACGCCCGGGGCGGCGGCGTAGCGGAAGGTCGAGCCGCCGAATCCGAGCTCGAGGTGCTCGACGGCGTCCGCGCCGGAGTCGATGAGCAGGTCGCGGCCGGTGATGCCGGCGTCGACCGTGCCGGCGCCCACGTAGACGGCGACGTCGCGCGGACGCAGGAAGAAGAACTCGACGTCGTTGCGCTCGTCGACGAGCACCAGCTCGCGCGGGTCGCGGCGCTGCTTGTAGCCGGCCTCCTTGAGGAGCTGCACGGCGGGGTCGGACAGGGAGCCCTTGTTGGGCACGGCGATGCGGAGCACTTCTCTCCCCTAGAGGTTCTTGTAGACGTCGTCGAGCGTGAGGCCCTTGGCCACCATCATCACCTGCGCCCAGTAGAGCAGCTGGGAGATCTCCTCGGCGGCCTCCTCGGGCGTCTGGTACTCGGAGGCCATCCAGGACTCGGCGGCCTCCTCGACCAGCTTCTTGCCGATGGCATGGACGCCCTTGTCAAGCATCGCGACGGTGCTCGATCCCTCGGGGCGCTCCACGGCGCGGCGCTGCAGCTCTTCGAACAGGCTCTCGAACGTCTTCACGCCCGCCAGCCTATCGGGGTTGACGATTCCCAATGGAGCATGTGACAGAAGTGAGGGGTGTGGCGCCCGGGGCCGGCGCCGCCGCGCCCGGCAACCCCACCTGTCACCCTTGTCATTGGCAGTCGACAGAGCTACAGGCCCTTGAGCACCACCGCGGTCGCCAGCGCGGCCTCGACGGCCTCCGCGCCCTTGTCCTCGCTGGAGCCGGGCAGGCCCGCGCGGTCGAGGGCCTGCGCATCGTCGTCGGTGGTGAGGATGCCGAAGCCCACCGGGGTCGCGTGGGTGCGCGCCACGTCCGTGAGGCCGCGGGTGACGGCGTCGCAGACGTACTCGAAGTGCGGGGTGCCGCCGCGGATCACGACGCCGAGGCACGCGATCGCGTCCGCGCCCTTCCGAGCGAGCGCCTCGGCGACCACCGGCAGCTCGAAGGCGCCCGGAACGCGCGTGACGCGGTACGCGGCGCCGGCCTTCTCGGCGGCGCGGATCGCGCCGGCGACGAGGCCGTCCATCACCTCGGTGTGCCACAGGCTCGCGACGATCTCGATGGTGAGGTCGTTCGCGTCGACCTCGACGACGGGTGCTCCGGCACCGCTCATGCGTTGTCTCCCAACAGGTGGCCCATCCGCTCGATCTTGGTGCGGAGGTACTGCTCGTTCTCGGGGTGGGCGCCCACGCGGTGCGGGATGCGCTCGATGCAGTCGACGCCCGACGCGCGCAGGCCCTCGACCTTCGCCGGGTTGTTCGTCAGCAGCCGGATGCGGGTGAGGCCCAGGTCGTGCAGGATCGAGGCGGCGGCGCCGTACTCGCGGCGGTCGACCGGCAGCCCCAGGTGGGTGTTCGCGTCGACGGTGTCGAGCCCGTCGTCCTGGAGTGCGTAGGCCTGGATCTTCGCGGCGATGCCGATGCCGCGGCCCTCGTGGCCGCGCAGGTACACCACCGCGCCGCCGTCCTCGACGATGCGCGCGATGGCGGCGTCGAGCTGCGGGCCGCAGTCGCAGCGCTGCGAGCCGAAGGCGTCGCCCGTGAGGCACTCGGAGTGCACGCGCACCACCGGCACGGTCCCCGCCTTGGGCGGCACCACGAGCGCGACATGCTCGTCGCCGGTGCGTGCATCCCGGTAGGCATGGATCGTCACCTCGCCGTGCGCGGTCGGCAGGCGCGACTCCCCCACGTGGAGGACGCGCTCGGGGCGCGCCGCGATGGGCGGCGGCTGGTCGCCCACGGCACGGCGGTAGTCGATGAGATCCGCGATGGTGAGGAACGTGAGGCCGTCACGCTCGGCGATCGCGGTCGCGTCGCCCTGCCGCATCATCGTGCCGTCGTCGTTGACCATCTCGCCGATGACGCCCACGGGCGACAGGCCCGCGAGGCGGCACAGGTCGACGCATGCCTCGGTGTGGCCGGGACGATGCAGGACGCCGCCGGGCACGG
Source organism: Demequina litoralis (assembly GCF_030418455.1). GTDB lineage: Bacteria > Actinomycetota > Actinomycetes > Actinomycetales > Demequinaceae > Demequina > Demequina litoralis. The sequence goes on from NZ_JAUHPW010000001.1 coordinate 256,049, forward strand.
CGCGCAGGGGCAGCACGTGGCCGGGACGGATGAGGTCGTCGGCGGCCGCGTCCGGGTTGGCCAGCACCTTGAGGGTGGTGGTGCGGTCCGCGGCGGAGATGCCGGTGGTGACGCCGGCCGCCGCGTCGACGGACACCGTGTAGGCGGTGCGGCGAGGGTCCTGGCTGCTGGGCACCATGAGCGGCAGGTTGAGGGCGTCCGCGCGCTCGGTCGGCATGGGCGCGCACAGGTAGCCGCTCGAGTGGCGGATGCCCCACGCGATCCAGTCGACCGTCGCGGTCTCCGCGGCCATGATGAAGTCGGCCTCGTCCTCCCGGTCGCGCGAGTCCGACACGAGCACCGGCTTGCCGGCGCGCATGTCCTCGAGCGCCTGCTCGACGAGGGCGATGACGTCGACGCTCATGCGTGGGCCGCCACGAGCTTCTCGACGTACTTGGCCACCACGTCGACCTCGACGTTGACGCGGTCGCCCGCGGCGATGGTGCCGAAGGTGGTCTCCGCGAGGGTGGTGGGGATGAGCGAGACGGTCACGCGCGTGCCGTCGATCTCCGCGACGGTGAGCGAGACGCCGCCCAGGGCGATCGAGCCCTTGCGCACCACGTAGCGCGTGAGGTCCTCGGGGATCTCGAACGTGAGGTCGGTCCACTCGGGCTGCGAGTCGCGCTCGACGAGGACCGCGACGCCGTCGACGTGGCCCTGCATGATGTGGCCGCCCAGGCGGCCGCCCGCGGGCGTGGCCCGCTCGAGGTTGACGCGGTCGCCCGCGCGCAGGTCGCCGAGCGCCGTGGTCTCGAGCGTGACGCGCATGACGTCGGCGGTCCACGTGGAGCCCGCGTGGTCGGCGACGGTGAGACACACGCCGTGCACGGCGATGGACTCGCCGTGGACGAGGTCGGTGAGGCCGGGGGCCTCGATGGTGAGCCGCGAGCTCGCCTCGGTACCGGTCACCTCGGTGACGGTGCCGAGCGACTCGACGATGCCGGTGAACATCTACTGCGGTCCTCTCTGGAAGAAGGCGGTGACCAGCGTATCGACGCCCAGGGCGGTCGCCGTCACATCCTGGCCCCTCAACGCGCCGCCCATCGTCCCGATTCCCAGGTCTCCCACGGCGTTCGTGCCGGAGCCGAGGATCGCGGGGGCGATGTAGGCGTGGACCTCGTCGACGAGGCCCGCGCGCAGGAAGGCCGTGGTGACGGTGCCGCCGCCCTCCACCACCACGGTACGCACCTCGCGCGCCTCGAGCGCCGCCAGCGCCTCGTGGGGGTCGTGGGAGCGGATGGCGATCGCGTTCTCGTCGTGCCAGACCTTGGCGCCGAACGTGTCGGACATCCCCATGACGGCGCGCAGGGGCTGGTGCGGCTCCGCCACGTGGGGCGGGCGAGCGGACAGGGCCGGGTCGTCGGCGCGGACGGTGCCGGTGCCCACGAGGATCGCGTCCACCTCGGCACGCACGCCGTGCGCGTGGGCGCGTGCCTCCTCGCCGGTGACCCAGAAGCTGGTGCCGTCGGCGGCTGCGGTGCGGCCGTCGAGGGTCTGCGCCCACTTCGCGATCACCCAGGGGCGGCCGTGCGCGACCGCGCCGAGCCAGCGCCGGTTGACCTCCCACGCGGCCCGCGAGGGCGCGTAGGTCGCGTCGATACCGCGCGAGCGCAGCACCTCTCCCCCGCCCGCGGCCAGCGGGTTGGGATCCTCGACGGCGTAGCGGACCGCGGCGACGCCGGCGCGCGTGAGGGCGTCGGTGCACGGACCGGTGCGTCCCGTGTGGGAGCACGGCTCGAGGGTGACGTACGCGGTGGCGCCCGTCACGTCGTGGCCTCTGTCCCGCGCATCGTCCAGCGCGGCGGGCTCGGCGTGCGGGGTGCCGGCGCCGCGGTGCCAGCCCTCGCCCAGGACGGTGCCGTCGGGCGCGACGAGGACGCAGCCGACGCGCGGGTTGGGGCCGTGCGCGGGGCCCCGGAGGGCGAGCTCGACGGCGCGCGCGAGATGGTCAGCGATGGTGCACCGCCTCGCCCAGCGCGCGCAGGGCGCCGATCTCCGCGCCGCGGTCCGCGGCGCCGTAGATCGCGGAGCCGGCGACCAGGACGTCGCCGCCCGCCTCGACGACCGTCTGGATGGTGTCGCGGGCGACGCCGCCGTCGGCCTGCAGCCACAGGTCGCGGCCGGCGGCCTCGGCGGCGGCGCGCAGCGTGCGGAGCTTGGGCATCATGTCGGCCATGAAGGCCTGGCCGCCGAAGCCGGGCTCGACGGTCATGACGAGCACCATGTCGAGGGTGTCGAGCAGCGGCAGCACGTCCTCGACGGGCGTGCCCGGCTTGATGGCGCACGAGGCGCGCGCGCCCATGCTGCGGAGGTCCGCCGCGATGGTGCGCGGGTCGGCGGCGGCCTCGAGGTGGAACGTCACGGACGTCGCGCCGATCTCCGCGTAGCGCGGCGCCCACCGGTCGGGGTCGTCGATCATGAGGTGCACGTCGAGGGGCAGCGGCGACACCTGCGCGAGGCGCTCGACGACGGGCAGGCCGAGGGTGAGGTTGGGCACGAAGTGCCCGTCCATGACGTCCACGTGGAGCCAGTCCGCGTCGCTCACGGCGAGGATGTCCCGCTCGAGGTTGGCGAAGTCGGCGGACAGGATGCTCGGCGCGATCTGGATGCCCATGGGACCGAGCCTAGCGGCGCAGGCCCCCCGCCTTGAGCGCGGTCGCGAAGCTCGGGACCAGCGGCAGCGCGGGCAGCAGGGCCGCCTGATAGGCGTGGTAGACGTCGGGCTTGCCGGGCCACACCGTGCCGGCCGGACGGTTCTGCGGGTCGAGCTCGTGGTGCCACGAGCCGTGCTCGTGGTCGACGAGGTGGCGGTCCGCGTAGGCCCACCAGGCGGCGGCGTCCGTCGCGTAGCGGTCCTCGCCCGTGACCTGGCGGAGGGCCTCGGCGGCGTTGACGGCCTCCGCGAGGACCCAGTGCATGCGCTCGCGGACCACGGGCGCGCCGTCCCAGCCGGTGGTGTAGACGAAGCCCGGGGCGCCGTCCGCGTCCCAGCCGTCCGCGACGGCGCGGTCGTAGAGCGCCACGGCCGCCTCGCGCAGGTCGGGTGGGGAGTCCTCCCACAGCGTGAGGTCGACGCTGAGCAGGAGCCGTGCCCATTCGAGCCCGTGCCCGACGGTCGCGCCGTAGGGCCGGAACGGGTGCGCGGGCTCGTCGCGGTGGTGCTCGAGCATGGGGCGCCACGCGGCGTCGAAGTGCTCGGGGATGCGCCAGTCGTTGTCGCGCGCCCAGCCGGCCACCCGCGCGGAGATTCGGCCGGCGCGCTCGTGCCACTCGCGCTCGCCGGTGACGTCGCCGGCGGCGAGGTAGGCCTCGACCGTGTGCATGTTGGCGTTGACGCCGCGGTAGCGGTCGAGGCGGCGCCAGCCCGCGTCCCACTCCTCGACCGAGAGCCCCTCCTCCTCGTCCCAGAAGTGGGTGAGGGACACCTCGAGGGCGTCCTCGAGCAGCTGGCGGGCGCCCGTGACGTCGGCGGCGACGGCGGACGATGCGGCGAGCACCACGAACGCGTGGCCGTACGCCTGCTTGGTGGTCACCGTGGGGACGCCGTCGCGCATCGCGGCGTACCAGCCGTCGTGCTCGCGGTCCCGGAGCCGGCGCCGCAGGGCGCGCACGCCGTGCGCGGCCATCGCGCCGAGCGCCGCCGCGTCCGGGCCGCCGGGTGCGGGCGGCTCCGCCGCGAGCATCCCGAGCGCGGCCACGTGCGTCATGCGGCAGGTGATCCACAGCTCGACGGGGCGCTCGCGGTCGAGCCGTCCCGTCTCGGACAGCCAGCCGAAGCCGTCGTCCGTGGCCGCCCCGTGCGCGAAGCGCAGCAGGTCCGCGCGCTGCGCGGCGAGGTACGCGGGATCCCCGGGGACCGTCTGCGCCATCAGCACTCCTCCGTCGCCTGTGGCGAGCGTATCGCGAGGGTCAGACGCCGGGCTTCTCGAGGAGCGCGAGGAACATCGAGTCCGTGCCGTGGATGTGCGTCCACAGCTGGACGTGCGGCCCCTCGCCCCACATGCGCGGCGTGGTCCCGGTGACGGCCGCGACCGAGTCGCGCGCGTCGAGCTGGCGCAGCGTGGTGCCGGCGACGACGTCCCGCGTCTCGGCGAGCACGGGCGAGCACGTGATGTAGGCGAGCAGGCCGCCGGGGGCCAGCAGCCGCTCCGCGTTGGCCAGGAGCGCCTTCTGGAGCGGCACGAGCTCGTCGAGGTCCTCGGGCTGGCGACGCCATCGCGACTCGGGGCGGCGGCGCAGCGCGCCCAGGCCCGAGCAGGGCGCGTCGAGGACGATGCGGTCGTACGTGCCGTCGTCGCCCCAGGTGGTGCCGTCGCCGGTGTGGATGGTGACGACGCCCTCGGGGACCGCGCGGGTGGAGCGGCGCACGAGGTCCGCGCGGTGCTGGTGGAGCTCGACGGCGTCGAGGGTCGCGGCGCCGTCGGCGGCGAGCGCGCCGAGCAGCGCCGCCTTCCCGCCGGGGCCGGAGCAGAGGTCGAGCCAGCGCTCGCCGGGCTCGACCGGCTGGGCGGCGGCGAGGGCTGCGGCGACCACCTGGCTGCCCTCGTCCTGGACGGCCGCGGTGCCCTCGGCGACCGCCTCGAGGTCGCCCGGGCGTCCGCCCGGGAGCACGACCGCGTACGGCGAGTACTCGCCCGCCTCTCCCCCGGCCTGCTGGATGAGCTCCTCGCGGTCGACCAGGCCCGGGCGGGCGACGAGCGTGACGCGGGCGGGCGAGTTGTCGGACTCGAGCAGCGCGCTCACCTCGCCGCTGTGGCCGTCGGCGGCGAGCGCGTCCTCGAGCTCGCGCACCACCCACTCGGGATGCGAGTGGCGGGTGGCGACGGCCTGGCGCGAGTCGCCCGATGCGACGACGGCGAGCCAGGCGTCGGCGTCGCGCTCGGTCACGCGGCGCATCACGGCGTTGGCCAGCTTCGAGGCGCCCTGGCCGCGCTCGCGGCGCACCTGGGACACGGTCTCGTTGACGGCGGCGTGCGGGGGCACGCGCATCGCGAGGTGCTGGTGGATGCCGAGCCACAGCGAGACGCGCACCTCGGGGTCGAGGTCGCGCGGGTCCCGGCCGGAGGCCTTCTCCACGATCGCGTCGTACAGGCCGCGCATGCGCAGGGTGCCGTACGCGAGCTCGGTGGCGAAGCCGGCGTCGCGGCCCTCGAGCCGCATCCGCTCGAGCAGCGACGGCATGAGCAGGTTGGCGTAGGCGCCCTCGGTCGAGACCGCCATCACGCAGTCGTAGGCGACGTCCCGTGCGCGGCTCATGCCTCCCCCAGCTGGGCGCTCTCGCCCAGGCGTGCGCCGCGCCACCAGGCGGCGGCGTCCATCGGCTTCTTGCCGGCGGGCGCGATCCAGCCGAGCGCGACCGGGTCGGTGCCCGTGCCGATGAGCACCTCGCCCTCCTCGAACCTCACCTGGCCGGGCGCGGTCCCGGAGCGCTGCAGGCGCGGCGAGACCGGGCCGAGCTTGGCGACCGAGCCGTCGGGGAGCGTGGTCCAGGCCCCGGGCGCGGGCGTGCAGCCGCGGATGCGGCGGTCGACCACGTGGGCGGCGAGGTCCCAGCGGACGTAGGCGTCCTCGCGGGTGAGCTTGGCGGCGTAGCTGACGTCCTCCTCGCCCTGTGCGGCGGGCCGCGCGATGCCGGAGTCGAGCGCCTCGAGCGACTGCACCATGAGCGGGGCGCCGAGGGTCGCGAGCCGCTCGAGCAGGTCCCCGGCCGTGTCGGTGGCGCGGATCCGCTCGGTGAGCGTGCCGATGACCGGGCCCGTGTCGAGGCCCTTCTCGATGACGAACGTGCTCGCGCCGGTGACGTCGTCGCCGCCCATGATGGCGCGCTGGACGGGGGCGGCGCCGCGCCAGGCGGGCAGCACGGAGAAGTGGAGGTTGACCCACGCGAGGCGGACGGCCGCGAGCAGCGCGGGGCGCAGGATCTGGCCGTACGCGACCACCGCCGCGGCGTCGACCTCGAGCTCCTCGATGCGCGCGACCACCTCGGGAGCCGAGGCCTTCTCGGGGGTCCAGACGTCGAGCCCGCGCTCGAGCGCGTAGGCCTTCACGGGCGACGGGTGGAGGGTCCGGCCGCGCTTGCCGCGGGCGTCGGGCTGGGTGAGCACGGCCACGATCTCGTGGCCCGCGCCCTCGAGGGCGGCCAGCGTCGGGACGGCGATCTCGGGCGTTCCGGCGAAGATCAGGCGCATCCCACCATCGTAGTGGCGGGGCCCCGCCACCCGGGCCGCCGGACGGGTCAGGAGACGGGGTCGAGGGGCGCGTCGACGCGCATGCGCAGCTCGCCGTCGCCCGCCTTCGAGAACTCCTGCTGACGGCGGCGCAGGGTGTCCACCACGGACTGCGTCGCGCGCCTGGTCACGAGGAGGATGACCCCGCCCTTGGCCTCGACGACGGCCACGTCGCGGTGGCGCTCGAGGCGCTCCCCCTCGACCGTCTCGGACAGCGCGAGCGTGAGCACGGGCGTCTCGCCCCACAACCGGATCGCGCGCCGGTACGGCGGCAGCGCGAGGTCCGCGCGCTCGCCGTACGCGTCCCACGCGGCCTCGGCCGCGTTCCAGCCGACGAGCGCCTCGCGCACCACGGGCGGCAGCTCGCCGACCGCGATCACCTCTCCCCCGGCGCCGCGGGGCCGGGCGAGGGCCGCGATGGACAGCCACCAGCGCATGGCCTGGAGCTCGGCGCCGAGCGCGCCTCCCGCGGGGACCTCGGCGCCCACGATGACGATGCGCGCGTAGCCGCCCGTGACGGCCGGCAGCGCGGCGGGGGTCGCGACCACGATGCCCTCCGTGACCTCGCCGTCCGCGACGGTGCCGACCGCGCCGGCGGACAGCGTCACGGGCACCGACCCTGCCATCGCGCGGACCTGCTCGGCGATGCGCTCGACGCCCTGGCGCAACTGCTTGGTCGCGGGAGACCCGCATTCGGCGCAGTGCCAGTGCGGGTGGTCGGCGCCGCAGTCGGCGCAGTGGAGGGTCGCGACCGCGGACTCCTTGCGCAGCGGCCCGCCGCAGGAGGTGCACGACGCCCACTCGCCGCATCGTGCGCACGCGGTCGCCCGCACGTACCCCGCGCGGGGCACGACGATGCCCACGGGCCCGTCCTCGAGCGCGGCGCGGGCGCGGCGCCACACCTGGCCGGGCATCCAATGCCAGCCGGAGGCGCCCTCGGCCTCGCGGCGCTCGTCGTCGATGATCGTCACGAGCGGCGTGGCCACGCGGACGTCGGCGCGGGGCACCGCGGCGCGCTCGGCCCAGCCGTGCGCGACGAGCGCCATCGCCTCGACCGAGGGCGCGTAGCCGGCCAGCAGCACGCCGGCGCCGGCCTCGTCGGCGCGCATCGCGGCGACTGTGCGGGCGTGCGGGTACGGCGCGTGCGGGTCCTCGTAGACGGTCGACGCCTCGTCCCACATGACCAGCAGGCCCAGGTTCGGCACCGGCTGCATCGCGGCGGGCCGCGTCCCCAGCACGATGCGGGCGTGGCCGTGCATCGCGGCGAGGTACGAGCCGAAGCGCACGGCGGGTCCGTCGTCGGCGTGCAGCACCGTGAAGTGGCCACCCGACCGCGACGTCCAGCGCGCCAGCCCGGCACGGGTGAGCGCGTCGGCGGCCGCGGCGAGGGCGCGCGCGTCGGGCAGGATCACGATCGACGTGAGGCCGCGCGCGGCCACCTCGGCCGCGGGTGCGAGCAGCGCCTCGACGGGCAGCCCGTGACGCAAGGCCGGGTCGGGCACCGCCTCCCAGACGATGCGGGCGCCGCTCGCGACGGCGGCGGGCAGCGAGACCGCCTCGGCGGCGGGCGCGAGTGTCGCGTACGCCTCGCGGAAGGCCTGCTCGTCGTGCTCGACCGTGGACCAGTCGCGCTTCTCGACGCCGGCGACGCGCGGGGGCGCCATGAGCCGCAGGACGTCCCACAGCCCGCCGCCGTAACGGCGCGCGACCTGGCCGGCGAAGGCGATCGCCTCGGCGGTGAAGGACGGCACCGCGGACGACGAGTGGATCGGGCTGAGCCGACCCTCGAAGTCGCTGCCGCCCGCCGTCGACACGACGACGCCGTTCACCAGCCGGCCCGCGAACCGCACGCGCACGCGCGAGCCGACGTCGACGGTTCCCGCGAGCTTCTCGGGGACCTCGTAGTCGAACGGCCGGTCGAGGTGGGGAAGCTCGCTGTCGATGCAGACGCGCGCGACGGACACGGTCAGCCGGCGGCCGCGGCGAGGTCGTCGGCGCGGTCGGTCCGCTCCCACGTGAAGTCGGGCAGCTCGCGGCCGAAGTGGCCGTAGGCCGCCGTCTGGCGGTAGAGGGGGCGGCGCAGGTCGAGGGCCGCGATGATCGCGCCGGGGCGCAGGTCGAAGACGTCCCGGATCGCGGTGACGATGCGGTCCTCGGGCACCGTCGCGGTGCCGAAGGTCTCGACGTACAGGCCGACGGGGTGCGCCGTGCCGATCGCGTACGCGACCTGCACCTCGCAGCGGTCCGCGAGCCCCGCGGCCACCACGTTCTTGGCGACCCAGCGCATCGCATAGGCGGCGGACCGGTCGACCTTGGACGGGTCCTTGCCGGAGAACGCGCCACCGCCGTGGCGGGCCATGCCGCCGTACGTGTCGACGATGATCTTGCGGCCGGTGAGGCCCGCGTCGCCCTTGGGGCCGCCGATCTCGAAGCGTCCCGTGGGGTTGATGAGCGACCGGTGGGCGCCCGCGTCGAGCTCGTAGCGAGCGAGCACCGGAGCGATGACGAGCTCCTCGACGGCCGCCCGCAGGTCCGCGGTCTCGATGGACTCGGCGTGCTGGGTCGACACCACGACGGTGTCGACGGACACCGCGCGGTCGCCGTCGTAGCCGATGGTCACCTGCGCCTTGCCGTCGGGGCGCAGCCCCTCGACCTCGCCGGAGCGACGCACCTCGGCCAGGCGCGAGGTGAGTCCGTGCGCCATGTGGATGGGCAGCGGCATGAGCTCCGGGGTGTCGCGGCACGCGTAGCCGAACATGAGGCCCTGGTCGCCCGCGCCCAGCTCGTCGACGTCGGAGTCGGTGGCGTGGCCCACGCCCATCCAGATGTCCGGGGACTGCTCGCCGATCGACACCGAGACGCCGCACGAGTCGCCGTCGAAGCCCACGTGCGAGGACGTGTAGCCGATGTCGTTGACGACGCCGCGGATGATGCCGGGGATGTCGACGTACGCCTCCGTGGTCACCTCGCCGGCGACGTGCACGAGGCCGGTGGTCACCATGGTCTCGACGGCGACGCGCGACAGCGGGTCCTGGCGGAGCATCTCGTCGAGGATCGCGTCGGAGACCTGGTCGCAGATCTTGTCGGGGTGGCCCTCGGTGACGGACTCGGACGTGAAGAGCCTGTTCATGGGCGCAAGCCTACTGGCGGGCACCGACCACGGCGTCGAGCACCGCATGCGCGACCGCGAGCTTGGTGCCGGCCGCGCGCGCCACCTCGCCGCCGTCACGGTCGAGGATCGTCACCTCGTTGGGCACGTCGCCGAAGCCCCTCCCGCCGCCCACGGGGTTGAAGACCAGCAGGTCGGCGCCCTTGCGCCGCGCCTTGGCGCGCGCGTGGTCCACGGCGGACGCCGCATCGTCCCCCGTCTCGGCGGCGAAGCCCACGACGGTGCGCCCGGGCACGGCCTCCTCGACGAGGCCGCGGAGGATGTCCTCGGTCTCGACGAGCTCGAGCGTGATGCCGCCCGAGCCGTCCTTCTTCAGCTTGACGTCGGCGACCTCGGCGGGCCGGTAGTCGGCGACGGCGGCGGCCATGATGACGACGTCGGCGGTGGACGATGCGGTGCGCACCGCATCGGCCAGCTGCGCGCTGGTCTCGACGTCGACGCGCGCGACGCCCTCCGACAGCGGGAGCGTGACGTTGGCGGCGATGACGGTGACGTCGGCGCCGCGCTCGCGGGCGGCCTCGGCGAGGGCGAAGCCCTGGTGGCCGGACGAGCGGTTGCCGAGGAAGCGCACGGCGTCGAGCGGTTCGCGGGTGCCGCCGGCGGTGATGACGATGCGCGTGCCGACGAGGTCGCCCCACTCACCGCCGGGCGACAGGGTCTCGGGCGGCAGCGCGCCCTGGGCGGCCGCGTACGCGGCGGCGACGATGTCGTCGGGCTCGGGCAGGCGACCGGGGCCGGAGTCGGGGCCGGTGAGGCGGCCGACGGCGGGCTCGATCACGGTGATCCCCCGCGAGCGGAGGGTCTGGACGTTGGCCTGCGTGGAGGCCTTCTCCCACATCTCGGTGTGCATCGCGGGCGCCACTACGACGGGGGCGCGGGTCGCGAGGAGGGCGTTGCCCAGGAGGTCGCGGGCCTCGCCGTGGGCGAGCTGCGCGAGGAAGTCGGCGGTCGCGGGGGCGACCAGCACGAGGTCCGCCTGCTGGCCGAGCCTGACGTGCTCGACCGCGGGGACGTTGTCGAAGGTGTCCGCCGTCGCGGGCAGGCCGGACAGGGCCTCCCACGTCGCGCGCCCCACGAACTGCAGCGCGGCAGGCGTGGGGACGACGCGGACGGTGTGGCCGTCCTCCTTGAGGCGTCTCAGCACGATGGCGGCCTTGTACGCCGCCACCCCGCCGGTGACGCCCAGGAGGACGCGCACGGGCTACTGCTGCTCGGCGGAGTCGCCCAGCTCGAGCAGGTCGCCCTGGTTGAGCTCGCGGAGCGCGACCGACAGCGGCTTGTCGGTGGTGTCGGCCTCGACGAGCGGGCCCACGTTCTCGAAGTGGCCCTCGCCGAGCGCCTCGTAGTACGAGTTGATCTGGCGGGCGCGCTTGGACGCGTAGATGACCAGCGCGTACTTCGAGTCGACCTTCTCGAGCAGCTCGTCGATGGGCGGGTTGGTGATGCCGATGGGGTTCGCGACGGTTCCGGCCACGGTTGCTCCTTAAGGTTTGAAAAAGACTTCCAGCATTCTACCGGGTTCCACGGACCACGGACAGGAGCTCCGCGGCGGCGCGCTCGACGGTGTCGTTGACGATCACCTGGTCGAACTCCGCGACCGCCGCCATCTCGTCGCGGGCGGTGGCGAGGCGACGCTCGCGCTCCTCCTCGTCCTCGGTGCCACGGCCCACGAGCCGGTTGACCAGCTCGTCCCACGACGGGGGCGACAGGAACACGAAGTGCGCGTCGGGCATCGTCTCCTTGACCTGGCGGGCGCCCTGGAGGTCGATCTCCAGGAGAACCGGCTCACCCTCGGCGAGACGCTCGTCGACGGGGCCGCGAAGCGTGCCGTACTTGTTCTGGCCGTGCACGGTCGCCCACTCGAGGAACTCGCCGGCGTCGATGCGGCGGTCGAAGTCGTCCCGCTCGATGAAGTGGTAGTGGACGCCGTCGACCTCGCCGGGCCGCGGGGCCCGCGTGGTCGCGGACACGGAGATGTAGACCTCGGGGGCCATGTCGCGCAGCGCGCGCACGACCGTGCCCTTGCCGACCGCGGTAGGACCGGCAAGGACGACGAGTCTGCTCACCTGCGCTCGCGCTCGATGAGGGCCTCCACCTGGTGCTGGCCGAGCCCGCGGATGCGGCGGGCGAGGGAGATGCCGATCTCCTCCATCACCAGCTGCGCGCGCTTGGGCCCGATGCCGGGCAGGCACTGCAGCAGGTCGCGGACGCGGATGCCCGCGAGGGCCTCGTCGGCCTTCGCCTTGCGGATCGCCTCGGCGAGGCTCATCTCGCCGCGCGTCAGCTGCTCCTTGAAGACGCGGCGCGCGGAACGCACCGCCGTGGCCTTCACCAGCGCGGCCGCGCGCTGCTCATCGGTAAGTTCCGGGGTGGCCATGGCCTCTCCCTTTCCCCTGCGCCTAGCGCAGGATGCTCCTGGCCGCGGACGAGGCCTCGATGACGGCCTCGCGCAGCTTCTCGACAGTGGGGCCGGCCTTGAGCACGCCCCTCGACTGATTGACGAGCACGCGACCCCGCGCGTTCCCGAAGACCAGGGACAATTCCGCTGGTCCAGCCCCCTGAGCACCCACTCCGGGCGACAGGATGGGACCATTGACCCGGTCGAGGTCGATGCCGAGACGCTGCACCGCGTCCCCCACGGTGGCGCCGACGACGAGGCCGACGTCGCCCATGGGGCTGGCACCGCTGTTGAGCGCGGCCGCCGCGTCGGCGACCACGGCCGCGACGGCTCGGCCGTCCGGCGTGATGGCGTGCTGGACCTCGGGCCCCTCGGGGTTCGAGGTGAGGGCCAGCACGAAGATGCCCTTGCCGTGCTCGCGCGCAAGGTCGAGCGCGGGGGCGAGGGAGCCGAAGCCGAGGTACGGCGACACGGTGAGCGAGTCGCACTCGAGGGGCGCGCCCGGGCGCAGGTACGACTCGGCGTAGCCCCGCATCGTCGAGCCGATGTCACCGCGCTTCGCGTCGAGCACGGAGAGCAGCCCGAGCTCGCGGGCGCGGCCGAGCACGTGCTCGAGTGCCGCGACGCCGGCGGAGCCGTGCCGCTCGAAGAATGCCGCGTTGGGCTTGACGGCGGCGCACTCCCCCGCGCTCGCCTCCAGCACGGCGTCGCCGAAGTCGACCAGCGACTGCGCCGTGTCCTTCATGCCCCATGCCGCGAGGAGCCCGGGGTGGGGATCGATCCCCACGCAGAGCGGACCGTGCTGGTCCATCGCGGCCGCGAGACGGGCGCCGAACGCCATCCCTACCTCCCTCATGGGCTGCCCGAAATGTGCAGCCGTTGTCACTCTACCTGCGATGTTGAGAGGGCGCGCGGGCGCGCCCGGGCGGGTCGCACATCGTCCTCCGGGGGACGATGCGCGACCCGCGGTGCCACTTCTAGGCGCGCGCGGCGTCCTGGAGGCTCAGCACCTCGAACGGTCCGGCCTGGAGCGCCTCGATGGCGAGGACGGCCGCCGACAGCTGCTGGGTCGTGGTGACCATGGCGATGTCGGCCGCGGTCGCCGCGGCGCGGATCTCGTAGCCGTCGGCACGCGCGCCCTGGCCGGACGGCGTGTTGATGATGAGGTCCACGCCGCCCTCGTGGATGACGTCCACGATGGTCGGCTCGCCGTTCGGGCCGCGGCCCTCGGAGTGCTTGCGCACCACGGTCGACGGGATGCCCATGCGGGTGAGCACCTGCGCGGTGCCCTCGGTCGCGAGGATCTCGAAGCCCAGCTGGCGCAGGCGCGCCACCGGGAACGTGATCGAGCGCTTGTCGCGGTCGGCCGTCGACACGAAGACCTTGCCGCCGGTGGGCAGGCCGCCGAAGGCCGCGGACTGCGACTTGGCGAAGGCGAGCGGGAAGGTCTCGTCGAAGCCCATGACCTCGCCGGTCGAGCGCATCTCGGGGCCGAGCACCGAGTCCACCGCGATGCCCTCGTGGGTGCGGAAGCGCTTGAAGGGCAGGACGGCCTCCTTGACGGCGACGCGCTGGGCCATGTCGATGGTGGCCGCGTCGTGCTCGGGCAGCATGCCGCTCGCCTTGAGCTCCGCGATGGTGGCGCCGGCCATGACCTCGGACGCGGCCTTGGCGAGCGGGACGCCGGTGGCCTTGGCGACGAACGGCACGGTGCGGGACGCGCGCGGGTTCGCCTCGAGGACGTAGAGCACGTCCGACACGAGCGCGTACTGCACGTTCATGAGGCCGCGTACGCCGATGCCGCGGGCGAGCGCCTCGGTCGAGGCGCGGATGCGCTCGAGCTCGGCCTTGGACAGCGAGAACGGCGGCAGCACGCACGCGGAGTCGCCCGAGTGGATGCCGGCCTCCTCGATGTGCTCCATGACGCCGCCGAGGAACATCTCCTCGCCGTCGAACAGCGCGTCGACGTCGATCTCGATCGCGTCGTCGAGGAAGCGGTCGACCAGCAGCGGCGCATCGGTGGCGTGGTCGCCCACGTCGCCCATGCGGGTGCCGTAGTCCTCGAGCTGCTCGCGGTCGTAGACGATCTCCATGCCGCGCCCGCCCAGCACGTAGGACGGGCGGACGAGCACCGGGTAGCCGATGCGCTCGGCGATCTCGACGGCCTCCTCGATGCCGTGCGCGGTGCCGTAGGCCGGGGCCGGGAGCTGCGCGTGGTCGAGGACGCGGCCGAAGGCGGCGCGGTCCTCGGCGTTGTCGATCGCCTCGGGGGTGGTGCCGAGGATCGGGACGCCCGCGTCCTCGAGGCGCTGCGCGAGGGACAGCGGGGTCTGGCCGCCCAGCTGGACGAACATGCCCTTGACCGGGCCCACGGCCTTCTCCGCCTCGTAGACGGCCATGACGTCCTCGAACGTCAGCGGCTCGAAGTAGAGGCGGTTGGCGGTGTCGTAGTCGGTCGACACGGTCTCGGGGTTGCAGTTGACCATGATGGTCTCGTAGCGGTCCTTGAGCGTGAGGGCCGCGTGGACGCACGAGTAGTCGAACTCGATGCCCTGGCCGATGCGGTTGGGGCCCGAGCCGAGGATGATGACGGCCTCGCGGTCGCGGGGCTGCACCTCGGTCTCGGCGTCGTACGAGCTGTAGTGGTACGGCGTGCGGGCCTCGAACTCGGCGGCGCAGGTGTCGACGGTCTTGAAGACCGGGAGGACGCCCATCGCCTTGCGGATCTGGAAGACCTCGTTGACCTTGAGGCCGCGAAGGTCGGCGATCTGCTGGTCGGACAGGCCGTGGCCCTTGGCCTCGCGCAGGAGGTCCGCGTCGAGCGTCGCCGCGTTCCTGACCGTCGTGGCAACCTCGTTCATCAGCAGGATCTGGTCGAGGAACCACGGGTCGATCTTGCAGGCGTCGAAGACGTCCTCGAGCGTGATCGTGCCCGCCTCGACGGCGCGGAGGCACTGCTGCACCTGGACGAAGCGCTTCTCGGTGGGGACCGCGATGGCCTCGAGCAGCGCGGTGAGCTCGTCGCCGCTGGGCACCGGGCCGTCCCAGTGGAGGTTCATGCCCTTCTTGTCGATCGAGCGCAGCGCCTTGCCGAGCGCCTCGGTGAAGCTGCGGCCCAGGCTCATCGCCTCGCCGACGGACTTCATGGTGGTGGTGAGCACCGCATCGGCCGCCGGGAACTTCTCGAAGGCGAAGCGGGGCACCTTGACCACGATGTAGTCGAGCGTGGGCTCGAACGATGCGGGGGTCGAGCCGGTGATGTCGTTGGGGATCTCGTCGAGCGAGTAGCCGATCGCAAGGCGCGCGGCGATCTTGGCGATCGGGAAGCCCGTCGCCTTCGACGCGAGGGCCGACGAGCGGGACACGCGCGGGTTCATCTCGATGACGATGATGCGGCCGGTGTCCGGGTGGATCGCGAACTGGACGTTGCAGCCGCCGGTGTCGACGCCGACCTCGCGGATGATCGCGATGCCGATGTCGCGCATGCGCTGGTACTCGCGGTCCGTGAGCGTGAGGGCCGGCGCCACCGTCACGGAGTCGCCTGTGTGGACGCCCACGGGGTCGACGTTCTCGATCGAGCACACGACCACGACGTTGTCGTGCTTGTCGCGCATGAGCTCGAGCTCGAACTCCTTCCAGCCGAGGATCGACTCCTCGAGGAGGACCTCGGTGGTCGGCGAGTAGTGGAGGCCGGCGCCCGCGATGCGGCGCAGGTCCTCCTCGTCGTACGCGAAGCCGGAGCCGAGGCCACCCATGGTGAAGGACGGGCGCACCACGACCGGGTAGTTGAGCTCCTCGGCGGCGGCGAGGCACTCGTCCATGGTGTGGCAGATGACGGACTTGGCGGAGTCCGCGCCGCAGCGCTCGACCACGCCCTTGAACAGCTCGCGGTTCTCGCCCAGGTGGATGGCCTCGAGGTTGGCGCCGATGAGCTCGACGTCGTACTTCTCGAGGATGCCCGCCTCCGCCGCGTCGATCGCGGCGTTGAGGGCGGTCTGGCCGCCGAGGGTCGGGAGCAGCGCGTCGGGGCGCTCCTTGGCGATGACGCGCTCGATGACCTCGGTGGTGATGGGCTCGACGTAGGTGGCGTCGGCGAACTCCGGGTCGGTCATGATCGTGGCCGGGTTGGAGTTGATGAGCACCACGCGGATGCCCTCGGCCTTGAGGACGCGGCACGCCTGGGTGCCCGAGTAGTCGAACTCGCAGGCCTGGCCGATGACGATCGGGCCGGACCCGATCACCAGGACGGACTTGATGTCGTCGCGCTTAGGCATGCTGGCCCTTCATGAGGTCGAGGAAGCGGTCGAAGAGGTACGAGGCGTCGTGCGGACCGGCCGCGGCCTCGGGGTGGTACTGGACCGAGAACGCCGGGATGTCGACGCACTCGAGGCCCTCGACCACGTCGTCGTTGAGGCACACGTGGCTGACCTTGACGCGGCCGTAGCCCGCCGGGGAGTCGGACTCCCCCTCGAGCGGCGCGTCGACGGCGAAGCCGTGGTTGTGGGCGGTGACCTCGACCTTGCCGGTGGTGCGGTCCATCACCGGCTGGTTGATGCCGCGGTGGCCGAACTGCAGCTTGTAGGTGCCGTACCCGAGCGCGCGGCCCAGGATCTGGTTGCCGAAGCAGATGCCGAAGAACGGCACCTTCGCATCGAGCACCTCGCGCAGGGTCGCGACGGTCGCATCGGCGGCGCCCGGGTCGCCGGGGCCGTTCGAGAAGAACACGCCGTCCGGGTTCATCCCCAGGATGGACGATGCGGGGGTGGTCGAGGGCACGACCGTCACCTTGATGCCGCGCTGGGCCATCTGCTGGGGGGTCATCGCCTTGATGCCGAGGTCGACGGCCACGACGTGCGCGACCTGCTCCCCCTCCGGCTCCACCGTGTAGGGCTCGGTGACCGACACCTCGTCCGCGAGGTGGGCGCCCTTCATCTGGGCGCCGTTGCGCACCCGCTCGAGCAGCGCATCGTCCCCCGCGAGGGCTTCGCCGGAGAAGATGCCGGCGCGCATCACGCCCGCGGTGCGGAGGATGCGGGTGAGCTGGCGGGTGTCGATGCCGGAGATCCCGACGACGCCCTGGCTCACGAGGTCCTCGTCGAGGCTGCGCTGCGCGCGCCAGTTGCTGGGACGGCGTGCGGGGTCGCGGACCACGTAGCCGGCGACCCAGTAGCGGCGCGACTCGTCGTCCTCGTCGTTGACGCCGGTGTTGCCGATGTGCGGCGCCGTCATCACGACGATCTGCTTGTGGTAGCTCGGGTCGGTGAGCGTCTCCTGGTAGCCGGTCATGCCGGTGTTGAAGACGATCTCGCCGAGCGTCTCGCCGGTCGCGCCGTACGCGCGGCCTTCGAACGTCTGACCGTCCTCGAGGACGAGGACTGCGCGATCGCTCATGCGAAGGCTCCTTCCAGCTGCGGGTCGAGATGGGTGGGGACGCCGCGCAGCAGGGTCGCGACCGCGCGGCCGGGCAGCTCGGTGCCGCCGTAGGGGGTGTTGCTGGCGCGCGAGGCGAGCTGGGCGCCGTCGACGGTCCAGGCCGCCTTCGGGTCCACGAGGGTGATGTTGGCGGGCTCACCCTCGGCGAGCGGGCGGCCGTGCTCCGCGTCGACCTTGCCGATGCGGGCCGGGGTCTCCGACATGAGGCGGGCGACGTCGCGCCAGGTGAGGGCTCCGGTGTCGACGAGCGCCTTCTGGATGACGCCGAGCGCGGTCTCGAGGCCGAGCATGCCGAACGACGCGGCGGCCCACTCGCAGTCCTTGTCCTCGGCCGCGTGCGGCGCGTGGTCGGTGGCGATGATGTCGATGGTGCCGTCGGCGACGGCCGCGCGCAGGGCGTCGACGTCCGCCTGGGTGCGCAGCGGCGGGTTGACCTTGAACAGCGGGTCGTAGGTGCGCGCGCTCTCGTCGGTGAGGAGGAGGTGGTGCGGGGTCGCCTCGGCGGTGACGTTGATGCCGCGGGCCTTGGCCCAGCGGATGATCTCGACCGACCCGGCGGTGCTGAGGTGCTGCACGTGGACGCGCGAGCCGACGTGCTCAGCGAGCAGCGCGTCGCGGGCGACGATCGACTCCTCGGCGACGGCGGGCCAGCCGGCGAGGCCGAGCTCGGCGCTGACGACGCCCTCGTGCATCTGCGAGCCCTCGGTGAGGCGCAGGTCCTGCGCGTGCTGGACGACGGCGCCGTCGAAGGTCTTCACGTACTCGAGGGCACGGCGCATGATCACCGGGTCGTAGACGCAGACGCCGTCGTCGGAGAAGAGGCGGACCTTCGCCTTGGAGTTCGCCATGGCGCCCATCTCCGAGAGGTGCTCGCCCTTGAGGCCGACCGTCACCGCGCCGACCGGGAACACGTCCACGAGGCCGATCTCGCGGCCGCGGCTCCACACCTGCTCGACCACGCCGGCGGTGTCGGCCACGGGGTTGGTGTTGGCCATGGCGAAGACGGCGGTCCAGCCGCCGCGGGCGGCGGCGCGGGAGCCGGTCTCGATGGTCTCGGCGTCCTCGCGGCCGGGCTCGCGCAGGTGGGTGTGGAGGTCCACGAGGCCCGGGAGGGCGACGAGGCCGGTCGCGTCGACGACCACCGCATCGTCCGGCTTCTCGACGGTCTCCCCCACCGCGCTGATGACGCCGTCCTCGATGAGGAGGGTGGCGGTGGTGTCCCCGTACAGGGACGCGTTCTCGATGACGATGGGGCGGCTCACTGGGCGCCCTCCTCTCCGGCAAGCAGCAGGTACAGGGCGGCCATGCGGACGGCGACGCCGTTCGCGACCTGCTCCACGATGACGGAGCGGGACGAGTCGGCGGCCTCGGCCGAGATCTCGAGGCCCCGGTTCATGGGGCCGGGGTGCATGACGATGGCGTGGTCGGGCAGGCGGCGCAGGCGGTCGCCGTCGAGGCCGAAGAGGCGCGTGTACTCGTTGGGGCTCGGGAAGAAGCCGCCGCCGGTCATGCGCTCGCGCTGGACGCGGAGCATCATGAGCGCGTCGATGTCGTAGGACTCGATCGCCTCGTCGAGGGTGTGGACCACGTCGCAGGGCCAGGGCTCGACGCCCACCGGGACCAGGGTGGCCGGGGCGACGAGGACCACCTTCGCGCCGAGCGTGTGAAGGAGGTGCACGTTGGAGCGGGCGACGCGGCTGTGGAGCACGTCGCCGACGATCGCGACGGTGAGGCCCGCGAGGTCGTTGCCGGTCGGTTCGGTCACCAGGTGCTTGCGGATAGTGAAGGCGTCGAGCAGCGACTGGGTCGGGTGCTGGTGGGTGCCGTCGCCCGCGTTGAGGACCGAGCCGTGGAGCCAGCCGCCGTGGGCGAGCTGGTAGGCGGCGCCGGAGGCCCAGTGACGGACCACGACCGCGTCGGCGCCCATGGCTTGCAGCGTGAGGGCGGTGTCCTTGAGGGACTCGCCCTTGGAGACGCTGGAGCCCTTCGCGGAGAAGTTGATGACGTCCGCGCTGAGGCGCTTGGCGGCGGCCTCGAAGGAGATGCGGGTGCGGGTCGAGTCCTCGAAGAAGAGGTTGACCACGGTCTTGCCACGCAGGGTCGGCAGCTTGCGGACTTCGCGCTCCTGGGTGGCCGCCATCTGGGCGGCGGTGTCGAGGATGAGGATCGCGTCGTCCCGGCTCAGGTCCTTGGTGGAGAGGAGGTGGCGCATCGTCACTCCCCCTTCCGCAGGATCACGGCGTCCTCGCCGTCGATCTCCTCGAGGCGCACGTCGACGCGCTCGGAGCGGGCGGTGGGGATGTTCTTGCCCACGAAGTCGGCGCGGATGGGCAGCTCGCGGTGGCCGCGGTCGACCAGCGCGGCGAGCTGGACGGCGCGGGGGCGTCCGAGGTCGCGGATGGCGTCGAGGGCGGCGCGGATGGTGCGGCCCGTGTGGAACACGTCGTCGACCAGGACGACGACCGCATCGTCGATGCCGGCGTCGGGCACCGAGGTGGTGCCGATGGTGCGCGTCGGGTTCTTGAAGAGGTCGTCGCGGTACATCGTGATGTCGAGGGCGCCGGTCGCGACGTCCGCGTCGAAGGCGGGCTCGATGTCCGCGATGCGGGCGGCGAGGCGGTGCGCGATCGGGAGGCCTCGGGTCGGGATGCCCATGAGGACCACGTCGGCGGCGCCGTCGTTGCGCTCGACGATCTCGTGCGCGATGCGAGTCAGGGCGCGCGAGATATCCGCCGCCCCCATGATGGTGCCAGTCACCTGGCGACCTCCTTCCCCGCCTCACTGGACGGTCCTTAAAGGATGTCTGGGTTGCGGGTCACACACTACCTGACCGCCGCGCCCGCGGCGGCTCCTGGTGCCTACTGCTGTGGCAGCAGCCCCGAGAGTCTGCGCTTGGACGACGACGCCTCTCGCGCCGCCGCCTACCGTCGGTGGTACCGAGGAGATGAGCACATGACCAACCCCAGGACGCCTGGCATCGCCACCGAGACCGACTACCCCGAGCTGTTCGACGGCTACTCGTACGCGGTGGCCACACACGCCATGAACCAGCGTCTCGCCGACAATGGCGGCACCATCTGTGTGTTCGGCAACGACCCGGCATGGAAGATCGTCCACGTCACCGGGTCGAGGTGCCGCGCGCACAACTGGATCGCCGGTGCCGAGGAAGTCAGCGGTGAGCGCGCCTACGAGCTGTACCGCCGCGAACGCACCGCATCGCTCGACGGCCAACCGCGCCGCCTGTTGTTCTGCGCGACATGCACGCTGGTCAAGGAGGATAGCCCGCACGCTCACGGGGCTGAGGCAGTCGCCACGCCACGCCGGTACATCGGCGGGGCGAGCCGAACGGTGGCCCAACCTTGGCCCTACGTCATGACGAACGAGGACGTGGCCGAGCGACGCCGCCTGTTCCGCGAAGGTCGCGCGTAGCCGGCCGGCATCGCGCGTCGACGCAGAAAGCCGCGCCTCACGACTCATGCATCGCCCCGCCACCGTCTCTCACCCCGCCTCCCTCCTCAGGGTGGTCCGGCGCGGCTCGCCTCGACCATCTCGGCCTGGTCGAGCCTGATGCGTGCCTGATAGCCGGGGCGGGGCCGCTGGTCGGGGTCGATCGAGGCGGGCGGGATGAACTCGGGGCTGCCCTGGCGGAATCGGATCGCCCATCCATCGCGATGGATCCAGTGGTGACAGGTCACGCACAGCATGATGCCGTTGTCGAGGTCCGTCCTGCCGCCGTCGACCCAGTAGCGGATGTGGTGGACGTCGCAGAAGCTCGGCGGCGCTCCGCACCACGCGCAGCCCCGGTCGCGTTGCGCGATCGCCCTGCGCTGGGCAGCCGTGAACAGGCGTTCCGCGTGCCCGTGGTCGAGGACCTCGCCGCGCGTGCCCAGCACGGTGGGGATGAGCTCCGCATCCGCCGCATACCAGCCCAGCAGAGCCCCCGGCAGTGGACGCCTGATCCCGTCGATCTCGCCATATCCGTCGCCGGTCTGGAGATCGGCGAGCGAGATGCGGATGTTGACGGTGGTCTTGACGGCGTCGTGGGGCTTCCGGCAGCCGTTCGCGTGCCGCCCGAGCCAGCCCAGGGCGTCCGCACGCATCTGACCCGGCGTCGGCGAATCCTCGCCGCCGTCCTCGCGCGCCTCCCGGAACTGCTTCTTCATGTACCCGTCCAACGCAGCGAGCAGCGGGGCGGCGGTGAGCGGGTCCAGCATCGCGACGAGGCGGACCATGCCGTTGGCCTCCTCACGCAACGTCGCCAGCCGTGCCCGGTACAGCTCCTCGTACTGCTCCTCCCCCGTCGGCGGCGGCGTCAGCCCCGCCTCGAGCTGCGCCACCAGCGACCGCACCGTCCTCAGCGGCGAGATCACCGCCTTGTCGACGGCCATCCTCTCCACCCGCGCCAACGGCAGCCGCCCCAACGGGGTGGCCCGCACCGCATCGTCCACCGGCAGCCCGTCCATGTCACGCGCGTCCGGATGCCTCATCAGCACCTCACGCAGCAGCACGAACTTATCCGCGCTCAGCCGACCCTCCCTGGCCTCGTACGCAAGGTGAGGCAGCACCGACGCACCGCCCGGCGCATCGTCCGGCGTCCCGTACAGCGCCGTGCCCAGGATCCGCAGCCGCTCGGCCTCAGCCACCGTGCCGCCGGTCTCCGACGCGATCAGCTGATCGACCCCCCGGAACCCCTGCCGGCTCGCGATCCCCGCACGCCCCGGCCCGGACCGCACCGCGAGCCTCGCGGCCATCTGCGCGACCACCAGATCCGTCTCACGCCGACGACCCACCGCCTCACGCATCAGCGCCACCGCATCCCAGTCAGGCAGCCCGCCCGACGCCTCGACACGCACACGCAGCGCCTCGAGGGGATCGGCGACGGTCGACTCGGCCATGCGACAAGTCCACCATCCAGGTCAGACAACGAGCCCGACAAACCGGACAGTTGTCCACAGGGGTGGCGCGGGGGCAAAGAAGAAGGGCCCGCGCCTCCCGAAGGAGGCACAGGCCCTTCCCCAAACCAAGAGTCGAACTACTCCGCGTGCCGCAGCGCCGGCGCCTCGCGTGCGATCGTCCCGAGGATGCCGTTGACGAAGCCCGGCGAGTCATCGGTCGACAGATCGGCCGCAAGCGACACGGCCTCGTCGATCGCGACGGCGGTCTCGACCTCGTCGTTGCACAAGATCTCCCACGCGCCGATGCGCAGCAGCGCACGGTCGACCGCGGGCATCCGCGAGAGCTGCCACTCGGGCGACGCCTGCTGGATGATCGAGTTCAGCTCGGGCCACCACGCGACGACCCCGCGCACGATCTCGATCGAGTACGTCGGGAGCGGCGTCTCACGCCCCGAGTCGAGGACGCGACGGTCCAGCGCGGCCAGCACGTTCTCGCCGCGCTGGTCCGCCTCGAAGAGGACGTCGAGGGCGCGCTTGCGCGCCTTGGTGCGGGCGGCCACTAGTCGTTGACGCGGGACTGGTACTCGCCGGTCGAGGTGTTGACCTTGACCTTGGTGCCCGCCTCGAGGAACAGGGGAACCTGGATCTCCTTGCCGGTCTCGAGCGTGGCGGGCTTGGTGCCGCCCGACGAGCGGTCGCCCTGGAGGCCCGGCTCGGTGTAGGTGACCTCGAGGACCACGGAGCCCGGGAGCTCGAGGAAGATCGGGTTGCCGTTGTGCGAGCCGATGACGGCCGACTCGTTCTCGAGCAGGTAGTCCGTCGCGTCGCCCATGACCGCCTCGGAGACGGGGATCTGGTCGAACGACGACGGGTCCATGAACACGTACGAGGTGCCGTCGAAGTACAGGTACTGCATGTCGCGGCGGTCGACGGTCTCGAACTCGACCTTGGCGCCCGCGTTGAACGTCTTGTCGACGACCTTGCCCGTGAGCACGTTCTTCAGCTTGGTACGGACGAAGGCGCCGCCCTTGCCGGGCTTCACGTGCTGGAACTCGATGACGGACCAGAGGTTGCCGTCTAGGTTGAGCACGGAGCCGTTCTTGATGTCGTTCGAAGTCGCCACAGGGGTGTCCTTACAGAGATAACTGGGAATAGTCCGCAGACGATTCTAGCCGACGCGCCGCGCGACGGCCTCGAGAGCGAGCCGGTAGCCCTCGACCCCGAAGCCCGCGATCGTGCCGGTCGCGACGCCGCTGATGACGCTGGTGTGGCGGAAGGTCTCGCGCGCGTGCGGGTTGGTGAGGTGCACCTCGACCAGGGACAGGTTCGCCGCGGAGACGAGCGCGCACGCGTCCCGGAGGGCGTACGAGTAGTGCGTGAAGGCCGCCGGGTTGAGCACGACGTGCCAGCCCGCGTCGACGGCCTCGTGCATCCAGTGGACCAGGTCGGCCTCGTCGTCGGACTGGCGCACCTCGACGTCGAGGTGCAGGTCCGCGCCCCACTGGGTGACAAGAACCGCGAGCTCATCGTGGGTGGTGGTGCCGTACTTCTCGGGCTCGCGGGTGCCGAGCCTGCGCAGGTTGGGACCGTTGACGACCAGGACGTTCATGGTGGCCAGCGTATCGGGGGACGATGCGCTCGATCGGTTTGGGCGCGCGGTCGGACGATGCGGGGTGTGAGTTTGGCGGCGTGGGCGCGCTCGAGCGTGAGCGCGGGCCGCTAGGTTCTCGGCATGGCCACCACGAGCACCAGCGTCGCGCGCCCGGACGTTTCGTCACATCAGTCGCAGGGGTCCAGCGCTTGGGGCAGCCGCACGCGCCTGTACCTGCTTGTCGGAGTTCTCGTCTTGGGCTCTGCAACGCTCGCCGGCCTGCCGATGTGGGTGCTCGCCGTCACAACGCTGCTGGCGTGGACCGCTCGCTTGACGCCCCGGTTTGGAGCCGGCGCCGCGCTCGCGATCGCGTACATCGCCGGCGCGTCGCTGGACTTCGTGGTGCTGGCGCTTGCACCTGTACAGCCGCTGCGGTTCCAACACCTCGTGCTCGGGCTGCACCTGGTCCTGCTGCTGGCCGCGGTCCTCCGCGCGCGACCCGACGCCCCGGCGGCTCGATTCCACGTCAATCGGCCGGGCGTCATCCTCGGCAGCGCGCTCGGGTCTATCGCGTGGTTCGTCGGCCTCGGCATCGCCGCGCTGGTGCCCGGCGGGTCCGCGCGCTCGTGGGCTGTGCTCGACGACTCAACCGTGGACCTCTACAACACCGGCCGCTTCGCGTGGAACAACGGGGTCGAGACGTTCCCGGCCACCAATCCTCGGCCGTTCGAGCACGCGCTCACCTTGACGTTCGTGAGTCCGACGCAGCCGATCGACGACTCCGGTGCGGAGTTCGTGGCGGAACTCGACGCGCACATCGCCCACTGGGCGATCGTCGTGGCCGTCTGCGCCTTCCTCGCTGGGTGGGTAGCCGCCTCGCTCCTGCCGCGCCATTCGCCACGCTGGGGAGCTCCGGTTGCAGGAGCCATCGCTTCAACCCTCGTCCTCGCAGGGCCCGCAACGGGCTTCTTCCTACTACGGGGTCAGATCAACGCCACGATCACCGTAGCGATACTTCTCGGCTCCTTCGCCGTCGCGCTGCGCTCGCGCGTCCTGCCCACCACCGCAGTCGCCACCCTGATCCTGGCGATGACGGTTCTCATGTTGACCTGGACGCCGTTCGCTGCGGTGCCCGGCCTGCTTGCCGCGGTCTCCGCCTGGACCTGGCGCACACAGATCCGCGCCACGCTGCGCGAGTCTGGCTGGCAAATCGCTGTTTCACTTGCTGCGTTCGCGACCGCTGCACTTCTCTACGCGGCGTCGACGTTCACGTCGCTCGCGCAGAAGGACTCCACAGCGCTCGAGTCGAGCGTCACCGTAGCGACCACGCTCCCCGCACCATTCAGCTATTCGATGACTGTCGCGGTCGTGCTCGCCGTCGCCGTAATCGCGGTAATCGTCCGACCTGAGGTTCGCGCCTGCCGCGCCGTCGGGGCCACCCTGCTCGGACTGGCCGTGGGCGCAGTGCCGATCTTCGCAGCTCGCGGAGGGTTCGGCGGAGACCTTGAGTATTACCCCTCCCGCTACGTGCAGATGTCGACCGTGGCGCTCGTGCCGCTCCTCGTAGGCTTGGTTCTGAGCGCTCTGCTGACGCGGCGTCGTGCTGCCGTCGCGACCGCGGCCGTCGCTGCTGTCGGCGTAGGTGCACTCGCGATCACGGCACCGCTCGATTCCAGGGTCGAGCGCTGGATCCCTGCTCCGGCTCTGCTCGTCGTAGGTGACTACTACGGTCCCGACGAGTACGTGTACGACCGCATTGCCGACTACGTGCAGTACGACGATCTCGTGGTGCCCTGGTACGCGGATATCCCGTGGGACCAGCCCGTGCGCTTCATGATGGCCAATGC
The DNA here is from genome assembly GCF_030418455.1 of Demequina litoralis. Classification (GTDB taxonomy): domain Bacteria; phylum Actinomycetota; class Actinomycetes; order Actinomycetales; family Demequinaceae; genus Demequina; species Demequina litoralis. The sequence continues at coordinate 281,648 of NZ_JAUHPW010000001.1, forward strand.
CACGCGATCGGATGACCGCGGCCACGAGAACGGCGGGGAGAACTGGGTCCTGCGCATTCGGATGGACGACCTACCGGACCGGATCTGTTGGCTCGGCGAGGCAAGCAACCGTCAGGTCACGATCGTCACACGCGCTCCCGACCTGCCCTCTGCGGCGCTCGCAGAATGCTACGACCCGTCACAACTCGACGGTGTGCGATTCGTGCTCGCGGAAGACTAGGCCGACACTGCCGAGTAGGCGCCCTGGACGAGAGCCGGGTCCGGCCCCTCGAGGCGAATCGGGTTGCCGATCCCCGCGAGGATGACGAACCGCAGCAGGTCGCCGCGGGTCTTCTTGTCCCGCTTCATGGCGGTGAGCAGCGCGTCCCAGCGGTGCCCGGGGTAGCTGATCGGCAGGCCAAGACCGGACAGGATGGCGCGGTGACGCTCGACCCCGTCCTCCGAGAGACGTCCGGCGAGGTGAGCGAGCTCTGCCGCAAAGACCATGCCCACCGACACCGCGGCGCCGTGGCGCCACTGGTAGCGCTCGGTGTACTCGATCGCGTGGGCGAAGGTGTGGCCGTAGTTGAGGATCTCGCGGAGGAAGGACTCCTTGAGGTCGGCCGCGACGACGTCGGCCTTGACCTGGATCGCGCGGGAGATGAGCTCGACGAGCACTGGGCGCACCACGTCGAGCTCCGCGTCGCGGAGGCCGTCGAGGTTCGCCTCGACCAACGTCAGGATCTCCTGGTCGCGGATGAAGCCGCACTTCACGACCTCGGCCAGCCCCGGCACCAGCTCGTTGTGCGGCAGCGTGTCGAGTGCGCGCACGTCACAGAACACGGCGAGCGGCTCGTGGAAAGCGCCGACGAGGTTCTTCCCCTCGGCAGTGTTGATCCCCGTCTTGCCGCCCACCGCCGCGTCGACCATCGCGAGCAGCGTCGTGGGGACCTGGATGACGCCGACCCCACGAAGCCAGGTGGCGGCGACGAAGCCGGCGAGGTCGGTCACCGCTCCCCCGCCGAAGCCGATGACGACGTCGCTACGGGTGAAATCGGACTTGCCGAGCACCTGCCAGCAGAAGGCGAGGACCTCGGCGGTCTTGCCCTCCTCGGCATCGGGCACCTCGGCGATGACGACGGTGAAGCCGCGCGCGTCGAGCAGCGCCTTGAGGTTGTCGACGTGGCGACGCAGCGGCGCGGCGGTGACGACCAGCACGCGCGTCGCGGTCTCGGGGACAGCGCCCACCACCTCCGGCAGCAGGTTCTCCCCGACCGTCACGTCATAGGGCGCGGCAGTGGCGACGGCGATGGTCCGGTGGACGGTCATGCACGCTCCTTGACGGCGGCGTCGATCCGGGCGGCGACGTCGGTCGGGCTGGTCTTGTCGGTGAGCACCTGCACGGTCGCGAGGCGTTCGTAGATGGGCCGGCGGGCGTCCATCAGCGCGACCCACTGGGCGCGCGGATTGCCCACGAGGAGCGGTCGTGAGGCGTTCAGGCCGACGCGCGGCGCGGCAGCCGCGAGGGAGACGTCGAGGAAGACCACCGCTCCCCCGTCAAGCACGTAGCGCTCCAGGAGCCCTTGGGTCTCGGGCGCGAGGATCGCGCCGCCGCCTAGGGCGAGGACGCCGTCGTGGGTGCGCAGCGCATCGTCCACCGCCTCGCGCTCGATCTCGCGGAAGCGCGCCTCGCCGTCTTCGACGAAGATGTCGGGGATGGGCTTGCCGGCCCGCTTCTCGATGTCGGTGTCGGTGTCGCGTCGCGGCACGCCCCACAGGCGCGCGAGGGCCTTCGCCACCGTGCTCTTGCCCGATCCGGGCGGGCCGATGAGGACCGCACGGGGCGCCATCAGCGCAGGTGCTCCGGGATCTGGGCGACGTAGGCTTCGATGTTGCGGCGCACCTCGGCGACGGAGTCGCCGCCGAACTTCTCGAGCAGCGAGTCCGCGAGCGTGAGCGCGACCATCGCCTGCGCGACGACGGCCGCCGGTGCGACCGCGCACACGTCGGATCGCTGGTGGATGGCTTTGGCGGCCTCGCCCGTCGAGGTGTCGATGGTGTCGAGAGCGCGCGGGACGGTGCTGATGGGTTTCATCGCGGCGCGCACGCGGAGCGGCTCGCCGTTGGTCATGCCGCCCTCGACGCCGCCGGCACGGTTGGTGCGGCGCTGCACGCCGTCCTCGCCGTACTCGATCTCGTCGTGGGCCTGCGACCCGCGGCGGGCGGCGGTACGGAAGCCGTCGCCGACCTCGACGCCCTTGATCGCCTGGATGCCCATGAGCGCGGCCGCGAGGCGCGCGTCGAGCCGACGGTCCCAGTGCACGTGGCTGCCGAGGCCGACGGGCACGCCGTAGGCGACGACCTCGACCACTCCGCCCAGCGTGTCGCCGGCCTTCTGGCAGTCGTCGATCTCGGCGAGCATCGCCCGCGAGGTCTCGGCGTGGAAGCAGCGGATCGGGTCGGCGTCGAGCGCGGGCGTGGCGTCGGCGGGCGGGAGCGGCGCATCGTCCGGCGTGGCGACGGGGCCCACCTGGACGGTGTGCGCGACGAGGCGGATGCCGGCGGCCTGCTCGAGGAAGTTCTCGGCGACCTGGCCGAGCGCGACGCGGGCTGCGGTCTCGCGGGCGGAGGCGCGCTCGAGGACGGGTCGGGCGTCCTCGAAGCCGTACTTGGTCATGCCGACGAGGTCGGCGTGGCCGGGGCGCGGGCGCGTGAGGGCGGCGGCGCGGGCGCCGGTGAGCTCCTCGGCGTCCACCGGGTCCGCGGACATCACCGTCTCCCACTTGGGCCACTCGGTGTTGCCGACCATGACGGCGACGGGTCCGCCCTGGGAGACGCCGTGACGGACGCCGCCGAGGATGGTGACCTGGTCCTTCTCGAAGGACATGCGGGCGCCGCGTCCCGCGCCGAGGCGGCGGCGGGCCAGCGCGTCCTGGATCTCGCTGCTAGTGATCTCGACACCGGCCGGGAGGCCCTCGAGCGTGCCGACCAGCGCGGGGCCGTGCGATTCTCCTGCGGTGAGCCATCGAAGCATGGGCGTCATTCTTCCACGAGTGGACGGTCGGTCCGGATCGTGAGACAAGACCATCGGTAGGCCGCCCACGCGAAGGAGGGCCGCCCCTGCCGGGACGGCCCTCCGTGGTGCGCTGCGAAGCGGATCAGGCCGCGTCGGCCTGCTCGGTGCCCTCGAGCGGCTCGAAGACGTTCTCCACCTTCGAACCGGACTTGTACTCCTTGAGCTCCTTGGTCTCGTCGTCGACGAACGAGCGGGTGTCGTCGAGCAGGGAGAAGACCATGCCGGTGATCTGCACCGTCCACTGCTCCTCGGTCAGCTCGGGGCGACCGGGGGTCTCCTCGGCCGGCGAGGCCTTGGCGATGGTGAACCCAGTCACCGTGTAGAACCGCGTGAGCTGCGTCTCGAGCGACTTGACGAAGTCGAGCACGTCGCCGGGGTCACCCTCAGTCGTAATCGTGATCGGCATCGCCAGGAGCCCCTCGAAGGGAGCAGCCGGCTCGGCGGCCGGCTGCGTCGTGTCGCCCGCGACGCCTCCGGTGGTGCCGTCTGTGTCGAGGTCGTCGTCCGTCGCCGCCGACTCCGTCGGTTCCGGCGTCGAGGCCGCATCAGGCTCCTCTGACTCCGTCGCTACCGTCGGCGGCTCGGCACCGGCCTGGCTGAGAGGATCGATCGGCTCCGGCCTACCGGTGCTGAAGTCGATCAGCGGGAGGTCGGCCTTCTCCAGGCTCGACGCAATGAGCCGCTCGAGTGCGGGCTGCTCCGTGCGGGGGGGCAGGTCGAGCGAGACCTTCGCGATCTGCTCGCGCCAGTCCGGCACCTCCTGCTCGAGTGCCTTCATCTTCTGAATCTCGAGCTCGGTCAGGTCGTTCGCATCGCGCGCGATCTGCGCCTCCTCCTTCGCGGCAGAGGCGTTGTCGAGCTCGGGTCCAATCAGCGTGAAGTACGCTGCAGCCGCCACGATGATCGCGAGGACGATCGCGGCGAAAACCCAGATCCCGGTCTGCTGCTTGGCCTTCATCAGTTCGCCTCCTCATCGGACGTCTCGGTGTCCGTGGCGGTGTCGGCAGCCTCGAGCTCGTCGAGAAGCGCCTGCGGCACCTTGGTCTGCTCGGTCTCCGTGCGGCCGGACAGCGCGGTGTAGGTGATCCGGGTGGCTCCCGAGTACTCCCAGTAGACGGTGTCCGTCTCCTCGTTGGAGTTGATCTGCTTCGCCTCGACCCAGGTGTCGCTGAAGCCCGGCAGAGCGTCGAACGCCTCGATCAGGTCGGCGGTCAGCTCGGGGCTCTCCGCACGTCCAGTGAAGGCAATCGAACCCATGTCCGCGTTGGCGAAGGCGGTGCCGTCGCCGGCGATCGCGCCGGCGGGGGTGCCCTGTGCCATGGTCATGTCGGTGAACGTCAGGCCCTCCGGCACGGCGGTGAGCAGCGCGGTGAGATGCGTCGCCCAGTCGATATCCGTCGACCCCGCCCACTCGCGCGCCTTGATGGAGTTCTCGAACTTTGCCGAGAGCTCGTTGATGTAGCCGTAGCTCGCGAGCTCGGTCTGGAGCTCGAGGCGACGATCCTGCTCAGCCTGAAGCTCGTTCTCGGCCGCCGTGCGCATGCCGAGCACCAGGAAGTACACGGCGGCGACCGCAACAAGGAAGAGACCGAAGACGATGACGATCAGGGCCTTGATACGACCCTGGCTCCGGCGCGCCGCGATCTCGGGCGGGAGCAGGTTGACCTGCGGAGCCGCAGGCGCGCCGATCGTGCCCGGGACCGGGTTGATGACCGGCGCGGAGGCCGGTGCGGACACGGGATTCACGATGCCTCCCCGAATGCGAGACCGATGGGCGTGGCGGCGCGGACCTCGAGCCCCTGGACCGCCTCTGGCCGAACCTTCTTGCCCAGAGAGACCCGGGCGAAGGAGTTGCCGTATCGCACCGGAAGCCTCGTGGACGAGGCCAGGTACTGACCCAGTCCGGCGAGCAACGAACCACCACCGGTGATGATGACGTGAGCCGGAGCCTCGCCGGGATTCGACGAGGCGAAGTAGACGAAGGTGTTGCGGATGCCCTCGACCAGCGCGCGCGCGCTCTGCGAGAGCGGCTCGACCGCCGCCTCCTGGCCCGGCGCCGATCGGCCGCCGAGACCCATCTGGATCTTGACCTCCTCGGCCTCGACCGCACCGATCTGCAGGGAGCTGGCCACCGCGTCGGTGAGGTCCTGGCCGCCCTGCGGAAGCGTGCGGATGAGACGCGGCAGGCCGTTGCTCGTGATCACCACCGTGGTGAGCCGTGCGCCGATGTCGACGAACGCCATCACCCCCGTCATGGCGTCTTCCGCAAGCTGGCTTCGCAGCAAGGCGAATCCGCCGAGGTCGACCATCTTCGGTCGGAGACCAGCGGCTTCGACTGCGAGCAGGTTCTGCGTGACCGTCGCCTTCGGCGCGGCGACCATGATGCCGCGGAGCACCTTGGCGTTCTCGAGCTCCTTCTCCCCGGTCGGGTAGAAGTCGAGCAGCACCTCGTCGACCGACATCGGCAGCGTCTCCTGCACGTGGAACGGAAGGGAGGAGCGCAGCTGAGCCATCGGCAGCGACGGCAACTCGATCTCGCGGACGACGACATTGGCAGATCCCACCCCGACGTGCGCCTCCTTGACGGAGACGCCCGCGGCATGCACCGCCTGCTTGATCGCGCTGCCGACGCCGGAGACGTCGACGACCTCTCCCGCCTGCACGGCGCCGCGCGGAAGCGGCACCTCTCCGTATCCGGTCAGCGTGCCGCGGCCTCGCGCGGCGGCACCCTTCCCGGAGAACTCGACCTCGGCGACACGCACGTGGGTGTCACCGATGTCGACTCCGACTCTCCTGATTGCCACTTCTCCCCCTTTGCTCCGGGAATGCACTTGCTATCGGCGCCGGGCGCCTTGAACTCAAACGGAGTGGTGATATCTCACACGGCCCACCCCGCTGCCAAGTCGACGTACCAGGTGGCGATGGCCGGGCCCCAGAGCACGGCGATCCAGAAGGCGCCGATGATGGCGGGCCCGTACGCGAAGCGCACACCCTTGACGCCGCCGGCGCGGATCGACGCCACCAGGGCGAGCAGCCCGCCGACGAGAGGACCGCCGATGGCACCCACGGCGAGGGCACCCCAGCCGAGGTAGCCCAGCACGGCGCCCACCGGGACCGCGAGCTTGACGTCGCCGAAGCCCAGGCCCTTGGGGTACGCGAACCAGAGCACGAAGTAGAAGCCGCCCAACGCCAACGCGCCGATGCCGGCTCGAGCCAGCGCGGCCCAGTCGCCGGTGAGCGCCGCATCGGTCACCAGGAGCACCAGCACGGCTCCAGCCATGGCGAAGACCAGCGGGTCCGGGAGGCGGTGGTGCTCGAAGTCGATCGCGGCGAGCGCTACGGTCAGCAGGGCACTGAAGGCGAGCAGCCAGGCCACCGCGCTCGAGCCGAACTGCCAGGCCACCAGGCCGAAGAGCACGCCCACCGAGATCTCGACGAGCGGGTAGCGACCCGGGATCGGCTCCTGGCAGTGGCGGCAGCGGCGCCGCAGCCACAGCCACGAGAACACCGGGATGTTGTCGTACCAGGCGATGTCGTGGCGGCACTGCGGGCACCTGCTCGAGCCCTTCGCCCAGCCCTCGCCCGCCGGGATGCGGGCGATGAGCACGTTGGCGAAGGACCCGCAGAGCAGGCCCAGCATCGTGGCGGCGACGATCAGCACCTAGGACACCTCGTGCTTGTTGACGAGCTCGACGTCGTAGCCGATGATCGCGCTCGTGCCTTCGGCGAGGTCAACGCCGGGAACGCCCACGAACGTGTAGTCCATCGTGAACTTGTTCTTCGGCGCGACCACACCACCGTAGATCTGGCCGCGGAAATCGCCGTGGGGGTTGAGGTCGATCGTGCCCGGTGCGTACACGAACGCCGAGACCGGCGACACGACCTCGAACGACGTCGACTGCGAACTGATGCCTCCGCCCGTCGAGTACGGCACGATGATCCACACCTTGTGAGGCACGAGCTCGCCGGTCACCGCATCCACATCCGTCGTGTAGAACTTCAGCGTCGTCGTGATGGCGCTGATGCCGTTGACGATGAACGCGGTGTCGCCGTGCAGCTCAAACTCCGCCTTCTTGATGTCGATCGCGCCACACGACGTGAGGTCGAAGACATTCTCACCAGTCGGAAGTTGGACGGCGGTGTCGCCGTTCTTCATGCTCCACGAGCCGCACGCCTGCGCCGAGCCGCCGCTCCCACCCCACGAATCCTTCTGGAGGTTGCCCAGTGCGGCTGCATCCTTGATGGTGAAGCCCTCGCTAACCCAGACGTTCCTGGTCGCAGCGTTCCACTCGAGCTGCGGCAGGCCCACGCTCGAGAGCGTGGGAATCGCGGCCGCTCCCAGGTTCGCCGTGATGCCGCCAACGGCGGTGAGCCCTGAAGGTGCCGCGCCGCCGAGCTTCGCAGCGCCGGGGATCTCGATCGCCTTCCCCAACGTGAAGGTCCCGCTCCGTACCGTCACGTTGCCGGACGTTCCGGTGATCGGCGCGTCGTACGCGTTGCCCGTCACGACCAAATTGTTCTGCACCCACACGTCGCCCTGAATCTCGCACGCGGCATCGATCGTCAGGTTGCCTGCGGGGACGAAGACGGAGCCCACCGTGCGCTTGCCGCCGCCCGAGCCGCTGTTGCCCTTGCACTCCCACGAACCGGTGTCGATCCATACGTCCGCGGACTCACCGGTGATTGCAGGCTCCACCTCGAAGTTCGACTTCGGGTCGAATCCCGCGGCGGAGAAGATCGCGGCGTTGGCACCCGGGTTCGTGATGGGGGTCAGCAAGACCTCGCTCTGGACCTTTCGGACGGGCTGCGCGCCAACTTGAGTCTTGTTCGCAGTGGATGTGGCAGTGATGACGGCACGCGTGGGCGTCGACGGTGCGACAGCTCCCGTGCATGTGATGGCACCCGAATCGTCGTAGTAGTCGATGTCGACGGTCACGGTGGTCTTGGTGACACCCGTGCCGTACGACGCCGGCGAGAAGCTCGGTGCGCACGGCACGCCGGTCTGGAGCTCCGCCATGGTCGCATCAATCGCGGCCTCGGCCGAGTGCACCTCGACCGTCCTGACGCGATCGCGTCCGGAGTCGTTGGACGCCATCACGACGGCGGTGACGACGATAATCGCCACTGTCATGCCGATCAGGGCGATGCCCATCGCCATGACGAGCGCGACACCGGAGTCGCCTCGCATTGCATTCCTCAGCTTGATCATGATTCCCCCATCACGGCGCCGGCACCACGTTGCACGTGTCCGGCGAGTATCCGAAGACTGTGTTGCGTCCCGTGACCACCGACGTCAGCACCTGAGACTTCGCATCCGATCGCGCACTCGGGTCACCCATCCGCAGGGTCACGCGGATGTTCTGAGCCTCGGTCCCGGTCGGCAGCGTCGTATCGACCCAGAAAGGCGGCCACGAGGTCGAATCGGTCGCGGCGAAGGTCGACGAGGGGCGCTCCACGTTCGAGGCCACCCGAGACCAGGCGGTGGCAGTGTTCGTGTCCGCGGGATCCCACTCGCGGTACTCGAGTTGGCCGAAGCGATCGGTGTCCGAAGGGTAGATCACGCGCCACTGCACGCACTTCGCTGGGCCGTCGCCCTCCTGGGTGTAGATCCGGAGCGAGTAGTTCGCGGGCACGCCCGCCACCGACGCGTCGTCGAGAGCCGGGTCAAGGATCAGGTTGCCGGAACGGATCTGGCGGTCGATCTGCGAGAGGCCCAGGCGCGCCTGCTCGACCGCGCGCTGACGGCCGAGCGCATCGTTGGCCTGATAAGTCATCTGGATCATCACACTTACCAGCAGCGCCATGATGATCGAGAAGATGATCATCGAGACGAGGAGCTCGATGAGCGTGAAGCCCTCATCCGAGGCGCGGCGCCGTTCCATGAGCCTAGGCATTGGGTGACTCCTCGAAGCGCGCGCCGGCCCGCGAGCCGTTGAGCGTGGTCTTCACCGTGAGGCTCCAGGAGTCGAGGCTCGCGTCAGTCGGCTCGATGTCGTACGTGATCGTGACGGTGATGGTGCCGTTCGTGGCATCGACGATGCAGCCGTCACCGCCCACGCAGTTGGTGGTCGATTCCGTCGACGTCGCCGATCCTGTCACCAGGATGTTGCCGCTGGCGGTGACGACGGCATCGCCGGTCGTCCACACCGTGTCGGGAATCAGGTAGGTGTCTGCGGTGAGATCGTTGATGTACTCGGTGCTGTAGTCGGTGCCGTTCCAGTACTCGATCGTCGCGGAGCGGTAGAAATCGGCCGCGGTCGCCTCGTCACTCTCGCCTCGCTGCACCCGCACCGAGTCCTCATACCCCGAAATCACGACGAGGCCGCTGGGCGCATCGTCGTCCCACGTGTTCGTCTGCTTCACATCGCCGACGGTGACCCTACCGAATCCCTGCTGCGCCCCCGCCGAGGTACAGCCCGATCCAGTGCCCGAGACCGACGCGCAACCAACGTCGGAGTTGCCAGCGACGGCTGCGAACCGGCCGGCCCACGCCTCGTCGTACACGGTGGACATCGACGAGTTCACCTTCGCGAGATCCAACACCTTGCCGTCGATCTCGAACGACATGTACGGCGTCGCGTCGCTAGTGCCACCGATGAGCGACGACGCGCATGGTGCATTGCCAGGCACTGAGGATCCAAGGCCTGTCGCACACGCCACTCCGGTCTTGGTCGTCACCGTCGCCGAGCGACCATCGTCGGAACGGCCAGAGAGCATGTAGTCGCCGAGGGTGAAGTCGTAGTAGGAGTTTGCGCCAGAGCCGGTCACGAACGGCGGGTTCGGAGGCTCCGCTCCTGCAGTCGTGTCATCCGACGCGCGCACGGATTGGCTCGTGTAGCCGCGCGTCCAACCGAGGGCGCTTGGCGCGGTCGTGACCAAGTCGTCGTCCCACGCGGTGCCGCCGAGCGAGGCGAACGCGCTCGCGTTCGATACCTGCTGGCTGGTCACCTGCACGGAGGCGGTGCTCGAGTTCACCTGGAACGAGTAGTAGTCGAGGCCCACGTCAGTGTTCAGCAGCGGCTTGGGGTTTGCGCCGTTGAGCGTGCTGGCAGTCACCGAGATGTCGAGGTTCGCGCTCGCAGCTGTCGCGTCGAACTGCGCCTGGCAGGACGCGAGGAAGGGTGCGTTGTTCAGGTCGCCACAGCCGGCGGAAGGCGCGTAGGCCGTGGAGGTGATGACCGTGTTCTCGAGGGATCCATCGGTCCGCTTGCCCCACGTTGCTACAACGAGAAGGCCCACGGTAGAGGACGATGCCACATCGTCCTCGAAGGTGTAGGCGCGGAGCTCGAAGACATCGCCGTTTCCGGAGCCCGACGTCAGCATCTGCTCATTCGAGCCTGTCGAGTCGAACAGCGGTGGCCAGGGATTGGATAGATCCTGGTCGGACCCCGTCGTGCCAACACGAAGCGCGTAGGTCTTCCCGTTCACCGTGATGGCGTCGGCGCCCGAGACGAAGGGGTCTGTACCGCCGGCGTTCCACTGGGAGGAAAGCCCCTTGCGAAGATAGTTCCAGGGCATGGCACGAAGCTGCTCCATTGCCTCGTTTGCTGCCGCGGTTGCAGACTGCCGACCCTGGGAGTCCGCATTGATAGTCATCGCGCGGGCCTGCAGAAAGAGAATTGCGAGCATCACCACGGCGAGCACGAACATCGCGACAACTACCTCGACCAGGGTGAATCCCTCCGATCGGGCTGGCCGCGACCAACGCGTGCTCTCCATGCTTGTTCACTCCCCAAAACTCGAGTTTGGTGCGAAGGTTCCCGGGCGGATGGGACAAGGCTGCCGCCCCACCCGCCCGGGGCCTCACGAGGGTTTTAGCAGGAGGTAGTCTCCTGCAGACCGCCCGCAGCGGAGTAGGTGTACGACTTGGTGTCGTCAACCGAGTTGGTGCCGCAGATGACCCAGTCCGTCGAGTCCGAACCCGCGGTCTCCACGTCGACGGTCACGTGGTTCGACACAACGCCGGCGTCGACGTCGTCGCCGACGGTGAAGCCGATCGTGTAGCTGCCACCCTGCGGCCCGGTGATGGTGCTAAGCGCGCCGGTACCGTCGACGAAGTAGGTGGCGATCTCCTTGCCGACCTTGGACACGTCCGACTTGGTCGCCGAGTCCTCCGCCTTGAGGCGCTGGTTGAGGAACAGCGGGATGGCGATCGCGGCGAGGATGCCGATGATGATCATGACGACGAGCAGCTCGATGAGGGTGAAGCCCTCGGACTCCTTCGCCTTCTGAATGCGCGAGATCATTGTTTTCTCCTGATCAGTTGCTATCTCTATGGGTTGATGAGGACCCTCGCGGGCCCCTCCGCCTCAGCACCCCCTCAGAGGGCGCCGTGGTGAAGCTCTATTCGATGAGGTCGAAGACCCCGAAGATGGGCATGTAGAGACCGATCACCATGAACCCGACGATGCCTCCGAGCACGGCGATCATGATCGGCTCAATCAGGGAGGTGAGAGCCTCAGTAGTCGCCTCGACCTCCTGGTCGTAGAAGTCGGCGATCTTGTCGAGCATGTCGTCGAGCGCGCCGGTGTCCTCACCGACCGCCATCATCTGGACGACCATCGGCGGGAAGACCGGGTGTTCCGACAGCGGCTTCGCAAGCGAGTTGCCGGTTCGCACCGACTCGCGCACGGCTTTCGCTGCCCGTTCGATCACGATGTTGCCACTGGCCTCACCCACGATGTCGAGTGCCTGCAGGATGGGCACGCCCGATCGGAGCATGGACGCAAGGTTGCGGGTGAAACGCGCGACGGCAATCTTCTGCGTCAAGCCGCCGAATACCGGAACCTTGAGGTAGAAAGGCTCCACCCTCTCCCGGAATCCCTCCTTGTAGCGGTTCTTCTTGTACAGCCACGCTCCGACCGCGATCGCCACGACGAGCGGAATAATGCCGATGCGAAGCGCATCTGACATGTACACCAGGATCTGCGTGAGGAAGGGCAGCTCACCACCGAGATCCGAGAACATCGTCGCGAATACCGGCACGATGAACAGCAGCATTCCGGTGACCGCGAGGATCGCGATGACGAAGACCACGATCGGGTAGGTCATCGCCGACTTCACCTTGCCGCGCAGCGCCACTTCGGACTCGAAGTTCTCCGCGATGGAGAGCAGCACCTGGTCGAGGAAGCCGCCAACCTCACCGGCACGCACCATGTTGACCATGAGCGGAGGGAAGGTGTCGTGCTTGCCGAGCGCCTGCGAGAACGAGGAACCCGCCTCGACGTCGGTCCGCACCTCGTGCACGATCTTGGCCAGCGCCTTGTTCTCGGTCTGCTCCGCGAGGATTGACAACGCGCGCAACAGCGACAGGCCAGCGGAAATCATCGTCGCGAGCTGCCGCGACAGGATCGCGATGTCCTTGAGCGAGATCCGGTCGGTGATACCCGGGATGTTGATCTCGGCGTTCAGCCCACCGGTGTTGACCTCGTTGATGGAGACGGCGGCAAGCCCCATCTCCTTCAGACGACCGGCAACAGCGGCCTCGGAGGGCGCCTCGATGGACCCCTTCTGGATCTTGCCCTGGGAGTCGCGGACCTCGTAGTTGTACTTCTTGACCTGAGCGGTCGCGGTAGCCATCAGTGCGCCTCCGCCCCGGCCAGCTGACCACGACCGCACAGGCGGTTGAAGTCCTCGAGGTGGTGGCACATCTCCGCACCCGTGTCGTACGAGATGCGCCCCTGCTTCACCAGCGCCGCGAGGTGCTGGTCCATCGTCTGCATGCCCTGCTTGGAGCCGGCCTGCAGCATCGAGTAGATCTGGTGGGTCTTGCCCTCACGAATGAGGTTGCGGATGGCCGGCGTGGCGACCATGACCTCGACCGCGACCGCACGGCCCGGGCCGTCGGACCTCTTGCACAGCGCCTGGCACATCACGCCCTGGATCGCCGTGCCGAGCTGCGTGCGCACCTGCGCCTGCTGCTCCGCCGGGAACACGTCGATGATGCGGTCGATCGTCTGCGCCGTGTCCTGCGTGTGCAGCGTCGCGAACACGAGGTGGCCGGTCTCCGCGGCGGTCAGCGCGACCTGGATGGTCTCCAGGTCGCGCATCTCACCGACCAGGATGACGTCCGGGTCCTGACGCAGCACGTGCTTGAGCGCGTTCTTGAAGGACAGCGTGTCCGCGCCCACCTCGCGCTGGTTGACCAGCGACTTCTTGTGCTTGTGCAGGAACTCGATCGGGTCCTCGACCGTCATGATGTGGTCGGAGCGCTGGCGGTTCACCAGGTCGATGAGCGACGCGAGCGTCGTCGACTTGCCCGAGCCCGTCGGACCGGTGACCAGCACCAGGCCACGCGGCTTCGACGCGAAGCCCGCGACGGCCGGCGGGATGCCCAGCGCCTCGAGCGGCTTGATCTCGTAGGGGATCACACGGAACGCGGCACCCAGCGACGAGCGCTGCATGTAGAGGTTGACGCGGAAGCGCGCCTCCCCCACCACCGCGTACGAGAAGTCGAGCTCGAGGTGCTCCTCGAACGTCTCGCGCTGCTTCTGCGTGAGGATCGAGTACAGCGTGCGCTGGAGGCCCTCGGGGTTGAGCTTGCCGAAGCCCTCGAGCGGCGTGAGCTCGCCGTCGAGACGCACCATCGGCGGCGCGCCCGTCGTGACGTGAAGGTCGGACGCGCCGAGCTTCATCATCTCGCGCAGCGCCACGTTGATGTCGAGGTCGGCCTCGTCGCGCGAGGTCGTCATGCCGACGCGCTTCCCCACCGGCTGCGCCTTCGGACCAGGAGCCGCCTGCGTCGCGGCCGGCGCGGGCGCCTGCTTCGGCTCCTCCTTCACCGGGGCGGGGTCAGGAGCCGGCATGAACGCGCCCTGCGTCTGCGCGACCGCGGCGAAGGCCGCGGCGGCGTCGCTCGGCGGCACCGGCGCCTGCATGGCGGTCGGGGCGCCCGCGGGAGGCGCCACCGGGGACGATGCGGCGGGTACCTGCGGCGCGCCGGCGGCCGGCGTCGCGGGCTGGCCCGTGTACGGACGTCGCTCCTCGAGGAACGGCGCGCGGCGCATGGCCTGCGACGGGGTCTGGTGGAGCGAGGGCGACACCGGCGACGCGGCGGCGGGCACACCCGGAGCCGGAGTCTGCGGAGCCACCGGCGCACCGGCGGCGGGAGCACCCGCACCGGGAGCCGCGGGAGGAGTCACGGGCGCCTGAGGCTGCACAGGGGCGGACGCCTGAGCAGGCGCCTGCGGCTGGGCCGCGGCGGGCCGCTCGGGCATAACGCCATCCTGGGGCGCGAACCATGCGCCACCATCGGGCTGAAACTCCGAAGTCATGCGTCCTCCCTCGAAAATGCGCAATTTTCTGCGCATTCCCTCCAACTATCGGCGTGAATCTACCATTCTTAAGACTTTTCCTATTTCACGACTCGCAGAAGTTCTTCGACGGAAGTCAGACCGTCGCAGACCTTCGCCCAGCCGTCCTCGATCAGCGTCTCCATGCCCGCGTCTCGAGCCGTCCTGCCGATCTCCGCGGACGACGCCCGCGCCACCGCGAGACGCTCGAGATCCTCGTTGACCGGCATGATCTCGTGGAGCGCGAGACGCCCCCGGTACCCCGTCTGCGAGCAGCGCGAGCAGCCCGCGGGACGGAACAGCTCCGGCAGGTGCTGGCCGTCCTCCCACCCGAACCGCTCGAGCTCGTAGCCCGTCGGCGTGTACGCCTCCTTGCAGTGCGAGCACAGGCGTCGGGCGAGTCGCTGGGCGATCACGCAGTCCACCGCGGATCCCACGAGGAAGGGCTCGATGCCCATCTCGATGAGTCGCGTGATGGCGGACGGCGCGTCGTTGGTGTGCAGCGTCGAGAGCACGAGGTGACCGGTGAGCGCCGCCTCGATCGCGATCTGCGCGGTCTCGCCGTCACGGATCTCACCGAGGAGCACCACGTCGGGGTCGGAACGCAGGATCGAGCGCAGCGCGCCGGCGAACGTGAGGCCCGCCTTGACGTTCACCTGGACCTGGTTGATGCCCGGGATCCGGTACTCGACCGGGTCCTCGACGGTGATGACGTTGATCTCGGGCCGCGACACCTGGTTGAGCGTCGCGTAGAGCGTCGTCGACTTTCCGGAACCCGTCGGGCCGGTCACGAGGATCATGCCGTACGGCTTCACGTACGAGGTCTCGTACAGCTCGAGGTTCCGCTCGCGGATGCCCAGGTCCTCGAGGTCCATCGTCGCCGTGGAGTTGTCGAGGATACGCATGACGACCTTCTCGCCCCACACCGTGGGCAGCGTCGCGACGCGGAGGTCGATCTTCCTGCCCTGGTGGTTGACGGAGAGGCGGCCGTCCTGCGGCTTGCGGCGCTCGGCGATGTCGATGTCAGACATGATCTTGATGCGCGAGATCACACCGTTCTGGATCGACTTGGGCGCCGCGTTCATCTCGTGGAGCACGCCGTCGATGCGGTACCGGACGCGCATGTCCTTCTCGCCCGGCTCGAGGTGGATGTCCGACGCACGGTCCTGGATCGCCTGCGTGATGAGCAGGTTGACGAAGCGCACGATGGGCGCGTCGTCCTCGATCACGTCGCCGATCTGCGAGAGGTCGACCTCCTCCTGCTCGTCGAGAGCACCCTGGAGGTCCTTGAGCTCGGCGTCCGAGCGGCAGTAGCGGTCGATCGCCTGCATGACGTCGTCGTGCGCCGCGACCACGGGGATGACGCTCTTGCGCGTCATCGTCCGGATGTCGTCGACCGCGACCACGTTGCCCGGGTTCGACATCGCGACCTTGAGGAAGTCGCCGTCGAGCGCGATCGGCAGCGCCGCGTGACGGCGGCACACCGTGTCGGGCACGAGCGAGACGGCGGCGCGGTCGACCGGGAACTCGGCGAGCTCGACGAACTCCATGCCGACCTGCGAGGCGAGCGCGCGCACCAGCTGACCCTCGGAGATGAAACCCATCTCGACGAGCGTGCGGCCCAGGGACTGACCCCGTGCCTGCTGCTCGTCGATGCCCTCGGCGAGCATCTCCTCGGTGAGCGCACCATCCTCCAACAGGATGGTCCCCAGCTGCTTCATGTAGGCGCCCCCTCACGCGCTCGATGAACGATCGTGAACCTACCATCGGCATTGATGGCGCGGGGCTGAAGTGAGACTAATTCAACACATCACGCAGAGAATTTCCCATTTCCGCAATAGGGGCGGTGCGTCCCGTCATGAGTCGTACCTGCTCAGCGGCCTGATGGAGCAGCATCCGCTCACCTCCGATCGCAATTCCCCCAAAACTAACAAATCGGATACTTAACGGGGTGACAATAGGCTGATAAACGACGTCGAGAAGTGCCGCGCCCTCCCGAATTCCGGAAAGGGACGATGCGATCCGCTCCCCCGCATCGGCCGGCACGGTGGACACGACGACGTCCGCGAGGGGCATCACGGAGGGGATCTCCTCGAGGGTGACGAAGCGCGGCGTCACGCCCATCTTGGTGGCGGCGCGCAGCAGCCCGCCGGCGCGCCCACGCGACCGCACGGCCACATACGGCGCCGTCACGCCGAGCGCACCGAGCGCCGCCATCGCTGAGGTGGCCGTCGCTCCCCCGCCGATGATGAGGCCGGACGATGCGCGGGTCACCCCGGCCTCGCCGAACGCGGCCTGCACGCCCCAGACGTCGGTGTTGGCGCCCACCAGCTGGCGCGAGCCGCCGATGTCCTGGACCAGCACGGTGTTGACCGCCCCGACCAGCTTCGCCATCGACTCGACGAAGTCCATGAGCGGGACGGCCTCCACCTTGAGAGGCATCGTCAGCGACAGCCCGGCCCACGCATCGTCCATCCCCTCGAGGAAGGACGCGAGGCCCCCGGACTCGACGTCGTACGTGTCGTACTCCCAGTCGAGCCCGAGCGCGCGGTACGCCGCCCGGTGCAGCACGGGCGACAGCGAGTGCGCGATCGGGTGCCCGAGCACGCCCGCGCGACGCGGGCCGGAGGTCGCCGTCACGTCAGGAGTCGGAGTCGTCGCTCTGGTTGGCGGCGACCCAGTCCTGCAGCTCCTGGACGTTGGCGAGGTGGTCCGCGTACTCCGACGCGTACTTGGTCTCACCGGTGTCGAGGTTGACGGTCACGAAGAACAGGTAGTCCGTGTCCGCGGGCTTGACGGCCGCCTTGATCGACGCCTCGCCGGGACCCGCGATCGGGCCGGGCGGGAGGCCCTGGTACATGTACGTGTTGTACGGCGAGTCGGTGGAGCGCTCGTCGTCCGACGTCCACACGCCCTCGGTCTGCGTGAGGTACTTGACCGTCGAGTCGAGCTCGAGCTTCATGTCGATGTCGAGACGGTTGTAGATCACCGACGCGATCTGCGCGCGATCCTCGTCGAGCTTCGCCTCGCGCTCGATCAGCGAGGCCACGGTGAGGACCTCCTCGCGATCCTCGACGGCGACGTCGTACTTGTCGAGCACGGTGATGGTCTGCTGGATCATCTTCGACATCACCTCCTGCGGGGTGACGCCGGGGTTGAACTCGTAGGTCGACGGGAACAGCCAGCCCTCGAGGTTGCCGTTCGCCTCGTCGGGCAGGCCGAGCGCCTCGGTATTCTCCGCGGCGGCGACGACCTCGTCCTTGGTGGTGCCGGTGAGGTTCGCGATCGACTGGTAGTAGTAGTCGAGCGACTTGCCCTCGGGGATGGTGATGGAGCGCACGTCGCGGTTCGACGGGTCGAGCAGCGCGGCCAGCGCGTACTCCGCCTTCATCTCCTTGTGCATGAAGTAGTAGCCGGGCGTGATCGACGCCGAGTCGGGGTTGTCGTTCGCGGCGATGATGAACGACTGCGTCGACGCGACGACGCCCGCGTCGTACAGGGTCGCGGCGATGTCGGCGCCGGTGGCGCCGCTCTCGATGACCACCTGGACGTTGCCCTGGCCCGGGCCCTCGTAGTCCGCGACCTCGTTGGTCGACGTCTCGAAGCCCTGGAGGAAGTTCCAGGTCACGGACGCGCCGAGCGCGAACACGACGAGCGCCACCGCGGTCACGACGAGCGTGAGCCGGCGGCGCGCGGCGCGGCGCTTCTGGCGCTGCAGCCGTCGCAGGTCAAGCGACGTGGTCGTCGTCGCCTCGGCCTCGAAAAGGTCAGTCATCATTCCCCTTGCGCGGAACCTCGATCGTCACCGAGTCGAGATTACCGTTCCTGTCAACGTCCAGAGCGTTCTCGAGGATCACCACGGCCGCGGCCTGGTCGATCACCTGCCGCTGCTTCTTGGCATTGCGGCCCGCGCTGCGCATCGCCTGGGATGCGGTGGCGGTCGAGAAACGCTCGTCGATCAAACGAACCGTGCCGGAGCACAGTTCCGCGAGCCGGGAGGCGAACGCACGCGCGTCCTCGGCGCTCGTCCCCTCCTGGCCCGAGAGCTTGCGCGGCAGCCCGACGAACACGGTGATGGCACCGCGCTCCTCGGCGATGGCCGCGATGGCCGCGGCGTCCCCGTCGCCCCGCTGCACGGTGTCGACGGGGAACGCCATGAGGCCGTCGGGGTCGGACGCGGCCACGCCGATGCGGACCGTGCCGACGTCGACCCCCAGGCGCGCGCCCCTAGGCACGCGCCGCCACGGTGGCGCGCACGGCCTCGAGGGCCGCGCCGATCTGCGCCGGGTCCTGGCCGCCGCCCTGCGCGAGGTCCGGCTTGCCGCCGCCGCCACCGCCCAGGACGGACGATGCGGCCTTGACGAGGTCGCCGGCGCGCAGGCCCGCGTCGCGCGCGCCCTGGTTCGTGGCGATCACGATCTGCGGGCGGCCGTTGAAGGCACCGGCGATCGCGACCACGGCGGGCGCGGCGTCGCCGAGGCGGCCGCGCACGTCCGTGACGAGCGTGCGCAGGTCGTCGCCGTCGGCGGCGTTGGTGGACTCGTGCGTGACGACGCGGACGCCCGCGACGTCGACGGACCTGCCCACGAGCTCGCCGGCAACCTGCTGCATCGCCTGCTGGCGGTAGCCCGACAGCAGCTTCTCCGTCTCGGCGAGGCGCTCGAGGAGCTTCTCGACGCGGCCCTTGAGCTCGCCCGGCTGCACCTTGAGCGTGGTGGTGAGCTCGGACACGAGCGCGCGCTCGGCGGCGAGCTTCTGGAACGCCTCGATGCCCACGGTGGCCTCGATGCGGCGCGAGCCCGAGCCGACGGACGACTCGCCCGTGAGGGCGACCATGCCGACCTGGCTCGAGTGCTCGACGTGCGTGCCGCCGCACAGCTCGCGCGACCACGGGCCGCCGATCTGGATGACGCGCACCGTCTCGTCGTAGGTCTCGCCGAACAGCGCGACGGCGCCCCACTCCTTCGCCTCGGGCAGCGTCATGTACTGCGCGGACACGCCCAGGTCCTTGCGGATCGCGCGGTTGGTGACCTCCTCGATCTCGGAGCGGGTCTCGGCGGACAGCGCCGAGGGCCACGAGAAGTCGAGGCGCAGGTAGCCGGGCTTGTTGTACGAGCCGGACTGCAGCGCGTCGGGGCCGAGCACCTCGCGCAGCGCAGCGTGGAGGATGTGCGTGCCCGAGTGCGCCTGGCGGGCGCCGATGCGCCACTCGGGGTCGACCTCGGCCGACACGGCGTCGCCCTGGGCGACCTGGCCCTCGACCACGCGCGCGGTGTGCACGATGAGCCCCTTGATGGGGCGCTGCACGTCGATGACCTCGAGCGTGCCGTGCGCCGAGCGGATGGTGCCCGAGTCCGCCTCCTGGCCGCCGGATTCCGCGTAGAACGGGGTCTGCGGGAGGATCACCTCGACGGTCTCGCCCTCGGAGGCGACCGGCACGGTCACGCCGTCCTTGATGAGCGCCGTGATCTCGGTGGCGGTGGTGAGCTCCTCGTACGCACGGAACTCGGTGGCGCCCTCGTCCTCCTTGATGCCCTGGTAGACGCCGACGTCCGCGTGGCCGCCCTTCTTGGCCTTCGCATCGGCCCGGGCGCGCTCCTTCTGCTCCTTCATGAGCTCGCGGAACTTCGCCTCGTCGACCTGGACGCCCTGCTCGGCCGCCATCTCGAGCGTGATGTCGATCGGGAAGCCGTACGTGTCGTGGAGCGTGAAGGCGTCGGCACCGGACAGCGCGGGCGTGCCGGCCTCCTTGGCCTTGCCGACCGCGACGTCGAAGATCGTGGTGCCCTGCGCGAGGGTGCGGCGGAACGCGTCCTCCTCGGTGTACGCGACGGCCTCGATCTTCGCGCGGTTGGTCTCGAGCTCGGGGTAGCTGGCCTTCATCGCCTCGAGCGACACGGGCAGCAGCTCGGGCATGGTGCGCTCGTCGACGCCGAGCAGCTTCATCGCGCGCACCGAGCGCCGGATGAGGCGGCGCAGCACGTAGCCGCGGCCCTCGTTGCCGGGGGTGACGCCGTCGCCGATGAGCATGAGGGACGAGCGGACGTGGTCCGCGATGACGCGCATGCGGACGTCGTCGGTCGCGTCCGCGCCGTACGTGCGGCCCGAGAGCTCCTGCGCCTTCGCGATGACGGGGAAGACCTCGTCGATCTCGTACATGTTGGCGACCCCCTGCTTGAGGTACGCCAGGCGCTCCAGGCCCGCGCCGGTGTCGATCGCCTTCTGGTCGAGCTCGCGGATGAGCGGGTAGTCCTTGCCGGCGCCCTCGCCGCGCAGGAACTGGTCGAACACGAGGTTCCACACCTCGAGGTAGCGGTCGCCGCCCGGGTCGACGGTGCCGCCCACGGCCTCGGGGCCGAACTCGGGGCCGCGGTCGTAGTGCCACTCGGCGCACGGGCCGGCGGGGCCGGGCTGCCCGGTGTCCCAGAAGTTCTCCTCGCGCGTCAGCTTGACGATGCGCGACGGGTCGACGCCGACGCTCTTGAGGTGGCTGAACGCGGCCTCGTCCTCGTTCCAGATGGTCACCCAGAAGCGCTCGGGGTCGAAGCCGAGGTTGCCCTCGGACTCGGGGCCGGTGAGGAACCGGAAGGCGAGGTCGATCGCGCCTTCCTTGAAGTAGTCGCCGAACGAGAAGTTGCCGAGCATCTGGAAGAACGTGCCGTGGCGGGTGGTCTTGCCGACCTCCTCGATGTCCTTGGTGCGGATGCACTTCTGGACCGAGGCGATGCGCGGGTGCGGCGAGGTGTCCGTCCCGATGATGTACGGGATGAACGGCACCATGCCGGCGACCGTGAACAGCAGCGACGGGTCGGGTGAGACGAGCGAGGCGCTCGGTGCGATGTGGTGGTCGTTCTTCGCGAAGTAGTCCACCCACCGGTTGGCGATCTCAGAGGTCTGCATGCTTGGTTCTAGGTCTTCCTCGTGTTCGGGGGCCGCGCGCATCGTGCACGCACCGCCCACCCTGCCATGGTGCAGAAAAGCCGCGGTGCACCACCCCGAGGGGCGGCGCACCGCGGCCACTGCGTGTGGGGCCCGTCAGAGCCTCACGGGTGCGCCTTAGCGAGCGTAGTACTCGACGACCAGCTGCACGTCGCAGGTCACGGGGACCTCGGCGCGCTTCGGGCGGCGGACCAGCGTCGCCGAGAGCTTCTCAAGCGTGACGTTGAGGTACTCGGGCACCTGCGGGAGCACGTCACGGTGCGCGCCGGCGGCGGCGGCCATGTACGGCTCCAGCGTGACGGCCTTGGGCTTGACCTGGATGGTCTGGCCGGGCTTCACGCGGAACGACGGGCGGTCGACGATCTTGCCGTCCACGAGGATGTGGCGGTGCAGGACCGACTGACGCGCCTGAAGGATCGTGCGAGCGAAGCCCGCACGAAGCACGAGGGCGTCAAGGCGCATCTCGAGAAGCTCGACGAAGGCCTCACCGGTCAGACCGGACTCCTTCTTGGCCTCGGCGTAGGTCGAGGTCATCTGCTTCTCGCGAAGGCCGTACTGCGCGCGAAGACGCTGCTTCTCGCGCAGGCGGACGGCGTAGTCGCTCTCCTTGCGGCGGGCGGTGCGGCCGTGCTCGCCCGGGGGGTACGGGCGCTTCTCGAAGTGCTTGACGGCCTTCGGGGTCAGGGCGATCCCGAGGCTGCGCGACAGGCGGACCTGGCGACGTGCCTTCTGAACAGAGGTCATGATTTCCTTCACAGCTCTCCGGGCGCGCGGATGCGTCCGGAGAAATGATCGTTGCTTTGCTGAGTTCGCGGCGACAGCAGCCAACCGTCCGCGAGGGCTCCACAACTATACCAGGGCGGCCCCGGTCCGGCTATGGGGAACACACCGACGGTTTCAGGAGGTCTGCGCCTCCTGCGGGGAAGCCAGCGACGGTCCTACGATCGTAGCCATGTCCTTCCAGGCGTACCTCGACGCGGTCGAGACGAAGACCGGGCTCACGCCGCGCGAGCTGGTGGATCTTGCCGCCGAGCGCGGCTTCGGCCCCGGCACCAAGGCCACGCCCATCATCGAGTGGCTCAAGGACGACTACGGCCTGGGCCGCGGGCACGCCATGGCGATGGTCCACGTCATCACCAAGGGCGACCGGATCTCGGACAAGCACGTCGGCTCGGGCGGCACGCACGCCGACCCGAAGGACCACCTCTGGCTCGACGGCAAGGACTCGCGCCCCGCGGACTGGTGACCGGCCCGCGCCTCACCTTCCCAGCAGCCGCCGGATGGTGCCGAGCCGCTCTCCCAGCGCACGCTCGTAGCCGTGCTCGGTGGGCTGGTAGTAGCGCGCCCCGCGCAGCGTCTCGGGCAGGTACTCCTGCGCGGCCACGCCGTGGGGCGCGTCGTGCGCGTACTGGTAGTCCTTGCCGTGCCCGATCCGCTCGGCGCCCGCATAGTGCGCGTCCCGCAGGTGCTCGGGCACCACGCCCGCCTTGCCGGCCCGCACGTCCGCGATCGCGGCGTCGATCGCGCGGTACGAGCGGTTCGACTTCGGCGCGCTCGCGAGGTACGTGGTCGCCTCGGCGAGGACGATCCGCCCCTCGGGCATGCCGATGAAGCTCACCGCGTCCGCGGCGGCCTGCGCGATCACCAGCCCCTGCGGGTCCGCCATGCCGATGTCCTCGGCCGCGAGGATGACGAGGCGGCGGGCGATGAAGCGCGGGTCCTCCCCCGCCACCACCATCCGCGCGAGGTAGTGCAGCGCGGCATCGACGTCGGAGCCGCGCACGGACTTGATGAAGGCGCTGATGACGTCGTAGTGCTGGTCGCCCGACTTGTCGTACGCGACCAGGGCGGCGTCCATCGTCGCCTCGGCGATCTCCGCGGTGATGACCCCGGACGGCCCCGCGGCACCCGCGATCGACTCGAGCAGCGTGAGCGCCTTGCGCGCGTCCGCCCCGGCGACGCGCAGGATGTGGTCGCGCGCCGCATCGTCCAGCGTCACGGAGCCGCCGAGGCCGCGGGTGTCGGCGACGGCCCGCTCGAGCAGCGCCGAGATGTCGGTCGAGGCGAGCGGCTGCAGCACCAGCAGCAGCGAGCGTGACAGCAGCGGCCCGACGACCGAGAACGACGGGTTCTCGGTGGTCGCGCCGATGAGCGTCACCCACCTGTTCTCGACCGCGGGCAGCAGCGCGTCCTGCTGCGAGCGGGTGAAGCGGTGGATCTCGTCGATGAAGAGGACCGTCTCGCGCTCGCCGGTGGCGATGCGGCGCTTCGAGTCGTCGACCACCGCGCGCACGTCCTTGACGCCCGCCGTGACGGCGGACAGCTCGACGAAGCGCCGGTTGCCCGCGACGAGGTACGCGAGCGTGGTCTTGCCCGTGCCGGGCGGCCCCCACAGCACCACGGACGTCGCGGGAGCGTCCTCCCCGATGAGCCGGCGCAGCGGCGACCCCTCGGTCAGCAGGTGCGTCTGACCCACGACCTCGTCGAGGCCGCGGGGACGCATGCGCACCGCGAGCGGGGCGTTGCCGAGGGTCTCGGGCACGCCCGACGCGTCGGTGCGCGCCGCGTCGAACAGATCCATGGGGCCAGCGTAGGCGGTCGCTCCGACAGCCAGGGCCGCCCCGCCCGCCCACGCGCGAGACCGGGACGCCGTCGCATCGTCCCGACACGACACGAGCGCCGGGGCGGGGCATCGCGCACCCCGCCCCGGCGCTCGGGGTCGGCCCGGGCAGTGCCCGGGAGAGAAGGCTCAGCTCACCTTGAGCTCGCGCCACTTCGCGAAGTCGGACGGGCGGTACGACGCGTGGATGTCGACCATCGCGCGCTTGCGGTAGAAGACGCCGCGCCCGGTCTCGCCGGTGCCGGAGGTGGTGTTGCCCTCGACCAGGTAGATCGAGTCGCCGGAGACGTGATCGACGATGCCGGTGTGCGTCGGCCCGCGGTACGGGTACCAGTCCACGAGGACGACGTCGCCCTTCTTGATCTCGCCCGCGGTCGGGGTCGTGTCGAGGACGCCGGACTTGCGCA
Source organism: Demequina litoralis (assembly GCF_030418455.1). Lineage (GTDB taxonomy): Bacteria > Actinomycetota > Actinomycetes > Actinomycetales > Demequinaceae > Demequina > Demequina litoralis. The sequence continues at coordinate 305,960 of NZ_JAUHPW010000001.1, forward strand.
GCGCCGTCACGTACGCGTCGAAGTGCTTCTTGTAGGGCACGCCGTTGGCGTAGTCGGCGCGATCGAAGACCCACTCCACGAAGACGTGGCACCAGGCGTAGTTCCCGTCGATCCAGTCGTTGTAGCGGTTGTTGCGCCACGACGGCTCGCGGTAGCCCACCTGGCTGTGGGCGATGTCGAGGATGCGGGCGGTGTCGAACACGCCGCCGACGCTCAGGAAGCGCTCGGGCGTCCACGCGTAGGTGCCGTTGATCCGGACCTGCCACCAGCCGTTGCGCTCGATGCGCGTGAAGCGGCCCATGGTGCCGAAGGCCGCGGTGGTCTTGACCGCGTAGGAGTTGCTCGGGCCCGAGCGCAGCTGGAGGTTCGCGCCGAGGGTGCCGACGGGCACCGCGTCCCACTTGGGCTTGTCGGACGTGAAGAACTTGCTCGGCGCCCATGCCGTGGTGCCGCCGGCCTTGATCTGGACCCAGCGACCCTCGGTCTTGCCGGTGGCCTTCACCTTCGCGCCCTTGTACGCGACCATCTTCACGCGGTTCGAGTTGGACGGGCCGTTGCGGAGCTTGAGCGCCGTGCCGGTGACCCACAGGTTCTGGCCGACGCTGATCTCGGTTCGGATCGGCGTGACCGCGGACACGCTCGTGTCGATGGACGATGCGGTCGCGGCGGACGATGCGGCGGTCGCCGGCGTCGCGCTCACGACGGCGGCCGCGACGATCGCGGCGACGATGCCGGTCGCGCGTACTGCCGTCCGGTTCCTCGTGATGGTCAAGGTCGGTCTCCTCGTCCCGGACGGGACCGTTGGCAGCCCGTCCGTGGTCATGACCGGGGTCCCTCCCCCACGGCCTCGCGTACGGCTGTCCTCAACCAGCCCTTGCGCCCGAGACAGTAGCCAGACAAATGGGGCAAGTCCAGCCGCCGTGCGGTATGTCACGTCCTTCCCGCTGTCGGCCCCTCCGCTTACGCTGGACGCCATGGGGGGATTCGCCCGAATCGGGCGGCTCATCGCCCGTGCGCCCCGCCTGGTCGTGGTGCTCGCGGTGATCGGCACGCTCGGGCTCTATGCGCTCGCCACCGTCGGGGTGAACGGCGAGGGTCTCTTCCAGCGCGTCTCGACGGGCCCGCCGCTAGTCGAGGGCTCGGACTCGTGGGAGGTCTACGAGGCCTTCGAGCGCACGGCCGACGAGTCGATCGGCCCGCCCGTCGCCTCCTACGTCCGCGGTGTCGACCCCGAGGACCCGGACGTGGCGGTCGCGATCGGCGAGGCCGCGGCGGAGATCGCCGCGCTGGACGGCGTCAACGCCGTGCTGTCGCCGTGGGGCCTGGTCGAGGGTCCCGAGTTCGACCAGCACGCGTTGCCCTCCACCGGCGAGCTGGGCTCGGGTGCCGACCCCGCATGGGATCCGCTCGGCGAGTACCTCGACACCCTGGTCGACCAGGACGGCACGGGCCTCCTGGTCCAGACGATCTTCGGGGATCTCGAGGGCGCGGACCCGCTCCCGATCCACGAGGAGGTGGTCGGGCTCGTCGAGGACGCCGTCGACGGCCTGCGCTCGGAGTATCCGGATGCCAACGTCCTCAGCTCCTCGAACCCGCTGGTCTTCGACGACTTCACCGTGCAGCTCGAGGAGGACCTCATCACGGGCGAGATGATCGCCCTGCCGGCCGCGCTCATCGTCATGGTCTTCGTGTTCGGAGGCTTCCTCGCCGCCGCGACGCCGCTGACCGGCGCGATCGCGTCGATCGCGGGCGGGCTCGCGGTGCTCTACGGGTTCTCGTACCTGCTGGATCTCGACCAGTCCGCCGTGAACGTGGTGACGGTCCTCGGCATCGGCCTGTCGATCGACTACGGGCTGCTCATCGTGTCGCGGTTCCGCGAGGAGCTCCACCGCATCGGCGGGGATCCACGCGAGGCGCGGGCCGAGGCCATCGAGCACACGCTCGCCACGGCCGGCCGCACGGTGTTCTTCTCCGCGGTGGTCGTGGCCGCGTCGGTCGGCGGGATGCTGCTCTTCCCCGTCGAGATGATGAAGGGCTTCGGCGGTGCCGCGCTCGGCGTCGTCACCACGGCGATGATCGCGTCGCTCACGATCGTGCCGGCAGTCGCGTACCTGCTCGCGCCGCGCATCGCGGGGCCGAGCCTGCTCAGCCGGGTGCCCTGCCTCCGGCGGGTCCTCGCCGCCACCTCCAACGTCGACCGCGAGGACGGCGCCTTCGCCCGCCTCGCGGGATGGGGTCAGCGCCGGCCGTGGCTCGTGGTGATCGCGGCGACGGCGCTCCTGCTCGTGCTCGCCTCGCCCGTCATGGGTCTCGCGCTGCGTAACTCCGACATCGAGGCGCTTCCGGTCGGCAACGAGCGGCGCGACTACGCGGACGCGTTCGCCGAGGGCTTTCCCGACCTCGCGGACCCGGCGATCATCGTCCACGTCCCCGACCCCGACGCCTCCGTCGAGGTGTGGGCCTGGCTCGACCCGGGACTGGACAGCGTCGACGGCGTCGCGGACGTCAGCCACGCCTACACGATCGGCGACGAGCAGTTCGTCGATGTGACCATCGACGCCGACGACCCCCAGGGCCCCGAGGCACGCGACACGGTGCTCGCCCTGCGCGCGCTCGACGCGCCCTTCGAGTTCCACGTCGGCGGCGTCGCCGCCACCCAGATCGACTTCGTCGACGCGATCCGCGAGGGCGCGCTGCTCGCCGCGGGGCTCGTCGTCATCGTGGCCTTCGTGCTGCTGTTCCTCATGACCGGGTCGCTGCTCGTCCCCGCGAAGACGCTCGTGATCAACTCGCTGTCGCTGCTCGCCTCGCTCGGCGTGGTCACGTGGATCTTCGGCGAGGGCCACCTCGAGGGCACGCTCGGCTTCACCTCGACCGGCGGCGTCGAGACCTACGTAGCGGTCATCATCGTGGCGTTCGGCTTCGGGCTCGCGATGGACTACGAGGTGTTCCTGCTGTCCCGCATCAAGGAGTACGTCGACGCCGGCGAGGACAACGATGCGGCGGTGCGCAAGGGCCTGCAGCGGTCGGGCCGCATCATCACGTCCGCGGCGACCGTGATCGTGCTCGTCTTCCTCGGCTTCGCGCTGGGCGACCTGCTCATGATCAAGGAGGTGGGCGTCGGCCTCGCCGTCGCCGTGGTGCTCGACGCGTCCGTGGTCCGTCTCTTTCTCGTGCCCGCCACCATGACGCTGCTCGGCGACTGGAACTGGTGGGCGCCCGGCCCCCTCCGTCGCCTGCACCGGCGCCTCAGCCTGCAACACTAGGCGGCGATGTCCGCCACCGCCCCTGCCACGATCGCCTCGATCCGCCGGCGCTTCGTCGCGCTCACTGCGCTGCGGTGGCTGCCCACGGGCTTCGTGGTCCCGGTGACGGTCCTGCTGCTGCGCGAGCGGGGGCTCGACCTGCCGACCATCGGCCTCATCGTCGCGCTCTACAGCGCCGCGACGCTGGTGCTCGAGCTGCCCACGGGCGGCCTCGCCGACGTCGTGGGACGCCGCCCCGTGCTCGCGACCGCGGCGCTCGTCGCCGCGGTGTCCAGCCTCACGCTCGCCTTCGGGAGCGGCGCGCTCGTGCTGGCGCTCGGCTACCTCCTGGGCGGCGTCGCCCGGGCGCTCGACTCGGGACCGCTGCAGGCATGGTTCGTCGACCGCACCCACGAGGTGGACCCCGACGCCCCGCTGCGCACCGGGCTGTCCCGCGCGGGCGTCGCCGAGTCGGTCGCGCTCGCGGCCGGCGCCCTCGCCGGCGGCGGGCTCGTCGCGATCTCCCCCCTGCCCACGAGCGGCGACAGGCTGGTGGCGCTGTCGACGCCGTTCCTCGTCGCGGCCGCGCTGTCCGTGGTGCACGCGGCGCTCGTGCTGGTGTGGGTCCGCGACCCGGCCCGGACCACGGAGACCCCGTCCCCGGGGACGATGCGGGGGGTGGGCACGACCATCGCCTCCGGCCTGCGCCTCGCGCGGACCCACCCGGCGCTCCGGCGGATCCTGCTGCTGACGGCAGCGGTGGGCGCGGCCCTGTCCGGCCTCGAGCTGCTCGCGCCGCCGCGGTTCGCCGCGCTGCTCGGCGGCGAGTCCGCCGCGGCGGGCGCGTACGCGGTGCTGGTGACCGCGGGCTTCCTGGGCTCGGCGTCCGGCTCGGCCCTCGCGCCCGTGGTGGCCCGCCTCACGCGCGGGCCATCGCGTGCGGCGCTCGTGGGGGTCCTCGGCGCGGCCGTCGCCCTCGCGGCGGTGGCGCTGCCGGCGCCTCTCGCCGCCGCGGTCGCGTTCGTCGCCTTCTACGTCCTGCTGGGCATCGCGGTGCCGCTGGTCGAGGAGCTCACGCATGCCGCCGCAACGTCCGGGCAGCGCGCCACCGTGCTGTCGCTCAACTCGATGGCGATGCAGGGCACCGCGATCGTCACGACCGCGGGCCTGGGCGTGCTCGCGGGAGCCACGTCGAGCGCGGCCGCGCTGTGGCTGCCAGCAGCGGTGCTCGCGGTCGGCGCGCTGGCGCGCGCGCGGTGGCCGCGCCTCAGTTGAGCCCCGCACCCACCTCGGCCAGCGCGTCGAGCACGGCGCTCACCGCCCGCCGCGCGACGCGGTCGTGCCGGCCGATCGCGACGATCGCGCGCGTCGCCCTGACCCCGGTGAGCGGCACGAGGCGGTAGTCCTCGGACGGCGGCGTGGAGAAGCGCGGCAGCAGCGCGAGCCCGAGCCCGCGTCCCACCAGCGACTCCACGAGTCGGTTGTCGCGGATCTCGACGATCCGCTCGAGCGTCGCCCCGGTCGCGGCCTCGACGCCCTCGAGCACCGTCGCGAACGGGAAGCCGCGCGGGACAGCGATCCACGGCTGGCCCACCACGTCCTCGGGGACGAGGCTCGCGCGCGCCGCGAGCGGGTGGGACGCGGGCACCGCGACATCGATGGGCTCGCGCGCGACCACGCGCGAGAACAGGCCCTCCGCACCGGCGGGCACGTCGGCGCTGAGGCTGTGCGCGATGACGAGGTCGTGGTCGAGCGTGCGCGCGGCGTAGTCGGCCTCGGCGAGGTCGAAGTCCTCGAGCTCCAGGCGCAGACGAGTGCCCGCCAGGCCGCCCATGAGCCCGGGCAGGAGCGCGGCGCCCGCGCTCGGCAGGGTGCCGATGCGCACGGTGCCGCTGGGCTCCCCCCGGCCCTCGTCCAAGGCGGACTCGACCCGCGCGAGGGCCGCGAGCACGTCCCCCGCGCCGTCGGCGAGGATCTCCCCCGCCCACGTGAGCCTCAGCCCGCGGGCGGCGGGCTCGACGAGCGCGACGCCCAGCTCGCGCTCGGCGGTCCGCAGCTGCTGGGACAACGCCGAGGGCGTGCGGTACGTCGCCGCGGCGACCGCGCCGAGCGTGCCGCGCTCGCGCAGGTCCCGCAGGAGCTCGAGATGACGAACCTCCATGAAGGCATCCTAGACATGACCGTCACATCAATGCGCTTGTCCTTCACGTATCCCGGATCGAGACTGGCCGCATGCCCCTCCGCCACTCCGCCCTCGCCGTGCTCGTCGCGGTCCTGTGGGGCCTCAACTTCCTCGCGATCCACGCGTCGCTCGAGCACTTCCCGCCGCTGTTCCTGGTGGCGTTGCGGTTCGCGCTCATCGCCGTCCCCACGGTGCTGCTCGTGCCGCGCCCGCAGGTGCGGTGGCGATGGCTCATCGGCTACGGGCTGGGCTTCGGGACCTTCCAGTTCCTGTTCCTCTACCTGGGCATGGCGGCCGGCTTCCCCACCGGGCTGTCCTCGCTCGTGCTGCAGGCCTCGGCGCCCTTCACCGTGGTGCTCGGCGCTCTGCATCTGCGCGAGCGGATCGGCCTGCGCGCCGCCTTGGGCGTCGCGGTGGCGGCCGCGGGGCTCGTCCTCGTCGGCCTCTCGTACGGCGCCGACGCCCCCGTATGGCCGTTCCTCCTCGTCGTGCTCGGCGCGCTGGCCTGGGCGTTCGGCAACCTCGCGAGCCGTCAGGCGCGCGCGGACCGGCCGCTCCACCTGGTGTTGTGGATGTCGGTGGTGCCGCCGCTGCCCATGCTCGCGGTGTCGCTCGTGGTCGAGGGGCCCGCCACGATCGGCGACGCCCTCGCGACGTCGTGGAGCGCCGCCGCGGTCCCGGCCTGGATCGGGCTCGCGTACACGGTGCTGCTGGGCACGCTCGCGGGGTCGGGGATCTGGGTGTGGCTCATGGCCCGGCACCCGGCGGGCACGGTCGCGCCGTTCTCGATGCTGGTGCCCGTGGTCGGGATCGTCACGGCGTGGCTCGCGCTGGGCGAGGTGCCCGGCTGGGGCGAGCTGGCGGGCGGCGGGCTCGTCATCGGCGGCGTGCTGTGGGCGTCGCGACCGACGCGCGCCGCGCATCGTCCCCCGACCGCGGCGGCGCCCCGTGAGGTGTTCGGTGCCCGAAGCGGCTGATTCCGGGCACTGAGCACCTCGCAGCGCGGCGGACCGGCGGCGGACCGGCGGCGGCCGCGGCGGCGTGCGCATGGACGCAGCAAGGGCGGGACCCCTCGGTGGGGATCCCGCCCTCGCGGCGTCTGGACGAGCGGAGCGCTACGCCTTCGCGCCGACCTCGGCCTCCTCGGCCTCCGGCTCGAAGTCCACGCCGGCCTCGGCGCGCTGCTCCGGCGTGATGGGCGCGGGCGCCGCGGTCAGCGGGTCGTAGCCGCCGCCCGACTTCGGGAACGCGATGACGTCGCGGATCGAGTCGGCCTTCGCGAGGAGCGCGGTGACGCGGTCCCAGCCGAGCGCGATGCCGCCGTGCGGCGGGGCGCCGTACTGGAAGGCGTCGAGGAGGAAGCCGAACTTCTCCTGCGCCTCCTCGTGGCCGATCCCCATGACGCGGAACACGCGCTCCTGCACGTCCTGGCGGTGGATACGGATCGAGCCGCCGCCGATCTCGTTGCCGTTGCAGACGATGTCGTACGCGTAGGCCAGGGCCGGGCCCGGGTCCGTGTCGAACGTGTCCATGAACTCCGGCTTGGGGCTCGTGAACGCGTGGTGCACGGCGGTCCAGGCGGAGGAGCCGAGGGCCACGTCGTCGTCGTCCACGTCGACCGGCTTGAACAGCGGCGCGTCGACCACCCAGCAGAACTCGAAGCGGTCCTCGTCGATGAGGCCGACGCGGCGCGCGATCTCGTTGCGGGCGGCGCCGAGCAGCGCGCGCGAGGCGCCCGCCTTGCCGGCCGCGAAGAACACGCAGTCGCCCGGGTTCGCGCCGGTGGCCTCGGCGAGGCCCGCGAGCTCGGCCTCGGAGAGGTTCTTGGCGACGGGGCCGGTGAGGGTGCCGTCCTCCTGCACCAGGACATAGGCCAGCCCGCGCGCGCCGCGCTGCTTGGCCCACTCCTGCCACGCGTCGAGCACCTTGCGGGGCTGCGAGGCGCCGCCGGGCATGACTACCGCGCCCACGTACTCGGCCTGGAACACGCGGAACGGCGTGTCGCTGAAGTAGGAGGTGAGCTCGGTGAGCTCGAGGCCGAAGCGCAGGTCGGGCTTGTCGGTGCCGAAGCGCGCCATGGCGTCGTGGTACGTGATGCGCGGGATGGGCAGCGGGACCTCGTAGCCGATGAGCGACCACAGCTCGCGGACGAGCTCCTCGCCCAGCGCGATGACGTCGTCCTGGTCCACGAAGCTCATCTCGATGTCGAGCTGCGTGAACTCCGGCTGACGGTCCGCGCGGAAGTCCTCGTCGCGGTAGCAGCGGGCGATCTGGTAGTAGCGCTCCATGCCCGACACCATGAGCAGCTGCTTGAACAGCTGCGGCGACTGCGGCAGGGCGTACCAGGAGCCGGGCGACAGGCGCGCGGGCACCAGGAAGTCGCGCGCACCCTCCGGGGTCGAGCGCGTCAGGGTCGGGGTCTCGATCTCGAGGAAGTCGTGACGCTCGAGCACGCGGCGGGCGGCCTTGTTCACCTCGGAGCGCAGCACGATGTTCGCGCGCGGCTGCGGGCGGCGCAGGTCCAGGTAGCGGTGCTTGAGGCGCGCCTCCTCGCCGACGGTGACGTGCTCGTCGATCGGGAAGGGCGTGGGCGCGGACTCGTTGAGGATCGTCACGTCGTGGACGGCGACCTCGATCTCGCCGGACGGCATGTTGGGGTTCGCCGAGCCCTCGGGGCGCAGGCGCACCTCGCCGGTCACCTGGATGACGTACTCGGTGCGCAGCGCGTGCGCGACCTCCTCGCGGATGACGATCTGCGCGAGGCCCGAGGCGTCCCGCAGGTCGATGAACGCGACGCCGCCGTGATCGCGGCGGCGGCCCACCCAGCCGGCGAGGGTGACGGTGGCGCCGGCGTCGGCGGCGCGCAGGTTTCCAGCGAGATGCGTGCGGAGCAAGGTGTTGCCTTTCTATCGCGCGGAGGCGCGCGGGGTTGTGAAGAGCGGGTATCAGTCTAGCCGCGGACGATGCGCGGCTTCAGGTCCTCGGTCGGGGGTGCCCAGGCGTCGGCGTCGGCGGGCACCTGCTCTCCCGAGCGGATGTCCTTGACCTCGCCGTCGGGCGACGTGTCGTCGCCCGCAGCCGGGAACCATACGAACGGGATGCCGCGACGGTCGGCGTACTGGATCTGCTTGCCGAACTTCGCCGCGTTGGGCGACACCTCGCACGCGATCCCGCGGGCGCGCAGGCGGTCCGCGATGGAGGACGATGCGCCGCGGTGCTCCTCGTCGGTGACCGCGACGAGCACGGCCTGGGGCACGGAGCGGCTCGCGGTCGCGAGGCTCGCGCCGAGCATGCGGCTGACGAGGCGGCTCACGCCGATCGACATGCCCACGCCGGGGAAGCCGCCGCCCGCGACAAGGGAGTCGTAGCGCCCGCCGGAGCAGATCGAGCCGAGGTCCTCGTGCCCGTCGAGCACGGTCTCGTAGACGGCGCCCGTGTAGTAGTCGAGGCCGCGAGCGATGCGCAGGTCCGCGATCGCGGTGTCGGGGACGGCCGCGTTGACGGCGTCCACGAGGGTCGCGAGCGAGCGGGCGCCGCGGTCGAACTGCTCGCGCGCGTCGTCGGCGTCCGCGACGATCGGCGAGTGGTCCCACAGCGCCTCCACGAGGTCGACGAACGAGCCGTCGGGCGTCTGGATCGCGGCGAGCTCGAGGATCGCGTGCACGGCCTCGGGGCTCACGCCCTTGGCGTGCAGCTCCTCGGCGACGCCGTCGCGGCCGATCTTGTCGAGCTTGTCGACGCTGCGCAGCGCGCCCGCGATGTCGACGATGCCGACGCCCCGGTAGAAGCCCTCGACCAGGCCGCGGTTGTTGAGGTGCATGCGGGCCGCGGGCAGCGGCAGCGCACGCAGGGCACGGGCCATCACGATCGCGACCTCGGCCTCGAGGTGCTCGGGCAGGGTGTCCCGGCCGACCACGTCGATGTCCGCCTGGTAGAACTCGCGGAAGCGGCCCTCCTGCGGACGCTCGCCACGCCACACCTTCTGGATCTGGAAGCGGCGGAACGGGAACTGCAGGCGGCCCTGGTTCTCCTCGACGTAGCGCGCGAACGGCACGGTGAGGTCGAAGTGGAGGCCCAGCTTGGCCTCGCGGCCGGCCTGCTCGTCGGCGTTGAAGCGGCCGATCGCGTAGATCTCCTTCGCGGCGTCCGAGTCGCCCGCGAGGCGCTCGACGGGCTCGACCGCGCGCGTCTCGATCTCGCCGAATCCATGGAGGGCGAAGACCTCGCGCAGGGTGCCGAGGACGTGCGCCTCGACGAGGCGCTCCTGCGGGGACCATTCGGGGAATCCGGAGAGGGGTTGCACGCGTGCCATGCCCGCCATTGTTCCGCATCGTCCCCACCTAGACTGACCTGGCACATCCGCGGCACGGGAAGGCTCGATGAGTACAAGCAAGCAGGCGCGGGCGCAGGCCCGCAAGAAGCAGCAGGCGTACGAGGCGCGCATGGCGGCGAAGCGGCGGCACCGCGAGCGGATCATCCGGATCACCGCGCTCATCACCGCCGGGGCGCTGCTGCTCGGCGGCGGGCTCGCGGTGCTGCTCATCGCGATGCACGAGAACAGCCAGGCCAAGGCGTCCGCCGAGGCCGCCGCATCGTCCACCGCGGACGAGGAGGTGACGCTCGAGTCGGGGTGGGCCGTCTCCCCCGAGCCGCCGGACCCGTCGTACGCCGAGGACCGCACGTGGACGGCGACGCTCGCGACCAACCAGGGCGACATCGTGGTCGAGCTCGACGGCGCGGCCGCGCCCCAGGCGGTCGCGAGCTTCGTCGAGCTCGCGAAGGAGGGCTTCTTCGACGGCACGGGATGCCACCGCCTCACCACCGCGGGGATCTACGTGCTCCAGTGCGGCGACCCCGACGGCACCGGCCTGGGCGGACCGGGCTACAGCTTCGGGCCGATCGAGAACGCGCCCGAGGACGACCTCTACCCCGCCGGCACCGTCGCGATGGCCCGCGTGGGCGGCGACGCGGAGTCCATGGGCAGCCAGTTCTTCATCGTCTACCAGGACTCGACCATCCCGTCGGACAGCGCGGGCGGCTACACCGTGCTGGGCCAGGTGGTCGACGGAAACGGTAGTGTGAGCCGTGTTGCCGAAGCAGGCACCATCACCGGGGACACCGACGGTCCGCCGGCCATGTCCGTCATCGTGAACGAGGTATCCGTCTCATGACCGAGTCGCCCGACGCTCAGGCGTCGAAGACCGAGGCCGCCGAGGCCCCGTCCCAGTCCACCCCCGAGCCCGCGGCCGAGGCCGTGACCGAGGCCGTCGCCGAGGAGGCCGCGCCCGCCGCGGAGACCCCCGCCGCGGAGACCCCCGCCGAGGACGCCCCGGTCGAGGAGCCGGCCGCGAAGGCGCCCCGGGCCCCCAAGCCGAAGGCGCCGAAGCCGGGGTCGTTCAAGGCCCCCTCGCCCGTCGCCGTCGCGAAGCAGACCACGCACACCGTGGTCGCCGTGCCGGTCGCGGCCGAGGTGCCCGACGAGCGCTTCGAGGAGGCGCTCGCGCACGGGCTCGTCGAGGACGGGAAGGCGTTCGTCATCGTGGCGGAGGAGCGCGTCGAGGTCGGCCCGGCCGACGACGACGAGGCGCTCAAGGCCTACGCCCACGCGTTCTTCGAGCTCGAGGCCGCGGTCGAGCGCTTCCACGCGCGCCTCGCGTCCGCCGAGCTCTCCCCCAAGGACATCGACGAGTCGATCGCGACCATCGAGGCCGTGCTGACGCCGCCGAGCGTCGTGGGCGACCTCGACACGCTCGGCGAGCGCTACGCGGCCGTCAAGGTCGAGGCCGAGGAGACCCGCACCCGCATCCACGAGGAGCGCCGCGTGGCCCGCGAGGCCGCGATCGCCTCCCGCGAGGAGATCGTCGCGACCGCCGAGGCCCTCGCCGCGAAGCCCGAGGACAAGGTCCACTGGAAGAACGACACCGCGACGCTGCGTGGCTTGCTCGACCAGTGGAAGGAGGCGCAGCGCTCCGGCGCCCGCATCCCCAAGGACGTCGAGCGCGCCATGTGGACCCGCTTCACGCACGCCCGGTCGTCGTTCGAGAAGGCGCGCAAGCACCACTTCGCGGAGCTCGACCGCTCCAACGCGGACGTCGCCACCCGCAAGGAGGACCTCGTCGCGCGCGCCGAGGCGCTCGCCCAGACCACCGACTGGGACCACGGCGCCCGCGGCTTCCGCGACCTCATGAACGAGTGGCGCAACGCCGGCCGTGGCCGCCGCTCCGTCGACGACGCGCTGTGGAAGCGCTTCCAGGCCGCGCAGGACTCGTTCTTCGAGGCGCGCCGCGGCGCCGCCGACGCCGAGGACGAGGCCCTGTCGGGCAACGTCGAGGCGAAGGAGGCCGCGGTGGTCGAGGCCGAGGCGCTCCTGCCGGTCAAGGACCTCGCGGCCGCCAAGCAGGCGCTGCGTCCCATCCAGGACCGCTTCGAGGCCGCCGGCCGCGTCCCGCGCGCCGACATCGCCCGCCTGTCCAAGCGCATGGCAGCCGTCGAGAAGGCCGTCCGCGACGCCGAGGACGCCGAGTGGAACTCGCGCAACCCCGAGCTCGAGGCCCGCGCCTCGGGTGCGGCCGCGCAGCTCAACTCCGCGATCCAGGCGCTCGAGGACGAGATCGCCGAGGCGAAGGCCGCCGGCAAGAGCACGAAGAAGCTCGAGGAGTCGCTGGCCGCCCGCCAGGCGTGGCTCAAGCAGATCGAGGGGCTGGCCTAACCGCCGCATCGTCCCGAGGGGCCCCGTCACCGTCGAGGTGGCGGGGCTCTTCGCTTCCCCTCCCGGGGCCCTCTCCACGCGCGCGAGTCACTGCTCCACACATGACGCCCGATGTGACCGTCACCACCGCCGGATCCGGGTCCGGCGGCGCCGGCTGGCGTGGAGAGGTGAACGGGGATGGCGGGCCCGTCCACAGGGGCTGGCCCGGCACGCCCCCACGCGCGACCCTGGAGCCGTGATCCTGCTGCGCGCCGCGGACGTGGGCCGGCCCGCCTTCGCGCGCCTCGCCCGCCAGCGCATCGTCGCCCCGCACGGTCCCGGCGTCGCGCGGCCGCTGGACGTGCCCGACTCCCCCGGCCTGCGCGCGCTCGCCGCCTCGCCGCGCGTGCCGGCTCACGTGGTCCTCACGGGCACGGCGGCGCTCTGGGTCCACGGCTGGGTGGACGATGCTCCGGTCGCCTGGCACGCGGTGGGTCACCGGGGCCTGTACCGGCCGCCGCACGCGGAGGTGGCGCTGCACTCGGGCGTCACCGCGCGGATGGGCGTCCGGGTCGAGGGCGGGCTGATGCTCGCTCCCCCGGCGCGGGCCTGCGTCGACGCGCTGCGCTGGGAGGAGCCGGCGGTGGCCCTCGCGGCGGTGTGCGGCGCGCTCGCTGCCGGACGCATCGGACCGCCGGACCTCGAGGCGGCGCTCGCCCACGACGCGATCACCGGCGGCGGCTACGCGCGGCTGGCGTCGCTCGTGGACGAGGTGTCTAGGGCCGCTTCGCGCCCGTGACGCGGCGCGCGTCGTAGACGCCGTCGATGCGGCGCACGGCGGACAGGATCGCGCCGAGGTGCGACGGGTCCGCCATCTCGAACTGGAAGCTCGACATCGCGACCCGCTCGCGCGTGGTCGACACGTTCGCGGACAGGATGTTGACGTGGTGGTCGGACAGCACCTGGGTCACGTCCGAGAGCAGGCGGTTGCGGTCGAGGGCCTCGACCTCGATCTGCACGAGGAACGTGCCCGCGCTGTGGCCGGTCCACTCGACGTCGATGAGCCGCTCGCTCTGGTTGTGCAGCTGCGCGAGGTTGTCGCAGTCGGCGCGGTGGACGGAGACACCGGAACCACGGGTGATGAAGCCCTGGATCGGGTCGCCAGGCACCGGCGTGCAGCAGCGCGCGAGCTTGACGACCACGTCGGTGAGCCCGTGCACCGAGACGCCGGGGTCGCCCCGTCGCGCGGAGATCCGCTGCGGCGGCAGGCCGGGACGGGTGATCTCGGTGAGGTCCTCGTCGGCGCCCTCCTGGCCGCCGACGGCCTCGGTCATGCGGGCGACGACGTCTGCCGGCTGCTCCTTGTGCTCGCCGATCGCCGCGTAGAGCGCGTCGACGTCCTCGTAGTGCATCTCCTTCGCGAGGGCGAGGAGCGTGGGACGGCTCATGAGGCGCTGCATGGGCAGCTGCTGGCGGCGGATCGCGCGGGCCAGCATGTCGCGCCCGGTCTCGATCGACTCCTCGCGGCGCTCGCGCGTGAACCACTGCCGGATCTTGTTGCGGGCACGCGTGGACTGCACGAACTCGAGCCAGTCGCGCTTGGGATGCGCGTTCTCGTCGGAGGTGGTGAGCACCTCGACGGTGTCGCCGTTCTCGAGCGTCGAGTCGAGGGGCACGAGGCGCCCGTTGACCTTGGCGCCGATGGTCTTGTGGCCCACCTCGGTGTGGACGGCGTACGCGAAGTCCACGGGGGTCGCGCCCTGCGGCAGCGACAGCAGCTTGCCGCGCGGAGTGAAGACGTAGACCTCGGCCTTGGAGATCTCGCCGCGGAGGCTGTCGAGGAACTCGGTGGGGTCCGCGGTCTCCTGCTGCCAGTCGGCGATCTGGCGCAGCCAGCCCATCTCGCCGCCGCCCTTCGACGGCTGGCCGGTCTTCGCGGTCTCCTTGTAGCGCCAGTGCGCCGCGAGCCCGTACTCGGCGCGGCGGTGCATGTCGTACGTGCGGATCTGCAGCTCGACGGGCTTGCCCGTGGGCCCGATCACCGTCGTGTGCAGCGACTGGTAGAGGTTGAACTTGGGCATCGCGATGTAGTCCTTGAACCGGCCCGGGACGGGCTGGTAGCGGGCGTGCATCGCGCCGAGGACCGCGTAGCAGTCGCGCACCGTCTCGACGAGGATGCGGATGCCGACGAGGTCGTAGATGTCGTTGAGGTCGCGGCCCCGGACGATCATCTTCTGGTACACGGAGTAGTAGTGCTTGGGGCGGCCGGTGATCTCCGCCTTGATCTTCATCTGGCGGAGGTCCTTCTCGATCTCCGCGCGGACCTGCGCGAGGTACTTCTCCCGCTCGGGCGCCCGCTCCGTGACGACGTCGACGATCTCCTGGTAGATCTTCGGGTACAGCGTCTGGAAGCTGAGGTCCTCCAGCTCCCACTTGATCGCGTTGAGGCCCATGCGGTGCGCGAGCGGCGCGTAGATCTCGAGCGTCTCCTGCGCCTTCTTGCGCGCGGACTCGGGAGCCACGTACTTCCACGTGCGCGCGTTGTGGAGGCGGTCGCACAGCTTGAGCAGCAGGACGCGGATGTCCTTGGCCATCGCGACGACCATCTTGCGGACCGTCTCCGCCTGCGCGGCGTCGCCGTACTGGACCTTGTCGAGCTTGGTGACGCCGTCGACGATCATCGCGACCTCGTCGCCGAACTCCTGCTGCATCCGCTCGAGCGGGTACTCGGTGTCCTCGACCACGTCGTGCAGCAGCGCCGCCGCGATGACCGAGTCCGGCATGCCCAGGTCCGCGATGATCTGCGCGACGGCGATGGGGTGCGTGATGTACGGCTCGCCGCTCTTGCGCAGCTGGCCGCGGTGGGCCTCCTCCGCCACGCGGTAGGCGCGCTCGATGAGGCCGGTCCGTCCGCGCGGGTACATGCGCCGGTACGTGTCGAGCACGCCGTCGATCGCGCTCGCCTCACGGCTCCCCCGGCGGAGGAACCCGAGCCCGAGCGTCCCGGTCGAGGGACGGGTCTCAGTCACGCGCACCTCCGAGGCTGGTAGGGGGACAGTCTATCCGGGCGGCCCCTCCCACCGACACGCCCCCAAACGCGACGAAGGGGACGATGCGGCGGCCACCGCATCGTCCCCCTCGCCGGAGGCCCGGGATCAGGCCTTGCGGTTCTTGCGCGTGGGCTGGGCTGCGGCGCCCTGATGGCGGCCCTTGTCGACCGCGCCGACGCGCACGTCGCCGGTCTCCGAGATCGCGACGTCGGTCTGGCCGGCGGCGCGCAGCTCGAGCACCTTGGCGGTGTGGTCCTTGATGCGCTGCTCGTTGTCGCGCAGCTGCACCTCGACCGGCGTGGCCACGAAGATCGACGAGTACGTGCCGACCGCCATGCCGACGAAAAGCGCGAGAGAGATGTCCTTGAGCGTGCCCGCGCCCAGGAGGAACGAGCCGATGAAGAGGATCGCGCTCACGGGCAGCAGGGCCACCACCGACGTGTTGATCGAGCGCACGAGGGTCTGGTTGAGGCCCAGGTTCGCGAGCTCGTCGTACGTGTAGCGATGCTGCGCGGTGAGGTTTGCGGTGTTCTCGCGGATCTTGTCGAACACCACGACCGTGTCGTACAGCGAGTAGCCGAGGATCGTGAGGAAGCCGATCACCGACGCCGGCGTGACCTCGAAGCCCACGAGCGCGTACACGCCGGCGGTGATGATGAGGTCGTGCGCCAGCGCGACGAGCGCCGCGACGGCCATGCGCCAGGCACGGAAGTACAGCGACATCACGATCGTCACGAGGACGAGGAACACGATGAGGCTGGTGACCGCCGCCTTGCCGACCGACGCGCCCCACGTGGGGCCGATCTGCGTGAAGCTCACCTGCTCCTCGGGGACGTCGTACGCGTCCGCGAGGGCCGTGGTGATGTCGCGCGCCGTCTCGGTGTCGACGACGCCGATCTGGATGCGCACGTCGCTGTCGCCGAGGATGGTGACACGAGCGGTCGCCTCGGGCGCGAGCTCGGCCACCACGTCCTGTGCCTCGGCGGGCTCGGTGATCGCGGTGTCGGTGACGCGGAACTCGGTGCCGCCGACGAAGTCGATGCCCGGGTTGAGCCCCTTGGTGAAGAGCAGCAGCAGCGACAGCGCGACGAGCACGCCGGACACGATGAACCAGCGCTTGCGCTGCTGGACGATCGGGTAGGTCTTCTCCCCCGAGTGCAGCTTGTTGCCCCACTGGGCCAGGTTGAGCTTCATCAGTTCTCCTCCCCCTCGGGGCGGGCGTCGCCGGCGGCGGCAGCGGCGGCCGCCGCCTTGCGCTCGGCGAGGGTGGGCTGGCCGGTGACGATGCGGCCGCGGCCCTTGTACATCGTGTCGCGTCCGAGCTGGCGCGGGTCGAGGCCCGACCACCGGTGGCCGCGTGCGAAGAACGGGCGCTTGCTCAGCAGCATGAGGATCGGGTGGGTGAACAGGAACACCACGAGGATGTCGACCAGCGTGGTGAGACCCAGCGTGAACGCGAAGCCGCGCACGCCGCCGACGGCGAGCATGTACAGCACCACCGCGGCGAGGATGTTGATCGCGTCCGAGGCCAGGATCGTGCGGCGGGCGCGACGCCAGCCGTGGTCGATCGCGGCCTGCAGCGAGCGGCCCTCGCGCAGCTCGTCCCTGACACGTTCGAAGTAGACGATGAACGAGTCCGCCGTCACACCGATCGCGACGATCAGACCCGCGACACCGGCGAGCGACAGGCGGTACCCGATGGTCCACGACAGCAGCGCGATGAGCACGTAGGTGATCGCACCGGCGATCGCGAGCGAACCGACCGTGACGAGGCCGAGCGCGCGGTACTGGATGAGCGAGTAGACGACCACCAGGATGAGGCCGATCGCGCCGGCGATGAGGCCCTTCTGGAGCTGGTCGGCGCCGAGCGTCGCGGAGATCTGCTGCTCCGACTGCACCTCGAGCGTGAGGGGCAGGGCACCGAACTTCAGCTGGTTGGCCAGCTGCTGCGCGCTCTCCTGCGTGAACGAGCCTGTGATGGACGCCTGGCCGCCGGTGATGGAGGTCGAGACGCTCGGCGCGGAGATCACCACGCCGTCGAGCACCATCGCGAACTGGTTGCGCGGCGACTCGAGGTCCTTGATGCGGCCGGTGATGTCGGCGAACTTCTTGCCGCCGTCGTTGGTGAGCTCGAGGCGCACCTCGTAGCGGCCGGTGAGCGTGCCGGTCGAGTTGTACTCGGGGCCGGAGGTGGCGGTGTCGACGTCGGTGCCGTCCATCTCCACCGGGCCGAGGATGTACTTCGCGAAGCCGTCCTGGTCGCACGCGACGTCGGCCTTGGTCGGGTCGCCGGGCGTGACGCCGGAGAGGTTCTCCGGGTCGGTGCAGTCGAGGGCGTCGTACTTCGCCTGGACCTCGTCGGTCACCCAGTCGAGGGACGATGCGTCGGTGCCCTCGGCGGGCTCAGTCGAGGCGTCCGCGGAGGCGGTCGCGTCGGCGTCCGCGGAGGCGGAGGCGCTGGGCTCGGCCGTGGCCTCGTCGGTGGGCTCCGCGGACTCGCTGGCGTCGGTGCCGGCCTCGGCGGAGGCCGAGGCGCTCGGCTCGGCCGACGCGGAGGCGTCCGCGCTGGACTCGTCCGTGGTGGTCGCGGCGGGCGAGCCCGACACGAGCACGGGGCGGAACTGCAGCTGCGCGCTCTGGCGCACGAGGTCGACGGTCTCCTCGGACGGGTTGCCCGGGAGCGCCACGACGATGTTCTGGCCCTGCGTGCTGATCTCCGCCTCGGCGACGCCGGACGCGTCGATGCGGCGACGGATGATGTCGACGGCCTGGTCCAGGTCGGCCTGGTCGATCTGCTGGTCGCTGCCCTCGGCCAGCGTGGGCGCGAGCACGATCTCGCGTCCGCCGGCCAGGTCGAGCGCGAGGGCCGGCGTCCACGACGCACCCCCGGTCACGACGCCGATCGCCAATGCCGCATAGAGGCCGACGACGATCGCGCCCAGCCAGGTGAGCGCTCGACGCGCCTCGTTCTTCACTCGTGCCACAGGAATCCTCACGGTCTCGGCTCGCTTGAGCCCCGAGCGATTCTAGCCAGCCTGAGCGTGCACCGGGTGCCGCCCGGCCGGGCTCAGTCGAAGAGCCGGCCCCCGGACTCGCCGCCGATCGCGTCCGCGGGCGGCTTCAGACCGAGGTGATGCCACGCGTCGGCGGTCGCGATGCGGCCGCGCGGGGTGCGGCTCATGAGGCCCTCGCGCACGAGGAACGGCTCCGCGACGGTCTCGACGGTCTCCGTCTCCTCGCCCACCGTGACGGCGAGCGTCGACAGGCCCACGGGCCCGCCCGCGAAGCGCGTGCACAGCGCCTTGAGCACCGCGCGGTCCAGCCGGTCGAGGCCGCGCTCGTCGACCTCGTACACCGTGAGGGCCTCGCGGGCGGCGTCGAGCGTGCCGCGGCCGGTGCCGTGCACCTCGGCCCAGTCGCGCACGCGGCGCAGCAGCCGGTTCGCGATGCGCGGGGTGCCGCGCGAGCGGGACGCGATCTCGTGGGCCGCGTCGTGGGTGATCGACAGGCCGAGCCGGCCCGCCGAGCGCACCACGATCGCCTTGAGCTCGTCGTCCTCGTAGAAGTCGAGGTGGCCGGTGAAGCCGAAGCGGTCGCGCAGCGGCGCGGGCAGCAGGCCGGCGCGGGTGGTGGCGCCCACCACGGTGAACGGGGGCAGGCTCAGCGGGATCGACGTCGCGCCCGCGCCCTTGCCGACCACCACGTCCACACGGAAGTCCTCCATCGCGAGGTAGAGCATCTCCTCGGCGGGGCGCGCCAGGCGGTGGATCTCGTCGAGGAACAGCACGTCGCCCTCGTCGAGCGAGGACAGGATCGCGGCGAGGTCGCCGGCGTGCTGGATCGCGGGGCCCGAGGTGACGCGCAGGGTCGAACCGAGCTCCGCCGCGATGATCATCGCGAGCGTGGTCTTGCCCAGGCCCGGCGGGCCGGACAGCAGCACATGGTCCGGCGGGGCGCCGCGGCCGGTGGCGGCGCTCAGCACGAGGCCGAGCTGCTCGCGCACGACGCGCTGGCCGACGAACTCGTCGAGGTTGACGGGCCGCAGCGCGGCCTCGTTGGAGCGCTCGATCGCGTCCGCGTCGGGGCTCACCACCCGGGTCTCGTCATCCACGCGTGCCTCCCAGGTGCTTGAGCGCGGCCCTCAGGGCGCCGGCGGTCTCCCCCGGCGCGAGGGGCTCCTCGGCGACCGCGTCGACCGCGGCCTGGGCCTGCTTGGCCGGGTAGCCGAGCCCCACGAGGGCCTCCACGACCTCGCCGCGGGCGTCCGCGGCCGGGGCGCCCGGCGCATCGTCCGGCAGCACCAGCTTGCCGCCGAGCTCGAGCAGCAGGCGCGCCGCGACCTTGGGGCCGATGCCCGGCACCTTGGTGAGCGCCTTCTGGTCGCCGGCGGCGACGGCGCCGGCGAGGGCCTCGGGCGAGTGCACCGCGAGCATCGCGAGGGCGAGCTTGGCGCCCACCCCGGACACGCCCTGGAGCTGCTCGAACATGTCCCGCTCCCCCGACGTGAGGAAGCCGAACAGCGTCATCGAGTCCTCACGGACCACCAGCTGCGTGTGGAGCGTGGCGTCCAGCCCGGAGCGGAGCTCCGCGAGCGTGGCCGGCGTCGACAGCACGCGGTAGCCCACGCCCTGCACGTCCAGCACGAGCGAGGCGGCCCCCGCATGCGCCACGGTTCCCGACAGCTGCGCGATCACCCGGCTCCCCTTTCGAACACCTGTGCGAACAGGCTAGCGGATGGGAGGGACAGCGCCGCACTATCGCCGGCGGCGCGCCGCCTTCTCGGCCTCGGCCCACTGCCGCTGCGCCGCCGTGGTCGCGCCCGAGCCCACCGGGGCGGCGCCGCCGCGCCACGCGTGGGCGATGGCGATCGCGAGGGCGTCCGCCGCATCGGCCGGGCGCGGGGCCTCCGCGAGCCCCAGCAGGCGCGTCACCATGGTCGTGACCTGGGCCTTGTCGGCGCGGCCGTTGCCGGTGACGGCGGCCTTGACCTCGGACGGCGTGTAGAGCGTGAGCGGCAGCCCGCGCCGCTCGGCGGCGAGCATGATGACGCCGGACACCTGCGCGGTGCCCATGATGGTGGAGACGTCGGAGCGCGCGAAGATGCGCTCCATCGCGACGGCCTCGGGCTGGTGCTCATCGAGCATGGCCTCGAGGACCGTCGCGATCTGGGCGAGACGCGCGGGCGTCTCGTGCGTCGAGGGGGACGTGGCGACGCGCACGTCGAGCATCGTGACGCGGCGCGCCGCGCCGGACTCGACCACGCCGAGGCCGCACCGGGTGAGGCCGGGGTCGACCCCGAGGATGCGCATCGTCCCCCTGCCGCGTGCCGCTAGGCCTGCGCGGCCTCGAGCACCTCGTCCGACGTGTCGAAGTTCGCGTAGACGTTCTGCACGTCGTCCGAGTCCTCGAGGGCGTCGATGAGGCGCAGCATCTTGCGGGCGCCGTCCACGTCGAGCTCGACCTTCATCGAGGGCATGAAGGTGGCCTCCGCGCTCTCGTAGTCGATGCCCGCCTCCTGCAGCGCGGTGCGCACGGCCACGAAGTCGGTGGCCTCGGAGATGATCTCGAAGACGTCGCCCAGGTCGTTGATCTCCTCGGCACCGGCCTCGAGGGTGGCCTCCATGAGGTCGTCCTCGGAGACGTCGCCCTCCTTGGAGACGATCACCTGGCCCTTGCGCGAGAACAGGTAGGACACCGAGCCCGGGTCCGCGAGCGTGCCGTTGTTGCGGGTGAGGCCGACGCGGACCTCGGTGGCCGCGCGGTTGCGGTTGTCGGTGAGGCACTCGATCAGCACGGCCACGCCGCCGGGGCCGTAGCCCTCGTACATGATCGTCTCGTAGTTGACGCCGTCAGCGTCCTCGCCCGAGCCGCGCTTGACCGCGCGGTCGATGTTGTCGTTCGGGACCGAGGACTTCTTGGCCTTCTGGATCGCGTCGAACAGCGTCGGGTTGCCGGCCGGGTCGCCGCCGCCCACACGCGCCGCGACCTCGATGTTCTTGATGAGCTTGGCGAACAGCTTGCCGCGCTTGGCGTCGATCGCGGCCTTCTTGTGCTTGGTCGTCGCCCACTTGGAATGCCCGGACACGTGTGCTCCTCGTCGAATGTCGGTCTGGAATCCCGTCCAGTGTAGTGCCCGCGCGGAGGGACGATGCGGCGCCCGGGCGGGGCTGGATCGCGGCGCACCGCCTGTCGGATTGGTACCAACCGCTACGACCCGGGCCGACGTCGTCACGCTTGGTACCAAAGCGGACGGGTGGAGAGCGGTCCGCCGGCGGGGCGGACGGACGATGCGACCCCGGTCGGGCCGCGGAGGGCGGCGGCGCGGCTCAGATCAGGTCGAGCAGCAGCCGGTGGACGCGGTCGTCGTGGACGGCGCCCGGCGCGGCGATCTCGGGGTGGAAGCTCGTCGCGATCGCCGAGCCGTGGCGCACGGCCACCGGGTGGCGGGTGCCGTCGGGACCGGCCGCGGTGGCGAGGATCTCCACCTCCGGCGAGCACGCCTCGACCCACGGCGCGCGGATGAAGGTGGCGTGCATGGCGGAGCCGTCGGGCTCCCACACGAGCTCGGTCTCGGCGGAGTCGACCTGGCGGCCGAAGGCGTTGCGGCGCACGGTCATGGGGATCGCGGCGAGCGACTGCTGGCCCTCGATGCCGCCCACGAGGTCGGTGGCGAGCATGATCATGCCGGCGCACGACCCCATCACCGGCATCCCGGCGTGGATGCGCTCCTTCAACGGCTCGAAGAGGTCGAAGGCACGCAGCAGCTTGTCGATCGTCGTCGACTCGCCGCCGGGGATGATGAGCGCGTCGACGGACTCGAGCTCGGCCAGGCGGCGCACGCCGATCGCGGTCGCGCCCACGCGCGTCGCCGCGGCCAGGTGCTCCCGCACGTCGCCCTGCAGGGCCAGCACGCCCACGGTGCTCATTCGTCCACCTCTCCCAGGTCTCGGGTGACGCCGTCCCATTCGAGGAACCACGCCCACGTCTCGCGCAGCTGCGCGGGGAACACCTCGATGGGCGACTCCCGCAGCTCGCTCTCGCTCAGCCAGGCCACCTCGTCGATGGTCTCCAGCTCGATCTCGGTCCACGCCGCCTCGGTCTGCGCGCGGGCGACGGCGTGGGAATGCAGCCCGACGTAGATCTCCTCGAACTGCGTGTATGGCCGCGACGCGAAGTCGAACACCGCGGTGCGGCGCCACACCGGCCCGACGAGCTCCTCGTCGAGCAGGACGTGCCCCGTCTCCTCGGCGAGCTCGCGGACCGCGGCGGCGCGCATCGTCTCCCCCTCCTCGAGCCCGCCTCCGGGGGTGAACCAGAAGTAGCGGTCGGGGTCGTGCGGGTCGTGGCCCCGCACCATGAGGAGCCGGGGCTCCCCGGCGGAGTGGGAGACGAGGAGCACGCGGGCGCCGCGACGGTGGATGCGATCCCCCGACGCGGCGCCCATACGTCTCCGTCTACCGGCCGGTGCCTACCAGCCGCGCTCGGCGAGGCGGTGCGGCTCCGGGATCTCGTCCACGTTGATGCCGACCATGGCCTCGCCCAGGCCCCGCGACACGTCGGCGATGACCGCCGGGTCGTCGAAGAACGTGGTCGCCTTGACGATCGCCTTCGCGCGGGTCGCCGGGTCGCCCGACTTGAATATGCCGGAGCCGACGAACACGCCCTCGGCGCCCAGCTGCATCATCATCGCGGCGTCGGCCGGGGTGGCGATGCCGCCCGCGGTGAACAGCACGACGGGCAGCTTGCCGGTCTTCGCGATCTCCTGGACCAGCGGCAGCGGCGCCTGGAGCTCCTTGGCGGCCACGTAGAGCTCGTCCTCCGGCAGCGCGGTGAGGGCCTTGATCTCGGCGCGGATCTTGCGCATGTGGGTGGTGGCGTTCGACACGTCGCCCGTGCCGGCCTCGCCCTTAGAGCGGATCATGGCCGCTCCCTCGGAGATGCGGCGCAGCGCCTCGCCCAGGTTGGTGGCGCCGCACACGAACGGCACGGTGTAGTTCCACTTGTCGATGTGGTGCGTGTAGTCCGCGGGGGTGAGCACCTCGGACTCGTCGATGTAGTCGACGCCGAGGCTCTCGAGGACCTGCGCCTCGACGAAGTGGCCGATGCGGGCCTTCGCCATGACGGGGATCGAGACGGCGTCGATGATGCCCTGGATCATGTCCGGGTCGCTCATGCGCGAGACGCCGCCCTGGGCGCGGATGTCGGCGGGGACGCGCTCGAGCGCCATGACGGCGACGGCGCCGGCGTCCTCCGCGATCTTCGCCTGCTCGGGGGTGACCACGTCCATGATGACGCCGCCCTTGAGCATCTCGGCCATGCCGCGCTTCACAAGGTCGGTTCCTACCTGGGGCTTCGTGGTCTCATCGGTGGTGGTCATGGGGTGCTGACGTCCTTCGTCGGATGGGGATGGAACTCGGCGTCCATCCTAATGGCGTCGCGGTACGTCTCCTCGACGCGAGGCGCGACATTGGACCAGTCGAAGGCGGCCGCGCATTCGCGTCCGCGCTCGGCCAGCTCCTCGCGACCCGCGGGGTCGTCGAGCAGCTCGTTGATGCGTGCGGCGAGCGACGCCGGGTCGCCCACCGCGTGATGGGCGGCCGCGTGGCCGCCGTCGGCGATCGTCGACACGTCCATGAAGGCCGTGAGGTCGGAGGCGACGACGGCGGCGCCCGCCGCCATCGCCTCGACCAGGACGATGCCGAAGCTCTCGCCGCCCGTGTTGGGGGCGCAGTAGATGTCGACCGAGGCCATGAAGCGCGCCTTCTGGTCCTCGTCGAGCTCCCCCACCACCTCGGCACCCGCGCGGGCCGCCTTCGCGGCGATGCGGTCGGAGAACCGCCCGGCGACGAGGAACCGCGCGTGCGGGTGACGCGCGCGGACCGCCGGGATGGCGGCGAGCAGGTCCTCGAGTCCCTTGCGGGGCTCGTCGAGGCGCCCGAGGATGCCGATCGTCGGCGCCTCGCGGGTGCCCTCCCAGCGGGTGTCGGCACGGGCCCGCACGTAGCGGGAGGTGTCGACGCCGTTGGGGATGATGTGGGTCGCCTGGACGCGCAGGTGGTCGCGGATGGTGGCCGCCGCGGACGGCGAGACCGCGATGCGGGCGTCGAGCTCCTCGTAGCCCGGCTTGATCCAGGGCTTGCCGAGCCGCATCGCCAGCGACTCGGACTGCGACGAGTGGAACGTCGCGACGGTGGGCCCCACGCGCGCCCACATCGCGATCACGCTGAGCGAGGGCGCGCCGGGCTCGTGGAGGTGCACCACGTCGAAGTGGCCGAGCTTGAGCCACTCGCGCACACGGCTCGCGGCCATCAGCCCGAAGGTGAGACGCGCGGTGGAGCCGTTGTAGCGGATCGGCACCGACCGTCCCGCGCTCGAGACGTAGGCGGGCACGGCCGTGTCCTTCGCCGCGGGTGCCAGCACGGAGACCTCGTGCCCGCGCTCCATGAGCGCCTTGGCGAGGTCGAGCACGTGGAGCTGGACGCCGCCGGGCCGGTCGAGCGAGTAGGGGCAGACGATGCCGATCCTCACCCGTTGGTCTCCGTCCATCCGAATCGCTGCAGCATGTGCCAGTCCTCGGGGTGCTCCCCGATGGCCTCGCTCATGAACTGTACCCACGCGCGCGTGAGGTGCCCGACCCGGTCGTCGGCGGGCGCGTCGGCGGGCTCGATCACGGGTC
Source organism: Demequina litoralis (assembly GCF_030418455.1). GTDB lineage: Bacteria > Actinomycetota > Actinomycetes > Actinomycetales > Demequinaceae > Demequina > Demequina litoralis. The sequence goes on from NZ_JAUHPW010000001.1 coordinate 330,801, forward strand.
CGAAGCGCAGCACGGTCCCCCACCGCGAGCGGGCGCGCAGGCGGGCGCGGCCGCGCAGGCGCTCGTAGTGCACGTGCACGGGGAACAGCGGAGCGCCGGTCGCCGCTGCCAGCGCGGCGGGGCCGGGCGCGACCTTGACGCCGTGGCCCCACATGTCGACCTCGATGCCCGAGCCGGACAGGTCGCGGTCCGCGAGCAGGCACACCAGGACGTTGTCGGTGCGCGCGATGCGGATGAGCTCGCGGAAGGTGGAGCCGCCCTCGTGGCCGAGGATGCGCATGCCCACCTTCTCCCGCAGGGCGACGAACTCGTCGAAGACCTCGCGCGGCTTGAGCACCTCCGCCACGGACACCACGGGCAGGATGTGGCGGCACGCGAACGCGCCCACGAGGTCCCAGTTGCCCGAGTGCGACAGCGCGAGCACCGCGCGGCCGTCGGCCTTGATCCGCGACAGGGCGTCGTGCGGGTCGTCGAGGCGCACGCGCGCGTCCACGACCGCGGGCGTCATGCGCCCGAGCTCGAACGTCTCGGCGTAGTAGCGCGCGGCGGAGGCCATGCCACGGCGAGACAGCGCGCGCAGCTCCGCACCCTCGAGCCCGGTCACCCGGTGGAGGTTGTCCTCCAGCCGGCGCGCGGGCTTGGCACGACGGCGCCACTGCGCATCGAAGCCCGCCCACAGCAGGGCGCGGGTGAGCGAGCGGGGCGCGTACCGCGAGGCGCGGAACGCGAGGAGCATGCCGTTCATTCGTGCGGGTACGGCTGGGGCTGGCCGTCGAGGCGCGCGTTCCACTCGGGGTGCCGGCGCGCCTGGCGCACCACCGCCCAGATGCGCTGGCCGACCGTGATCGTCGCGAGCACCGTGAGGATCCACAGGGCCGCCGTGAGCACCCACAGCGGGAACAGGCCCAGCCCGTAGAAGCCGACCGCGACCAGGGAGATCACGAGGCGGTCCGAGCGCTCGGCGAGCCCGAAGTTCGCGGCGACGCCCATGCCCTCGGCCTTGGCGCGCGCATACGGCACGAGCGACCCGATCGCGAGGCACAGCAGCGCGCCGAGCGCGGTGGGACGGTCGATGTCGATGAACACCCACGCGAGCGTGCCGAAGATCGCCGCGTCGGCCACGCGGTCGAGCGTCGAGTCGAGGAACGCGCCCAGCCGCGAGCTCTTGCCGCCGAGGCGGGCCATGGTGCCGTCGAGCATGTCCGTCACCACGAAGAACGTGATGAACAGCGTGCCCCAGAACAGCCAGATGCCGCCGTGCGGGAAGAACAGCAGCGCGCCCAGCACGACGCCGACCGTGCCGATCACCGTCATGACGTTGGGGTGGATCCCCCGGGCGAGCAGGAAGCGCGCGGGCGCCTGCCACAGGGCGGCCATGTAGGGCCGGAGCCTGCCGAGCATTCAGTCGTCCTCTCTCCAGGCGTCGCTCACGCGGCGCCACGTGTCGTCGAGCAGCTGGGGCACCGCCTTGGTCTGCGCGATGATCGGCAGGAAGTTCGTGTCGCCCTCCCAGCGCGGCACCACGTGCTGGTGCAGGTGGCCCGAGATGCCGGCGCCGCCCACGCTCCCCTGGTTCATGCCGATGTTGTACCCCTGCGGGCCGCTCACCCTGGTGAGGACACGCATGGCCTGCTGCGTGAGCGCGCTCATCTCGTCGCGCTCGGCGTCCGTGCACTCGGTGTACCAGGCGATGTGACGGTACGGGCACACCATCAGGTGGCCGGGGTTGTAGGGGTACAGGTTGAGCACCACGTAGCAGTGCTCGCCCCGATGCACCACGAGGCTCTCACGGTCGCCCTCCTCCGCCTTGCGGCACAGGGGGCAGGCCTTCGGGCCGTCGTCGGGCCGCTCGCCCTCGACGTACGCGAGCCGATGCGGGGTCCACAGACGCTCGAAGCCGTCCGGGACCCCTCCCATCGTCTCCGCGTCGAAGGCCTCCGTCACGTCGTCAGACCTGCGCCTTCGTGCGCACGGCCTCGACGATGCGGCGGACGGCCTCGTCGACCGGCACCTGGTTGTCCTGGCTGCCGTCGCGGTAGCGGAACGACACGGCGTTCGCGTCCGCGTCGTCGCCGCCCGCGATGAGCGTGAAGGGGATCTTCTCCTTCGACGCGGTGCGGATCTTCTTGGGGAAGCGCTCGTCGGAGGCGTCGAGCTCGGCACGGATGCCCTCGGCGCGCAGCCGCGCCACCACCTCGCCGAGGTAGTCGTTGAAGGGCTCGGCGACCGGGATCGCGCGCACCTGGACGGGGGCGAGCCACACGGGGAAGGCGCCCGCGTAGTGCTCGGTGAGGATCGCGAAGAAGCGCTCGATCGAGCCGAACAGCGCGCGGTGGATCATCACGGGACGCTGGCGCGAGCCGTCGGGCGACGTGTACTCGAGCTCGAAGCGCTCGGGCAGGTTGAAGTCGAGCTGGATGGTCGACATCTGCCAGGTGCGGCCGATCGCGTCACGGGTCTGGACCGAGATCTTCGGGCCGTAGAAGGCGGCGCCGCCCGGATCCGGGACCAGCTCGAGGCCGGAGGCGACCGCGACCTCGCGCAGCGTCTCGGTGGCCTCGTCCCACACCTCGTCGGAGCCGACGGACTTCTCGGGGTTCTTGGTCGACAGCTCGAGGTAGAAGTCCTCGAGGCCGTAGTCCTTGAGGAGGCCGAGCACGAACTCGAGCGTCTTGGTGAGCTCGTCCTTCATCTGCTCGCGGGTGCAGTAGATGTGGGCGTCGTCCTGCGTGAAGCCGCGCGCGCGGGTCATGCCGTGCACCACGCCCGACTTCTCGTAGCGGTACACGGTGCCGAACTCGAACAGGCGGAGCGGGAGCTCGCGGTACGAGCGGCCGCGCGAGTCGAACACGAGGTTGTGCATCGGGCAGTTCATGGGCTTGAGGTAGTAGTCCTGGCCCTGCTTGGTGACGTTGCCGTCCGCGTCGCGCTCCTCGTCGAGGTGCATCGGGGGGTACATGCCGTCGCGGTACCAGTCCAGGTGGCCCGAGACCTCGAACAGCTGGCCCTTGGTCGCGTGGGGCGTGTAGACGAACTCGTAGCCTTCCTCGACGTGACGCCGGCGCGAGTACTCCTCCATCTCCATGCGGATCACGCCGCCCTTGGGGTGGAAGACCGCGAGGCCGGAGCCGATCTCGTCCGGGAACGAGAACAGGTCCATCTCCGCGCCGAGCTTGCGGTGGTCGCGGCGCTCGGCCTCGGCCAGGCGCTCCTTGTACGCGACGAGCTCCTCCTTCGAGGGCCACGCGGTGCCGTAGACACGCTGGAGCTGGGGGTTCTTCTCCGAGCCCTTCCAGTACGCGGCGGCGGAGCGCATGAGCGACCAGCCGTTCTGGAGGACGCGAGTGGTGGGCACGTGCGGGCCGCGGCACAGGTCGCCCCACGCGCGCTCGCCGCCCCGGCGGACGTTGTCGTAGATGGTGATGTCGCCCTCGCCGATCTCCACCGACGCACCCTCGGCGCCCTCGGTGTCGTGCGTGAGGAGCTCGCACTTGAACGGCTCGTGGGCGAGCTCGGCGAGCGCCTCCTCGCGGGTCACCTCGCGGCGCACGAAGGCCTGGCCCTCCTTGACGATGCGCTGCATCGCCTTCTCGAGCGCCTTGAGGTCCTCGGGGGTGAAGGGGGTCTCGACATCGAAGTCGTAGTAGAAGCCGTTCTCGATGGGCGGGCCCACGCCGAGCTTCGCGTCGGGGTTGACCTGCTGCACGGCCTGCGCCAGCACGTGCGCGGTCGAGTGGCGCAGCACCATGAGCCCGTCGGGGTCCGAGGTGGTGACGGCCTCGACGGAGGCGTCGGCCGGGACCTCGCGCGCGAGGTCCCACAGGACGCCGTCCACGCGCATCACCACGACGTCCTTGCGGTCGCCGAACAGGTCGGTGCCCGTCGTGCCCGCCTCGAGCTCTCGCTCGACGCCGTCGATCATCGCATTCACGCTGGGCACAGGTCACTCCTTGGACGTTCGGTTGTACGGGACGATGCTACCGAGCCGCGGGCGTCGCGGTCGCCGCGGCCCGGTGGCGGCTACAACCCCTGTCCCCCGTCCCACAGCCGCTCGGAGGCTCCCGAGACGAGGTTGGCGACCGACATCGCCTGCGCGTCCGTGAGGGACGCGACGTAGTCGATGATGCCGCGACCGGTGGCGTAGCGCCGGAGCGTGGCGGCATCCGTGGTGGGCAGCAGCTCGGGGCGGGTGTCGCGCACCTTGAGGTAGTCCTCGGCGGCGAGCTCGACCAGGTCGAGGAGGCGGCGCGGGGCGCGTCGCACCTCGTCGTCGTCGTCGAGCCACGCGGCGAAGCTGGTGACGAGGCGCTCGATCACGCTCGCCTGGCCGCGCTGGTACACCGCGAGGTCGGGACGGTGGAGCACGAAGCGCTCCTGGAGGAACTTGAGCACGGCCACGTCGTGGAAGGCCGCGGCGTCGAGGCTCACGTGGCCCGAGCGCACGTCCGGGTCGCGCGTCACCTGGATCGAGTGCTGGAGGCGCGCGATCCACCCCGCCATGAACACCGCCAGCGTGCGGTCCGCGGCGAGCGAGCCGTCGTACGGGACCGACAGCAGGCCGTCCACGACCTCGTCGGCGACCCGTGCGACGGACTCGCCGAACGCATCGTCCCCCGCGATCCACGGGTCGTGGCTCACCATGCGCCGGCGCAGCAGCTCGAGACCGTGCCCGGGCGTGCGGCGCGCGCGCACGAGGTCCTCGCGCGGGATCCTCGCGAGCGCGGCGCGGTCGCGGATCCACGTGCGGAACTCGGCCGAGACGGCGGCCTGGTTGAGCAGGTCGGCGCGGTAGAAGTCGTCGAGGTCGTGCAGCGAGTACGCGATGTCGTCCGCGATGTCCATGACCGAGCACTCGACGGTCTGCTGGAGCGGCTCGATCGCGGGGAACGCGGCGCGGGAGGCCTCCATGTCGTCGAGGTCGAGCGTGTAGGCGGAGAACTTCCGCGCGCCCTCCCCCGGGCGGCGCGGCGCGAGGCCGCGCGGGGTGTACGGGCCAGGCGACCAGCCGTCGCCCTCCACGCGCAGCCACGGGTACTTGAGCACCGCGGCGCGCACCGCGGCCGTGAGGTTGAGGCCCGTGCCGGCGCGGTCGTACTCGTCGAGGCGCGTGAGGATGCGGAAGGTCTGCGCGTTCCCCTCGAAGCCCTCCTCGAGCCCGAAGCGCTCGCGGGCCAGGCGGTCCAGGGTCTGCTCGCCCAGGTGGCCGAACGGCGGGTGGCCCAGGTCGTGGGCGCTCGCCGCGGCCTGGACGACGACCGCATCGCAGCCGCCGAGGTCGCGCACGAGCGCGCCCCGCTCGCCCCAGTCCCCCGCGAGCGACACCGCGATGGCGCGCGCGACCGCGGTCACCTTGACGGAGTGCGTGAGGCGGTTGTGCACCGCGAGCCCGGCGCCCGACTGCGAGATCACCTGGGTGACGGCCGACAGCCGCGAGAAGTACGGCGAGAAGCGGATCCGCTCGAGGTCGACGCGGTACTCGGGCCGGTACTCGACCAGCTGGAACTCGTCGAGGCCCTCGGGCACGGAGCGCGCCACGCGGGGGTCGGTGGCCGCGGGGGCGTCCGCAGCGTGGTCCCGCGCCGGGCTGCCTGTCATCCGTGCCTCCGTCCGTCCCTACCGGGACGCTAGCGAGACGGGACGATGCGGGCAAGCGTCATGCGGCGGCCGCACCCGGTCCGGCGAAGGGGTGGGTCGAGAGGACCCGGTAGCGCGCGCCCGGGCCGGGCTCGCTCGCGACCACGTGGAGCGCGGTGGGCTGCCACGGGATCGCCAGCGGGGCGTGTCGCAGGGCGTCGTGCGCGGCGGCCCCCCGGACCCGATGACGCGACCTGCCGACCGTGAGGTGCCCGGTGAAGGGCCGGTCGCGGTCCGCGATCCCCGCCTCCGCGAGCGCCGCGTCGAGGCTCGCGGCGGCACGGTCGGCGCCCTCGACCGGAAGCGCGACCACGCGCGCGGTGAGCGCGACCGCGAGGGGCCCGATGAGCAGGCGCGGGGGCGCAGAAGCTGCGGCCGCGAGCGCGGCCGCCGCCTCGACGTCGGCGCGGGCATCGGTCTCGCCGACGAAGCGCAGGGTGACATGGCGCTCGTCTCGCGGCGTCCAGCGGTCGACGCCGGCCTCCCGCGCGCGGAACACCACCGCGGCGTCGAGGACGGCATCGAGAGCGTCGTCCACGGCGTCGGGCGTCATGATCCCCACGAAGAGCCGCACACCTCAGCGTAGGACCGGGCGCGGGCGCCGACACGACGAGGGCGCCGCCGCCACGCGGGAGCGGCCGCGCTCGTAGCCTGGAGTCATGGCACGACGACGTGGCCGGCGGTAGGTGCGGCGTGCGCGACCCCGATCGCCTGACCCCGGCCGACGAGGCGAACCTGACCCTCGACGGCGTCGGCGTCTACGTGCTCACCATCGTGGGGCTGGCGGGTGCCGGCGGCTTCGTGCGCGGACCGCGCGACGTCGACATCGACGCGCTCCGCGCCACGCTGGCGGGGCGTGTCGCGGGGCTGCCGCGCCTCACCCGTTCCGTCGTGGGCGACGCGGGCCGTCGCCGTCTGGTCGACCGCGGCCTGCGGATCGAGGACCACGTGCGTGCCGTCGAGCCGGTCGACGGGTTGGACGGGCTGCACCGGTGGTGCGCCGCGCTGTCGACGAGGAGGCTGCCGTCGGACAGGCCCCTGTGGGAGCTGCTCATCGTGCCGGGGGCGCACGCGGACGGGGTCGCATGGGTGTTCCGCATCCACCACGCGCTCGCCGACGGCGGCGCCGCCGTGCGGCTGTTCGATGCGCTCTTCGACCCGGATCCGTCCGCGCCTGGAGCACCGGCGCCCTCCCCCGCGGCCGCTGTCACCGCGCACCGGCGTCACGGCCCCGCCTGGCGGCAGCTCGGCACGGTCCTGCGGCCGATGCGGCGCACGGCGCTGATCGGCCCGAGCGGCACGGGACGCCGGCTCCACGTCGTCGACGTGGACCTTCCCGGCGTCGCGGGTGCCTCCCACGCGCTCGGCGCGACGGTCAACGACGCCGTCCTCGCGGCGATCGGGGACGGCGCGCGCGCCGCCCTGACCGTGCTCGAGGAGCGCATCCCGGACACGCTTCCCGTGCAGGTCCCCGTCCTGCTTCCCGGCGGGGCGCACCGGACGAACCAGGTGGCGGCGTTCACGGCGCGCGTCCCGCTCGGGGACGTCGGCGTGGCGGCACGGGCGCGCGCCCTGGCGCCCGCCACACGCGCGGGGGCGTCCGAGGTGCGCGATCGCGCGCTGCCATGGTGCGTCGGCACGCCCGCCGGCGCACGCGTCATGCGCCGCTTCGTGGCGCGGCAGCGCGTGATCGCGGTGCTCACCACCAACGTGCGCGGGCCGGACCGGCCGCGCCGCCTGTGCGGTGCGCCGGTCGAACGTGTCTGGGCCCTGCCCGTGCTCGCGGGCACGGTCCGCGTCGGGGTCGCCGCCGTGTCCTACGCCGGCAGGCTGTCGGTGTGCGTCCTGTGGAGCGAGGCCATCGCAGATGCGGGTGCGGCCCTGGCACGCCGGTTCGAGGACTCGTTGGCAGCGTTCGCCGCACCTGGGTGACGCCGCGAACCTTGTCGGCACGCCGCATCGTCCCTGGAAAGGCCGAGAGGCCGTCCGGATGATCCGGACGGCCTCTCGGCGTGGTGGGCGATACTGGGATCGAACCAGTGACCTCTTCCGTGTGAAGGAAGCGCGCTACCCCTGCGCCAATCGCCCCTTGCGGTGCGACGACAACTATAGCGGCTATTTGGAGTGCCTCGGTGCAGGATCGGCGTCGAGCGCGGCCCGATCGTCGAAGACCTGCGCGAGCCGCTCCAGCAGCGGGCCCCTGCCGACGAGGGCCCCGTCGAGCGCCGTGAGGGGCTGGACACGGCGCGTCGAGGACGTGACGGCGGCGAAGGCGTCGCCCGCGATCACCTCGTCGAGCACGGCCATGTCGAGCTCGCCGGGCGCGGCGGCGCGGATGGGGATGGCTGCGTCGGAGCCCCATTCGAGCGCGAGGCCCCGGACGATGCCGGGCAGGCAGCCGGACGCGAGCGGCGGCGTGACGATCTCGTCGCCGCGCTCGATGAGGATGTTGCTCGCGGTGCCCTCGCACAGGTGGCCGTGGGTGTTGGCCATGAGCGCCTCGTCGGCGCCCCGCGAGCGCGCGAACTCCATCATCACGACGTTCTCGGCGTACGAGGTGCTCTTCACGCCCGCGATGGGAGAGCGCTCGTTGCGGCGCCACGGCACGCGCACCGCGCGGCACTCGGTCAGGGCGGGCCCGTCGTTGGCGGTCACCACGATCGTGTGGGGCCCGCCCCCGCGCGCCGAGGACATGGGCCCCGGGCCCGAGGAGACCGTGACGCGCAGGCGCGTCAGCCCGGTCCCGGCGGCGAGCACCTCGCCGATCGCCTCGCGCACGGCGTCCTCGTCGATCGGCGGCATGCCCATGCGCGCGGCCGAGTACGCCAGCCGCTTGAGGTGGCGGCGCAGCGCGAACGCGCGGCCGCCGACCACCTCCATCGTCTCGAAGACGCCGTCCCCGACGGTCCACCCGTGGTCCCCTGCCCGGACGATCGGCTCGTCCTCGGCACGCAGGAGCCCCCCAGCCCACACCAGCGTTGTCATGGCGTCATTGTGGTGCCCGAGGCCAGGCCGATCAACCGACGCGCCTTGAGCTCGGTCTCCTCCCACTCCCCATAGGGGTCAGACCCCCACGTAATGCCCGCGCCGGTGCCGAACCGGAGGCGTCCTCCCTGGTCAGGCGACCATGTGAAGGTGCGGATGCCCACCGCGAGCTCGGCGGTCCGGGAGTCGGCGTCGATCCACCCGATGCCGCCGCAGTACGCGCCGCGGGGCGCCGTCTCCTCACGGGCGATGATGCGCAGCGCCGACGACTTGGGCGCGCCCGACACGGAACCCGGCGGGAAGGTGCCGTCCAGCAGCGCGGGCCACAGGGCGGGCGTCCAGTGGTACGCGGGCGCGAGCCGGGCCTCGACCGTGGACTGCAGATGCACGAGCCCGGGGTGCGCGTGCAGCCCCAGGAACTCGGGCACGGTGACCGAGCCGGGGAGCGCGACGTGCGAGACGTCGTTGCGGATGAGGTCGGTGATCATCACGTTCTCCGCCTCGTCCTTGGGGAGCATGGCCTCCCCCGGCGCGCACGTGCCCTTGATCGGGCTCGAGGCGATGCGGGCGCCGTCGACGCGCAGGTACAGCTCGGGCGAGGCGGACACCACCCAGGCGCCCGGCCACGCCGCCGTGCGCGGGATGACGATGCGGGAGGCGAAGCGGGCGGGGTTGCCCGTGGCGAGACGATGCGCGAGGGCCACCGCGTCGGGGCCCGGCTCGGGCGCCGGCAGGGGGGCCTCGAGCATGCGGCAGAGGTTGACCTGGTACACCTCGCCGTCGCGGATGTCGTCGCGGATGGCGTCGACGCCGGCGACGTACGCGTCGCGGTCGAGGGACGTGCGCCACGTCTCGGGCAACGGCCCGTCCCACCCGCGCCCGGGCGCGGGCTCGGGCGCCGCATCGTCCCTCGCGACGTCGGCCATGCGCCACGCGTCGAGGCGACCCTCGAAGGTCGCCACGACGACCCAGAAGCCGCCTTCCGCGATCCGCGCGCCGTCACGCGCGAGGTCGATGTGCTCGACCGGGCGGGACGCGCGAACTCCCCGGAACGCGGCGCTGCCGGACCGGCGCGGATCGTCCTCCCACTGCATGGCGCCCACGCTAGCGGTGGCGGTGAACAGGGGCCGAACGGGAGCCGAACGGGGCGACACGCTCAGCGCCTCGCCGATTTGGTTTCGCGCGCCGATATCCGCTAAGGTCTATCTCTCGTCAGGGCAACAGCCCAGACATGCGGACGTGGCTCAGTTGGTAGAGCATCACCTTGCCAAGGTGAGGGTCGCGGGTTCGAGTCCCGTCGTCCGCTCGGAGCGTCGCAGCCCTAGGTTGCGGCACTACGGTGGAGTGGCCGAGAGGCGAGGCAGCGGCCTGCAAAGCCGTATACGTGGGTTCGAATCCCATCTCCACCTCGGGCGATTGGCGCAGCGGTAGCGCGCTTCCCTGACACGGAAGAGGTCACTGGTTCGATCCCAGTATCGCCCACCACGAGGTTCCTTCGGGATCCTCATGAAGTCCGAGGCTTCTGCCCCGGCAACGCGGACGTGGCTCAGTTGGTAGAGCATCACCTTGCCAAGGTGAGGGTCGCGGGTTCGAGTCCCGTCGTCCGCTCCAAGGACCGCCGGTCTCCCCCAGGGGAAGCCGGCGGTCGCTCCGTCTGGAGAAGACGGGCGATTGGCGCAGCGGTAGCGCGCTTCCCTGACACGGAAGAGGTCACTGGTTCGATCCCAGTATCGCCCACCACGCACGAAGGCCACCGGTTCGTCCCGGGGGCCTTCTGTCGTCTCCAGCCCGCGCGCGCTGCGGCACGCCGCTCGATGATGGAGGCATGACCGATGCGCTGGATCCGAGCGCGCCCCGCCCACGGCTCGAGGAGCAGCTCGCGCGCGGCCGCGCGCTGCGCCGCACGCTGAAGCGCCGCGGCCATGCCGCCCTCTCGCTGCCCGATCGAGATGTCATCGGCCTTCTCGAGGAGCAGAACGCGACCCGCATGCCCGAGATGGTGCCGATCCGGGTCGGGCGCATGATGCAGTCGCCTTTCGCGTTCTATCGGGGCACCGCCGCGCAGATGGCCCACGACCTGCGCGACGCCCCGCGCACGGATGTCCGCGTCGTGGCGTGCGGCGACGCGCACCTCGCGAACTTCGGGCTGTACGCGTCGCCCGAGCGCCGGCTGATGTTCGACCTCAACGACTTCGACGAGGTCGACGTCGCCCCGTGGGAGTGGGACGTCAAGCGGCTCGGCGCGAGCATCGTGCTGGCGGGCCGCGACATCGGCGCCTCCGAGAAGGCCTGCGCCGAGGCGGTGTCCGAGGCAGTGCGCGCGTACCGCGTCGGGCTCGAGAAGCTGTTCGCGATGACCGCGCTCGAACGCTTCTACTACCGGGTGGAGGCGGACCGGGTCGAGGAGTCGACGCGGGGCTCCGCCGCGCGCCGCCTCATGCGGGCGGCGGAGAGGAAGGCGCGCAAGCGCACCTCGACCCGGGTGCTGCGGTCGATCACGACCGAGGGCTCGGGCGGCGACCTGCGCATCGTCGACGATCCGCCCATCCTGCGGCACCTCGGGCTCATCACCCCCGAGTCGACGCTGCGGCTCTTGAAGGTGTACCGCGACACCGCCGCGCCCGACGTGGTCACGCTGCTCGAGCAGTTCACGGTGGTCGACGGCGCGTTCCGTGCGGTCGGCGTCGGCTCGGTGGGGCTGCGCGCGCACATCGCCCTGCTCGTCGGACCGTCGGGCGAGCCCCTCTTCCTGCAGGCGAAGGAGGCACGCCCGTCGGTGCTCGTGAGCCAGGGCGGCATGCCCCTCGGGCGCCCGGGGCGCGAGCCCCAGCCCCCGGTCGGCCCGGGGCGCGAGGGCTGGCGGGTCGTGACCGGGCAACGCATCATGCAGGCGGTCTCCGACCGCTTCCTCGGCTGGTTCGCGCACGAGGGCCGCGACTACTACATCCGGCGGTTCCGGGACATGAAGGGCGCGATCGACCTCGAGTCGCTCACCGCAGCGACGCTCGCGGACTACGCCGCCGTCTGCGGCGCACTGCTGGCTCGCGCGCATGCGCAGAGCCCCGGCGCCGGCATCATCCGGGGCTACCTCGCCGACGGCACGACCTTCGACGAGTCGATCGCCGCCTGGTCCCGGCGCTACGCGGACGTCGCCGAGCGGGACCACACGGCGCTCGTCGCCGCGGTCAGATCAGGCCGCCTCGATGCCGAGGAGGGCGTGTAGCAGGGCGTGGGGAGCACCGCTCGCGGAGCTCCGCTTCCTACGATGGCGAAAGGCGCATCGTCGCGCCCGCTCAGCCCGCGCGCAGGAGGAGGAATCTTGTCAGACCCGCTCGACCAGCCTGAGATCCGGTACAAGGACTCCGCGACCTACCGCCGCCTGGGGATCGGCGCGGTGGGCCTCCTCGCCGTCGGGACCGTCGTCTACCACCAGCTGGAGGGCTGGAGCTGGGTCGACTCCCTCTACTTCAGCACGGTCGCGCTCACCACGGTCGGCTTCGGCGACCTCACGCCCACGTCCGACGGCGCGAAGCTCTTCACCGTGGCCTACCTCTTCGTGGGCGTGAGCATCCTGCTCGCGTTCCTCAACGCCCGGATGGTGCGGCGCCGGCCCTTCCACCCGCGCGACGGCGGGGCCACGAGCAGCGACTGACGTGCCGGACGCCGCGGAGGGCCGCCGGCTCGCGCCGACGGCCCTCCTTGCATCGTCCCCGGTCAGCCGACCGTGACGCCGAGCAGCGAGCGGTACAGCGTCTCGAACTGCGCGACCGTGGTCTCGCGGGGGTTGCCGCCCGCGCAGACGTCGTCGAACGCGGCCTGCGCCAGCGCCGGGATGTCCTCCGACTTGGCGCCGATCTCGTCGATCGTGAGCGGGTTGCCCAGGTCGCGGGTGAGCTGCGCGACGGCGTCGACAGCGGCCTCACGGGCGTCCTCGAGGGGCATGCCGTAGGCGTTCTCGACGCCGAAGGCCGCGGCGATGTCGCGGTACTTCTCCCCCGTCTCGGGCGCGTTGAACGCCATCACCGGGGCGAGCAGGATGCCGTTGGCGACGCCGTGCGGGGCCGCGTAGAAGGCGCCGAGGGGGTGCGCCATCGCGTGCACGATGCCGAGGCCCACGTTGGAGTAGCCCATGCCCGCGATGTACTGGGCGAGCGCCATGCGCTCCATCGCGTCCGCGTCCCCGTCGGCGGCCGCGCGCAGCGACGCGGCGATCACCTGGATCGCCTTGAGGTGGAACAGGTCGGACAGCTCCCACGCACCCTTGGTCGTGTAGCCCTCGATGGCGTGCGTGAGCGCGTCGAGGCCGGTGGCGACCTTGAGCGCGCGCGGCGCGGTGGCCATCATGTCGGCGTCCACGACCGCGAGGATCGGGATGTCGTGCGGGTCCACGCACACGAACTTGCGGTTGCGCTCGACGTCCGTGATGACGTAGTTGATCGTGGTCTCCGAGGCGGTGCCCGCGGTGGTGGGGACCGCGATGATCGGCACGGACGGGTTCTTCGTGGGCGCCACACCCTCGAGCGAGCGCACGTCGCCGAACTCGGGGTTCGCGATGATGATGCCGATCGCCTTGCACGTGTCCTGCGGCGAGCCGCCGCCGACCGCGATGAGCACGTCCGCTCCCGCCGCCTTGAACGCCTCCACGCCGGCCTGCACGTTCTCGATGGGCGGGTTCGGCAGCACGTCGGAGTACACCTCGTAGGGGAAGCCCGCGGCGTCGAGCAGCGCGGTCACCTTCGCGGTCACGCCGGTCTCGATGAGCACCTTGTCCGAGACCACGAAGGCCTTGGTGAAGCCGCGCGACTCGAGCTCGCCGGGGATCACGTCGATCGCGCCCGCGCCGAAGTAGGCCGTCTGGTTCCAGATCATCCGATGTGCCACGTCGCACCTCCATTTCCTGAGCCCGCGTGCGGCGGTCGTCGCAGGAGACACGGACCCGATGCGTGAATCGTTTCAGGCTTCTGGGGCCTCAAGCAGGGCCGGAGGTCCCGCCCCGCCGATGCCTCCCCGCGCGCCGCGCGGCCCTGCACACGCCCCTGACCTGCGCGTACGGTGGCAGGGAGGGCGTCGACGCCGCGGCGCCGGGAGGAGGCGCACCATGACACGCGAGGACCGGCTCAAGGAGGCGGCGCGGACGGCCACGGGCGACGACTCGATCCTGGACGTCGCGGAGTTCATGCCTGAGACCGCGCTCGACGATCCCATCTGGAACACCCGCGCCGACAGCCACGTCGCCCACGACGACGAGGGCGCCCCGGAGACGGTCGCCGCCGGCGCGCACCTGGGCGAGGACCTCGCGGAGCACCACGCCGAGCTGCCCCCGCACGTGTGCCTCGCCGTCACCCCCACGCAGGTCCACATCCTGGGCCTGCCCCACGGGTTCTTCGCGGCGCACCCCGAGCGCGCCTACCTCATGGGCACCTTCGCGCGCCACGCCCTCGAGGTCGAGGTCAAGGGCCGGCTCACCGACATCGTGCTGCGGCTCACCGACACCGGCACCGGCGCCGTGATGAGCCTCGTCGCGGACCGGCTCTCCGCCTACCACCCGAAGACGGTCGTCGAGCTGCTGCGGATGTCCGCGGCCCATCGGACGGACGATGCGGCGGACCCCGCCGCCGACCAGCCCCAGACCTAGCCGTCGACAGGCACGTACCTCTCCCCCGCCTCCACGGGCACGGCGAGCGTGTTGCCGGGCCCCGGAAGCGGGCACACCCACTCCGAGGAGTACGCGCACGAGGGCTGATAGGCGAAGTTGAGGTCGACCACGAGCGCCTCGCGGGCGCCCCCGAGGTCCGCGCCCTTCACGGTGTCGAGCACGTACCGCCCGCCGCCATACGTGCGCGGCGACGCGTCCTTGAGCGGCACGAAGATGCCGCCGCCGTAGCTGTCGAGCCACCACACGTCGAGACCGCCGACCCCGGGCAGCTCGACGCGACCCACGCGCGCGAACGGCACCACCCCGTCGGTCGGCGTAGGCACCTCGCGGCGCTCCGGGTCCGCGTCCTCGACCGGGACCACGAAGCGCAGGTCCGGGTCGTACGGCGCCACGTCCGGGGTGAACGATGCGCGGGCGCGCCCGGGCACCGGGGTCGCCGGGTGCCCGCGCAGCAGGGCGGCGCGCCCGTGCACCCAGATGCGGTGGGCGACCTCGGGGTCGGGCTCGGCGCGCACCTCGGCGTAGAGGTCCGCGACGCGGATGCGCCAGTCGCGGACCGCCCAGGCGTCGGTCACGACGCCTCGCGCACCAGGGCCCCGATGGCGTCGGCGAGCGCGCGGGCGACGCCGTCAGGGTCGTGGTCGAGGTAGCCGGCCACGAGCGCCCCGTCGCGCAGCATCATGATCTGCTCGGCGAGCGCGGCACGTTCGGCGACGCCGCGCCGCTCGAGCCACGCGTCGATCGCCTCGACCATGAGCGCGCGGAACTGCGCCACGACCCTCCTCACGGGATGCCCGGGATCCGGGTACTCCGCGGCCGCGTTGATGAACGGGCAGCCGCGGAAGTGCGGCCGGCACATCTCCTCGGTGAGCGCGGCCGCGAGAGCGTCGCGGTCGACCTCCTCGACCGCGGAGCCCTCCACCACGGCCCGCACCCGCGCGAGCTCACGCTCGAGGTACGCGACCACCGCATCGTCCTTCGTCGGGAAGTGCCGGTAGAAGGTGACCTTCGAGAACCCGGCCTCCGCCAGGATGCGGTCCGCGCTGACGGCGCGGATGCCGTGCTCGGCGAACTGCGCGGCGGCGACGTCGAGGATCGCGTCGCGCACGCCCGGGCCGCGGGCCGGGCGCGGACGCTCCGAGGTGACGGTCATGGAGAAATCCTCCCTCCTCGGGAATCCATCCTGCCCCGACTTGCGTTCGGCTTCATGTAGACGTACTAGTAACTCTACAACCTCAGCACCGAACCCTGGAGGACCGCATGACCGAGCAGACCGACACCGTGGCCGCCGACGCCGACCTCGACATCACGCCCGGCGAGGGCGCCGCGCACGCCCGCACCCCCAAGCACCCGAAGGCCTTCTACACCGCGGAGGCGCACGCGACCGGCGACGGCCGCAACGGGCATGTGACCACGAGCGACGGCCTGCTCGACCTCGACCTCGTCATCCCCAACCCGATCACCAAGCCCAAGAAGACCAACCCCGAGCAGCTCTTCGCGTCCGGCTTCGCGGCGTGCTTCAACTCGGCGTTCCAGGGGGCGGCGAAGCTGCTCAAGGTGAAGCTGCCCGCCTCCGAGGTGACGGCCCGCGTGGGCATCGGCCCCGTCGCGCTCAACCGCTTCGGGCTGGGCGTGCGACTCACCGTGACCGCCGCCGGGATCGACCAGGAGACCGCGGAGCGGGTGGCCTCCAAGGCCGAGGAGATGTGCCCCTACTCGAACGCGACGCGCGGCAACATCCCCGTCGAGATCGAGGTCAGGGTCAAGTAAAAGCCCTCCCAAGGGAATACCAGCCTCCGCGGGGTGCGTCTGTCATGATGGTCACACCCTGAGGAGGCTGGTTCTCTCTATGACGACAGACGTCACGCACGAACGATCGAGGAGCACGAGGAGGCAGGGTCACCGCGCCGACGCGCAGGTACCCGTGTCGACGTACCGGCTGCAGCTGAGCGAGGACTTCACCTTCGCGGACGCGGCGGCACGCCTCGACTACTTCGCATCGCTGGGCGTGTCCCACCTGTACCTCTCCCCCATCCTCACCGCGGCGCCCGGGTCCACGCACTTCTACGACGTGGTGGACCACTCGCGGATCGCCGAGGTGCTCGGCGGCGAGCAGGGGCTGCGCAACCTCTCGTGGCAGGCCGGCGAGCGCGGCATCGGGCTCGTGGCCGACGTGGTGCCGAACCACATGGCGGTGCCCACCCCGGCCTTCCACAACAAGGCGCTGTGGTCGGTGCTGGAGCACGGCCTCGAGTCCCCGTTCGCGCACTGGTTCGACGTCGACTGGGAGTCCGGCGAGCCGGTGCTCATGCCGGTGCTGGGCCAGCGCATCGGCACCGTGCTGTCCGCCGGTGAGCTGTCCGTCGAGCACATGGTCGTTCCGGGCCACGAGGACCGCGGCGAGGTCCCGGTGCTCCGCTACTGGGACCACGTGTTCCCCATCCGCGCGGGCACCGAGCACCTGCCGCTCGCGTCGCTCGTCGAGGAGCAGCACTATCGGCTCGCGTACTGGCGCGTGGCCAACGAGGAGCTCAACTACCGGCGCTTCTTCGACGTCGGCTCGCTCGTGGCCGTGCGCGTCGAGGACCAGGACGTCTTCGACGCGACGCACGAGCGCATCGTCGCCCTCGTCAACGACGGCACCCTGCAGGGCCTGCGCATCGACCACCCGGACGGCCTCGCGGACCCCGAGGGCTACATCGCGCGCCTGTCCGAGGCGACCGACGGCGCCTGGATCGTCGTGGAGAAGATCCTCGAGGACGAGGAGCGCCTCCCCACCACGTGGCGCTGCGCGGGCACCACCGGCTACGACGCATCGTGGCGCGTGGGCGCACTGCTCCGCGACCCCTCGGGCGCCGCCCCCCTTGCGGGCACGCTCCACCGGGTCGCCGGAGACGCGATGGGCGAGCTGCCCGACATGATCGACGCGGCCAAGTGGGAGATCGTCCGCGAGTCGCTGTCGAGCGAGGTGCACCGCCTCGCCACGATCGCGCACAACGTCTGCACCACCGATGTGCGCCTGCGCGACCACACGTGGCGCTCGCTCTACGACTGCCTGCGCACGCTCCTCGTCACCTTCGACCGCTACCGCGCGTACGTCATCGCGGGCGAGAAGGCGCGCCCCGCCTCGGCCGAGGTCATCGACCATGCCGCCGAGCGCGCCCGCCGCGTGCTGGACCCCGAGCGGTACGAGACCCTCGACGTCGTGGTGGACCTGCTCAAGGGCGCCGAGGTGGGCTCCGCCGGCCGCACCACGGACGCGAAGCGCAACGAGCTCATCACCCGCTTCCAGCAGGCCTGCGGCGCGGTCATGGCGAAGGGCGTCGAGGACACCGCGTACTACCGGTGGACGCACCTGCTGCCGCTGTGCGAGGTCGGCTCCCCCGCGGGCCGCTTCGCGATGCCGCCGGCGGCCTTCCACGCGTGGGCGCACGAGCAGCAGCAGATCTTCCCGCACGCGATGACGTGCCTGTCGACCCACGACACCAAGCGCTCGGAGGACGTGCGGGCGCGCCTCGGCGTGCTGTCCGAGGCGGCGGACCAGTGGGACGAGCTGGTCCAGCACCTGCGCACCATCACCGAGGAGCTGCGGCCCGCGGAGCTGGACGGCCGCACCGAGAACCTCTGGTGGCAGACCCTGGTGGGCACCTCGGACGAGGACGGGCTCATGGAGTGGGACCGTCTCGAGGGCTACCTCGTCAAGGCGATGCGCGAGGCCAAGTCGCACACCACGTGGACGTCGGTCAACGAGACCTACGAGTCGCAGGTGCTGTGGTTCGCGCAGACCACCCACGGGGACCCCGCGGTGCGCGAGGCGGTCGACGGCTGGCACCGGCTCACCGCGACCGGCGTGCGCGCGTCGATCCTCGGCCAGAAGCTGCTCCAGCTCACCATCCCCGGCGTCCCCGACGTCTACCAGGGCACCGAGCTGCTCGCGCCGAGCCTCGTCGACCCCGACAACCGCCGTCCGGTCGACTTCGACCTGCGCGGCGAGACCCTGCGCCGGCTCAGCCGCCGCGCGAAGCCGCGCGGGCTCGCCGAGGAGAAGATGCTCGTCACCATGGCGGCCCTGCGGATCCGCCGCGACCACCCGGAGGCCTTCATCGGCGCCGACTCCGGCTACGTGCCCCTCGCATCGTCCTCGGGTCATGCGGTGGTCTTCGCGCGCACCGTGAGCGACGAGCCCGTCGCCATCACGGTCGTGACCCGCGCGGGGCTCGAGCTCGAGCGGCTCGGCGGCTGGTCCGAGCACACCGTCCAGCTGCCCGAGGGGCACTGGCGCGACGTCATCGGCCGCCAGGTGGTGGAGGGCGGACCCGCACCGCTCGCCCAGCTGCTGCGCAGCCACCCCGTCGCCCTCCTGGAGCGGGTGTGAACGCGCCGGTGCGGGTCTGGGCGCCCGCCGCGAGCAAGGTCGAGTGCCGGATCGGCCCGGCGGAGGCGCCGGTGTCCGCCGCGATGCGTCCCGCCGCCGACGGCTGGTGGGAGGGCCCGCGGCTGCCCGCGCGGACCGACTACGCGTTCGTCGTGGACGGCAACGGACCCTTCCCCGACCCCCGCAGCGCGTGGCAGCCGCACGGCGTGCACGGGCCCTCGCGGACCTTCGACGCCTCCGCGTACGCATGGGGCGACGATGCGTGGGCGGGCCTGGACGCCCGCGGCGCGGTCCACTACGAGTTGCACGTGGGCACCTTCACCCCCGGCGGCACGCTCGACGCGATCGACGGCCACCAGCTGCGGGACCTCGCCGCGCGCGGGGTGCAGATGGTCGAGCTCATGCCGCTCGCCGCCTTCCCCGGCAACCGCGGCTGGGGCTACGACGGCGTCGCGCTGTACTCCGTGCATGAGGCCTACGGCGGCCCCGCCGCCCTGCAGCGCTTCGTCGACCGGGCGCACCAGCACGGCCTGGGCGTGTGCCTGGACATCGTCTACAACCACCTGGGTCCCGACGGGAACTACCTCGCGCAGTACGGGCCGTACTTCACGGACGCGCACGAGACCCCGTGGGGCTGGGCGGTGAACCTCGACCAGCCGTCCGCGGAGGGCATGCGTCGCTTCATCGTCGACAACGCGCTGCGCTGGTTCGCGGACTTCCACGTGGACGCCCTCCGCCTGGACGCGGTGCACGCTCTGGTGGACGACTCGGAGCGCCACATCCTCGCCGAGCTGGCCGACGAGACCGCGGCGCTCGCGGCCCGGCTCGGGCGGCCGCTGTCGCTCACCGCGGAGTCCGACCTCAACGACGTGGCCATGGTGACGCCCTCCTCGGAGGGCGGGCTCGGCATGACGGCCCAGTGGGCCGACGACGTCCACCATGCGCTGCACGCGTACCTCACGGGCGAGCGTCACGGCTACTACTGCGACTTCGGGTCGATCGAGGTGCTCGACAAGGTCTACCGCGAGGTGTTCCTCCACGACGGGGGCTACTCGACCTTCCGCGGCGAGGACTGGGGCGCCCCGGTGCCCGCGTCCACCGACCGGCGCAGGTTCGTCGTGTTCGCCTCGAACCACGACCAGGTGGGCAACCGCGCGCTCGGGGACCGGCCGGGCTCGCGGCTGTCGGCCGGCGCACAGGCGGCCTCGCTCGCGCTCGTGCTGCTCTCCCCCTTCACCCCGATGCTGTTCATGGGCGAGGAGTACGGGGAGACACGACCCTTCATGTTCTTCACGGACCACGACGAGCCGCTGGGCTCGGCCGTGTCCGAGGGGCGCATGAGCGAGTTCGCGGGCCACGGCTGGGAGGAGCTGTACGGCGGCGCGATCCAGGTGCCCGACCCCCAGGACCGGCAGACGTTCCTCCGCTCGAAGCTCGGGTCGGGGGTGTCGGCGGCGTCCGCGTCGCATCGGCTCATCGAGGAGTGGGTGGCCGCCGTCATGTCGGCGCGGGCGCTCACCCTCTCGGCCGAGGCCTGGGCCGCGTACCCCGCTGGCGCCTCGGAGCAGGCCCCGCGCCAGCTGACGATGCATGGGCCGGTGCTGGTGCACGCCAACCTCTCCGACTCCCCGATGCTGGTAGCGGCACCTTCCGAGGCCCTCGCAACCTTCGGGTCCGTGGAGGCCACGGAGGAGGGCCTGGTGCTCGCGCCTGACGCCGTGGCGCTGGTGGCGGCCGAGGGCTGACTCACGGCTGGCTTCACCGGTTCAGCTGCCGTCGCCGCTCTTCCCGTCGAGCTTGGAGCGAGGCCACCCGGGCATGCCGGTGCGGCGCCTCCCGTGGGGGTGGGCGCCGTCGGGGCGGGGTCATCTGGGTGGGTCGGTGGTGCCGGTGTCGTCGCGGTGGTCGGAGCGGTCGGTGGGGCGGATGTCGGTGATGTCGATTCGTAGTGCTGCCTTGCCGCCTTGGCGGGGTCGTTGGAGGGGGTCGACCGTGACGGGCGGGATGAACCACACCTCGGTGGCGGTGGCCTTGACCTGCCAGCCGTCGTCGTGGATCCGATGGTGGCAGCGTGTGCACAGGAGGACCCCGTTGGACAGGTCGGTGGGGCCGGAGTCCAGCTTCCACCAGGCGATATGGTGGGCGTCGCACCATGCCACCGGGGCATGGCAGAACGCGCATCCACCGTCCCTCTCGGCGAGCGCGTGGCGTTGGGCGGGGGTGAAGTATCGGCGGGCGTAGCCCACGTCGAGGACCTGGGAGCCGCCACCGAGGACGATGGGGAGCATCCGCGCGTCGACCATCATGCGTCGCATCTGCCCGGCTGACAGCGGTGTCGAGACAGCGTCGCACGATCCGAGCCCCACCCCGGTGGTGAGGGCGTCGTAGTCGATGCGGATCACGACCTCGGTCGACACCCCCGAGCCGGGCTGGTCGCAGCGCATCCCGTGACGGGCGAGGTCTACCAGCGCGTCCACGCGGATCCGGCCCGCCTCCCCCGGAGGGGCCGCCCCCAATCCTTCGTCGCGGCGCTTGCGGAACGCGTCCTTGACCTGTGCGTCGCACCACGTCTTGAGCGGTGCCGCCGATGCCGGATCCAGCAGGCCCGAGATCCGCACCATCCCGTCGGCGCCTTCCGTGAGGGACAGGTAGCGTTCGGCGCGCTGGCGCTTCTCCCGCTCCTCCCACCGGCCCTGGTCCCACCGGGCCCGCAGCTCCAGGCATGCCTTGCGCAGATCCGCCAACGACAGCTTCAACGCCTTCGCGACCAGCGCCTTCTCGACGTCCTCGCCCGCACCCTCGAGGGCCTCGAGGGTGTCGATCACCAGCGCCGCCTGCGCCGCCGACAGGTCGCCCGCCCTCACCGCGGCCGCCACATGCCCGAACCTCGGCGTCTCACCGCTCCCGCGTGCACCGGCACCATCCCCGGCGCCGCCGCTGCTGCTCGCGCCACCACCGCCGGCACCGCCACCACCGCCGGCGCCCGCGCCACCCGCACCGCCCGCATCGTCACCGTCGTCGTCGCCGTTGTCGAACAGCCGGCCCGTGACGATCGCATCACGTGCCTGCCCGGCCGACCCGCCCCGCTTCTTCGCGACCATCCCGTTGGCGTTGCGGTGACCGCGCCTGCGCGCCATCCCGCCACCGGGCTTGTCCTTGGAGCGCCGCTCCGCCTCGGCCGCGAGCATCACCCCCGGCACGTCCGCGAGCCGCGCCAGCTTGCCCGCGACCTCCAACGCGGTCGCGAGCTCGTCCTCGGACAGGGTGCGCAGGTCGCGCTGCTCGAAGGGCTTGAGCGGCACCAAGCCCTTCGCGACATCCAGCACCGAGAACTCCATGCGACAAGTCCACCACGAGGGTCAGACAACGCCCAGAAACCATCACCCCAGGTATGTGGACAGTTTCCACCCCGACACGGCCTGTGGACATCACCCCGCCCGAGCACGCGCGGACGCGGGGACACGACAGCGAGGCGACTGACGCGCACCCAGCGGGCACGGAGCCACCGCCCCCAGGCCCCGACCCGGCACCCGCGAGGCTACGCGTTCAGCGCCTCGAACACGTCGTAGATCAGGAACGCGGGCCACACCAGCGCCTGCAGCAGCGCGCCGACGTGCTCCCAGAAGCCGTCCGCCTGCTGCCAGAACCACACCGCCGACCCGACGATCGCCAGGAAGTAGGTGCCGCCCCACCCCGCGTTCGCGCCCGTGTTGCTGCTCATCACCGCTCACCCCCCGAAGAGGCGCCGATGCGCCCCACCTCCCGGTCTAGCAGGACCGCCGCCCTGCCGCGACCCGCAGGGCGTGGTTATCGTGGCGGCAACAGGCATCGAGGGGGCTGCCATGACGGAGACAGGCTGGCGGGATCGGCCGTCGGAGATCCTGCGCGTGGGCGAGGGCTTCGACCTCGGAACCTTCGACACCCGCGCCACACCCGGCTTCACCGGCGGCAAGGTCGAGGGCAAGGCGGCGCGGGCGCGGCTCGGCGAACGGCTGTCGGACCTCCAGGAGATGCTGTACGCGGAGGGGCGTTCCGGCGGCGGCCGCGCCGTGGTGCTCGTCCTCCAGGGCATGGACACGTCGGGGAAGGGAGGCATCTCACGCCACGTGCTCGGCATGGTCGACCCGCAGGGCGTCGCGGTCAGGTCGTTCGGCGCGCCCACGCCGGAGGAGCTCCAGCATCACTACCTGTGGCGCGTGCGGCGCGCCCTCCCCCGCCCGGGGCGCATCGGGGTCTTCGACCGCTCGCACTACGAGGACGTGCTCGTCGCGCGGGTCGCGAGGCTCGTCGAGGGCGATCCGTGGCAGCACCGGTACGCCGAGATCAACCGCTTCGAGCGCGAGACCGAGGCCGCAGGCATCACCGTGGTGAAGATCGCGCTGATGATCTCGCCGGAGGAGCAGCTGGCGCGCCTCGGGGAACGTCTCGAGCGCCCGGAGAAGTTCTGGAAGTACGACCCGAGCGACCTCGACGCACGAGAGCGCTGGGACGAGTACATGCACGCCTACCAGGATGTCTTCGACGCCACCTCGACGTCCTCGGCCCCGTGGCACGTGGTCCCCGCCGACCGCAAATGGTACGCGCGACTCGCGGTGACGCAGCTGCTCGTCGACACGCTCGAGGACTTGCACCTCTCCTGGCCCGAGGCCACCTTCGACGTCGGGGCGGAGCGGGCGCGCTTCCGGGCGCTCCTGCCGGTGGACGATGCGGTGGCCGGGTAGGCGACG
This sequence comes from Demequina litoralis, assembly GCF_030418455.1. Classification (GTDB taxonomy): domain Bacteria; phylum Actinomycetota; class Actinomycetes; order Actinomycetales; family Demequinaceae; genus Demequina; species Demequina litoralis. The sequence continues at coordinate 354,178 of NZ_JAUHPW010000001.1, forward strand.
ACGGCGGCCGGCCGGCCGATAGCCGCGTCGCCCGCACGCGCGCACGGTGCGCGCGGCGCGACCCCTGCTCAGACGGGCCGGGTGTGCTCGAGCGCGGCGTGCGCCATCGACTCGAGACGGGACAGCGCCCGCAGGTACTTCTTGCGGTAGCCGCCCCGCATCATGTCGGGCGTGAACAGCTCCGTGAGCGCCACTCCCGAAGCCGCGATCACGGCGTCCCGGTCGTACAACCGGTCCACCAGCGCCACCACCCGCAGCGCCTGGTTCTGGTCCTCGAGCGGCGCGACGTCGCGGAGGGCGAGCCGCTCGACCCCGGCGACGTACGCGCCGTAGCGGGACGCGTGGACGTTGACGAGGTCCGCGACCAGATCGGACCACACCGCCGCGGCCCCACCCGGACCGCCCGCGAGCTCGTCGAGCAGCTCCGGCGACGCCGGCGCCGGGAAGTCCAGCGAACCGCGGTGCCGGTAGTCGGGCCCGTCGATGCGCACCGTCTCGAAGACGCGGGCGACCGCCTGGATCTCCCGCTGGAAGTCGGAGGCGGCGAAACGTCCCTCGCCCAACGCATCGGGCAGGGTGTTGGACGTCGCCGCGACGCAGGTTCCCGCGTCGGTGAGCTCGCGCATGAGGCGCGCCATGATGAGCGTGTCTCCCGGGTCGTCGAGCTCGAACTCGTCGATGCACACGACGGCGAACGCCGACAGCGCCTCGCGCGCCTTCACGAATCCCAGCGCACCCACGAGGTTGGTGTACTCGACGAACGTGCCGAAGGCGGCGCGCGACGGACCGAGCGCGTGCGCGAGCGACGCGAGCAGGTGGGTCTTGCCCACGCCGAACCCGCCGTCGAGGTACAGCCCGATGCCGGGCCCCTTGCGTGCCCGGAACCGTCGCGTGTGCGGCGCCGCGAACTCGCGGACCTCGGCGAGCGCGGCGCCCTGCGACGGGTGCGCCGGATCCGGCACGTACGTGTCGAAGGACGCGGACGCGAAGTGCGGCGGCGGAACGAGCGCGGCGATGAGCTGCTCGGGGGCGACCTCGGGCCTGCGCCCGACCAGCTCGATGCTCACGGCGCCCAGACTAACGGGACCTTCGTCCCCTCCCGGACGCGCGCATCGTCCCCGCAATGCGGAACGGGGCGCCGGCCGCAGCCGACGCCCCGTCCGGGAGCGATCAGAGGATCAGGCCTCGACCTCGGTGCGGTCGCCCGACCACAGCGTGTGGAACGTGCCCTCGACGTCCACGCGCTTGTAGGTGTGCGCGCCGAAGAAGTCGCGCTGGCCCTGGATGAGGGCCGCGGGCAGGCGCTCCGCGCGCAGCGAGTCGTAGTACGACAGCGACGACGAGAAGGCCGGGGCCGGCACACCGGTGAGGGCGGCCTGCGCGACCACGCGACGCCAGGCGCCCACGCCGTCCGCGATCGTGTCCGAGAAGTACGGGTCCACGAGCAGCGTCGGCAGGTCGGCGTCCCGGGTGAACGCATCGGTGATGCGGTCGAGGAAGCGGGCGCGGATGATGCAGCCCGCGCGCCAGATCTTGGCCATGTCGCCCAGCGTGATGTCCCAGCCGAACTCCTCCGACGCCGCGCGGATCTGGTCGAAGCCCTGCGCGTACGCGACCACCTTCGAGGCGTACAGCGCGAGGCGCACGTCCTCGATGAAGCCCTCGCGGTTGTTGATGTGGAAGTCGCCGGTCGACGCCGTCAGCACGTCCCGGGCGGCCGCGCGCTGCGCGACCTGCGACGAGATGGCGCGGGCGAAGGTCGCCTCGGCGATGCCGGTGACGGGCACGCCCAGGTCGAGCGCGGACTTCACGGTCCAGCGGCCGGTGCCCTTCTGGCCCGCCTCGTCCTTGATAACGTCGACGAGCGCCTTGCCGGTGCGCGCGTCGGTCTGGCGCAGCACCTCGGCGGTGATCTCGATGAGGAAGGACTCGAGGTCGCCCTGGTTCCACTCGGCGAAGATGTCCGCGATCTCCGCGGGCTCGAGGTCGAGGCCGGTGCGGAGCAGGTCGTACGCCTCGCCGATGAGCTGCATGTCGGCGTACTCGATGCCGTTGTGCACCATCTTGACGAAGTGGCCGGCGCCGTCGGGGCCGATGTGCACGCAGCACGGGGTGCCGTCCTCGGCCTTGGCGGAGATCTTCTCGAGGATGGGGCCGAGGGTCACGTAGGACTCGGCGGGGCCGCCGGGCATGATCGACGGGCCGAGCAGCGCGCCCTCCTCACCGCCGGAGACGCCGGAGCCGACGAAGTGCAGGCCCTTGGCGGCGAGGTCCTTCTCGCGGCGCATCGTGTCGGTGTACAGCGCGTTGCCCGCGTCGACGATGATGTCGCCCTTCTCGAGCAGGCCCGTGAGCTGGTCGATGACGGCGTCGGTCGGGCCGCCCGCCTGCACCATGATCACGACGGTGCGCGGCACCTGCAGCGAGGCCACGAAGTCCTCGAGCGTCTCGGAACCGATGAACTCGCCCTCGTCCCCGTGCTCCTCGAGCAGCGAGTGCATCTTCTGCGGCGAGCGGTTGTGCACCGCCACCGTGAAGCCGTTGCGTGCGAAGTTGCGGGCCAGGTTGCGGCCCATGACCGCGAGGCCGGTCACACCGATCTGAGCGAGCGCCATCGTCCATCCTTCAAGGGAGGTTGCCGGGGTACGGGGCCAGCCTAGACGTTCGCACCGTGCGTGGCGTACGCGTCCCGTGCCAGGCACGGGGCATAGGCTCCGGTTATGGCCAGCGACCTCAGCGAGGCGCCCGCGGACTTCCGCGAGGCGCTCCTGTCGCTGCGCGACGCCCCCACCCATCCCTCCGTCCGGCTGACGGAGGTGCCCGCCCCGCACCGCATCGCGCCGTACGCGGCGGCCATCAGCGGCGAGGTCGAGGGCGAGGAAGCCTCCGGGCGCTTCGTGATCCTCCACGACCCCGACGGCCAGGCCGCCTGGGAGGGGACGATGCGCATCGTCGCCCTGGTGAAGGCGTCGGCCGACCCCGAGGTCGGCCGGGACGAGCTGTGGGGCGACGTCGCGTGGTCGTGGCTGTCGGACTCCCTCGCCGGCGCGCCCCACCGCGCCCGCGGCGGTACCGTGACCAAGGTGACCTCGACGTCGTTCGGAGAGATGTCCGACCGACCGGACGAGGTCAGCATCGAGCTGCGGGCGTCGTGGACGCCCACCACGACCGATCTGGCCCCGCACATCGCGGCGTGGACGGATCTCATGGCCGCATGCGCCGGCGTCCCCCCGACGCCCGATGGCGTGCGCACGCTGCCGGGAAGGACCCTGTGACCGAGCCCACCGCCGCGTCGTCCCCGGAGGACGATGCGCCCGTCGCCATCCCGCTGACCGAGCCCGCGGACGGGGTGCCGCCGATCATCGACACCCCCGAGGCGCTCGCCGAGGCCTGCGCCGCCTTCGCCGCCGGCACCGGCCCGGTCGCCGCCGACGCCGAGCGCGCCTCCGGCTTCCGCTACGGCCAGGGCACCTACCTCGCGCAGTTCAAGCGCGCCGGCGCCGGCATCGCGCTCATCGACACCGCCGCGCTACCGGACCTGTCGAGCTTCGGCGAGGCCCTCGGCGATGCGGAGTGGGTGTTCCACGCCGCGAGCCAAGACCTGCCCGGCATGCGCGAGCTCGGGATGACGCCCGCGAAGGTCTTCGACACCGAGCTGGGCGCTCGCCTGCTCGGCTGGCCCCGCGTGGGCCTCGCCGCCGTGGTCGAGCGCGAGCTCGGCTTCGCGCTCGCCAAGGAGCACTCGGCTCAGGACTGGTCGACGCGCCCGCTCCCCCACGACTGGCTCGTCTACGCGGCGCTCGACGTCGAGGTGCTGCTCGACCTGCGCGACAGGCTCGCCATGCACCTCGAGGCCGCCGGCAAGCTCGAGTGGGCCGAGCAGGAGTTCGAGGCGGTCCGCCTCGCCCCGCCGCCCGAGCCCCGCGAGGAGCCGTGGCGCCGCACGTCCGGCAGCCACCAGGTCCGCGACCAGCGCGGCCTCGCGATCGTCCGCTCCATGTGGGAGGCCCGCGACAAGGAGGCCCGCCGCCGCGACGTCTCCCCCGGCCGCGTGCTGCGCGACCAGGCCATCGTCGCCGCCGCGCTGGCCAAGCCCACCTCGCTCGACGCGCTCCTGGGCGTCCGCGAGTACCAGTCGAAGGGCACCAAGCGCCGCGCTCCCCAGTGGTACAAGGCCGTCGAGGAGGCCATGGCGCTGCCCGACAAGGCCCTGCCCTCGCGGCGCGCGCCCCAGGGCGACGGCCCGCCGCAGCAGCGGGTGTGGAAGGACAAGCGCCCCGAGGCCTTCGCGCGGCTCACGGTCGCGCGCGAGCGCATCGCCGCGCTGGTCGACCGCCACGCGGTCCCCGCCGAGAACCTCCTCCAGCCCGACGCGCTGCGCCGCACGTGCTGGGAGTACGCCGACGGCGGCGAGGAGTGGATCCGCGCGTTCCTCGCGGGCCGCGGCGCCCGTGCGTGGCAGATCGACCTGGTCGCGCCCGAGCTCTCCGCGGCCTTCGCCGAGGCGCAGGTGCCGTCGGAGGGCTAGGCCCCGCCGCATCGTCCCGCCGCGCGACACGCCCCGGTGGTACCACTCGGGACGAGGCGGCCCCCGAACGTACCGATTGGTACCACTCGGGACGAGGCATCCCTCGAACGTGCCGATTGGTACCAATAGCGCCGCGGTGCCCGGGCGCCGGCCGCGCGGAGTGGAACCCGGAGGACCCGCTCAGTCCTGGTCGAGCCGCGCCAGGGTGTCGTCGGCGATGGCCGAGGGGTCGAGGCCCAGGTCCTCGACCAGCTGCGCGCGCGAGGCGTGCTGGAGGAACTCGCGCGGGATGCCGTGGTGGGACCACTCGGCGCTCAGGCCCTGGAGCCGCGCGAAGCTCGCCCACTCCTGGCCGATGCCCGCGTCGGTGAGCCCGTCCTCGACGGTCACGACCAGCTCGGCGCCGCCGATCAGCCCGGACAGCCCCTCCGGCACCGGGTGGACCCAGGTCGCGGTGGCGGCGAGGGTGGAGATGCCGTCCGCGGCGATCTTGTCGGCCGCCTCGATCGCGGTCGCGGCCATCGAGCCGAGCCCCACCACCACGACCCGCGGCGCGTCGCCGTGCTCCGCGAGCACCTCGAGCCCGCCAACCTCACGGATCGCGGGGATCGGGTCGCCGACCGCGCCCTTGGGGTACCGCACCACGGTGGGCGCGTCGTCGACGTCGATCGCGTCGCGGAAGGCCTGCCGCAGCGTGTCCGCGTCGCGCGGCGCCGCGAGCTGCAGGCCGGGCACGTGACGCAGCAGCGCCATGTCCCACATGCCGTTGTGGCTGGGGCCGTCGTCGCCCGTGATGCCGGCGCGGTCGAGCATGAAGGTCACGCCCGCGCCGTGCAGCGCCACGTCCATGAGGACCTGGTCGAACGCGCGGTTGAGGAAGGTCGCGTAGACGGCGACCACGGGGTGCAGGCCCGCGTACGCGAGGCCCGCGGCGCTGGTCACCGCGTGCTGCTCGGCGATGCCGACGTCGATGACACGGTCCGGGTGCGCGTCGGCGAACGGCTGCAGGCCCACCGGGGCGAGCATCGCCGCGGTGAGCGCGACCACGTCGGGACGCTCCTCGGCGACGGCGAGGATCTCGTCGGCGAACACCGACGTCCACCCGAAGCGCGACGGCTCGATGGGCAACCCGGTCTCGGGGTGGATCTTGCCGACCGCGTGGAAGCGGTCGGCGACGTCCTGCTCCGCGGGCGTGTAGCCGCGCCCCTTCTCGGTGAGCACATGCACGATGACGGGCCCGGCGAAGTCGTGGGCCTGCTGGAGCGCGCGCTCGACCTGCGGAAGGTCGTGCCCGTCGATCGGGCCGATGTACTTGAGGCCGAGGTCCGCGAACACGCCGTCCTCGGTGAGCAGGCCCTTGAGGGCGCGCTTGCCGTGCTGCACGGACGAGTACATGAAGCTGCGGAACGGGCCGCGGTTCTGGAAGGTCCGCTTGCCCCAGCCGAGGAACTCCTCGTAGCGGCGGTCCGTGCGGATGGTGTCGAGCTTGCGCGCGAGGCCGCCGATGGTGGGCGCGTACGAGCGGCCGTTGTCGTTCATCACGACGACCACCCGGTCCTGCGAGGCGCCGAGCGAGTTGAGCGCCTCCCAGGCCATGCCGCCCGTGAGCGCACCGTCGCCGATGACCGCGATGGTGCTGCGGCCGGTCTCACCCTTGATCGTGTGCCCGCGCGCGATGCCGGCCGCCCACGACAGCGCCGTCGAGGCGTGCGAGTTCTCGACGATGTCGTGGACGCTCTCCTGACGGTCCGGGTAGCCCGACAGCCCGCCGCGGCGGCGCAGCGTCGAGAAGTCCTGGCGGCCGGTGAGCAGCTTGTGCACGTACGCCTGGTGGCCCGTGTCGAAGACGATGGAGTCGTGCGGCGAGTGGAACACCCGGTGGATGCCGATGGTGAGCTCGACGACGCCCAGGTTGGGACCCAGGTGGCCGCCCGTGCGGGAGACGTTGTCGACCAGGAAGTCGCGGATCTCCGCGGACAGCTCGGCCAGCTCCTCGTAGGTCAGCCCGCGGAGATCCCGCGGCGACCCGATGCGCTCCAGCACCCGTTGCTCCTCACTGCTGTTGACGTTCCACTGTACGGCCTTCCGGTCCCGCCGCCCGGCGACGCTGCCGGGTGAGGTGCGGCGAGCATCGTGCCGGGACGATGCGCGGCGCGCCCGGCCCGGAAGGCCGGCGGCCCCGCCCGGCGCATGCCGGACGGGGCCACCGAAGCCAAGCGGCGCTCAGGACACGAGCGACCGCAGCACGTACTGGAGGATGCCGCCGTTGCGGAAGTAGTCCGCCTCGCCGGGGGTGTCGATGCGCACGACCGCGTCGAACTCGACGACCGAGCCGTCGGCCTTGGTCGCCTTGACCGGGAGGGTGCGCGGGTGCTCGCCCGCCGAGAAGGCGGACACGCCGACGATGTCGAACGTCTCGGTGCCGTCGAGGCCGAGCGACGAGGCGCTCTCCCCCGCCGGGAACTGGAGCGGCAGGACGCCCATGCCGATGAGGTTCGAGCGGTGGATGCGCTCGAAGCTCTCGGCGATCACCGCGCTCACGCCGAGCAGGCGCGTGCCCTTGGCGGCCCAGTCACGGGACGAGCCGGTGCCGTACTCCTTGCCCGCGAGCACCACGAGCGGGATGCCGGCGGCCTGGTATGCGACCGAGGCGTCGTAGATGGTGGTCTGCTCGCCGGTGAGGTGGTCGAGCGTGAAGCCGCCCTCCACCACCGAGCCGTCCTCCTTCTGGAGGAGCAGGTTCTTGAGGCGGATGTTCGCGAACGTGCCGCGGATCATCACCTCGTGGTTGCCGCGGCGCGAGCCGTAGCTGTTGAAGTCGCGGCGCTCCACGCCGTGCTCGGCGAGGTAGATGCCCGCGGGGCTGTCCGCCTTGATCGAGCCGGCCGGCGAGATGTGGTCGGTGGTGACCGAGTCGCCGAGCAGCGCGAGCACGCGGGCACCCCCGATGTCCTGGACGGGCTCCGGCTCGAGGCCCATGCCCTCGAAGTACGGGGGCTTGCGCACGTAGGTCGAGTCGTCGGCCCACTCGAAGGTCTTGCCGGCGGGCGTGGGCAGGTTCTGCCAGCGCGCGTCTCCCGCGAACACGTCCGCGTAGTCCTTCTCGAACATCTCCTGCGTGATGGACGAGCCGACGATCGACTCGACCTCGGCCGCGTCGGGCCAGATGTCGCGCAGGAACACGTCGTTGCCCTCGGTGTCCGTGCCGAGCGGCTCGGTGTCGAAGTCGTGGTCCATCGTGCCGGCCAGCGCGTAGGCGATGACCAGCGGCGGCGACGCGAGGTAGTTCATCTTCACGTCGGGGTTGATGCGGCCCTCGAAGTTGCGGTTGCCCGAGAGGACCGACACGACCGCGAGGTCGTTGTCGTTGACGACGTCCGACACCTCCTGCGGCAGCGGGCCCGAGTTGCCGATGCACGTGGTGCAGCCGTAGCCAACGAGGTGGAAGCCCAGCGCCTCGAGGTCGGGCCACAGGCCGGCCTTCTCGTAGTAGTCGGTGACCACCTGCGAGCCGGGCGCCATCGAGGTCTTGACCCAGGGCTTCGACTTCAGGCCCTTCTCGTTGGCGTTGCGCGCGAGCAGCGCGGCCGCGAGCATGACCGACGGGTTCGACGTGTTGGTGCACGAGGTGATCGAGGCGATCACCACGGCGCCGTGGTCGAGCGCGGTCTCGGTGCCGTCGGCCATCGTGAGCGGCACGTGCTTGTGCGGGCGCGTCTTCGTCGCGACGGACGATGCGTGGGCCGGCTCGGGCGCGTCGTCCGCGTGGGCCTCGGCGGCGATCGGGTCGGAGGCCGGAAAGGTCTCCTCGACCGACTCGTCGAGACCGTGCAGCTCCTCGTGCTGCGCGTAGTCGAGGATCGAGGTGCCGAACGCCGACTTGGCGGCGGTGAGCTCGATGCGGTCCTGCGGGCGCTTCGGGCCGGCGATGGACGGCACCACGGTCGACAGGTCGAGCTCGAGGTACTCGGAGTACGCGGCCTCGCGGGTCGGGTCGTGCCAGAGGCCCTGCTCCTTGCAGTACGCCTCGACGAGCGCGACCTGCTCCTCGGAGCGGCCGGTGAGGCGCAGGTAGTCGACCGTGACGGCGTCGATCGGGAAGATCGCGGCGGTCGAGCCGAACTCGGGGCTCATGTTGCCGATGGTCGCGCGGTTGGCGAGCGGCACCGCGCCCACGCCCTCGCCGTAGAACTCGACGAACTTGCCGACCACGCCGTGACGGCGGAGCATCTCGGTGATGGTGAGCACCACGTCGGTGGCGGTCGCGCCGGCGGGGATCTCGCCGGTGAGCTTGAAGCCCACGACCTTGGGGATGAGCATCGACACGGGCTGGCCGAGCATGGCCGCCTCGGCCTCGATGCCGCCCACGCCCCAGCCGAGCACGCCGAGGCCGTTGATCATCGTGGTGTGCGAGTCGGTGCCGACGCACGAGTCGGGGTACGCCTGGGTGGTGCCGTCGACGTCGCGCGTCATGACGCCGCGCGCCAGGTACTCGAGGTTGACCTGGTGGACGATGCCGGTGCCCGGCGGGACCACCTTGAAGTTGTCGAACGCGGTCTGGCCCCAGCGGAGGAACTGGTAGCGCTCGCGGTTGCGCTCGTACTCGAGGTCGGTGTTGCGCTCGAGGGCGTCGCCGCGGCCGAAGATGTCGATGACCACCGAGTGGTCGATGACCATCTCGGCGGGCGCGAGCGGGTTGATGACGGTCGGGTCGCCGCCGAGCTCGCTCACCGCCTCGCGCATCGTCGCGAGGTCGACGACGCAGGGCACGCCCGTGAAGTCCTGCATCACCACGCGGGCGGGCGTGAACTGGATCTCGGTGTCGGGGTCCGCGGTGGGCTCCCAGCCCGCGAGCGCGCGGACGTGGTCGGCGGTGATGTTCGCCCCGTCCTCGGTGCGCAGCAGCGCCTCGGCGAGGATCTTGAGCGAGTACGGCAGGCCCTCGAGCCCTGGGACCGCGTCGAGTCGGAAGATCTCGTACTGCTTGTCGCCAACGTTCAGCGTCGACTTGGATCCAAGGCTGTTCGCGCTCATGCGTCTCCTCCGTGGTGCGGGGTCTCCCGGCGATGGGTCTGGGGCCATCCTAGCCATCGAGGTTGCGCCGCCGATGCACGTCCGATGCGGGCGCTTCCCTGGCAGGATGTCGGCGGCTCGTGCGACGCTTGAGGTCATGGGGGGACTGGAGGACCTCCGGCCCGTGAAGGTGCCGGACGGCACACTCGAGCTGCGCATCCACGGCGTGTCCGGCACGCCGCCCGAGTCGCTGCTCAAGGACGGCGCGTTCGCCGTCCGTCTGGGCACCGTCACCGGCTTCTTCCGGCGCAAGGACGAGCGCACCGCGAAGCCCGGCGAGGACGGTCCCGGCATCGTCGAGGCGTACTCCTGGGGCGGCCTCACCTCGGGGAGCCGGTACCTGTCCGCGCTGCGTCTGCTGCTCCTGCCGTTCGCTCTGATGAACGTCGCCGGGTGGATGATGCCAGGCGTCCGCGACGACGCCGACGGCGCACCGACCGCGCCGGCTGCTGGGGGCGGAGGAACGCGCGACATCATCCACACGCTCGCGGCCCGTCTCATCGCCCTGGCTCTCACCGCGTACGCGGTCCTGGGTGCGCAGTGGCTGTGCGCGCTCGCGCTCACGTCGCTCCCGGCGCGCTTCGGGTGGGCCGACGTCGCGCCCGGATGGCGCGACCCGATCTGCCTGAGCGTCGCGATCGTCGCGATGGCGGCATGGGCCTGGATCGCGCGCCGTCGCCAGATGTCCCACCTGCTGGCCCGGTTCGACGACCCCGAGGGCGGCGAGACCTACGGCGCCACCGCGCGCGATGCGCTCGTCCGCACCCCGCCCGCGGCGCCTCAGCGGGCCGGGCTCGGCACGTGGGCGCTGTGGAGCGCCGCTCCCGTCGTGCGGCATCTGTCCTGGATCCACACGACGACCGGTGCGGGCGCGCTGCTCACCCTGTACGCGACCAGCCACGGCGAGGGCGCCGCCGCCACCACGGCGCGCATCATCGGCTGGACGATGCTGGGAGGCGGCCTTGCGTGGATGCTCGCCTTCTCGGCGTTCGGGCGCCTCGTCCCGGACGCCTGGCGCACCGCGGTCGGCCGCGCCACGTGGGGCGTGACGATCGTCGCGACCGTCGCCGTCGGCGTGCTCGCCGGAGGCACCGCCACCGAGGGCGCCACCGCCGCGTTCCAGCGTGTGCTCGTCATCATCGTGGGCGCCGTGGTCGTGCTGCTCCTCGTCGAGATGGTGGCGGCGCCGCGCCACGGCCCGTGGCGGGGTCGGCTCTTCGCGGGCGCGTTCCAGGTGGTCGCGTTCGGTACGGCGATCACCGCCGTGTCGGGCGGCGGCGTGTTCCTCGCCAAGGTGCTCGCGCCCCCGGGCACCGGGGTCGCACCGACGGCGTTCACGTCCACCCTCGCCGTCCTCGGCTTCGGCGCCGTGCTCGTCACGCTCGCGGCGGTGCTGGCGCAATGGCCCGTGCTCAGGCGGCTGTCGAGCCCCGCATGGTTCATGCGTCTGCGCGCCGTCGCCGCCCGGGCGCGCGGGGTGATCATGACGGGCGCGGCGGCCTTCGCGGTCGGCGGAGTGGTCATCGCCGTCCTCGGCAACGTGGCGATCGGCGGAACCGACGCCTTCCCTCCGCCCGTGCGTGGAGGCGAGCTCGCGTGGACCGCCGCGGGGTGGATCCTCGTCGCCGTCGTCGTCGGCGCGCTCGCCTCCGGTCTGGCCCCCGCGAACCGAGCAGGTGTGGCCGTCGCGGTGGTGGTCGGCGCCGTGTTCGCGGGGGGCACCTGGTGGATCCTCGGCGACCAGGCGGACGAACGGTTCACGCAGCTTGCAGTGTGGGTGGCCTTCCTCGCGCCGATCGGCTGGGTCCTCACCTTCATGCGGTCGGGGTCCAGCGACGGCGGCGCGCGGCGCCAGGTGGGCGTGGTGTGGGACCTCGTCAGCCTGTGGCCGCGCGCCTTCCACCCGTGGTCGCCCGCCCCGTACACGGACACCACCATCCCGGAGCTGGTGGACCGGATCGGCGAGCTGGCCAAGGCAGGCGGCGCCCGTCACATCGTGGTCAGCGCGCACAGCCAAGGCGCGATCTTCTCCGTTCCGGTGGTCGAGCGGATCCTTCGCAGACCGCCTTCAGGGGCCAAGCCCGCATCTCTGCCCGAGACCACGACGGTGTCGCTGCTCACCTACGGGCAGCTGCTCGACGTCCACTACCGCTGGCTCTTCCCACGGATCTACAACCCCGTGCGCTTCACCGAGCTGAGAGCCTCGCTCACGGGCGATGCCGCGGCGGACGGCACCCCGCGGCCCGCGCGCTGGCTCAACCTGTACCGGCTCACCGACCCTCTCGGCCATCCGATCGGCTGCCTCGGAGAGCTCAACATCGAGAACAAGCCCACCGCGGACCCGGAGGGTCCCGAGCCGTACGTGCTCGAGACGGACGGCCGGCGTATCACCATGCAGCACAGCGACTACCAGTACGGTGCCGCCTACCAGGCCGCCCTCAAGGAGCTCGACGCCCGGTCGCGCGTGCCCTGATCAGCCCCGCACGAACGTCGCGACCGTCTCCACGTGGTGCGTCATGGGGAACAGGTCGAAGGCCTCGGCATCCTCGAGCGCGTAGCCGTGGTGCGCCAGCAGGGCGGTGTCGCGCGCGAGCGCCACGGGGTCGCACGCGACGTACACCAGGCGGTCCGCCCCGACTGCCGCGAGCGCGTCGACGGTCTTGCCGCCCGCTCCCGACCGGGGCGGGTCGAGCACGATCGCGTCCGGAGCCTCCGGTCCGGACTCGAGGAACGCGCGGGTGTCCCCGTGGACGATGCGCGCGTCGGGCAGCCCGTGGACGTTGCGGCGGGCGTCGCGCGAGGCGCGTGCGTCCGCCTCGACCGACGTCACCCGGCGTCCCGCGGATGCGAGCGGCACGGTGAACAGCCCTGCCCCCGCGTAGAGGTCGAGCACCGTGCGGGCATCGCCCAGCCTGCCGAGCACGGCCTCGACCAGCACCGCGGGCGCCTCCCGGTGCACCTGCCAGAACCCCTCGACGTCCACCTGGTAGGTCCACTCCCCCGTGCCCGTCGCGACGGCCTCGCGCACCCGCCGGGGCGCGTTGTCGCGACGGTCCGGCCGTCCTGCGCGCCACGGGGTGCCGTCGACCACGAGGCGTGCCGCCTCGCCTCCGGGCGCCACGCCCATGACGTGGGCTCCGGCCGGGTAGCGCGTGCCCAGCACGAGCTCCTCGAGCGCCGGCGCCGCGATCGGCAGCGCGTCCAGCGCGCGCAGCTCGCGGGAGCGGTGCACGTGCATCGAGGCGCGGCCGTCGGGGCCCGCCACCGTGGTGACGCGCGTCCGGTAGCCGAGCCCGCCGCGCTCGTCGTCGCCCGGGGCGGCGTGCACCTCGCCCGGGAACTCGCGATCCGCGAACCTCACGAACGCCTCCCGCAGGACGTCATGCTTCCAGCGACGCTGCGCCGGCAGCGCGACGTGCGCGAGCTCGCCGCCGCCCACACCGCCGGGGCCGGCCTCGGGCCAGGCCGAGTCGACACGGTCGGGCGACGCCTCGATCACCTCGACGGCATCGGCGCGCCACAGCCGCGCATCGTCCCCCGCCTCGGTGAGCCGCGCGCGGACCACCTCGCCTGGCAGCGCGTGCCGCACGAACACCACCCGGCCCTCGTGCCGGGCGACGCAGTGACCGCCGTGCGCGACCGCGCCGATCTCCAGGACCAGGTCACCCACGGGTCGTCGCCTCCTCGGCCTCGTCGTCCGCGCCGGCGATCCGCGGCAGCTCGCGCGTGAACGCCGCGCCCTCCGCGGTGTCGAGCGAGGACTGAAGGTGCCACGGCACGGCGGACACGACCACGCGGGGCACGGACAGCAGCCGCGCACGCAGCCGCAGGGTCGCCCGGTTGTGGAGGAACCTCTCCCACCAGCGTCCCACGATGTACTCGGGCACGTAGACCACCACCATGTCGCGGGGCGAGACGCGGTGGATCGAGCGCACGTGCTCGAGCACCGGGCCCACCATGTCGCGGTACGGGGAGTCGAGGATCACGAGGGGCACGCCGAGCCGCAGCTCGCCCCACCGGCGCTGCAGCTCGCGCGTCGCCGCCGGCTCCACCTGCACCGCGACGGCCTCGAGCGACGAGTGGCGGGCCGCCTTCGCGTACGCGATCGCGCGCAGCGCGGGACGGTGCAGCTGCGCGACGAGCACGATGCCGTGGGTCGCGCTCGGACGGGACGATGCGCGGTCGTTGGGCTGGATGGCGAGCTGGCGGCGGACGTCGGCGTAGTGCGAGTGGATGCCGCGCATGAGCAGCACGAGGCCCGCGACGAGCACCAGCGCGAACCACGCGCCCGCGGCGAAGTTGAACACCGCGATGACGATCCACACGGCCGCGGCCACGACCGCGGCGGCGATGTGGAGCACGCGCGTGCCCTTCATCCGCAGGCGCGGCCGCCCGGTGGGCTCGACAGCGATGCGCCCCGACTGCAGGCGCACCATCGCGACCTGGCTCAGCACGATCGCCGCGAACGCGCCGATGAGGTACATGTGCACCAGCTGCTCGAGGCGCGCGCCGGTCGCGATCACGATCGCCGCGGACGCTCCCGCGACCCACAGCACGCCGCCACGGAACACCAGCCGCTCGCTCTGCTGGGACAGCTGGCGCGGCAGGTAGGCGTCGCGCGCGAGGAACGACGTGAGGCGCGAGAAGCGGCGGAACACCGTCGACGCCGCGGCGTAGAGGAGCGCGACGGCGGGGATCGCCACCACCCACACGGTCCAGCCGGCCTCGAAGATGCGGTCGGTGGCCTGCAGCAGGACGGGGCCCGACTGCCAGCCCGAGACGCGGTAGCGCCACACCATGATCGTCACCGCGAGGAACGCGGCCGCGCCGGTGAGCACGGCGAGGATGAGCGTGCGGCCGGCGCGCTTGGCGCGCGGCTCCGCATGCTCGGGGGCGGACGAGGCGAGGTGCTCGATGCCCGTGAGCATCACCGCGCCGGACGCGATCGCGCCGGCGAAGGCGATCGCCGACGACCAGGTCGGCTCGGGCGGGTTCGCGGGCGGCACCACGTCCCCGCGGCTCGCGCCGAAGGCGATCACGAGGAAGATCACGAGCAGGAAGCCGAACCACACGACGAGCATCACGTGCGCGCGCTCGCGGATGCCGCGCAGGTTCGCGAGCGTCATGATCGCGATCGACACCACCGCGACCAGCGTGTGCCGGTCGCCGACGACAGGGACGACGTACGCCACGAACTGCGCGATGGCCGCCACCGACACCGCCACGGTGAAGATGTAGTCGACCAGCAGCGACGAGCCGGTGATGAGCGCCGCCGTGGGGCCGAGCTTGTCGGACACGAGCCCGTAGTCGCCGCGCTCGTCGGGCCGCTTGCGCACGTTGGACCGGTACGCGAAGCCGAGCAGCACCATGATCGCCACGACCGCGACCGCCATCACCGGGAGCGTCGACTGCACGCCGCCCTTCCGGAGCGCGTCGACCACCGCGTCCGGGGCGTACGCCACGGTCGACAGGAGGCCGGCGCCGAACACGGGCAGCGCCAGCCGCGTCTTCAACCCGATCCGCTGCGCGCGCTCGGTCGCGATCGGTCGCCCGAACACCAGCAGTTTCAGTCCCTCAAGAAACCTCTGCACGTCGCACCATCCTAGGCTCAAGGGGTATACCGTGGGTTGCCGTGCACATCGTGATCATGGGCTGCGGCCGGACCGGGGCGACGCTGGCGACCGAGTTCGAGGCCCGCGGGCACACCGTCGCGGTGATCGACCAGTCGGGCGACGCCTTCCGCCGGCTCCCCCCGACCTTCGAGGGACAACGCATCACGGGCATCGGCTTCGACCGCGACACGCTCGTGTCCGCGGGGGTCGAGGACGCCTACGCGTTCGCCGCGGTCTCCGACGGCGACAACTCGAACATCCTGGCGGCGCGCGTGGTGCGCGAGACCTACGGGATCGACAACGTGGTGGCCCGCATCGCGGACTTCGGTCGCGCGGAGGTCTACCGCCGGCTCGGGATCCCCACGGTCGCACCGGTGCCCTGGACGGCCGCGCAGATCGTGTCGCGGCTCCTGCCCGGAGGCTCCGACGCGCTGTACGACGACCCGAGTGCGGGCGTGAGCCTCAGCCGCCTGCCCCTCGACTCCGGCTGGGTGGGCCACCGCTACACCGAGCTCGAGCGCCGTGCCGGCGCGCGCGTCGCGTACCTCGTACGCTTCGGCGAGCCGCTGCTGCCCGACCCGGACACGCTGGTCCAGGAGGGCGACGAGGCGTACTTCACGATGGTGCCCGCGACTGGCGCCGACCCGGCCCGCGTCACGGGCCGTTCCCCGGAGGTGTCGAAGTGAAGGTCATGATCGCGGGCGCCGGCTCGGTGGGACGCTCGATCGCGCGCGACCTCCTCGAGCACGGCCACGAGGTGCTGCTCGTCGACTCGAACCCGGCCGCGATGCGCGTCGCGCAGGTCGCCGAGGCGGAGTGGATGCTCGCCGACGTCTGCGAGATGTCCGCGCTTCGCGACGCGCAGGTGGAGACGATGGACGTGGTGGTCGCCGCGACCGGCGACGACAAGGCCAACCTCGTCGTCTCGTTCCTCGCGAAGACCGAGTTCGGCGTGCCGCGCACCGTGGCGCGCGTCAACAACCCGCGCAACGAGTGGATGTACGACACGCAGTGGGGCGTCGACGTCGCCGTGTCGACGCCGCGCATCATGACCGCCATGGTCGAGGAGGCGGTCGCGATCGGCGACCTCGTCCGCGTCTTCACGTTCCGCCAGTCCGGTGCCGCGATGGTCGAGGTGACGCTGCCCGCATCGTCCCCGGTGGTGGGCGTGCCGCTCAGCGAGATCCAGTGGCCCGTCGACATCGTGCTCGCGTGCATCATCCGCGGCGACCGCACCATCGCGCCGACCCCGGACGACACGCTCGAGGCTCACGACGAGCTGCTGTTCATCGTGTCGTCGGAGGCGGATCCTGAGTCTCTCGAGCAGCTCCTGCGTCGCGGGCCAGCAGCCATACGCCCCACAGCGTGAGGGCGAACAGCGGCAGCCCCATCGCGAGCTTCGCGGTGCCGAGCGCGGCGACCGCGCCGGCGAGGTAAAGCGGCACCTGGACGAGCAGGCGCAGCGCGAACATGCCGGCGAGCACGGCGGACGCGAGCTGGTAGCGGCGACGCTCGGCGCGGTCCTCGCGCCAGTGCGTGCCCTCGCCGCGGATGAGGCCCACGACGATGCCGACGACCGGCCAGCGGACCGCCATGGAGACGAGGATGCCCGCGAGGTACGCGGCGTTGAGCCACAGCCCGGGAACGAAGTACCCCGAGGCGTCCCCCGCGCGCCATGCCCAGACGGCACCGATGGCGACGCCGACCGCGCCCGAGACGGCCTGGACCACGGGCGTGCGCTGGATCAGCCGGAGGAGCACCAGCACCGCCATGACGGCGGCCGCGGCGATGACCGGGATGCGGAAGCCGCCCCACACGAGGTAGGCGGCGACGAAGACGATGCCGGGCAGCGAGGACTCGACGAACCCGCGCCAGCCGCCGATGGCCTCGTGGAGGTCGAAGGACTCCCCGCCCAGCAGGCGCGCCGCGCGGCTGCCCGCGACCGGCTGCTCGCCGCTCATGCGCTCGGGACGAGCTCGTAGCGGGGGTTGTACAGGCGCGGGAGCGCCTCGGTCTCGCACACGCGGCCCTCCAGGCTGAGGCGGGTGCCGGGCTCGATGCCGGGGACCTCGCGTCGGCCCATGAACACGGCGTCGATGCGGCCGGTGCCGTCCTCGAGGCGCACGGTGAAGGCCGGCGGCGCGTCGGACGGCTCGACCTGGATCGCGACGACGCGGCCCGACACGCGGGCGATCCCGCGGGGCGTGACCTCCGCGATCGCGATGGTCGGCGTGTCGGTCACTTCGCGGCCGCCGCGGTGGTCACGCCGGTCGAGCCGAAGCCGCCGTCGCCGCGGTGCGAGCCCGGCAGGGCCTCGACCGCGACGAACGCGGCGTGCTCGACGCGCTGGATGACCAGCTGGGCGATGCGGTCGCCGCGGGACAGCGTGACGGTCTCGCGCGGGTCGGTGTTGAGCAGGGTCACGGCGATCTCGCCGCGGTAGCCGGCGTCGACGGTGCCGGGCGCGTTGACGATCGTCACGCCGCGCTTGGCCGCGAGGCCGGAGCGCGGGTGGACGAACGCGGCGTACCCGTCCGGCAGCGCGATCTTGAGGCCGGTGGGGACGGTCGCCCGCTCCCCCGGCTCGAGCGTCACGTCGATGCGGGTGGTGATGTCCGCGCCCGCGTCACCCGGGTGGGAGTAGTGCGGGAGCGGCACGTCCGGCTCGGTCGTGCTGACGAGGATCTCGAGGTCGGCCATGCGTCAGGCCGCGCACTCCGAGCAGATCGGCTGGTCGTTCTTGAAACTGGCGAGCTGGCTGCGGTGGTGCACCAGGAAGCAGGACATGCACGTGAACTCGTCCTGCTGCGCGGGCAGCACGCGGACCGAGAGCTCCTCGCCGGACAGGTCCGCGCCCGGGAGCTCGAAGCCCTCCGCCGCCTCGGTCTCGTCCTCGTCGACCACTCCCGAGGTCTTGTCGGCCCGACGAGCCTTGAGCTCCTCGATCGAGTCGGCCGAGATCTCGTCGTCGGTCTTGCGCGGCGCGTCGTAATCCGTTGCCATGCGGCTTGCGTCCCTTCCTCGATGCTTGCGGGGGTTCAATGCCTCACAGGGGCGTTTTGTTCCCGCGCGGCTGACGCATTGTGCCCCATTCGCGCGCGGAGCGCATCTTGTGGCTCCGGCGCGGCGGCGCGGCCCGTCTCAGAACGGGCGGGCCCCCGCGCCCGCGAGGGCGTCCCGGAGGGCGTCCCACGCCTCCGGCATCGCCGCGATGAGCATGTCGCCGTCCGCCGGACCGCCGTCCATCCCGCTCACGCGCACGCCCGCCTCCGCGGCGATGAGCGCGCCGGCCGCGAAGTCCCACGGGTGCAGGCCCTGCTCGTAGTAGGCGTCGACCAGGCCCGCGGCGACGTGGACGAGGTCCACCGACGCCGATCCGAGCCGCCGGATGTCCCGCACCTGCGGCAGCAGGCGGGCCACGACCTGCCCCTGGAGCGCACGGCGCTCCGCGATGTACTGGAAGCCGGTGGCGACCAGCGTGCGGTCGAGCGGCGGCGCATCGTCCCTCCGCAGCGCCTGTCCGTCTCGCCACGCCCCCTGCCCGCGTGCGGCGGTCCAGAGCACCCCGGAGCCGTCCATGACGGCGCCCGCCTCGATGATCCACGCGTGCGGGTGCGGCGGGCCGCTCACGGCCGCGACCGACACCGAGTAGTGCGGGATGCCGTACAGGTAGTTGACGGTGCCGTCGATCGGGTCGACCACCCAGGTGATGCCCGAGGTGCCGACCACGTCGTCGCCCTCCTCGCCAAGGACGCCGTCGTCGGGCCGCAGCTCCGCGAGGCGTTCCCGCAGCAGGCGCTCGGCGGCGATGTCCATCTGCGTGACGACATCGACGTCGGACGACTTGGTGAGGGCGACCCGCGCCTCGGCGCGACCCTCGTTGATGAGCCGGCCCGCCTCGGAGGCGAGCGCGGAGGCGACGTCGAGCAGCTCGGACGGCGTGGTCATGGCCTCATCGTAGGGGCGGGGGCAATCCGCGTGAACCGGGGTGTCGCGCGTCACGTCGGGGTCGCGCGTGGCACCCTGATGCCATGACGCGCCTCACCCTCGTGGGTCCCTCCGAGGACGGCCTTCACCTCGTCGTGGAGGCCGAGTCGGGCGACCGGTTCGAGCTCCCCCTGACCGACGAGCTGCGCCACGCCGTCCGGTACACCCGGCCCTCCCGGCCCGCCGCGCAGGCGCCCGAGGAGGCCGAGGCCCCCACCATGTCGCCGCGCGAGATCCAGCAGCGCATCCGCGCCGGCCTGACTGCGCAGGAACTCGCGGAGCTCACGGGCATGAGCCTCGCCGGGATCGAGAAGTACGAGGGCCCGGTCGCCGCCGAGCGCCAGTACATCGCGGATCTTGCGCGCGACACCCGCATCGGCCGCGACCCGAGCGCCCCGCAGCTCGGCGAGCTCGTGACGGACCGCCTCGCGGCCCGTGGCGTCGACCCCGAGTCCGTCGAGTGGGACGCCTGGCGCGAGGTCGACGAGCCGTGGAAGGTCGCCGCGGACTACCGCGTGTCGGGCCGCGGCGTGCGCGCCCTGTGGACGTTCGACCACACCGCACGCACCGTGACCGCCGAGGACGAGGAGGCCCGCTGGCTCTCCGAGACCGAGCTCCTCGACGTCCCGATCCCCCGCCGCCACCTCAGCGCCGTCCGCGAGAACGAGGACGACCCGGCGCGCCCGCTCCAGGCCACGCGCCCGCCGGCCCCGGCCACGGACGCGGTCCCGGTGGTCGCGGCGGACGATGCGGCGGACGAGGAGATCCCGCTTCCCCCCAAGGCCGAGCCCAGCCCGACCGAGCTGCTCCTCGACGACCTCGAGCTGCGTCGCGGCACCCGCGAGACGGTGGACGAGGACGAGGAGGACGACGAGGACGAGTTCGAGGGCTTCGGGCCCGCTCGCCGCGCCCGCGAGGCCGAGACCGGCTTCGGCCCGTCCGCGAGCCGCACCCGCGCCGAGGACGCGCCCGCCCCCGAGCCTGCCGCCGCCAAGCGCGAGGAGCCCGCCGAGCGGCGCACCACCAAGCGTGGACGCGCGTCGGTCCCCAGCTGGGACGAGATCGTCTTCGGCGCCAAGAACGACCAGGGCTGAGAGAACCCGCGCCCTACGCCTCGCCGGCGACGAGGAGCGGCACCTGCAGCTCCTCGGGAGTGAGCGAGCCGTGCACGCCGATCAGCCCGAGCGCCTGCTCCGACTGCGTGCGGGAGTCGACCACGGTCGCCCGTCCCGCCATCGCCACGACGACCTCGCCGATGCGGTCCTCGACGTGGCCGGAGACCGGCCCGAACAGGCCCAGCCCGACCGCCTCGTCGCGCAGCAGCACCGCCGCGTGGTCGCCGAGGACCCCGCGCCAGCGTTCCGCGACCGCGGGCGCCTCCGCCGCATCGTCCATGTGGAGGTGCAGCGCGCGCGGCTCCCCCGCCACGAGGCGCACGCCGCGTGCGAGCGCGGGCGTGCCGGCGACGTCCCAGCGCGGCGCGCCGTTGACGTCGATCATGCCGTGGTCGGCGGTGACGACCATCGCGGCGTGACGCGGCAGCCGTGCGCGCAGGCGGCGCAGCTCCTGGTCGGCGTCCTCGAGCGCGGCGACCCACGCGTCGGACTGCCAGCCGTGCTTGTGGCCGGCCGCGTCGATGTCGCCCCAGTACAGGTAGGTGAGCCCGGGGCGGCGGGCCCGCTGGATGGCCTCGTCGACGCGGTCGGACAGCCGCTCGGCCCCGACGAAGTCGCCGCCGGCGAGCGCGGCCCGCGTGAGCCCGGAGCCGGCGAACCGGCGCTTGCCCAGCGACGCGACGGCGAGCCCGCCCTCGTGCGCGACGCGCATGAGCGAGGGCTCGCGCTGCCAGTCGTCGGGGTCGCCCACGCCCTCCCACGAGACGAGGTTCGCGGCCTCGCCGGTCGCGGGGTTGTGCGCGGTGTACCCGGTCATGCCGGTCGCGCCCGACGCGCGGCCGGTGCCGAACAGCGCGAGCGACGTCGCGGTGGTGGTGGGGAAGCCGGCGGTGATGATCCCGGACTCGGTCGAGCGCAGGAACGGCGCGTGGCCGCGGCGCGCGTCGAGCTGGTGGTGGCCGAGCCCGTCGAGCAGCACCACGACCACGTGGTCCGCCCGCGGGATGCCGAGCCGGATCCTGTCGGCCTCGGCGTCACGTGCGGCGACCGCCTCGCCCGCCCCGACCGCGGCGAGCGCTCCCGGCAGCACCGCGCCGAGCTCGAGCCCTCCGTAGTCGGGACGTGACAGCCCGGCCGCGGCCAGGCGGTCGCCAGGGTTCACCCCCGGGCCCCGATCGCGCCCTGGAGCACGGCGGAGAAGTCCTGGAGCGCGCGGATCGAGTCCTCGCCGTCGGCGATGAGGCTCACCCGCACGAGGATGTCGTCGGAGGTGAGGTTGCCGGTGTAGCCGTGGTCCGCCTCGCAGCTCTCGTCGCCGCACGAGGCGGGCTCGAGGTCCACGCGCGAGTGCACGGATCCGCCGACGGCGAGCACGAGCTCGCTGGGCAGGTCGCCCTCGCCGAACCGCTCGGGCTCGTGGACCACGTGGGTCATCGCGGTGTTGCGGATCGCGGACAGCGCGGTGGTCTCCACGGTCGCGGAGGCCTCGTGGCGGCCGTCGCCGGTGTGGCCGGCGCCGTCGTCCATGTGGACGCGCAGCAGGCGCGTGCCGGTGATGACCAGCACGGTCATGTGCCGACGGACCTCGCGGTCGTCGAACGTGGTCTCGGCGTGGACGAAGTGCGCGAGCACCGTCTCGGTGCCGATCGCGGAGCGGAGGACGGACGTCGCGAGCGCCGGGTAGTACCCCGCGATCTTCACCGCCTGGTCGAGGGTCTGGGCCATGGCCGATATTCTCTCACCTTCGTGGGCACCCGACCCCCGCCGTCCGCAGGGACGATGCGCGGTCCGGGAGGGCGCCCCGCGAGCCTGTGCGCGCGTGTCCGACGGACGCGAGACAATACGGGCTGGATCCGGACCCCGAAGAGACGAGGTGGCAGATGTCCGACGCGCCCGACGCGCAGATCGTCGACATCGACGTCAGCGCCGAGATGGAGGCGTCGTTCCTCGAGTACGCGTACTCGGTGATCTACTCCCGCGCGCTTCCCGATGCCCGCGACGGCCTCAAGCCCGTCCAGCGACGCATCGTCTACATGATGCAGGACATGGGCCTGCGCCCCGAGCGCGGCTACGTGAAGTCCGCGCGCGTGGTCGGCGAGGTCATGGGAAAGCTGCACCCGCACGGCGACAGCGCGATCTACGACGCGCTCGTGCGCATGGCGCAGTCCTGGTCGCTGCGCCTGCCCCTGGTCGACGGCCACGGCAACTTCGGCTCGCTCGACGACGGCCCCGCCGCGTCCCGCTACACGGAGTGCCGCCTCGACCCGGCCGCGCTCGCGATGACGGAGAACCTCGACGAGGACGTCGTGGACTTCGTCGCCAACTACGACAACAAGCTCACGCAGCCGGCGGTCCTGCCCTCGGCCGTGCCGAACCTGCTGGTCAACGGCGCGGCGGGCATCGCGGTGGGCATGGCGACCAACATGGCGCCGCACAACCTCGTCGAGGTGGTCTCCGCCGCGCGCCACCTGCTCGCTCACCCGGGCGCCTCGCTCGAGGAGCTCATGCGCTTCGTGCCGGGCCCCGACCTGCCCGGAGGCGGCAAGATCGTGGGACTCGACGGCGTCAAGGAGGCCTACGCCTCCGGCCGCGGCAGGTTCATCACGCGCGCCACCACCCGCGTCGAGAAGGTCACGGCGCGCCGCCAGGGCATCGTCGTCACCGAGCTGCCCTACATGGTGGGCCCCGAGAAGGTCATCGAGAAGATCAAGGACGGCGTCTCGGCGAAGAAGCTCGAGGGCATCTCCGCGGTCACCGACCTCACGGACCGCCACCACGGCCTGCGCCTCGTCATCGAGATCAAGAACGGCTTCAACCCCGAGGCCGTGCTCGAGAAGCTCTACAAGGTCACCCCGCTCGAAGAGTCGTTCTCCATCAACAACGTCGCGCTCGTCGACGGCGAGCCTCGCACGCTCGGCCTCAAGGAGATGCTGCGCGTCTGGGTGGACCACCGCCTCGAGGTGGTGCGCCGCCGCTCGGCGTTCCGCCTCAAGGCGCGCCAGGACCGCCTCCACCTGGTCGACGGCCTCCTCATCGCGATCCTCGACATCGACGAGGTCATCCAGATCATCCGGGCGTCGGACGATGCGGCGACGGCGCGCGAGCGCCTGCGCACCGCCTTCGACCTGTCCGAGATCCAGGCCGACTACATCCTCGAGCTGCGCCTGCGCCGCCTCACCAAGTTCTCGCGCCTCGAGCTCGAGAACGAGAAGGCCCAGCTGCTCGCCGAGATCGCCGAGCTCGAGGAGATCCTCGGCTCCGACGCCGTCCTGCGCGACGTGGTCGGCTCCGAGATGGATGCGGCGGCCGCGAAGTACGGCACCCCGCGCCGCACCATCCTCCTCGCGGACGGCGGCGCCGTGTCGTCGGCGGCCTCCGTCGCGACCGGCGCCAAGACGGGCGCTAAGGCGCCCGCGCTGTCGCTCGAGATCGAGGACACGCCCTGCTACGCGATGCTCTCGACGACGGGCCTCGCGGCCCGCACCGCCGAGGACGAGGCACCCGCCCGCGAGGGCCGCCGCTCGGCGCACGATGCGCTGCGCAGCGTGGTCCACGCGTCCGCCCGCGCGGACGTGGGCGTCGTGACGAGCCTCGGCCGCATCGTCCGCCTGTCCCTGCTCGACGTGCCGGCCCTGCCGCCGAGCCAGGAGCCCCCGTCGCTGGGCGGCGGCACGCCGATCGCCGAGCTCGTGGTGCTCGAGAAGGGCGAGGAGGCCGTGGGCCTGGTCCCGCTCGACGGCACCACCCCGCTCGCGATGGGCACCCGCCTGGGCGTGGTCAAGCGCGTCAAGGCCGACGACATCCCGAACAAGGACGCGTGGGAGGCCATCGCCCTCCAGGACCGCGACGTCGTCGTCGGCGCAGGCGCCGGCGCGGACGGCGACGACCTCGTCTTCGTGACCGACGACGCGAGCATGCTCCACTTCGATGCCAAGAACGTGCGCCCCCAGGGCCGCGCGGGCGGCGGCATGGCGGGCATCAAGATGGCGGCGGGCGCCAAGGTGATCTTCTTCGGCATCGTCCGTGCGGGCACCGAGGGTGCGGTGGCGACCATCGCCGGCCCGTCCGACGGGCTGCCCGGCGTCGCCGCCGGCTCCGCGAAGTGGACGCCCATGTCCGAGTTCCCCGCCAAGGGGCGTGCCACGGGAGGCGTGCGCGCGCACCGCTTCCTCAAGGGCGAGGACGTGCTCCTGGTCGCGTGGGCCGGTCCCACTCCCCCGCGGGCTGCGACCTCGGCGGGCCAGCCCGTCGAGCTCCCCGACGAGGCGGGCAAGCGCGACGGTTCGGGCGTGACCCTGCCGACCCCGGTCGCCGGCCTGGGCTGATGGCCGAGCTCGCGTACCGCACGGATCGCCGGATCGCCGCCGGCGAGTACATCGACCTGCTCGGACGTTCGACGCTGGGCGCCAGGCGCCCGATCGACCGGCCCGACGTCATCGCCGGCGCCCTCGAGGGTTCCGACGTGGTCGTGACCGCGTGGGACGGGCCGCTGCTGGTGGGAGCCGCGCGCGCGATCACCGACTTCCACCTCCACTGCTACCTGGCCGACCTGTGCGTCGACGAGTCCTACCAGCGGCAGGGCATCGGCCTCGAGCTGCAGCGCGTGCTGCGCTCGCTGCTCGGACCCCTGTGCAAGCTCAAGCTCTCCGCGGCCCCCGCGGCGGCCGAGTACTACCCGCGCGTCGGGTACGAGCGCAACGACCGGGCATGGGAGCTCCCGCCGGGCCGACCGCTCGCCTGAGCGCCCGGATCCCGTCTCCTCCACCGCGCTGGCGCGACCGGCGCATGAGAGCCGGCTCGCGCGCATCGTCCCTGATCCCACGGCTCGGGGTGGGACGGGTACGGCGGTCGCGGCGACCGTGGCACGGCGCGGCCGTGGCGGAGCACGGCGGTGGCGGGACGATGCGCGGGAACGGTCAGACCGCCGGCGAGTCCCCGTCCGCCGTGCCGCCTTCCGAGCCGGTCACGCGGGCGTGGCGCAGCCGCACACCGTCGGCGACGAGCAGCACGTCGCCGCGGAAGAACCGCAGCAGCCACAGCACCGCGTCGACGTTGGGGTCGTGCTGGATGCGGGCAGGGGCTCCCGCGCCGGCCCTCGCCGAGCGGCTGCCGATGACGTCGAGCACCGAGTGCACCGCGAGCGTGTACTGGCCGCGCAGCACCGTCTCGAGCGGCCGCACGACCTTGCGGTAGCGCACCTTGACGCCGGCCTCCCCTGCCTCGACGTCGGCACGGTGGCCCACCTCGGCCGTGCGGCGCACGTACAGGCCCTTCTTGGGCAGGATGCGCGCGACGGCCACGCCTCGCCGCATCGCGATCTCGAGCGCGAAGGCCAGGCCGTACCCCGACGCCTCGCCGGTGTTGGAGAAGACCGCCACGTCGCCCTCGACCTCGGCGGGCCTCATCACAAGCACCGCGACCGTCGCGTTGCCGTGCTCGGCGGCGTCGATCGCGCCGTTGACGGCCAGGTGGAGGAAGCGCCGGCGCCGGATCGGCTCGGGCACCGCGAGCAGCCGGCAGCCGAGGGAGGTCGCCCGCACGATCGCCTCGCGTACGTCGCCGCGCACGAGGCCGCCGTCGACGAGCTCGACGTCCGGCACGAGCGCGCGGAACCGCTCGGCGTCGTCGAAGAGGGCGTCGGTGCTGAGCACCACGATCGAGGCGGCCGCGCTTGCGATGCGCGCGACGGCCCGGTCGCTCAGCCGGTGCGCGTCGAGCACGGCGACGCGCCGCGTGGGCTCGATGACGCGCGTCATGCGGGCTCCCCCGCGGACGCCCCCGCAAGCGTCGCCAGCCGCGTCTCGATGACGGCCTCCCACTGCCGGGCCCGCCGTCGGGTCTCGATCACCGCGAGGGCGGAGCCTGCCGCGACGGCGAGAGCCCACCCGGACGCGCGGCGCCGCCCCACGAGGGCCAGCGCCGCGGCACCGGCGAGCCCCTGCACCGCGCCGCCCAGCGCGCCCGCGTACGACCGCGCGTACGCGAGCATGAGCGCCAGCGCGACGGGGTCCTGCGCGCCCATGACGGCGCGCGCATCGTCGACCCCGAGGCGCCGGGGCCCGAGCGGGCTGCTGCCCAGCCACGGCAGGTCGGCGTCCAGCACGCGATAGCTCGACGGTCCCACGATCCCCTCCGCTCCCGGCGCCCCGCGCCGCCTCAGGCCTGGTCGAACGCCCACTTCGGATCGGTGATGAGCTTGCCGATCACCAGTCCTACCAGGATCGACAGCACGATGAGCAGCACCTGCAGGATCGAGCCGATGGTCGCGTTGTAGTCGCCCTGGTTGAGGCTCACGACGGACTGGAACGCCAGCACGCCGGGGATCATGACGAGCACGGCGGGCACCTGCAGGGTGATGATCGGCGACGGGGTGCGCGGCGCGGCGGCCGCGGCGAGGACGCCGACGAGCACGCACGCGAGCACGGTGGCCATCTGGATCATGACGCCGTGGTCGATGAGCAGCAGGCGCGCGGTGTTCGACACCATGCCGATGAGCGCGGCGGACAGCGCCATCCGCAGGGGCGAGTTGAACATGAGCGCGAAGCCGAGCACGCCCACGAGGCTCGCGACGGCCATCATCGAGTAGTGCGGGAACGCGTCCAGGGGGATCGGCTCGCGGGCGCTCGTGTCGAGCGCGCCGATGAGCGTCATCGCCCACACCGACAGGGCCGCGCCCACGATCATCATCGTGGCGAACACCAGGCGTGAGATGCCCGCGGAGAAGTCCAGCTTGGCCAGGTCGAGCGCGGCCGTGATGAGCGGGAAGCCGGGGAGCAGGAACAGCGTGCATGCGATGTATCCCGACGCGTGCACGTCGACCGCCGCCCCGAAGATCCCGTACAGGGCGACGGAGGCCAGGTAGAGGCCGCACGCGAGGGCCGCCGCGGCCATCGTGGTGCCGAACGGGTTGAAGGAACGATGCGCGAGCGCCCGGCGCAGGAACTGGCCGCCGGTCGCGGCGACGAGGACCGCGAGCACCTCGAGCGGGCGGGCGTTGTTGAGCACCGCGAAGGCCGCACAGGCGGCGCCCGCCGACAGCGCGTTGACCGCCGGGTGGTACAGGGCGGGCCTCGCCTCGATGCGGTCGAGCGCGGCGTGCACCTCCTCCACCGTGGTGCGCTCGGGGATCGCCGTGCGGAAGTCGTCGAGCAGCGCGATGCGCTCCGCGTTCACGCCGAACTTGCGCACCTCCGTCACCTCGGTGCGGAAGATGGACCCGCGGTGCGTGGTCGCGGTGATCTCGGTCAGCGTCACGGCGGCGGTGTGCCGGTCGATGCCGAGCGCGTGCGCGACGGCCGCCATGGCCTCCTTGACGCGGTAGCTCGCGGTGCCCGCGGCGAGCATCATCCGCCCCACCCGCAAGATCGCCCCCGACTGCTGGATGAGGCCGACCGGCTCGAGCGAGTGCTCGGGGTCCCGGGGGTTCACGCGTTCGTCGGCCATCTCATCCCTCTGGTCGGTGACGCGGAGGATCCGCGTCGTCGGCGCTGCTGGTCGGGGGGACTCAGGACTTCATTGTGGCAAAGGACCGCCGGGACCCGGCGGCAGGCGCTACCGCGGCGTGCCGACGCGGCGGTGCCAGTCGCGGACGCGACGCAGGCGCTCGCGGTGGATCGCGCGGTCGGCGCGGTCGAGGCCGACCGTCACCGCTCCCCCGACGAGCACCGCGGCCACGACCGCACCCGTGGAGGCGGAGCCGAGCACGAGCGCGGCCACCAGCGCCGCGGCCAGGGCGACGCCGAGCAGCGTCAGCCCGAAGCCGCGCGCGGCGCGCTCGCGCATCCATAGCTCGTCGATGAACTCGAGCTCGCGGTCGGCGTCGTCGAGCTCGTGCTCGAGCTGCGCGCAGCGCGCGGGCAGGCCGATCGGCGAGGCGTCGCGGAACACCGTGGGGCTGCCCGCGGGGCGCACGCGCGGGCGCGCGTGGAAGCCGTACGGGTGGACGGGGCACGGAGGTGCGCCCTCGTGCGTCTCGGGCGCCCGGCCCGGCAGGCCGCTCATGCGTCGATCCTCGAGTGGTCGAGCGACGCGGCGCCCGCGATGATGAAGTCGCGGCGGGGCGCGACGTCGTTGCCCATGAGCAGCTCGAAGACGCGCTCGGCCGCTGCCGCATCGGCGCTGGTCACGCGGCGCAGCGTGCGGTGACCGGGATCCATCGTGGTCTCCGCCAGCTGGTCCGCATCCATCTCACCCAGGCCCTTGTAGCGCTGGATGTCCTCCTTGAACTTGCGTCCCGCACGCTTGAGGTCGCGCAGCGTCTCCTGGAGCTCCTTCTCGGAGTACGTGTAGATGTACTCCTTCTCGCGCCGGGCCGAGCCGGACACCTCGATGCGGTGCAGCGGCGGCACGGCCGCGAACACACGGCCCGCGTCGACCATCGGCCGCATGTAGCGGAAGAACAACGTGAGCAGCAGCGTGCGGATGTGGGCGCCGTCGACGTCCGCGTCCGTCATGAGGATGATCTTGCCGTAGCGCGCGGCCTCGAGGTCGAACGTGCGGCCCGATCCGGCGCCCACGACCTGGATGATCGACGCGCACTCGGCGTTGTGCAGCATGTCCGTGACGGACGCCTTCTGCACGTTGAGGATCTTGCCGCGGATGGGCAGCAGCGCCTGGAAGTCGGAGCGGCGCGCGAGCTTCGCGGTGCCGAGCGCCGAGTCGCCCTCGACGATGAACAGCTCGGACTGCTCGACGTCGTTCGAGCGGCAGTCGGCGAGCTTCGCGGGCAGAGACGAGGTCTCGAGCGCGTTCTTGCGGCGCGAGATCTCCTTCTGCTTGCGGGCGGCCACACGGGCGCGCATCTCGGCGACCACCTTCTCGAGGACGGTGTTCGCCTGCGCCTTCGTGTCGCGCTTCGAGGAGGTGAGGATCGCGGTGAGCTCCTGCTCGACCACCTTCGCGACGATGCCGCGCACGGGGCCGGTGCCCAGCACCTCCTTGGTCTGGCCCTCGAACTGCGGCTCGGGGATCCGCACCGTCACGACCGCCGTGAGGCCGGCCATGATGTCGTCCTTCTCGATGCGCTCGGCGCCGTCCTTGCCGGTGAGCTTGAGGCGGCGCGCGTTCGCGGTGATCTGCGCGCGCAGCACCTTGACGAGCCCGGCCTCGAAGCCGGCGAGATGGGTGCCGCCCTTGGGCGTCGAGATGATGTTGACGAACGAGCGGCTCTCGGTCTCGTAGCCGGTGCCCCAGCGCAGCGCGACGTCCACCTGGCACTCGCGCTCGACCTCCTCCGACACGAGGTGGCCGTTGGCCTTGAGCACCGGGACCGTCTCGGTGTAGGTGCCGCGCCCGGTGAGCTCCCAGGTGTCGGTCACCGCCGCATCGGCCGCGATGAAGTCGACGAAGTCGCGCGCACCGCCCTCGTAGCGGAACTCCTCCTCGTGCGGCTCGGCGGGGTTGCGCTCGTCGCGCACCACCAGCGTGAGACCGGGCACCAGGAACGCGGTCTGACGCGCGCGCACCAGCAGGTCGTCGTAGCTGAACGACGCGGTCTTGTTGAAGATCTGGCGATCCGCCCAGTAGCGGATGCGGGTGCCCGTGCGCGCCTTGGCCACCTTGCCGACGACCACGAGCTCGGAGCCGGTGACGAACGGCTCGAACTCGGCGTCCGGCACGGGGCCGCCCGCGGGGTCCTTGAAGTAGCCGGGCTCGCCGCGCCGGAAGCCCATGTGGTGGGTCTTGCCGCCGCGGTCGACCCACACGTCGAGGCGCTCGGACAGCGCGTTCACCACGGAGGCGCCCACGCCGTGGAGGCCGCCCGACGCGGCGTACGAGCCACCGCCGAACTTGCCGCCCGCGTGGAGCTTGGTCATGACGACCTCGACGCCGGTGAGGCCCGTCTTGGGCTCGATGTCGACGGGGATGCCGCGGCCGGAGTCGCGCACCTCCACCGAGTCGTCGGGGTGCAGCACGATCTCGATGCGGTCGCCGAAGCCGCCGAGGGCCTCGTCCACCGAGTTGTCGATGATCTCCCACAGGCAGTGCATGAGACCCCGAGAGTCGGTGGTGCCGATGTACATGCCGGGACGCTTGCGCACCGCCTCGAGGCCCTCGAGGACGGACAGATGCCTAGCGGAGTAGTCGTTCGCCACGGCCGACATCCTAGTTGGGCCGTCCGACGGCGACGCGCCGCCTCACCGCCCGACATGCGGATGAAATGCGGACGTGGGAGCGTTAGGCCTGGCAGGAAGGGGACACGGGTGACGATGACGGTGGAGCGGGAGATCTCGCCCTGGGGCGTGGCGGAACGCGCGCTGGTGGCGGTGGGCGCGGTGCTGGCGATCGTCGGCGCGGCGTGGGGCTCGGGCGCGTTCGGCGGCACCCCGATCGAGGAGGCCGCGGACGGTGTGCTCGCGTCCGACGCGACCCTGCTCGCTCCCTCGACCCCGGCCTTCGGCGTGTGGTCGGTGATCTACGCGGCGCTCGCGCTGTTCGCGGTCGTGCAGGCCCTGCCCACGTTCGGCTCGAGCCCCCGCCTGCGGGCGGTCGCGTGGCCGGTGCTCGCGGCGATGCTCCTCAACGCCGCATGGATCTACGTCGTCCAGCGGGAGTGGCTCGCGGCCTCGGTCGGGGTCCTCGCGGCGATCCTCGTCGCGCTCGGCGTCGCCGCCGCGCGGCTGTGCCGGGCGCGCCCCGCGTCCCTGCTGGTCGCGGCCGTGTCGGACGCCCCGGTCGGGCTGTACCTCGGCTGGGCGACGGTCGCCACCGTCGCGAACGTCACCGCGGTCGGTGCCTGGTGGCTCGGGGCCTCCCCCGGCGACGGCATGCCCGCCGCCGTCGGAGTCCTCGTCGCTACCGGCTTCCTCGGCATCGCGATGGTGCGCGACCTCTCCGTCTCCCCCGTGCTCGCGTGGACCACGACCGCCACCTTCGCGTGGGGTCTCGCGTGGATAGGCGAGGGACGCCTCCACGGCACGCCGGAGGATGCCGTGGTCGGGTGGACGGCGATCGGGGCCGCGGGCGCGGTGGTGCTCACCACGGCGATCGCGACGGTTGCGAGCCAGGTGCGCGCGCTGCGCTGGGCGCGCCGGCAGCGCGAGCGCGGGTAGCCGCCGCGGCCGACTACGAGGGGCCGTGGCCGCGCGGACGGCGCCGGACCGACGACATCGCGACGTTGTCGTGCTTGATGAAGAAGCCGAGGTCCTGGTACAGGTGCAGCCCGGCGGGACTCGCGTGCAGCTCGACGACCTCGATGCCGCGGCGGTCGGACTCGTCGAGCAGCGCCTCCATGATCGCGCGGGCATAGCCCTTGCGCTGGTGCTGCGGCGCCGTCGACACCCACTGGATGTACCCCATCTGGTGCGCATCGGCGCCGGGGCGCGCGAGCCGCGGGGCGACGTTGACGAGGCCGCACGCGGCCAGCCCGCCCTCGGGGGCGTCGATCACCATGCCGAAGAGGTCGTTGCCGAGCCGCTCGCGCACCATGCGCGTCGACTCGACCGCCCACGACGGGGTCGGCTTGGCACCCACCGACTTGTACATGAGCGCGCCCAGGTGGACGATCTCGGCGGCGTCCGCCGTGACCGCAGGCCGGACCTCGATCACGTCAACGCCATGCGACGGCGACGACGATGTTCACGAGCGTCAGGCCGGAGACGATCCAGAACGGCGTCACGGGGTTCTCCCGCTTGCGGGTCGCCTCCGCGATGCCGACGATCGCGAGCGCGAGGAGCAGCTTGACCGCGATCTTCATGTGGTCGACCTCGAAGTCGTCGACCTGCGAGGCGCGGATCTCCGCGAGCGCGACGAGGCCGAGCCCGGTCACCAGCTGTGCTCGCGCGCCCCACACCATCGCCATCGTGATCCGCTTCGTGTCGGCCTTGAGCTGCTCGAGCGCGGGACCGAGGATCGCGGCGAGCCCCACGAAGTGGAGCACGAGCAGGGCGTAGCGAAGGACGGTCACGGTGGCACTCCTCTGTCGGGACGGACGGCACGATGCTACTGCCTCCCCCCATGAGGCCTTCCACCAGGCGCGTCGCGGTGCGACGATGGCCCCATGGCGCACGACGCGCCGGGACGCGGGGGGCGCTTCCCGTCCGGGCGGCCGCAGCACCTCCGCGCGCGACCCGGCGGCGCAGGAGGCGGTCCCGCATGCGCCCGAGGCGGGTGTGCCGGATGAGCGAGCCGCGCGAGACGCCGCGCCTCGTGGGTCGCGAGCGGGAGCTCGCCGTGATCGCCGACGCGCTGGCCGCGGGCGCCCGCGGGGAGCCCGCCGCCGTCATCGTCCGCGGCGAGGCCGGCATCGGCAAGTCCCGGCTCGCACGCGAGACCGCGGACCGCGCGCGAGCCATGCCCGGGACCGTCGTCGCGACCGGCGCCTGCATCGACGCGGGCACCGTCGGGGCGCCGTTCGGAGCGGTGCGCCGCCTGCTGCACGAGCTCGCATGCGAGGTGGGCGTCGACGCGCTGGGGGCGGCGGCCGGCAGCGCGCGCGTGCGCGGCACGCTCGCGCGGCTCGTGCCCGAGCTCGAGGACGCCGGGGACGCCCCGCCGCCCACAGGCGCGGACTTCGTGTCCGAGGCGGTCGAGCGCGTGATCGAGAACCTGTCCGCGGACCACCACCTGGTCCTCGTGCTCGAGGACCTCCATTGGGCGGACGATGCGACGCGTGCCCTGGTCCGGACGCTCGGCGCGACGCTGCGCGCCAGCAGGCTCTCTCTCGTCCTCACCTACCGTGCGGACGACGTCTCGCGCGGCCACCCGCTGCGCGCGGTCGTCGCGGAGCTCGAGCGCAACCGCGCGATCCGCACGCTCGACGTCGGCAGGCTGGAACGGCACGAGGTCGCCGAGCAGATGCGGCTGCTCACCGGCGAGGAGCCTCCCGCCGCGGCCGTCGCGGCGGTCCATGCGCGCGCCGACGGCGTCCCCCTGTACGTCGAGGAGCTCGTCCTCGGACCCGACGAACCCCTCGCCGGCACCCTGGAGGACATCGTGCTCGCCCGCTACGAGCGCCTCGGGCCGGAGGCCCAGGCGGTGGCGCGGCTGCTCAGCGTCGCGGGCGAACGGGTGGACGATGCGCTGCTCGCCGAGGCGTGGGAGGGCGACGAGGCGGACCTCGCCACGGGACTCCGCGAGGGGATCGCCGCGGGCGCCATGGTCGCCGTCGAGCCTGGTCTCGCCTTCCACCATGCGCTGCTGCGGGAGGCCGTCTACCGGGAGCTGCTGCCCGGCGAGCGCGTCGCGGCCCACCGGACGTTCGCCACGATCTTCCAGGCACGCGTCGACGCAGGCGAGCTCTCGCTCGCCGCCGGCGCCGCCCACCACTGGGCGGAGGCGCACGACGTCGATCGCGCGTTCGCCGCGACGGCCGCCGCGGTCGACGCCGCGCGGGCCCAGTACGCGGTCGCCACCGCCGCGCGGCTCGGCGAGCGGCTGCTCGAGATGTGGGACGGCGCGACGGACCCCGCATCCGTCGTGGGGCTCCCCGAGCTCGCGATGCGCTGCCAGGTCGCGGAGGACCTGCGCGACGCGGGTCAGGGCCGTGCCGCGATGCGCCTCATCGAGGACACCCTCGCCACGGCCCCCGCCGACGGGGCGGACCTCGAACGGGCCCGGCTCCACGCCGCCGCGATGTCGCTCGCGGCCGAGCACGTGGGCGACGGAGCCGCCGTCGCGCACCTCGAGCCGTTGGAGGCGCTGCTGCGCTCCCGCGACGACACCGACGCCGCCGCGCTGCCCTACCGCGTCCAGGCGCTCGCGGCCCGCGCCCACGTCACGGCCGCACCCGGGTCCGCCGCCCTCGCGGATGCCTGCGTCGCGCTGTCCGAGCGGTTCGACGACCCGGCGGTGCGCTCGATGGCGCTGTGCAAGCGCGCCGTCGTGCGGTGCCGGGTGGGCGGCTACGAGGACGCGCTCGCGGACCTGCGCGAGGCGCTCGCGATCGACGAGGGCGCCATGCTGTGGGGACGGTGCGCCACCGCGAACGTGGTGGACACCCTCAACCGGCTGGGGCGGTTCGACGAGGCCGTGGAGGCCGGCCTCACCGCCCTGTCCGAGGCGATCGACGAGGGGCTCGAGCGCTCGATCGGGGCGCCGATCACCGCCAACGTGGCGGAGGCGCTGGTCAACGCGGGCCGCGGCGCCGAGGCGCTCCCCCACCTGCGCCGGTGCGCCGCGCTGGTGCGCGGCGAGTCGCCGCGCTGGGAGGAGTTCCTGCTCGAGCTCGAGGCCATCGCCGCGCTGTGGGACGACCGGCTGGAGACCGCCGCGGACGTCATGCGGGCCGCCGAGCCGCTCGTGGCGGACCCGGTGGACGACGCGGAGGCGGCCTTCAACTGGGCGGGCCTCACCATCGACCTCGCGCTCGCCCGCGCCGCCGACGCCTCCCCCGTCGAGTCGCGGCGGCTCCTCGAGCATGCCCTCGAGGCCGCCCGCGCCCTCCTCCACCCCGAGGCGCTCCGCGAGGTGTCGTCCACCCCGATGCTCCTGCTCGCCGCGTGCCGCGCGGTCGCCGCGGCCCGCGGGGCCCGCATGGCGGTCGACCCCGCGATCGTCGCCCGCGCGGTCGAGGTCCGCGAGGCGCAGCCGCCGCACGCGGCGACAAGCTACACGCCCGCGCTCGCGGCGGCGCTGCTCGCGGACGAGGACGTCACGGAGGCGTGGCGCGCGGCCGTCGTGGCGTGCGAGTCCGGCCGCCCGCCGCGCCGGCTCGTCCACGAGGCACGGCTCCGGCTCGCGCTCGCGCTCCGCCGCGACGGCGACCGTCGTGCCGCGGAGGGCCTGCTCGCGACGGTGGCACGCGAGGCGCCCGCCGAGGGCGCGGGGCTCGTCGGACGGTGGGCGCGCGAGGCGTTGTCGCGCCGCGAGAGCGAGCCGTCCGGGCTCGGGTCGCTGACGGCGCGGGAGCGGGAGGTGCTCGCGCTCGTGGCGGCGGGCATGACCAACCCGCAGATCGGCGCGCACCTCCACATCGCGGCGAAGACGGCGAGCGTCCACGTGTCCGCGATCCTCGCGAAGATCGGCGCCGCGAACCGGGCCGAGGCCGCCGCATGGTTCGCCGCGCATCGGCGCGACGCCGCATGACCGGTGAGGCGCCGGCGAAGGCCGCTGACCAGGCGCATCGTCCCCCGAACGCCTAGCGTAGGAATCCTATGGACGCGCTCGAGAGCCTGATCGCGGAGGCCACCGACTCCCTCTGGACCTGGGCCGTGCTGCCCGTGGTCGCCGTGCTCGGCGTGTACTTCACCATGCGTTCCGGGGTGGTCCAGATCCGGATGCTGCCGCGCATGGTCAAGGGCCTCACCGACCGCACCCCCACCGACGCGGCGGGCCGCCCCCAGTCCCTGTCGGCATTCCAGGCCTTCACCGTGTCGGCGGCGTCACGCGTCGGGATCGGCAACATCGCGGGCGTGGGCACCGCTATCGCGGTCGGTGGCCCCGGAGCGATCGCGTGGATGTGGCTGATGGCGCTCGTGGGCGCCGCGACGAGCTTCATCGAGGCGACGCTCGCGCAGCTGTACAAGCATCGCGACGCCTCGGGATTCCGCGGCGGACCGGCGTACTACGTCGAGCGGGGGCTGCGGGCGCGGTGGCTCGGCATCGTGCTGGCGGTCGTGCTCATCCTCGCGGCGCCGTTCGCCGTCACGATGCTGCAGTCGTTCACGATCGCGGAGACGGTCACCGACAGCTTCACCGGCGGCGCGCCCGGC
The DNA here is from genome assembly GCF_030418455.1 of Demequina litoralis. GTDB lineage: Bacteria > Actinomycetota > Actinomycetes > Actinomycetales > Demequinaceae > Demequina > Demequina litoralis. Next base: position 390,143 of record NZ_JAUHPW010000001.1, read on the forward strand.
TGGGTCGCGCCCGCCGTCGCGGTGACGGTCGCGGCGCTCACCGCCGGGGTGGTGTTCGGCGGCGCGCACCGGATCGCGCTCGTCACCGAGACGCTCGTGCCCCTCATGGCGCTGCTGTACCTGGGCCTCGGCCTCGTGATCGTGGTCCTCCACGTCGACGCGATCGGCCCGGTGGTCTCCGCGATCTTCGAGGACGCGGTCTCCGGCCAGGCGGTCGCGGGAGGCGCGCTGGGCACCGTGATCCTCACGGGCGTCCAGCGCGGCATGTTCTCCAACGAGGCGGGCTTCGGCACCGCCCCCAACGCCGCCGCGAGCGCGGCCACCACGCACCCGGTCAAGCAGGGGCTCGTGCAGTCCCTCGGCGTCTACTTCGACACGTTCCTCGTGTGCTCGATCACCGCGTTCATCATCCTCGTGACGCGTCCCGACCTCGAGACCGCGGAGCCGGGCATCGCGCTCACGCACGATGCGGTGGTGGGCTCCCTGGGCGGCTGGGCGGGTGCGCTGCTGTCCGTGATCGTGTTCCTGCTCGCTTTCAGCACCATCCTGGGCCTGTACTTCTACGGCGAGTCGAACATCGAGTACATCACCCCGCGCCGCGCGGCCCTGAACGGCTACCGGCTCGCGGTGATCGCGCTCGTGGCGATCGGCGGGCTCGTCTCGGCCTCGCTCGTGTGGTCGCTCGCGGACCTGCTGCTCGGCGTGCTCGCGCTGCTCAACCTCCTCGCCCTCGCGCCGCTGTCCCGTCACGTCTTCGCGCTGCTCAAGGACTTCACGTCGCAGGAGCGCGCGGGCCGGGACCCCGTCTACACGCGCGACCGCGTGCCCGGCATCCCTGGCGTCGAGGTGTGGGAGGACGAACGGTCCGTGACGGGGCTGCCGCCGCAGGACGAGCCGGCGCGCGGCTGAGCCCCGCCCCGCGTCCCCGGGCCAGCGGCTCCACCCGCCCGCCTCACCGCGAAAGATAGGGCACCTGCCCGATGTGAGCCGGGTGCCTCAGAGGGCAACGTCGGGGGTGTCGGGACGCCGGAACGGCCGGCGCCGGCAAGGGGGAGCATCATGAACGACCTCGGAATGAACGCCCTGTACCTCGAGACCCGTGCGGCCGACCTCGACCGCCTCGCCGAGCAGCGCCGCGAGCGGCTCGAGGCGCTCCGCGAGGCCCGCGCGGCACGAGGCCGCACGCCGTGGCGCGCGTGGCTCGTCCACCCGCTGCGCGCGGCGCGCCGCAGCGTCGCGATCCGCCGCGCGTACGTGTGACGGCGGCCCCTACCAGGGGCTCCACCGGCGACACCCTCGTCAACTCGGCGGCCGTCGGGCAGGATGGGCGGATGAGCGTCCTGCCGATGGCCGCGACGATGGTCGGCCGCGAGGCGGACCTCGACGCGCTCGTCGAGGCGCTCCGGTCGGGCGCGAGGGGCGAGCCGCGGGCGGTGCTGGTCCGCGGGGAGGCCGGGATCGGCAAGACGCGGCTGCTCCGGGAGCTCGCCGAGCGCGCGTCCTCCTGGGGCGACGACGCACCGGTGACGGCCCTCGCGCACTGCGTCGACCTCGGACCGGTGGGCGCCCCGCTGGCCCCGATCCGTCGCCTGCTGCGCGCGGTGCGGTCCGAGGTGGGCGCCGAGGCGTTCGCCGAGGCGACCGCCGGCGATCCCGTCATGCGCGCGCTGGGGACCCTGGTGCCCGGGATTGCGACGGATGCCGGCCCGTTCGAGGGCGCGCCGGACATGCTCGCCGATGCGGTCGAGCGGCTGATCGAGCGGCTGTCGGAGCGACGCCACGTGGTGCTCGCCGTCGAGGACATCCACTGGGCCGATGAGGCGACGCTCGGCCTGCTGCGCACGCTCGCGACCACGGTGCACGCGTCCCGGCTCACCCTCGTGATGACCTTCCGGACCGACGACGTGGACCGCGGGGCCACGTTGCGCGACACCCTGGCGGAGCTGCAGCGCAGCCGCGCGGTGACGACCCTCGAGATGACCCGGCTGTCCCGCGAGGCGGTGACCGCGCATGCGGGCCAGATCCTCGAGCGGCCGCCCACGGAGGCGGAGATCGACACCCTCATGCGACGGTCCGAGGGCGTCCCGTTCTTCGTCGAGGAGCTGCTGGGCATCGCCGAGGGCGAGCTGCCGTCGACGCTGCGGGAGGTGGTCCTCGCGCGCGTGGACCGGCTGGACGCGGTCGGGAGCGAGGTCGTCCGTGCCGCGGCGGTGGGCGGCGCTCGCGTCGACCACGACCTCCTCGCGCACGCCTGGAGCGCCGACCCCGACACGCTGACGGCGGGCCTGCGCGCGGCGGTCTCGGGGAATGTCCTCACGGTGGACGGCGACGCGTACGTCTTCCGCCACGCGCTCATCCGCGAGGCGGTGTACGACGCGCTCATGCCCGCCGAGCGCCACGCGATCCACCGCCGCTACGCGTCCGCGCTGCAGGCCCGCGTCGACGCGGGCCACGCGTCCGCGGCAGCGCCGGCCGCCGTCCACTGGCTGGCCGCGGGCGACGAGGGCGCCGCCTTCGACGCCACCGTGGTGGCACGGAGCCACGCGCGCACGAACCTCACGGTCGACGCCGCGGCGGGCCTCGGCGAGCGGCTCATCGCGCTGTGGCCGCGGGTCGAGCGGCCCGCCGACCGCGCCGGGACCGACGAGTTCGCGCTGCGCCGCGCCGTCGCGGCCGAGTACCGGACCTCGCACCACCTCAGGCGGTGCCTCGCCGTGCTCGAGGACGCGCTCGCCGCCGCCCCCGAGGGGGATGCGGACGTGCGGGTGCCGCTGCTGCTCATGCGCGTCGACGCCGAGCGCGAGACCGAGCTGCGGGCGTCCGCCGGGCGCAGGCTCGACGAGATCGAGGCGCTCCTCGCGGGCCGGGAGGACTCCGCCTCGGCCGCCTGGCGCGCACGGGCGCTCGCCTGGCGCGCGGGGCTGCCGGGCACACCGGAGGCTCACGAGCTGCTCGACCGGGCGGTGGCGCTCGCGACGGACGCGGGCGACGACCCCGCACTGGCCGACGTGCTCATCACGCGGGCGCGCCTCGGCTGGACCTCAGGCTCGCTCGCGGCGAGCAGCGCGGACCTCGACCGCGTGCTCGAGCTGTGCCCCGAGCCCGACGACACGCGCCTCGGCGCGGTGAACAACCTCGTCTGCAACCTCCTCCAGGACGGGCGGTTCGAGGAGGCGATCGACCTCGGTCTCACCACGGTGCGACAGACCTACGAGGCCGGCCGCGAGCGCGCCGGGGCGCACATCCTCAGCAACACCGCGGAGGGGCTCATCGCGGTCGGCAGGCTCGACGAGGGCATCGACGCGGCGCGCCGGTCGGTCCGGCTCACCCGCGGCGACTCGATCCAGGTAGTCCTCAACGCCATTCAGATCGAGGCGCTCGCCCTGGTGTGGGCGGACCGGCGCGACGACTACGAGGCTCTCATGGCGCGCGAGGCGGAGTCCGAGGCGCACGCGGCGCTCGTGCTCCAGTGGGTGGCGGTGTGGCACATGCTGCTCGCCGACGCGGCGGTCGCGGCTGCCCACGACGCCCCCGCGGCCGAGCGGGCACGGATCCTCGCGGATGCCCTCCCGCTGCTCGACGCGCTCGATGGAGACGAGGCGCTGCAGTCGCCCGGGGACCTCGACGTCCTGCTCGTGTCCGGTGCCGCGCTGGTGGAGGCGGCGCTCCGCTCCGGCGTCCCGGAGGCCGAGGCGCGCGTGCCACGCCTGCGCGAGCTCACGGCGCTCGCGGCGCGCGAGGCCTCGTACCGCACGGTCGAGGCGATGGTCGCCGCCTACCTGGCTCCGGCGCACGAGTCGGTCGCGCTCTGGCGGACCGCGCTGCACGTGTGCGACGCGGGCACCGCCCCGCGGCGGTACGCGCACGTCGCGCGGTACCGGCTCGGCGAGGCGCTGCTCGACGCGGGAGCGCGGACCGACGCGATCGCCGAGCTGAGGACGGTCGTCGAGCGGGCGCCCGCGGACGGCGTCATGCTCGTCGAGCGGTGGGCGCGCGAGCTGCTCGCGAGGATCGGGGACGGCGAGCACACCGCGCGTCCCGCGGCAGGCCTCACCGCGCGCGAGGCGCAGGTGCTCGGGCTCGTCGCCGAGGGGCTCACCAACGGCCAGATCGGCGAGCGGCTGTTCATCTCACGCAAGACCGCGAGCGTGCACGTCTCGGCGATCCTTGCCAAGCTCGGCGCGACCAACCGCGCCGAGGCCGCCGCTCTCGCCGCGACGCTCCTGGCGGCGACCCCCCTCGAGGCGCCCCGCCGCCCTGCGGGGAACTGAGCGACGGTCTGCAGCGGTCCGTGACTGCTGCGGGGAGCTGAGCGACGGTCTGCAGCGCTAACCCGGCCAGATCCTGCCCCCGAAACGCCGAAGGCGCCCTCCCCGGAAGGGGAAGGGCGCCTTCGAGCGGCTGTCGGCGGGGCCGATCAGTCCAGGTAGTCGCGCAGGACCTGCGAGCGCGACGGGTGACGCAGCTTCGACATGGTCTTCGACTCGATCTGGCGGATGCGCTCGCGGGTCACGCCGAACACGCGGCCGATCTCGTCGAGCGTCTTGGGCTGGCCGTCCGTGAGGCCGAAGCGCATGCCGACGACGCCGGCCTCGCGCTCGCTGAGCGTGTCCATGACCTTGCTCAGCTCCTCCTGGAGCAGCGTGAAGCCCACGGCGTCCGCGGGGACCACGGCCTCGGAGTCCTCGATGAGGTCGCCGAACTCGCTGTCGCCGTCCTCGCCGAGCGGGGTGTGGAGCGAGATGGGCTCGCGGCCGTACTTCTGGACCTCGACGACCTTCTCGGGCGTCATGTCCAGCTCCTTGGCCAGCTCCTCCGGGGTGGGCTCGCGGCCCAGGTCCTGGAGCATCTGGCGCTGGACGCGCGCGAGCTTGTTGATGACCTCGACCATGTGCACCGGGATACGGATGGTGCGGGCCTGGTCGGCCATCGCGCGCGTGATGGCCTGACGGATCCACCACGTCGCATACGTCGAGAACTTGTAGCCCTTGGTGTAGTCGAACTTCTCGACCGCGCGGATGAGACCGAGGTTGCCCTCCTGGATGAGGTCCAGGAACAGCATGCCGCGGCCGGTGTAGCGCTTGGCGAGCGACACGACCAGGCGCAGGTTCGCCTCGAGGAGGTGGTTCTTGGCGTGACGGCCGTCGTTGGCGATCCACTCGAGCTCGCGACGGAGCTTCGGGGCGAGCTTCTCGCCCGAGGACAGCTTCTCCTCGGCGAACAGGCCGGCCTCGATGCGCTTGGCGAGGTCCACCTCCTGCTCGGCGTTGAGGAGGGCGACCTTGCCGATCTGCTTGAGGTAGTCCTTGACCGGGTCGGCGGTCGCGCCGGCGGTCATGACCTGCTGGACGGGGGCGTCGTCGTCGCCGGTGCCGAGCACGAAGCCGCGGTTGTCGGACTCCTCCTCGCCGGCACGCTTGGTGCCGGTCCCCTCGGAGGCCTCCTCGTCGGCCACGGCCTTGACCGCGGCGTCGTCGACCTCGAGGTCGTCCTGGTCGACCTCGGTCTCCTCGTCGGCCTCGGCGTCCTTGACCTTCTTGGCCGAGGTCTTCGCCGTGGCCTTGGTCGCGCGCTTCGGTGCGGGCTTGCGCTTGGGGGCAGCAGTCGCCTCGGTGGTCTCCTCGACCGCCTCGGCGTCGGCCTTGGCGGCGCGCTTGGGGGCGGCCTTGGTGGAGGCCCCGGTGGACTTGGATGCGGCTGCGGTAGTCGTGGCCTTCTCCTTCTCGTTTGAGCTGTCGGCATGCGGCAGCGAAGCGTCGGACGATGCGGGGGTTGCGCGATCGGGACGTCGGGTACGACGCGTCTCCGCACCGACGGTGGAACCGTCGGCGCGACCCGGCTGCTTCGGCGACACGGCTACCCTCTCGACCTGTCACGGAGTGGATGGTGAGGCCCCGCTGATCGCCTCGCGCAAATCCATTAGATTGTAACGTCCATGTCAACGGGATCGTTCCGCGACACGGCGACGAGATCCGCGATCCCGACGAGCCTCGGGCCTCATGCCGCCGACTCGACGTGGTCGATCAGCGCGAGGGTGAGCAGCGCGAGACGATACCCCGGATCGTGATCGAGCGCGATCGCGCACCACGCGCGGGCGACGTCCGGGTCGTCCTCCCACCAGGCGATCACGGCGAGAGTCGCCGCCGGGGCCGCCGACAGCCGCGGCGGAGCGTGCTCGAGCACGGCGACGAGCAGGTCCGTCACCGCGTCGACGCGCCCGGGGTCCGGGGGCCGCGCAGGCCTCATCCCGGCGCCGAGCGCCCTCGCGACCGCGGCCGAGTCGCGGCCGGCGAGCGCGTCACGGACGGCTCGCGAGGCGCCCGGGATCAGCATCAGCAGCAGCGCGTCCCTCACCCGCACATCCGCGAGGGCCGCTGCGAGCCGCCCCAGGGGCGCGGGCCCGTCCGCGCCCTCGTCGAGCGCGACCCGCCAATGCCTCGCGGACGCGTCGCGCCAGGCCGCGGGATCCGCCGTGGCGCGGTCCTCCCAGCGCCGGGCCGCCCGCGACGCGAGCCTCCGTTCCCGCGCGGGCGCCCGGGAGGCCCCGGGGTCGCGTGCCACCGTCCACGCGGTCGGGCCTCCGGGCCGCACGGCCGGCACCGTGCGCCCACCCGGCGGGCAGCACGCCGGGTCCTCGCACGACGGGCAGTAGTAGCGACCGTCCGCCACCATCCACGTCTCGACCGCGGCGACCGTCTCCTCGAGCGCGGCCGCCGCGGTCGCGACGGCGAGGCAGCCGTCGACCTCGTCCGCGGCGTAGCCCACGACCACCGCGCGCCGCGCGCCCTCCTGCATGGCGAGGCGCGCGAGGTCGAGCGCCACGTCGTCGGCGACGTCGCTCATCAGGTCGCTCACGTCGAGCCGGAGGATGGCCCCGAGCGCCCCGCGTTCGCGCAGGAGCACCGTCACGACGCTCTCGCGCGGCTGGAAGCCCAGGATCGAGGGCAGGAGCGAGACCAGCTCGCCAGGTCCGGTGATCGTCGTCATGCGCCCAGGCTGTGCCGGCCACCCGGCGACGCGGCCAGGACCGCCCGCATCGGTGGACGATGCGGTGGGCGGGACGTACCGGGGACATCGGCCTCTCCCCCGCCCCTACGCTGGTCGCATGCGCACCGCCGAGGATCCCCGCCCCGAGATCGCCGACCGCACCGCGGACCTGCTCGCGTGGGCGGCTGCGGCCATGGCGCCCGCCGGCGTGGCCGCCGACGACATCGCGGCCCGCCTCGCCGCATCGTCCGAGGGCGGCAAGGCGTTCCGGGGGCGCCTGCTGCTCGCCGCCTTCGACGGCTGCGACGGGACGGACCGGGAGGCGGCCCTGGGCCTGGCCGCGGCGCTCGAGCTGTTCCAGACCGCCGCGCTCCTGCACGACGACGTCCTCGACGGCTCGGACACGCGCCGCGGGAGGCCCGCGGCCCACAAGGTGTTCGAGGCGCAGCATCGCGACGCGGGATGGCAGGGCGACGCCGCCGCCTACGGCCGCTCGGGGGCGATCCTCGCGGGCGACGTCGCGCTCATCGCCGCGCAGCGCGGCGCCACCCTGGCCGCTCGCCGTGCGGGCGACGGCGTCGCGGACCTCTTCGACGAGATGGCCGCGCTCGTCACGGCTGGGCAGCACCTCGACATGCGCGTCGCCGTGTCGCCGGTCGCCGCCCTGCCAGGCCTCCACGACGAGATCCGCACCATCATGCGCGCGAAGACCGCCTCGTACACCGCGGAGTTCCCGCTCGCGCTCGGCGCGGCCGCGGCGGGGGCGCCGGCCGCCACCGTCGCGGCGCTCCGCGCGGCGGGCCTCCCGCTCGGGATCGCCTTCCAGCTGCGCGACGACGTGCTGGGGCTCACGGGTGCGCCGGAGCGCACGGGCAAGCCCGTCGGCGACGATCTCCGCGAGGGCAAGCGCACGCTGCTCGTGTGGCATGGGGTCACCCACGGCAGCGGGGCGCAGCGCGACGCGGTGCTCGCGGTGCTCGGCCGCGCGGACGCCGGCGAGGACGAGATCCGGGCGGCGATCGACGCGGTCGCCGCCTCGGGAGCGCTCGACGCCGTGGAGGAGCAGATCGCGCTCGACGCGTCCCGCGCGCGGGACGCGCTCACCGCCGCGCTCCCGGATCCGGCGGCCGTGCTCGCCCTCGTGGGCGCCGCGGTGGACCGCAGCGCCTGACCCCTCCGCGAGGAGAGGGCTACAGCAGGGCCTGGGCCACCCGGCGCACGTGCGCGCGACGGCCCTGGCGCAGCGCCTCGAGCGGCGTCATGCCGAGCTCGGGCTCCTCCGCGAGCAGCCAGTCCGCGCACTCCGCGTCGTCCATCCCCGCGTCACGCAGCAGCGTGAGGGTGCCGCGCAGCGTCGCGATCACCTCGGGCCCCGCCTCGCCGTCGACGAGGACGTCGGCCGGGATCTGGAGAGTCTGCCGCTCGCCGCGACGGACGGCGAACAGGTGCCCCTCGCGGAGCATCTCGCGCACCTCGCTGGGCGTGGTGCCCAGCTGGTCGGCGAAGTCGGGAACGGTGAGCCAGGCGACGTCGGTCATGGCTCCAGGGTACTGATCCGCCCCTGCCCCCTTGCGACCGCGCGGCACCCCGGGTTACCGTCACATTTGTCACATCTGTCACACCAACCCCTTCTCTCACACCGGAGGTCCGCATGGCAGCGTCGACGACCCCCATCCCGGTCGGCCGGGCCGCCACCACGGCGGCGCTCGTCACGATGATCGGTCTCACCACCGCCGGCCCCGCGGCCGCCGACGAGCAGCACCGCGTCCGCGAGGGCGAGACCGTCTCGGATCTCGCGCACCGCTACGGCTCCACCATCCCGGCGATCGTGGCCGCGAACGACCTCGACGCGCGCGCGACCATCTACGTGGGCACCACCGTGACGATCCCCACGAAGAACGGGACGCAGGCGACGACCCGCACCACCACGACGCTGTCCGCGACGTACACGGTCAAGGCGGGCGACACGCTGTCGGAGATCGCGCACCGCCACGGCACCACCGTCGCGAAGCTGGCTCGCGCCAACAAGCTGGCCAACGCCGCGCTCATCTACCCGGGCCAGCGCCTCACCATCGGCGGCTCCGGCACGTCCGAGCAGACGTCCCCCGCCAGCAGCGGCGCCGCCACCACCTCGCGGAGCACGTACACGGTCGAGGCGGGCGACACCCTGTCGGAGATCGCGCACCGCCACGGCACCACCGTCGCGGCCCTCGCGCGCACCAACAAGCTCGCCAACGCCGCCTTCATCACCGTCGGCCAGCGCCTCACCATCCCCGGCACCACGACCACCGTCGCCAAGAAGACCACCACCACGACGAAGACGACCACGTCCGGCCGCTACACCGTCGAGGCGGGCGACACGCTGTCGGAGATCGCGCACCGCCACGGCACCACCGTCGCGGCCCTCGCGCGCACCAACAAGCTCGCCAACGCCGCCTTCATCACCGTCGGTCAGCGCCTCACCATCCCCGGCACCACGACCACCGTCGCCAAGAAGACCACCACCAAGAAGCCCGCGTCGGGCACCTACACGGTGAAGGCGGGAGACACGCTCTCCGCGATCGCGCAGCGCCACGGCACCACCGTCGCCGCGCTCGCCCGCACGAACTCGCTCGCGAACGCGTCGACGATCTACGTCGGCCAGCGCCTCACGGTGCCCGACGGCTCGCAGAGCTCGGGAGGCGGGACCACGTCCGGCCTGGTCGGAGACACGTTCGCGGGCCGCACCTACGCGAGCGACATCGTCGCCGCCGCGAACCGGAACAAGGCGACGCTGCTGGCCCGCTCGGTGCCGTCCCGCGACCAGATGCAGGCGCTCGTGGTGCGCACCGCGCGGGCGTACGGGGTCGACCCCGCGCTCGCCCAGGCGATCTCCTACCAGGAGTCCGGCTTCGACATGCGGGCGGTCTCCCCCGCCAACGCCGTCGGCGTCATGCAGGTCATCCCCACCTCCGGCGAGTGGGCCTCCGACATGGCCGGCCGCAGGCTCGACCTGCTCGACCCCGAGGACAACGTCACCGCCGGGATCCTGATCCTCCGGTACCTCACGCGCAGCTTCTCCAAGGTGGACGATGCGATCGCCGGGTACTACCAGGGCGCGGCGGCCGTGCGCGACCACGGCTACCACTCGGACACGGTCGGCTACGTCGCGAGCGTGAAGGCCCTGATGTCCCGCTTCCGGTGAGCGGGCCACCGGTGGGCGTCCCGCATCGTCCCCCGCCGGTACGGCGCGCCGCACGGGGACCGTCGGAGGTCCCGGCGGCGCCGCCTAGAATGAACCCCGTGTCCGACACCCTCACCGACCCGCTCCTCGGCCGCGTCATCGACGGCCGCTACGAGGTGCGCGAGCGCATCGCCGCGGGCGGCATGGCGACGGTGTACCTCGCCTTCGACCGTCGGCTCGAGAGGGACGTCGCGCTCAAGGTCATGCACCCGCACCTCGAGGTGGACCCCAACTCGCGCGAGTTCGTCGCGCGCTTCCGGCGCGAGGCCAAGGCCGCGGCGCGGCTCACCCACCCGGGCGTGGTGCGCGTCTACGACCAGGGCGTCGACCAGGACGTCTCCTACCTCACGATGGAGTTCGTCGACGGCGTGAACCTGCGCGAGCGGCTCGAGCTCGACGGCCCGATGTCGCTGCGTGAGGCGCTCACCACGCTCGAGCAGGTGCTCGACGCGCTCGCCTCCGCGCACCGGCAGGGCCTCGTCCACCAGGACGTCAAGCCCGAGAACGTGCTCATCGACGGCGAGGGCCGCCCGCGCGTCGCCGACTTCGGCCTCGCGCGCGCCGTCACCGAGGTGACGTCCAGCACGTCGGGCACCATCCTCGGGACGGTCGCCTACCTGGGACCGGAGCTCATCACCAGCGGCGTCTCGGACGCGCGCACCGACGTCTACGCCGCGGGCGTGCTCCTGTACGAGATGGTCACGGGCCGCCAGCCGCACACCGGCGCCACCGCGATCCAGGTCGCGACCAAGCACGTCCACGAGGACGTGCCGCCGCCGTCGAGCGTCGTCGCGTGGCTCCCGCCGGAGATCGACGAGCTGGTCGGGTCGCTCACCGCGCGCGAGCCCGCCGCACGCCCCCAGGACGCGGGCGAGGCGCTGCAGGACGTGCGACGGACGCTCACGATGCTCGACGACCCCACGCTGGACCGCCGCGCGGCGCCCCCGTCGGGATCCACCGCGGCGCTGCGCGACTCCGACGCCACGGCCGTCCTCGCGGCGACCCCCGCGGGCGCGACCGTCGCCCTGCCGATCGGGCTCGGGCATCCGTTCCCCTCGGTGGGCGCCGAGCTCGAGACCCTGCCCGACGACGACCCCGACGCCAAGGAGCCTGTGCGCACGGACCGTCGCGCCGGATGGTGGATCGCCGCGATCCTCGTCGCGGTGCTGGTCCTCGGCGGCGGCGGGGTGTGGTGGTACAACTCCATCGGCCCCGGCGCCTACACGACCGTGCCGTCCGTCGTCGACGAGACGCAGGCCAACGCCACGACCATCCTCGAGGGCGCCGGCCTCACCCCCGATGTCACCCGCGTCTTCGACGACGAGGTGGCCGAGGGCATCGTCATCGCGACGGACCCCAACGCGCAGGCGCGCATCATCGAGGGCGGCACCGTGGGCATCACGGTGTCCAAGGGCCCCCGCATGACCGACGTGCCCAAGCTCGTCGGGATGTCGCAGGACGCGGCGGAGGAAAGCCTCGCGGAGCTCGAGCTCCCGCTCGGCGACGTCACGACCGCGTACTCCGACACGGTGCCCGCGGGACAGGTGATGTCGGCCTCCGAGAAGGCCGGCGCGACGGTCCGCCACGACACCCCCATCGACCTCAAGGTCTCCGACGGCCCCGAGCCGATCACGTTCCCGGACGTCCGCGGGATGACCGAGGACGAGGCGACGGCCCTCCTCCAGGACGAGTACGCCCTCAACGTGGGCGTCGAGCATGCACGCACCAGCGAGGCGCCCGAGGGCGAGGTCTTCCAGCAGAGCCCCGAGGCCGGCGCCGCGGGCAACCGCCTCGACTCCATCACCATCACGGTGTCCGACGGCCCGCCGCTCGTGAGCGTCGGCGACTACGTCGGCATGGACGTCGACACCGCCGAGAAGGCCGCCAAGGACGCCGGGCTCAAGGTGAGCCTGTACCCCAAGTGGCCGTGGAGCTCGAAGGGGTCGGTCGTCGACCAGTCGCTGGTCCCCGGCGCCCAGGTCGAGCAGGACACCTCGCTCGTCCTCGTCTACAACTGATCCCCCGCATCGTCCCTCCCCGGGGGATGCGGAACGCCCCGCCCCGGCGGACCGGGACGGGGCGTCGTGGACGATGCGCGGGCTAGGCGAGCTCGTCGACGTCCTGAGACTTGCGCGCGTTGTGACGCGCGAGCAGGTCGGCCACGAGGAAGGCCATCTCCAGCGACTGCTGGTGGTTGAGGCGCGGGTCGACCTTGGTCTCGTAGCGCCGGGCCAGGCCCTCGTCGTCGATCCTCTCGGTGCCGCCGAGCACCTCGGTGACGTCGTCGCCGGTGAGCTCGACGTGCAGGCCGCCGGGAACCGTGCCCAGGGCCTCGTGCACCTCGAAGAAGCCGGTGACCTCATCGAGGATCGTGTCGAACTTGCGGGTCTTGTAGCCCGAGTCCGACGTGAACGTGTTGCCGTGCATGGGGTCGGTGAGCCACGTGACCGTGACGCCCGAGTCCCGCACGCCTTCGACGATGGACGGCAGCGCGTCTCGCACCTTGTCCGCGCCCATGCGGGCCACGAACGTGAGGCGCCCCGCGACGTTGTCCGGGTTGAGACGCTCGGCGAGCGCGACCGCGTCCGCCGCGGTGGCGGTCGGGCCCAGCTTCACCGCGAGCGGGTTGTGCACCTTCGACAGGAACTCGACGTGCGCGCCGTCGAGCTGACGGGTGCGCTCCCCGATCCACAGGAAGTGCGCCGAGCAGTCGTACGCGAGCCCCGAGCGCGAGTCGATGCGCGTGAGCGACCGCTCGTAGTCGAGCAGCAGCGCCTCGTGGCTCGAGAACAGCTCGACCGTCTTGAGCGCGTCGAAGTCGCCGCCCGCGGCCGCCATGAAGCGCACCGCCCGGTCGATCTCCTTGGCGAACTGCTCGTACTTGGCGTACGCGGGGTTCGCGGCGAATCCCTTGTTCCACTGGTGGACGCGGCGCAGGTCCGCGAAGCCGCCCTGGGTGAAGGCCCGGATGAGGTTGAGCGTCGACGCGGACACGTGGTACGCGTCGAGCAGGCGCTCCGGGTTCGGGACCCGCTCCTCCTCGGTGAAGCCCGAGGAGTTGACGATGTCGCCGCGGTACACGGGCAGCGTCACGCCGTCACGGGTCTCCGTGTCGGACGAGCGCGGCTTCGCGTACTGGCCCGCCATGCGCCCGATCTTCACCACCGGCGTCGAGGCGCCGTAGGTGAGGATCACGGCCATCTGCAGGATGGTCTTGATCTTGTTCCGGATGCGGTCGGCCGTGGCCTCCGCGAAGATCTCGGCACAGTCGCCGCCCTGGAGGACGAAAGCCTCGCCGCGGGACGCGGCGGCCAGCTGCGCGCGCAGCCGGTCCGCCTCGCCAGCGAACACCAGAGGGGGGACCTGCGTGAGACGGTCGGTCGCGCGTCGCAGCGCAGCGGTATCGGGCCACTGCGGCTGCTGCCTCGCCTCCTTGGAGAGGTACGAGTCGACGCCCGCCGCCGCCAGGGCAGCCTCGGTCATGTGATTACGCCTGTCCGATCGCCTCGAGGGTCTCGACGTACCACGGGGTCGCGGTGTCGAAGGGCTTGTGTCCGGCGATGCGCGGGAACGGGATCGCCTTGAGGCGGTCGCCGTCCTCCTCGTCGTGGCCGATGACGCCGGCCTCGCCGCGGAGGGCGCACTCGACCGCGTAGTCCGTCATCGACTTGATGAGGCGCAGGTCCTCGGCGTTGGCGGCCGCCGCACGCGAGAAGTAGCCCGACTTCTGGACCATGACCTTCTCGGCGCCCAGCTTCTCCGCGAACTGCTTCGCGAACCACTGGCCGGGGTTGATCTCGTCGAGGCGCACGTGGCCGAAGGGGTCGCGCTTGACCTCCTGGCCGGAGGCCTCCATCTCCGCGATGATCTCGGGCACGCCGGCGCCCTCCGACAGGAAGATGTTGACGTTGCCGACCTCGTCCATGACGGCGCGCAGGCGCGCGGCCTCGGCGTCGAGGTCGATCTTCGACTCGGGCACGTAGACGGCGTGGATGTCCCAGCGCTCCTTGGTGAGGCCGATGCCGGGCAGGAAGGTGCGGGTCTCGAGGTCCTCGCGGTACTTCATCGCGGCGGCGGCGGTGAGCCAGCCGCACGCACGGCCCATGACCTCGTGCACGATGAGCATGCGCGGGCCCGAGCGGTGCTCGCCGATGATGTTGCGGCCGAACTTCGCGGCCTCCTCGGCCGCGGTCCACGCGCCGAGCGACTGGCGGATCGGCACCACGTCGTTGTCGATGGTCTTGGGCAGACCCACGACGGTGAGGCCGTAGTCGTTCTCCGCGAGGTACGCGGCGAGGTCGGCGGCGGTCGTGTTGGTGTCGTCGCCGCCGATGGTGTGGAGGACGTCGACGCCGTCGGCCTTGAGCTGCTCCGCGGCGACCGCGAGCGGGTCCTGGCCCTCCTCGACGAGGCCGCGCTTGACGCAGTCCGCGACGTTGGTGAGCTTGACGCGCGAGTTGCCGATGGGCGAGCCGCCGAACTCGTGCAGCAGGCCGGCGTGCTTGCGGACCTCGTCGTCGATGACGGTCTTCTTGCCGAGCAGCAGGCCCCAGTAGCCGTGCTCATAGGCGATGATCTCCACCTCGGGAGCGATCTCGGTGTAGCGCTCGATCAGGCCACCCACGGCGGAGGAGAGGCAGGGAGCGAACCCACCTGCGGTCAGGAGGGCAACGCGGCGAACCGACATGACGGACCTTTCGTCGTTTGACTTGCGGATTTCGTGGTCATTCTAGGCGCGCGCGGATGCGCGCGGCACCGGGACGGGAGGCCTACGCCTCTGCCCCGAAGTCCTGCTGCTTCGAGAGCTCGCGCTTGACCTGGGCGGCGTCGCGGTCGACGTACTCCTGGCCGGACAGCTCGGCGATCGCCGCCATGATGCGGTCGGTCGCCTCGCGCAGCGCGGTGCGGTCGTCCTGGCGGCCGGCGAACTCGGCGAGATCGATCGGCGCGCCGATGCGCACGCCGATCGGGTGCCGCTTGGGCACCTTCTGACCGATGGGCTGCGCGATGTGGGTGTCGATCATCGCGACCGGGATCACCGGCGCCCCCGACTCGATGGCGAGGCGCGCGACGCCCGTCTTGCCGCGGTACAGGCGGCCGTCGGGGCTGCGCGTGCCCTCGGGGTAGATGCCGAGCAGCTCGCCGCCCTGCACCACCTGGAGGCCGGTGCGCAGCGCCGCCTCGGAGGCGCGGCCGCCGCCGCGGTGGACGGGGATGGTGCCAACGCCCTCCATGAACGCCTTGGTCGCGTAGCCCTTGGGCCCCTTGCCGGTGAAGTACTCCTCCTTGCCCAGGAACACCACCTTGCGCGAGATCACCACGGGCAGGAACACCGAGTCCGAGAACGACAGGTGGTTGGACGCGAGGATCGCGCCGCCCGTCTCCGGGATGTGCTGCTCGCCCTCGACGGACGGCTTGTAGACGCCCTTGAGCGCCGGGCCGAGGAGCACGTGCTTGAAGAGTCGGTAGTAGGTGTCGCTCATGGTGTCCTAGCGGTTCGCGGCGGCGAGGCGGGCGAGGTCGGCGGCGCCGACGATTCCGGCGTCGTTGCCCATCTGCGCGGGCACGATGGGGACGATGGGACGGTGACCGCGCGCGGGCAGGTTGTCCTCGAACGCGGCGCGGGCCGGGTGCAGCAGCAGGTCGCCGGCCGCGACCACGCCGCCGCCGATGACGAACAGCTCGGGGTCGAGCGCCGCCGCGAGGGACGCGGAGCCCTCGCCGATCCAGCGGCCGAGCTCGGCGAGCAGCTCGATGCCGAGCTCGTCGCCCTCCATCGCCGCCTCGGTGACCTGAGGGCCGTGGATGTCGATCGCGTTGCCGCCTGCGAGCTCGAGCAGGCGGGCCGCCCGCACCGGGCGCTCGAGCGCGGCACGGCGCGCCTCGCGCGTGAGCGCGGAGCCGGACGCGTACTGCTCCCAGCAGCCGCGGAGGCCGCAGCCGCACGGGTGACCGCCGGGCACCACGCGCAGGTGACCGAGCTCGGCGGCGAAGCCGTAGGCGCCGCGGACGAGCTTGCCGTCGACGACGAGCGCGGCGCCGAGCCCGGTGCCGATGGTGAGCAGCGCCATGTGCGCGACGTCGCGCGCGGCGCCGAAGGCGAACTCGGCCCACCCGGCCGCGTTCGCATCGTTCTCCACCACGACCGCGACGTCGTCGCGGCCCAGCAGGCGGCGGACGTTGTCGGCGAGCGGGTAGTCGCGCCACGCGATGTTCGGCGCGAAGAGCACGTGCTCCTGGTCGGACGACACGAAGCCGGCCGCCGCGAGGCCGACCGAGTGGAACTCGTGCTCGGCCGCGAGCTCCGCCACCGCATCGGCGATCGCGGCATCGATGCTCGCGGGGTCCTGCGGCTGGGTCTTGCGCTTGGTCTTCGCGATGATGGCGCCGTCCTCGTCGACCACACCGACGGCGATCTTGGTGCCGCCGATGTCTACGCCGATTGCATGCATGCTTCGTTGCCCTTCGAGGTGTCATGGGGGTCTGCGTCAAGGCTATCGTCTGTGACGAAGCCGCTACTGCCATGGGGGTCCCGAGGATGAGCCAGCCCGACCGCGCCGACTACGCGCCCAACATCGTCGCCCTCATCGCGGCAGGCTGGCGCGAGCGCGCCGACCGTGTGGTGATGCGCTACGCGGACGAGCAGGACCGCTGGATCGACGTCACCGGCGCGGAGGCGCAGGCGATGGTCGACGCGACGGCCAAGGGCCTGATCGCGCGCGGGGTCCAGCCGGGCCAGAGCGTCGGCATCATGGCGCGCACCCGCATCGAGTGGTCGATCCTCGATGTCGCGATCTGGACCGCGGGCGCGCTGCCGGTGCCCATCTACGACACCTCCTCCGCCTCGCAGATCGACTGGATCACCTCCGACGCGGACATCGCGCTGCTCGTGGTCGAGACCGAGGCGCACGCCGCGCTCGCACGCCAGGTGGCGCAGGACCCCGAGAGCCCCCTGCGCGAGGTCCTCGTCATCGACGACGGCTGCATGGACGAGCTCAAGACGGCGGGGGCCGGCATCCCCGACTCCGTCGTCGCCGAGCGCGCCTCGATCGCGACCCTCGACTCCCCCGCGACCATCGTCTACACGTCCGGCACCACCGGCCGCCCCAAGGGCGCGGTCCTCACGCACCTCAACTTCGTGCGCCACACCTACGGCATCCAGGAGGAGCTGGACGACGTGCTGCTGTTCGACGGCGCGAGCACGGTGCTGTTCCTCACGCTCGCGCACTCGCTCGCGCGGCTCGTCGAGGTGGTGCTGCTCGCCTCGGGCACGGTCATCGGCTACTGCCCCGACTCGCGCAAGCTCGTGCCCTACTTCGCGAGCTTCCAGCCCACGCTCATCCTCGCCGTCCCGCGCGTGTTCGAGAAGGTCTACAACTCGGCGGAGCAGAAGGCCGCGGAGGGCGGCAAGGTCAAGATCTTCCGGTGGGCCGCGAAGCAGTCGATCGACTACTCGCGTGCGCTCGCCTCCCCGGGCGGGCCCTCGTTCGCCCTCAAGGCGCGTCACGCGATCGCGGACCGGCTGGTGCTCGCGAAGATCCGCGCGGTGCTCGGCGGCCGCGCGCGGCACGCGATCTCGGGCTCCGCGCCGCTGGGCGACCGGCTGGGCCACTTCTACAACGGGCTCGGTCTGCAGGTGCTCGAGGGCTACGGCCTCACCGAGGTCACCGCGGCGTCGCACGTCAACCGCACCCGCCTGTCGAAGATCGGCTCCGTCGGCCCGGCGCTGCCCGGCTTCGAGGTCGAGATCGCCGACGACGGCGAGATCCTCATGCGCGGCGACATGCTCTTCTCGGGCTACCACCGCAACGCCGAGGCGACCGCCCAGGCGATGGAGGGAGGCTGGTTCCACACCGGCGACATCGGCCGCCTCGACGACGAGGGATACCTCTACATCACCGGCCGCAAGAAGGAGATCATCGTCACCGCGGGCGGCAAGAACGTGGCCCCGGCGGTGCTCGAGGACCGCCTGCGCGGCTACGCGCTCGTGAGCCAGTGCGTGGTCGTCGGCGACGGCAAGCCGTTCATCGGCGCGCTCCTCACGCTCGACGCGGAGGCGCTCCCCGGCTGGCTCAAGGCGCACGGGCTGCCCGAGATGACGGTGGCCGAGGCGGCGTCGGACCCGGTGGTGCTCGAGCACCTCGAGAAGGCCGTGAGCAGGGCGAACGGTGCCGTGTCGCGCGCCGAGTCGATCCGCAAGTGGGAGGTGCTCGCCGACGACTTCACCGTCGACAACGGCTACCTCACCCCCTCGCTCAAGCTCAAGCGCGCCCAGGTGCTGCGCGACTTCGCCGAGGACATCGAGGCGCTGTACGCGCCCGCCCCGCGCTGACGTCACGCGGTGCCGGATGCCCCGCGGCCTGGGGACACCATCGCGGGTGGCACCACAAGTCGGGGCTGGTGGGGACGATGCGGCGGCTCGCAGCCTGGTGGCACCACCTACCCCGGAGGTCACCATGACTGCCACCCTCGCCAGCATCCACGCCGGCCCCAGCATCCATCGCACCGTCGTGCGCGTCGCCCCGCCCGTGGGCGCACGGTTCCCGCGCCGCCACCTGCCGCCCGCGACCGCGGAGCGCCTCACCCGTACCCGCGCCGTGCCGGCGCGACCGATCGGCGCACGCTTCCCGCGCCTCTCCCCCGAGCAGCGCTCCGAGCTGCGGCTCGTGGAGGTCCCCTCGTCCGGAACGCCGCACCGCGCCGTCGGCGCCCGCTTCCCTCGCGCGTGACTCCCCCACCCGACGTCCTCGCCACGACGCCCGCCCCGACCCCGGTCGAGGCGGGCGTCGGCGCGTCCGGCGCGGGTGCACCGGGTGCGCCGGATACACACCGGACCCGCCGGTCGCCCGCGCCGACGCCGAGGTCCTCCAGGCACGGGGTGCCGCATGCCCCTCACCCGGGGGGCACCCGTCCGGGTGGCACCACAACTCGGGGCTGGTCGGACAAATCGGACAGGAACAGCATGGTGGCGAATCCATCCCCGGAGGAACCCATCATGTCCGTGTCCATGCCCGCGCTCGGCGCCCCGACCGCCGCCCGCACCCTCACCACCCCGACCCTTCGCAGCACGCTCGCCGGCTCGACCCTCGACGCCGGCCTCGACGACCTCGCCGCGCTCCTCGACGGCGAGGTCGTCCGCCCGTCCGACCCCGACTGGGACGCCGCACGCGCCGCGTGGCAGCTGGGCGTCGACCAGCGGCCGGTCGCCGTGGTCCTCGCCCGCTCCGAGGCGGACGTCGCCCGCACCCTGCGCCTCGCCGCCCGCATGGACCTCCGCGTCGCACCCCAGGGCACCGGCCACGGCGCGGTCGCGCTCGGCGATCTCGAGGGCGCGATCCTGCTCCGCACCGCGGCGCTGTCGTACGTCGTGATCGACCCCGAGCAGCGCACCGCGACGGTCGGCGCGGGGGCGACGTGGGGCGACGTGCTCGACGCGTCCGCCCCGCACGGGCTCGCGGGCCTGTCCGGCTCGTCGCGCACCGTCGGCGTCGTCGGCTACTGCCTCGGCGGCGGCCTCGGCTGGCTCGGGCGCCTCCACGGCCTCGGCGCCGGCTCGATCCTGTCCGCACGCGTCGCGCTGCCCGGCGGCGCCGTCGTGGTCGCCTCGCCCGCCGAGCACGCCGACCTCTGGTGGGCGCTGCGCGGCGGTGGCGGCACGGGCGTGGTGACGGAGCTCACCGTGCGCCTGTACGACGTGCCCCGCCTCACCGCGGGCAGCCTGTGGTGGCCGCGCGAGCGCGCCGCCGAGGTGCTCAAGGCGTGGGCCCGCATGCTTCCCTCGCTGCCCCGCGAGATCACGTCGACGGCCCGGGTCCTGCGGTTCCCCGACCTCGAGGAGCTGCCTGCGGCGATCCGCGGCGGCACCTTCGTGCTGGTGCAGGCCGCGGTGGTCGGCTCCGCCGAGCTCGCGGACCGCCTGCTCGCGCCGCTGCGCACGCTCGACCCGATCATCGACGACGTCGCCCCTTCCGGCCTCGAGGTGCTCGGCCGGCTCGCGATGGACCCGCCGGACCCGTCGGCGGGCATCGTCGAGGGCGCGGTGCTCTCGTCGCTCGACGACGACGCCGTGGACGCCTGGCTCGAGGCGATCGACGGCCCGCAGTGCGCGGGCGTCGTCGCCGCCGACCTGCGGCACCTCGGCGGCGCGCTCGCCGTCGGCGAGGGACGCGACGCGGCCCTCACCGGCCTCGACGGCGTGGTCGCCGCCGTCGCGATCGCGCCGGTCACCCCCGTGGCGACGCTCGAGCAGACCGCCGCGATGGTCGACGCGGCGCTCGCCGCCCTCGGCCCGTGGGTGAGCGACCAGCAGTACGCCAACTTCGTCGAGCGGCCCGTCGAGGAGCGCACCCTCGTGGGCGTGGCGGTGGACCGTCTCGACACCGTCAGGATGACCTACGACCCGGACGGCACCATCCTCCGTCGCCACGGCGCCGGACGCTGACGGCGCGAGCCGTCCGCACAGGGGCGCGCCGGCGGGATCCCCCTCCCCCGGCGCGCTCCCGCGCGCGGGGCGGCGCCTCGGCTCGCCCGAGATCAGCCGGCCCGGGGCGGATGCACGAGCCGCAGCGGTGGCACGAGCCCACCCGCGGACAGCGCGTCGAGCGCGCTGGCCTGGTCGTCGTCGAGCTCGACGCGCGAGCGGTCCGATGGCCTCACCTCGATGGTCAGGAACGAGACGACGCAGTCGCCGCAGCCCCGGCCACGCATCTCGCATGAATCGCAGTCGATCAGCATCCCGCTGCCCTCCCGTCGTCTCCGCCACGGCCCTGGCGCCGCGCGCATCGTGCTTCCCACGACGTCTCCCACGCTAGGGAGGGGGTCTGACATCGCAATGTGATGCCTGGTCCGATCCCCTTCTGGACGGCGGTCGGCGTGGCTGTCGGAGGGCTGACGTACCGTCGTCGGCATGACCGGGCCCTCCTCCACCGTCGAGCAGCTCCTGCATCAGCAGCGCTCGTTCGAGGACGTCGGCGAGCCGCTGCACCGCACCACCTTCGTCGTGGTCGACCTCGAGACCACCGGGACGTCACCGGGCACGGCGCGCATCACGGAGATCGGCGCGGTGAAGACCCGCGGCGGCGAGGTGGTCGGCGAGTTCCAGACCCTCGTCGACCCCGGCATGCCTATCCCGCCGATGATCGTCGCGCTCACCGGCATCACCGACGCGATGCTCGTCGCGGCCCCTCGGATCGAGACCGTCCTCCCGTCGTTCCTCGAGTTCCTGGGCGACGCGGTCCTCGTGGCCCACAACGCCCCGTTCGACACGGGCTTCCTCCGCGCGGCGTGCAAGGAGCACGGATACCGGTGGCCGGGCAACCAGGTGGTCGACACCGTCACCCTCGCCCGGCGTGCCACCACCAAGGAGGAGGCGCCCAACAAGAAGCTCTCGACCCTGGCGCGGGTCTTCGGCACCGTGGTCGAGCCCAACCACCGCGCGCTCGAGGACGCGCGCGCCACGTCGGAGATCCTTCACAAGATGCTCGAGCGCATCGCGGCGTTCGGCATCACCCACCGCGAGGATCTCGACGCGCTGCGCAACCCCATGCCCGAGGCGATCCGGAAGAAGGCGTCGATGGCGGAGGGCGTGCCCGCCAAGCCCGGCGTGTACACGTTCCGCGGGCCGCGCGGCGAGCGCCTGTACGTCGGCACGTCCAAGAACCTGCGCGCGCGCGTGAAGTCGTACTTCACCACCGGGGAGCAGCGCCGCTCGATCCGCGAGATGCTCGAGCTCGCCGTCGGGGTCGACACGATCGTGTGCGCGACGGAGCTCGAGGCGAACGTGCGGGAGGTGCGGCTCATCGCGGAGCATCGGCCCCGCTACAACCGTCGCTCCTCCCGCCCGGAGCGGACGCCGTGGGTACGCCTCACGGACGAGCGCTACCCGCGGCTGGTCGTCTCCCGCTCGGTCGCCGGTCCCGAGGGCGCGCTCGGCCCCATGCGCTCCGGCTCGGACGCGCGGCTCGCGATCGAGGTGCTGCAGGGGGCGCTCGGCGTCCGGACCTGCACCACGCGCCTGCCGATCACGCCTCGTGCCAACGCCCGCGCGTGCCTGCTCAAGGATCTCGGCGCCTGCGCCGCGCCGTGCGTGCGCGGGGCCGAGTCGGGCTACGACGCCACCGCATCGTCCGCGCGCGACGCGCTGCGCGAGGACCCGACCCCGGTGGTGTCGGCGCTGGAGCGCCAGATCGGCGAGCGCGCGGAGGCGCTCGACTACGAGCGAGCCGCCGAGCTGCGCGACGGCGTCAGCGCCGTGATCGACGGCGCCATGCGGGCACAGCGCCTGGCGTCGCTCGCACGCTGCGCGATCGTCGCCGTGCGGCGCGTCGGCGAAGGCTGGGACGTGGCGGCGTTCCGCGCCGGCGCGATGGTCGGCACCGAGCGGGTGACCGAGGGCGTGTGGGACGCGGCCGACCGGCTGCGCGCGCGCACCACCGACCTGGGACTCGAGGAGGAGGTGCTCGTCGAGGAGCGCGAGCTCGTGTCACGGTGGATCGAGACGCCCGGCACCCGCCTGCTGTACGTGGACGGCGAGTGGTCGAGCCCGGTCGCGGGCGCGGGCCGCCACGCGCGATGGGTCGCGGCGCGGCGCGCCGACCGCGAGGCGCGGCCGGTGATCCGGGGCGCCCAGGGCTGAGCCCGCGAGGCCGTCATGCGGGTCAGGCCTGGGTCGCGGCGATCCAGCGGTCGAGCAGGTCGGAAGCGGCGCCGGAGTCGATCGCGCGCGCCGCGTGCCCCATGCCCGCCTGGAAGCGCTCGACGAGGGTGCCGCTCGCGGTGCCGGGCAACGTCGCATCCGCGACGAGGCCGGCGGCGGCGTTCAGCACCACGGTGTCGCGCACGGGTCCGGTCGCGCCCGCGAGGACGTCGCGGACCACGGCCGCGTTCTCGTCCGCGTCGCCGCCGCGCAGATCGTCGAGGACGATGCGGTCCAGCCCCAGGTCGCCGACCGGGTCGAGACGCAGCTCCGTCACTCCGCCGCCGCGCACCTCCCAGACGGTGGCGGCGCCGGTGGGGGCCAGCTCATCGAGACCGTCGTCCCCGTGGAAGACGAGCGCCTCGCGGCCCTGCGACGCCACCACGCCCGCGAGCACGGGCGACACACGCAGCGAGGACGAGCCGATCGCGGTCGCCTGCGGCTGCGCGGGGTTCGTGAGCGGGCCGAGGATGTTGAACGTGGTCGGGATGCCCAGCTCCTTGCGGATGGGCATCGCGAAGCGCATCGAGGGGTGGAAGACCTGCGCGAAGCAGAACGTGATGCCGACCTCGGTCGCCAGCTCCTTGACGCGCTCGACCGGCAGGTCGAGGCGAACGCCGAGCGCCCCCAGCACGTCCGCGGACCCGGACTTCGACGTCGCCGCCCGGTTGCCGTGCTTCACGACGGTCGGCCCGGCGCCCGCGATGACGATCGACGCCATGGTCGAGATGTTGACGGTGTGCGCGCCGTCGCCGCCCGTGCCGACGATGTCGACGGTGCGGCCGGGCACCTCGAACCGGATCGCGTGGGCGAGCATCGCCGCGGCGAGCCCCTCGACCTCCGCCGGGGTCTCGCGCTTGACGCGCAGCGCCGCGAGGAACGCGCCCATCGCGACGGGCGAGGCGCTGTCGGTGAGCACCTGGTCCATGACGGCAGCGGTCTCCGCGGCCGTGAGGTCCTCGTGCTCGACGAGGCGCGCGAGCAGGTCCTGAAGCGTCGCCATCGTCGCGTGCCTCAGGCGGTCGCGGGCGCGAAGAACGAGTCGACCGCGTCGCGCACGACGAACGGGTCGAGCGGGTGGGACACCGCCGCATCGGCCTCCGACCACGTGGCGAGCCACGCGTCGCCGGGCCGGCCCACGAGGAGCAGGATCGGCGGGCACACGAACAGCTCGTGCCTCATCTGCCGTGCGACGGCCATGCCGCCGACCTTGGCGGCCTCGCCGTCGAGGATGACGAGGTCGAAGGCGTTGCGGTCGAGCTGCTCGGTCACCGCGGCGTGCGTGGCGGTCTCGGTCCACTCGATGGGCCGGCCGTGCGTGGTCGGGCCGACCGCGAAGCGCACCTTCTCGCGCACGTTGCGATCGTCGCTGTACAGGAGGATGCGAGCCTTGCGGACGTCGACGTCCCCGGACTCGTGCTTGACCACGTCGCTCATGGCGCCCATTCTGGCACGACACCTGGGAAGGTCCGCCCCACGCGGGCACCCGAACGGACATCTCGGGCGCGCCCCGGGAACACGCGGCCGCGCCCGGCCGTTGGATGGTGAGTCCCGGGTGCTCCGTACGCTTTAATGGGACCTATGTCCCACGCCACGACTGCGCCGTCGCCCATCCACGCGACCCGGCCCAATCAGGTAGCCGTCGGCACCATCGTGTGGCTGAGCTCCGAGCTGATGTTCTTCGCGGGTCTGTTCGCGATGTACTTCACGCTGCGAGCTCAGGTTCCCGAGGTCTGGGCCGACAAGACCGAGCTGCTGAACATCCCCTTCGCCCTCGCCAACACCACGATCCTGGTGCTGTCCTCCTTCACCGCCCAGGCGGGCGTGTGGGCGGCAGAGCGCTACCAGCGCCGCCGCACCGGGAAGCTGTACCAGTTCAAGGGCTGGGGCATGCACGAGTGGTTCGTGCTCACCTACATCATGGGCTCGGTGTTCATCGCCGGCCAGGTGTACGAGTACGCGATGCTCATCTCCGAAGGCCTCACCATCTCGTCCAGCCCGTACGGCTCGGTCTTCTACCTCACCACCGGCTTCCACGGCCTGCACGTCCTCGGCGGCCTCATCGCCATGCTGTTCGTGCTCGCGCGCTCGTTCGCGGCCAAGAAGTTCGGCACGCACGAGGCCACGACCACGATCGTCGTCTCGTACTACTGGCACTTCGTCGACGTGGTGTGGATCGCGCTGTTCGCCGTGATCTACCTGATCCAGTAAAGGGCTGATCATCGTGAACGCACTCGCACGTCACCGTTACCACCGCGCCGCGCCGGTCGTCCTCGTCCTGCTGCTGCTCGCGCTCATCGCCGGCGTCGCCGCCGCCGTGTCCACCGCATCGTCCGCCGAGGCGACCACGGCCACCGCCGACGACGTGACGGAGGGCCAGAAGCTCTTCGCCGCCAACTGCGCCTCATGCCACGGCCTCGACGCCACGGGCACCGACGGCGTCGCGCCGTCGCTCGTCGGCGTGGGCGCCGCGGCCGTCGACTTCCAGGTCGGCACCGGCCGCATGCCGATGCAGGCCTCGGGCCCGCAGGCCCCGGCCAAGCGCCCGCAGTTCTCCGAGGAGGAGATCTCCCAGCTCGCCGCCTACGTGGCCTCGCTCGGCGCAGGCCCCGCCATCCCCACCGCCGAGCAGGTCGATCCCGCGCTGGGCGACGCCGCGAACGGCATGGAGCTCTTCCGCACCAACTGCGCCATGTGCCACGGCTCGGTCGGCGGCGGCGGCGCCCTGACGCAGGGCAAGTACGCCCCGAACCTGTGGGAGACCACCCCCACGCACATCTACGAGGCCATGCTCGTGGGTCCGCAGTCGATGCCGGTGTTCAACGACGCGAACATCGACTCCGAGGGCAAGCGCGACATCATCGCCTTCCTCAAGGCACAGGACGACGGCTCGCCGGGCGGCCTGCGCCTCGGCGCCATCGGCCCCGTCGCCGAGGGCATGTGGGGGTGGCTCGTCGCCCTCGGACTCATCATCGCCAGCACCGTGTGGATCGGAGCCCGTTCTTCATGAGCACCACTGAGAACCCCACCGAGCACGGCCCGGAGGGTTCGGAGAAGCAGAACGGCTTCGAGAACCCCGGCCTGCCGTACCACCGTCCGCGCCGCGCGGACGTCGACCCGAAGGCCGACAAGAAGGCCGAGCGTCAGGTCGCCGCCCTCTTCGGCGTGTCCATCGTCGGCACGATCGTCGCGATCGGCTCGTACATGGCGCTCGACATGACCGACGAGATCGACTCGATCCGCTTCGTCAACATGGCGATCGGCCTGGGCATCTTCCTCGCGATGATCGGCATCGGCCTCGGCGCCATCCACTGGGCCAAGACGCTCATGCGCGACCACGAGATGGTCGAGGAGCGCCACGCGATGCGCTCGTCGGACGAGGCCCGCGAGGGTGCGATCCAGAACCTCAAGGACGGCGCCGAGGACTCCGGCATCGGTGGCGTCAAGCGCCGCCCCGTGCTCATCGGCTCGATGCTGACCGCCCTGCTCGCCGCTCCCCTGGCGCTGCTGTGGCCCCAGATCGGCAACATGGGCGCGGACTGGAACACGTCGAACTTCGGCCACACCATGTGGCGCAAGGGCATGCGTCTCACGCGAGACCCCGACGGCACCCCGATCAAGGCCTCCGACGTCACCATCGGCTCGGCCTTCCACGTCATCCCCGACGGTCTCAACGAGCTCGAGCACCACAAGATCGAGGAGAAGGCCAAGGCCGTCGTCCTGCTGCTCCGCCTCGACCCGCGCGACCTCAAGATCCAGGAGGGCCGCGAGGACTGGTCCTTCGACGGCATCGTCGCGTACTCGAAGATCTGCACGCACGTCGGCTGCCCCGTGGCGCTGTACGAGCAGCAGACCCACCACCTGCTGTGCCCGTGCCACCAGTCCACGTTCGACGTGGCCGACGGCGCGAAGGTGGTCTTCGGCCCCGCGAAGCGCCCGCTCCCGCAGCTGCCCATCGCGGTCGACGACGAGGGCTACATCGTGGCCCAGTCCGACTTCCACGAGCCCATCGGCCCGTCCTACTGGACGCGCCTGAGCGACACGTCCGACGGCCTGCACGCCGATGACACCGAGGGGAGCAGCCACTGATGGGCGCACGTCTCGACGCCGCCGCTGCCGGCACCGCCAACTACGTCGACGAGCGCACCTCCATCGGAGGCTTCGTCAAGTTCTTCGCGCGCAAGCTCTTCCCCGACCACTGGTCGTTCATGCTGGGCGAGATCGCGCTGTACTCGTTCATCGTGCTGCTGCTGTCGGGCGTGTTCCTCACGGCCTTCTTCGTGCCGTCGATGACCATCGTCACGTACGACGGCCCGCTCGCGACCATGCAGGGCGTGGAGATGTCGGAGGCCTTCGCCTCGACGCTGCACATGTCCTTCGAGGTCCCCGGCGGCCTCCTGATGCGCCAGATCCACCACTGGGCGGCGCTGCTGTTCACCGCGGCCATCGTGACCCACATGGCGCGCGTGTTCTTCACCGGCGCGTTCCGCAAGCCGCGCGAGCTCAACTGGCTCGTCGGCTTCACCCTGATGATCCTGTCACTCGCGGCCGGCTTCTCGGGCTACTCGCTCCCCGACGACGTGCTCTCCGGCAACGGCCTGCGCATCATCGAGGGCGTGACCCGCTCGATCCCGATCGTCGGCGAGTACATCTCGTACTGGATCTTCGGCGGCGAGTTCCCCGGCGAGATCCTCATCCCCCGTCTCTTCACCATGCACATCCTGCTGGTGCCGGGCCTCATCCTCGTGCTCGTCGCGCTGCACCTGTTCCTGGTGTTCCTGCACAAGCACACCCAGTACCCGGGCGGCGGCCGCACCCACAAGAACGTCGTGGGCCTGCCCCTCTTCCCGGTGTACACCGCGAAGGCCGGCGGCTTCTTCTTCGTCGTCTTCGGCATCGTCGCCCTCGTCGCGGCCATCTTCACCATCAACCCGGTGTGGAACTACGGCCCCTACGACCCGTCGCCGGTGTCCGCGGGAACCCAGCCCGACTGGTACATCCTGTTCGTCGACGGCGCGCTGCGCCTCATGCCGGGCTGGCTGTTCGACGTCATCCCGATGGAGTGGGAGATCTGGGGCTACACGCTCTCGTGGAACCTCCTGGTCCCGGCGCTGATCCTGCCCGGCCTGTTCTTCGGCTTCCTCGCGCTGTACCCGTGGATCGAGGCGTGGGCCACGGGCGACCGCGGCGAGAAGCACGTGCTCGACCGCCCGCGCAACGCCCCGGTCCGCACCGGCATCGGCGTCGCCCTCATCACGTTCTACGTGGTGCTGGTGCTCGAGGGCTCCAACGACATCATCGCGAACCTCTTCCACCTGTCGCTCAACGACCTCACCTACTTCTTCCGGATCGGCATCTTCGTGCTGCCGGCCCTCGCGTTCTGGATCACCCGTCGCATCTGCTTCGGCCTCCAGCGCAAGGACCGCGAGCTCGTGCTGCACGGCAAGGAGACCGGTCGCATCGTCCGTCACGAGCACGGCGAGTACGTCGAGGTCCACGAGCCGCTCACCGACGAGGAGCGCTGGGTGCTCATCCAGCACGACGACATCGCGCCGCTC
Source organism: Demequina litoralis (assembly GCF_030418455.1). Classification (GTDB taxonomy): domain Bacteria; phylum Actinomycetota; class Actinomycetes; order Actinomycetales; family Demequinaceae; genus Demequina; species Demequina litoralis. The sequence continues at coordinate 418,605 of NZ_JAUHPW010000001.1, forward strand.
GAGATCGAGCCGGAGTTCAACGACCGCGGCGTGCGCCGCAAGGGCTACCGGTGGGACCGCTTCAAGCAGTGGCTGTCGCGGATCTACTTCGAGAAGCGCATCTCCCCCGTCACCGCGGAGGAGCTCGCGGAGGCCCAGGAGCACGGCCACCACTAGCAGCATCGTCCAGGAGGGGCGTCGGGCATCGGCCCGGCGCCCCTTCGGCGTTCCTGGCGACTGCCAATGACAAGAGTGACGGGAGTGACAAGCCGTCACGTGCCCGGTCTCCACGCCGCCGGCGGTCACATCCGTCACATGTGTCATTGGCAGTCGTGGGCGCACGGGATGCCGGAATTCCCTGGCACCGGGCCGGGTTGTCACGGGTGTCCACCTCGCTCCGGGGGGCGACGATCGCTAGGCTCGGAGCGTTCCCGGAAACCCGGCCGCGACGCATCGATGCCGCGGCCCGACCTTGGAGGAAGAATGGCCGACTACACGCTGCCGGACCTCACGTACGACTACGGCGCCCTCGACCCGCACATCGCGGGCGAGATCATGGAGCTGCACCACAGCAAGCACCACGCCGCGTACGTCGCCGGCGCGAACACCGCCCTCGAGAAGATGGCCGGCGCCCGCGAGAGCGGCGACTTCGGCGCCATCGCCGGCCTCGAGAAGGCCCTCGCCTTCAACCTCGGCGGTCACACCAACCACTCGGTGTTCTGGACCAACATGTCCCCCGACGGCGGCGACAAGCCCGACGGCGAGCTCGCGGCCGCGATCGACGAGCACTTCGGCTCCTTCGACGGCTTCCGCGCGCACTTCACCAACAACGCCATGACGATCATGGGCTCCGGCTGGTCGATCCTCGCGTGGGACACCATCGGCAAGAAGCTCATCATCGTCCAGCTCTACGACCAGCAGGGCAACGTCCCCGTGGGCCTGATCCCGCTGCTCATGCTCGACATGTGGGAGCACGCCTTCTACCTCCAGTACAAGAACGTCAAGGCGGACTACGTCAACGCCTGGTGGAACGTGGTGGACTGGGGCAACGTCCAGCAGCGCTTCACCACGGCGACCGCGACGCGCGGCCTCATCGTCGCGTAGGGCACCCGCGCATCGTCCTCAGGGGCGGTCTCCCCACTGGGAGGCCGCCCCTGTCGCGTCCCCGCCCTCCTGCGCCGGGACCAGGCGCGACGCTACGGTGGAGGCATGGCGAACGACGCCCCCAGCCCTCAGGCCAGCGAGTCCGAGGCCGCCGCCGAGCGGCCGATGCTGTGGTTCCTCCTCGCCACCCTGGTGGTGCTCCAGTTCGGCTATCCGATCACCTTCCAGGGCCGCGGGTGGACCACCGTGTACCTGCTCGTGTACATCGGCGTGGTCGCGTTCAGCATCAGGTCCGCGAACCGCAACAGGCGGCGGCGTTGGCCGCTGTTCGCGGCGTCGCTCGTGCTCGTCGTGACCGCATCGTGGTTCGCCGTGAGGCAGGACGATGCGCAGGCGACGGCCGCGATGCTCGCGGGCGTCGGCCTGCTGCAGCTCACGCTCGTGGTGACGCTGGTGGCGTCGCTCGTCCACCCGCCCGAACGGGCGCGCACCGTCGACCTGCTGCTGCTCGCGGTGTGCGCCTACCTGCTGCTCGGGGGCGTCTTCGGCGCGCTCTCGGGGCTTCTCGAGCACGCGAGCCCCGGCAGCTTCATCGACCCGAACGCCGCCGCCGGGACGCTCACCTGGCAGGGGCTGCTCTACGGCAGCTATGTGACGCTCGCGACCCTCGGATTCGGCGACATCGTGCCCGTGGCGCCGTGGGCACGCTCGCTGTGGTCGTTCGAGGCCGTGCTCGGGACGCTGTTCGTCGCGGTCGTGATCGCGCGCCTGGTAGGCGTGGCGGGATTCGCCGCCCGCGACACCCGCGACCGGCCTGCGTCCTGATCCCGGCTCGATCCCGGCGGCCTACTCCCCCACGTACGCCGCGAGGTGCTCGCCGGTGAGCGTCGAGCGCGCCGCCACGAGGTCCGCGGGCGTCCCCTCGAACACGACCCGTCCGCCGTCGTGACCGGCGCCGGGGCCCAGGTCGATGATCCAGTCCGCGTGCGCCATCACCGCCTGGTGGTGCTCGATCACGACGACCGTCTTGCCCGCGTCCACGAGACGGTCCAGCAACGCGAGCAGCTGCGCGACGTCCGCGAGGTGCAGACCGGTGGTGGGCTCGTCCAGGACGTAGACGCCTCCCTTGTCCGCCATGTGCGTCGCGAGCTTGAGGCGCTGGCGCTCCCCGCCGGACAGGGTGGTGAGGGGCTGGCCCAGCGCGAGGTACCCGAGACCGACGTCGACGAGGTGGCCGAGCATCTTCGCGGCCGCGGGGTTCCGCGCGTCGCCCTCGGAGAAGAACGCGTGCGCCTCCTCGACGGGCATCTCGAGGACGTCCGCGATCGACCGTCCCGCGAGGAGCAGCTCGAGCACCTCGTCGTTGAAGCGGCGGCCCTCGCACGCCTCGCACACGCTCGCCACGGTCTCCATCACGCCGAGCTCGGTGTAGATCATCCCCGCGCCCTTGCAGACCGGGCACGCGCCCTCCGAGTTGGCGCTGAACAGCGCGGGCTTGACGCCGTTGGCCTTCGCGAAGGCCTTGCGGATCGGTTCGAGCGCGCCGGTGTACGTCGCCGGGTTCGAGCGGCGCGAGCCCTTGATGGGCCGCTGGTCGACGGTGACCACGCCGGCCTCGGCGGGGAGCGCGCCGTGGATGAGGGAGCTCTTGCCGGAGCCCGCGACGCCGGTCACCACCGTGAGCACGCCGAGGGGCACGTCGACGTCGACGTCCTGGAGGTTGTTGGCGGAGGCGCCGCGGATCTCCATCGCGCCGTCGCCCGCGCGCACCGACTCCTTGAGCGAGGCGCGGTAGCCCAGGTGGCGCCCGGTCAGCGTGTCCGAGCTCCGCAGCCCCTCCACCGAGCCCTCGAAGCACACCTCGCCGCCCGCGGTTCCGGCGCCCGGCCCGAGGTCCACGACGTGGTCCGCGATGGCGATCGTCTCGGGCTTGTGCTCGACCACGAGCACGGTGTTGCCCTTGTCCCGCAGCCGCTCGAGCAGGCGGTTCATGCGCGCGATGTCGTGCGGGTGGAGGCCGACGGTGGGCTCGTCGAACACGTAGGTGATGTCGGTGAGCGCGGAGCCGAGATGGCGGATCATCTTGGTGCGCTGCGCCTCTCCCCCGGACAACGTGCCGGCGGCGCGATCGAGCGAGAGGTAGCCGAGCCCGATCTCCACGAACGAGTCGAGCGTGTCCCGGAGCGAGTCGAGAAGCGGCGCGACCGACGGCTCGTCCAGCTCACGCATCCAGGCCGCCAGGTCCGAGATCTGCATCGTCGCGAGGTCCGCGATCGAGGCGCCGCGGATGAGGGACGAGCGCGCGAGGTCGCTCAGCCGCGTGCCGTCGCAGTCGGGGCACGTCGCGAAGGTCACGGCGCGGTCGACGAACGCGCGGATGTGCGGCTGCATCGCCTCCGGATCCTTGGACAGCATCGACTTCTGGATCTTGGGGATGAGCCCCTCGTACGTCATGTTGATGTTGGCGACCTTGACCTTGGTGGGCTCCTTGTAGAGCAGGTCGTCGCGCTCACGCTTCGAGTAGTCGCGGATCGCCTTGTCCGGGTCGAGGAAGCCGGACTCGGTGTACATGCGTACCGCCCAGCCGTCGGCCGTGTAGCCCGGGATGGTGATGGCGCCCTCGGCCAGCGACCGCGACTCGTCGTAGATCTGGGTGAGGTCGAGCTCGCTGATCCGTCCCGTGCCCTCGCAGCGCACGCACATGCCTCCCGCGACGAAGTACTCGCGGTGCTCGCGCACCGTGCTGCCGTCCTTGCGCGTCACGGTCGCCGAGCCGGAGCCGGAGGACGAGGCGACGTTGAAGCTGAACGCCTGCGGGGCGCCCACATGCGGGTCGCCCAGGCGCGAGTACAGGATGCGCAGCATGGCGTGCACGTCCGTCGCCGTGCCGACCGTGGAGCGCACATTCGCGCCCATCGGCTCCTGGTCCACGATGATCGCGGTGGTGAGCCCCTCGAGGAGGTCGACATCCGGTCGCGACTGGGACGGCATGAAGCCCTGGATGAACGAGCTGTAGGTCTCGTTGATCATGCGCCTCGACTCGGCCGCGATGGTCTCGAACACGAGCGAGCTCTTGCCCGACCCGGACACCCCGGTGAAGACGGTGAGGCGACGCTTGGGCAGCTCGAGGCTCACGTCCTTGAGGTTGTTCTCCCTCGCACCCTCGACCCGGATGAGGTCGTGGGCGTCGGCGGCATGGGCGGGCTCGGTCATGGGGGCTCCCGACGCTGGGGACGATGCGACGGTGACCATTCTGCCGCGTGCGGCCGATCCCAGTGCGCCACGCGCCGGCGTCGCCAGCCCGCCGCGCGAGGCGCTGTCACACCCGTCACCTTTGTCATTGCGAATCACGGTGGACGACGCAGAAGCGGCCCGCCCCCGGAGGGACGGGCCGCCTCGAGACGAGCCTGGCTCAGTGCGCGTGCTGGCCGGTGGAGTACTCCATCACCCAGCCGACGAGGCCGATGACGCCGACCACGGCCGCGGGGGCCATGATCCACCAGTCGACCGCGAGGGCCACGAAGGCGAGCGCGGCGCCGAGGCCGCACACCAGCGGCCACCAGCTCCACGGGGCGAACACGCCCTGCTCGCCGGAGTCCTCGGAGATCTCCGCGTCGAGACGGTCCTCGGCGCGCTGCCCGTGGCGGTTGGCCAGCATGTGGAAGTAGACCGTCACCATGATGAACATGCCGCCGGTGAGGTAGATGGCCGTCGTGCCCACCCACTCGGCCCAGTGGGTGAAGATCCCGTACGCGGTGCCCGCGAGGAAGAAGAAGGCCGCAGGGATGAGGAAGACGTTCCGCTCGGTACGCATCGAGGTCTCTCCTTACGCGACCGGCGCGTGATCGCTGGCGTCACGCTCGGCCTGGTAGTGGTCGCGGGCGGCCGCACCGGGGTGGTGCAGGTCGAACGCGGGGCGCTCCGAGCGGATGCGCGGGATGGACGTGAAGTTGTGGCGCGGCGGCGGGCACGAGGTGGCCCACTCGAGCGAGTTGCCGAAGCCCCACGGGTCGTCGACGGTCACCAGCGGCGCGCGCCGCGAGGTGATGTAGACGTTCCACAGGAACGGCAGCGTCGACAGCGCGAGCACCACGGCGCCGATGGTCGACAGCTGGTTCATCCAGGTGAAGCCGTCCTCCGGCATGTAGTCCACATAGCGGCGTGCCATGCCGTGCGCGCCCAGCCAGTGCTGCACCAGGAACGTGGTGTGGAAGCCGATGAACAGCAGCCAGAAGTGGATCTTGCCGAGGCGCTCGTTGAGCATCTTCCCGGTGAACTTGGGCCACCAGAAGTAGAAGCCGGCGAACATCGCGAACACCACGGTGCCGAACACCACGTAGTGGAAGTGCGCCACCACGAAGTACGAGTCCGACAGCGGGAAGTCGAGCACCGGCGAGCTGAGGATGACGCCCGTGAGACCACCGAAGAGGAAGGTCACGAGGAAGCCGATCGACCACAGCATCGGCGTCTCGAACGTGATCTTGCCGCGCCACATCGTGCCGATCCAGTTGAAGAACTTCACACCGGTCGGGACCGCGATGAGCATCGTCATGAACGCGAAGAACGGCAGCAGCACCGCGCCGGTCACGTACATGTGGTGGGCCCACACCGTCACGGACAGCGCCGCGATGGCGATGGTCGCGTAGACGAGGCCGTGGTAGCCGAACAGCGGCTTGCGCGAGAAGACCGGGAAGATCTCGGAGACGATGCCGAAGAACGGCAGCGCGATGATGTACACCTCGGGATGGCCGAAGAACCAGAACAGGTGCTGCCACAGGATGGCTCCGCCGTTGTCCGGGTTGAAGACCTGCGAGTGGAGCACGCGGTCCGAGCCGAGCGCGAACAGCGCCGAGGCGAGCGGCGGGAAGGCCAGCAGCACCAGCATCGACGTCACCAGGATGTTCCAGGTGAAGATCGGCATGCGGAACATGGTCATGCCCGGCGCGCGCATCGTGACGATGGTGGTGATGAAGTTCACCGAGCCGAGGATGGTGCCGAAGCCGCCGAGCGCGAGGCCGAAGACCCACAGGTCGCCGCCGACGCCGGGCGAGTAGATCGAGTTCGACAGCGGCGCGTACGCGAACCAGCCGAACGACGCCGCGCCCTGCGGGGTGAAGAAGCCGGCCATGGCGATGACGCCACCGAAGGCGTACAGCCAGTAGGCCAGCATGTTGAGGCGCGGGAACGCCACATCGGGCGCGCCGATCTGGAGCGGCATGATGAAGTTCGCGAAGCCCGCGAACAGCGGCGTCGCGAACAGCAGCAGCATGATCGTGCCGTGCATCGTGAAGAGCTGGTTGTACTGCTCGGCCGACTGCACGACCTGCATGCCGGGCTCGAACAGCTCGGCGCGGATCAGCAGCGCGAGCAGGCCGCCCACGATGAAGAAGAAGAACGACGTGATCAGGTACATGTACCCGATCGTCTTGTGGTCGGTGGACGTGAGCCACTTGACCACGAGCGAGCCGCGGCGCGTCGGGGCCGCGGGGATCGTGGCGGTCCGGCGGTCCTCGCCGGTGACCTCGAAGGGGACGGTGGTGGCCATCAGGACTCGGTCTCCTCGTGCTGCTCGGTCAGCTGGACCACCTGGTCGCGGCTGTACTCGTCGACGCCGATCTGACCGCTGTAGCCCTCGGCGCGGAGCTCCTCCATATGCGCGTCGTAGTCCTCGCGGGACACGACGGCGACGTTGAAGAGCATGGACGCGTGGTACTCGCCGCAGAGCTCGGCGCACTTGCCCTGGTAGAGGCCCTCCTGCGTGGGGATCACCTGGAAGGTGTTGGTCTTGCCGGGGATCACGTCCTCCTTGTAGAGGAATGCCGGCACCCAGAAGGAGTGGATGACGTCGCGCGAGTCGAGCGTGAACTCGACGCGCTCGCCCACGGGCAGGTACAGGGTCGGGAGCGTCTCCTCGACACCCTCCTCACCGGTGAGGACGGCCTGCACGCCCGGGTCGTAGACGTCGTCGTCGACGTAGTTGAAGTCCCAGCTCCACTGCTTGCCGACCACGTTGATGTGGATGTCCGGCGTCTCGGACGTGTCCTTGATGGCGGCGACGTCCTCGGCCGTGTACTTGAACAGCACGCCGACCATGAGGAGGGGGACGATGGTGTACATCAGCTCGAGCGGGATGTTCGCGCGCGTCTGCACGGGGAGCTTGTTGTCCCCCTTGCGCTTGCGGTAGACCGCGACCGCCCACAGGATGAGGCCCCAGGTGATGACGCCGACGGTGAGCGCGGCGATCCAGGAGCCGTTCCAGAGGGTGATGATCCGACCGGTCTGGTTGGTGATCTCGGGCGAGCTGGGAAGTGCGCCGTTCTCGATGCCGTTGGCGCATCCTGCCAGGAGGGACGTCAGTCCCAGGACAGCGATGCCTGCCAGGGCTTTTCCGGGCACGCGGGGACGTGAAAGGTGGGACACACGGGCAGTCTAGCGCGCTGTACCGTGATGCCATGCAGGTCGCGCGCATGTTCCTGGACGCCAGTGGTTCCGCTCCTATGACGAACAGGACGCTCGAGGCGTTCCAGGCCGGCCTCGCGGACGGGTGGGCGGATCCCGCCCGCCTCCACACCGAGTCGCGTCGTGCCAGGCAGCTCCTCGACGCCTCCCGCGAGGCGATCGCCGAGGCGCTGGGCGCCCGGCCGGAGCACACCCACCTCGCGCACTCCCCCCATGCCGGCATCGAGCGCGTCACCGCGGGCATCTTCGCGGCGCGTCGCGGCCGGGACCGCATCGTCGCCTCCGCGGTCGAGCGGGACGCGATGATGCACGCCGCCCACCACGTCGCCGGCGGCACGCTCACGGTGGTGCCGGTCGACGCGCGCGGGCACGTCGACCTCGACTCCCTCGCGACGGAGCTCGCGGTGCCCGACGTGGCCCTCGCCGCTGTCCAGCACGCGAACCACGAGATCGGCACGGTCCAGCGCCTCGACCGCGTCGCGGAGGTCGCCGCCGCGGCGAAGGTGCCGCTCGTCGTCGACGCGACCGCGAGCATCGGCCACGGTCCCGCACCCCAGCACTGGGACGCGCTCGTCGCGAACCCCGCCGACTGGGGCGGTCCCGCCGGGCTCGGCATCGTCGCGCTGCGCCCGCAGACCCGGTGGCTGCCCGCCTGGCCCGAGGGCGACGACTGGGCGCCTGGCGGAGTGCTCGTGCCCGCGGTCCTCGCGGCGGCGGTCGCGCTGCAGGAGCGCCGCGAGGTGCTCGACGAGACGTCGCTGCGCCTGCACCGCATGATCGCCCGCGTGCGCGACGCCGCGGCCTCGTGGCCGGGTGTCGACGTGGTCGGCGACCCCGACGAGCGTCTCCCCCACGTCCTTACCTTCTCGTGCCTCTACGTCGACGGCGAGGCGCTGCTCACCCGCCTCGACCGCGAGGGCGTCGCGGTCGGCTCGGGGTCCGCGTGCACCACCAGCACGCTCGAGCCCAGCCGCGTGCTCGCGGCGGTCGGCGCGCTCAGCCACGGCAACGTGCGGCTCGGGCTCCACCCGGGCGTCACCGACGCGGACATCGACCGCCTGCTCGACCTGCTCCCCCGCGTGATCGCCGATCTGCGCGACGAGGCGGGCGCCCCGGAGATCGCGTGATGGCGGGGGACGATGCGGCGGGCGGCGGCGCCGCGCACGTGACCGTCGATGCGACCGGCATGCTGTGCCCGCTGCCGATCATCGAGCTCGCGAAGGCCGCGCGCGGGCTCGAGCCCGGCACGGAGATCACCGTCGTCGCGACCGATCTCGCCGCGCGCGTGGACGTGCCCGCGTGGGCGCGCATGACGGGTCACGAGTTCGTGGGGGAAAAGAAGACGGACGGCGCGGGCATAGCCCTCACCGTCCGTCTCCGCTAGTCCCTCACGGGTTCAGCTGAAGGAGTCTCCGCAGGCGCAGGAGCTCGACGCGTTGGGGTTGTCGATGGTGAACCCCTGCTTCTCGATGGTGTCCGAGAAGTCGATGGTCGCGCCATCCAGGTACGGGACCGACATCTTGTCGACCACGACCTCCACGCCGTCGAAGTCGCGAACCGCGTCCCCGTCCAGCGTGCGCTCGTCGAAGTAGAGCTGGTAGATGAGGCCGGAGCAGCCGCCGGGCTGCACCGCGAGGCGCAGCCGCAGGTCGTCGCGGCCCTCCTGCTCGAGCAGGCTCCTGACCTTGGCCGCCGCAGCATCGGTGATGACGACGCCGTGCGACTTGGTCTCGGTGGCAAGATCAGTCATTGACGCCTCCTCTCTCTCGGGTGTCCCTCTCAGCGTACGCCGCCCGCCAGGTATTCCGAACCCTCCGGGCCGGATTCGTGGATGCGTCACCCACCGGGGCGCACGCGTCCTAGCGTCGCGGCGTCCACGTGTGCGCGACGCGGCGGATCTGATCGCCGAGGGCGTCCTCCCCCGGCGCCGCCTCGTGCGCCGCGGCGACTCCCGCGGCCATGAGGTCGCGCTTGCCCACCGCGAGATGCGCGGTGACGGCCACGCACGGCACGCCCCGACGCGCGGCGAGGGACGATGCGGCGGAGACGAGGCCATGGTCGAGGCCGCGCGCGTCGAGACGGTCGACGACCGCGACCACGAGGTCCGCCGATGCGGCGGCGCGGTCGAGGCCCGCGAGCTCGGCGGTCGCGGCGGCGGCGGGGAGGAGGCGCGCGCCCATCGCGGCGAGCGCGTAGGCGAGCCCGCCGGCGGCGCCCGTGCCCGGCTCGTCGGACAGCCGGGTGGGGCCGAGCAGCGCGCGCCGCGACGCGACCGGGTCCGCCTCGCGGGCGATCGCGGCCCACCTCTCCTCCTGGGCCTGCGCCGCCTGGGCCAGCGCCGCATCGTGCTCCCGCCCGTCCCGCACGGCCGCGCTCATGCCGGTGAATCCCAGCAACGGCCTGTCCGAGCCCACGAGCGCCACGATGTCGAGGGTCGCGACGCCCGCGCGCGCCGCCTCGAGGCCTCCACCCCACAGGTCCACCGCGTCACCCGCGGGCGGCTCGTCGCCGAGCGGCACCACCACGCGGGAGGTCTCCCCCGCCGCGGCGAGGCCCAGCAGCGCGGACGACAGCGCGGAGGGCTCCCAGCGAGCGCCCCCGGCGGGCGCGAGCACCACCGCGCCATCCATCCGCATGGCCGTCGCGCCCCCGACAGGGACGGCCTCGCCGGCGAGCGCATCGGCCGTCCGCGGGCCGCCGTCCGGCACCGCGACGACATCCAGATCGACGTGCGCGGCAGCCGCGGACCAGGCATCTCGGACGATCCGGACGGCAGCCGCGGGGGCGAGGTCGCCGACGGTCGGACGGGGCCAGCTCTGGGCGGCGATGACGGCACGCATGGCCTCAAGTGTGCCCTGTCGCGCGTGCGACAATGGGCAGATGACCCAGACCTTCCACGAGCCCTCGCCCACGCCTGCGCTCATGCTCCTGGGTGAGCGGCGCGACCCGCTGTCCGAGCGCGGCGTCGACTGCCCGGGAGCCCTGCCGTCCGCGTCCGACCCCGACCTGGTCGAGCGCGCGCGAGCCGCGAAGGAGGCGCTGGGCGACCGCGTCTTCATCCTGGGCCACCACTACCAGCGCGACGAGGTCATCCAGTTCGCCGACGTCACCGGCGACTCCTTCAAGCTCGCGCGCGACGCGGCCGCACGCCCCGAGGCCGAGTTCATCGTCTTCTGCGGCGTCCACTTCATGGCCGAGAGCGCGGACATCCTCACCACCGACGACCAGGCCGTGGTGCTGCCCGACATGGCCGCCGGCTGCTCGATGGCGGACATGGCCAACATCAACCAGGTGGACGATGCGTGGGCCCAGCTCGAGGAGGCCGGCGTCGCCTCCCGCACGGTGCCCGTGACGTACATGAACTCGACCGCCGCCATCAAGGCGTTCTGCGGCGAGCACGGCGGCGTCGTGTGCACGTCCTCGAACGCCGAGGTGGCGCTCCGCTGGGCCTTCGACCAGGTCGGCGGGGTCGAAGGCGACGGCAAGGTGCTGTTCCTGCCCGACCAGCACCTGGGCCGCAACACCGCGGTGATCCAGCTCGGCATGGAGCTCGGCGACTGCGTCGTGTGGGACCCGCGCAAGCCGCTCGGCGGCAACACGCCCGAAGCGCTCGAGAAGGCCCGGATGATCCTGTGGAAGGGCCACTGCTCGGTGCACGGCCGCTTCCGCCGCAGCCACGTCGACGACTTCCGCGCGAAGGTACCCGGCATCAACGTGCTCGTGCACCCGGAGTGCGCGCACGAGGTCGTGACCGCCGCGGACTACGTCGGCTCGACGGAGTACATCATCAAGACCCTCGACGCGGCCGAGCCCGGCTCCGCGTGGGTCATCGGCACGGAGCTCAACCTCGTGCGCCGCGTCGCGAACGCGCACCCCGACAAGGAGGTGCACTTCCTCGAGGACACGGTGTGCTTCTGCTCCACCATGAACCGCATCGACCTGCCCCACCTCGTGTGGGCGCTCGAGTCGCTCGTGGCCGGCGAGGTGCCCAACCGGATCGTCGTCGACGACGAGACGCAGCGCCTTGCCAGGATCGCCCTCGACCGCATGCTCGCGCTGCCCGCGCTCCACCCCGCCAAGGACTGATCAGAAGGACGGACCCGGGCCCCGGCCCGCACCATTTCATATGAGCGACAACAACACCCCCGAGACCGAGACCCCCGACGTCGACGCGACGGGCACGGCCAAGAAGGGCCGCCCCACGCCGAAGCGCAAGGACCAGGAGGCCGCCCGCCGGCGTCCCGTCATCGCCGACACCAAGGCGGACAAGAAGGCCCAGCGCGACCGCCAGCGCGTGCAGCGCGAGAAGGAGTTCCAGGCGATGCGCGAGGGCGACGAGCGCAACATGCCGCTCGAGCACCGCGGCCCCGAGCGCCGGTTCCTGCGCGACTACGTGGACGCGCGCACCGCGCCGGGCGAGTTCCTCCTGCCCATGTCGATCGTCTTCGTCATCGCCTCGCTGGCCGTGCCCGCGAGCTCGTGGGCCGGCTTCGCGCTCATCATCCTCTTCTACGTGATCGTCATCGGTGTCGCGATCGACACGTGGCTCATGGTCCGCCGGATGAAGAAGCAGTTCATCGCCAAGTTCGGCGCCAAGCGCATCCCGCGCGGCTGGACCTTCTACGTGATCGCGCGCCACCTCAACGTGCGCCGCTTCCGCGCCCCCAAGCCGGTGGTCAAGCGCGGCGAGTTCCCCGTCTGACGCGCCGCCGCATCGTCCACGGGAGCCCGGGTCCGCACGGCCCGGGCTCCTGTGCGTCCGGCGTCGGCGACCGCCCCTAGGGTGGGACGCATGGTCAACTACCGCTATCTCGGAAACTCCGGACTCAAGATCACCGAGCTCACCTACGGCAACTGGATCACCCACGCGTCGCAGGTCGAGAACGACCAGGCGAAGGCGTGCGTGCGTGCCGCGCTGGACGTGGGCATCTCCTCGTTCGACACCGCCGACGTCTACGCGAACACCGCCGCCGAGGTGGTCCTCGGCGATGCGCTCAAGGGCGAGCGACGCGAGAGCCTCGAGATCTTCACCAAGGTGTTCTGGTCCACGGGCCCGGGCGGCGCCAACGACATGGGCCTGTCGCGCAAGCACATCATGGAGTCGATCAACGGCTCGCTGACGCGGCTCCAGACGGACTACGTCGACCTCTACCAGGCGCACCGTTACGACTACGACACGCCGCTCGAGGAGACGATGAGCGCGTTCGCGGACATCGTGCACGCCGGCAAGGCGCACTACATCGGCGTGAGCGAGTGGACCGCGGACCAGATCCGTGCCGGCGCGGCGCTGGCCAAGGAGCTGCGCATCCCGTTCGTGTCGTCGCAGCCGCAGTACTCGATGCTGTGGCGCGTCATCGAGGACGAGGTGGTGCCCGCCTCCAAGGAGGTCGGCGTGGGCCAGATCGTGTGGTCCCCCGTCGCGCAGGGCATCCTCACCGGCAAGTACAAGCCGGGCCAGCCGGCGCCCGCGGGCTCGCGCGCGACCGACGAGAAGTCCGGCGCCCGCTTCATCGAGCGCTTCATGAACGACGACATCCTCACGCGCGTCCAGGGCCTCCAGCCCGTCGCGGACGAGCTCGGGCTCACCATGGCGCAGCTCGCGATCGCGTGGGTGCTGCAGAACGACAACGTGTCCGCCGCGATCATCGGCGCCTCGCGCCCCGAGCAGATCGTCGACAACGCGAAGGCGTCCGGCGTGGAGATCCCCGCGGAGCTCATGGCCCGCATCGACGAGGTCCTCGGCGACGTGGTGGAGCGCGACCCGGCCCGCACCGTCGAGGCGGGACCGCGCTCGCGCTGAGCCTCCTGCAGACACACGAAGGCCCCGGGGTGACCCGGGGCCTTCGCTGCATCAAAGGAGAAAACAATGCTGTACGCCTGGCAGGTGCGTACTGGGGGTGAACGCGCGTCGTCGCGGATGTGTTCCCGGGCGCACACTGGAGGCATGGACGTCCTGCGGGATCGCGACGATGCGGGCGCTCGGCTCACGTGGCTGCTGTCGCCGCTCGTGGTGCAGGGCGACGCGACCGGCGCCGTCGTGCTGGGGCTGCCCCGCGGCGGGGTGCCGATCGGCGCCGCGATCGCGCGGGGCCTGGGGCTGCCGCTCGACGTCGTGGTGGTGCGCAAGCTGGGCGCGCCCGCCAACCCGGAGTACGGCTTCGGCGCGGTCGGCGAGGCCGGCATCACGGTGCTCGACGAGCAGGCCATGGCGATCCTGCAGATCTCGGACGACGAGGTCGCACGGATCGAGGCACGGGAGCGGGACGAGCTGGAGCGGCGCCTCGCGACCTACCGTGCCGTGCGGCCCAGCGTGCCCCTGGCGGGTCGCACCGCGATCGTCGTCGACGACGGCATCGCCACCGGCGTCAGCGCGCGTGCGGCGGCGCGGGTCGCCCGTGCGGGCGGGGCGGCACGCGTGATCGTCGCCGCGGGCGTCGCCGCACCCGAGTCGCTCCACGCGCTCATGGACGACGGCTCGGCGGACCTCGCCCTCGCCGCGCTCATCCCCGACCGGCTGCTCGCGGTCGGCCAGTTCTACCTCAACTTCTCGCAGACGCCCGAGCGCGAGGTGCTGCGCATCCTCGGCGAGGCCGCGGCCGAGTAGGCGCGTCGGCCCGCGCTCCTCACCGCGCGGGGCCGGCGGCGATGTCGAGGACCCTCGCGGCCGCGGGCGACAGCCGGCGGCGCGGGTCCCACACCGCGGCCAGCGGTCGCGACAGCGACGGACCGTCGACGCGCACCCGGACGAGCCGCCCGGCGGCGACGTCGTCCCGCACCGCGCGCTCGCTCAGCGCCGCGACTCCCCCGCCCGCCAGCACGGTGGCGCGGATCGATGCGGTGGTCGACAGTTCCGCGGCGGGCGCGACGACCGTGCCCGGCCCGAGCGCGGCCTCCAGCGCCCGCTCGAGGGTGAGCCGGGTGCCCGAGCCGGGCTCGCGGCTCAGCAGCGGCGTGCGGGCCACCTCGGCGGGAGACAGCGACGTCCGTCGCGACCACGGGTGGCCGGGCGCGACCACGATGACCACCTCGTCGTGCGCGACCACGAGCGTCGCGAGCCGCGCGGGCGGGTCCGGCGTCTCGACGAAGCCCAGGTCGTCCGCGCCGGAGCGCACCCGCTCGACCACGGTGGCGCTGTTGACGGCGGTGAGCTCCACCTGGGCGGCGTCCGACTCCGCCGCGTAGGCGACGAGCCAGCCCGGCAGCAGGTGCTCGGCCACGGTAAGGCTCGCCCCGATGCGCACGTGCGCGGCGCTGTCCGTGCGCAGCGCCGCGACCGCCCGCTCGAAGCCGTCGACCTGGCCGAGCACCGGCCCGGCCCAGCCGGCCACCATCACGCCCTGGTCGGTGAGGGTGGTGCCCCGCGCGCTGCGTGAGAAGAGCGCCAGCCCCCAGCGGCGCTCGAGGGCGCGCATCCGCTGGGACACGGCCTGCTGGGTCACGCCCAGCGCCTGCGCCGCCGCCGTGAGGCTGCCGTGCGCCTCGACCGCGACGAGCATCCTGAGCTCCTCCACCGACGTGCCCGCCATCCGCCCTCCGTCACAACCTCTGCTTGTGGATAGGGTACATTCTTGCAGTACCGGACCTCATCGCGGCTTGGAAGCATGGAGCCATGGCCCGCTCGCGCATCGTCCCCGTCCCGCCGAACTGGTTCGCCGTCGTCATGGGCACGTCGATCGTCGCGACCGCCGCACACTCCCTTCCCGTGCGGCTGCCCGGGCTCGACGCGCTCGCGTGGGCGTTCTGGACGCTCGCGGGGCTGGCGCTGGTCGCCGCGGTCGTCGCGACGGCCGCGCACCTGCGCGCCGACCGCGGCGCGCTGCGGGCCTACCTGGACGACCCCGCCGTCGCCCCCTTCTACGGCGCCCCAGCGATGGCCCTGCTCGCGTACGGCGCGGCGACGCTCCTGGTCGCGCAGCCCCTGCTGGGCCACGCGACCGTCGTGGTCGACGGCGCGCTGTGGGCCGCGGGCACCGCGCTGGGGCTCGCGACGGCGGTCGGGGTGCCCGCGCTCGCGTTCACCCGCCACCGCGTCGGGGTCGACGCCGCGTCCGGCGCGTGGCTCATGCCGGTGGTGCCGCCGATGGTCTCGGCGGCGACGGGCGCGCTGCTCCTTCCGCACCTCGACGGCGCCGCCGCGCAGACGATGGCGCTGGCCTGCTACGCGATGGTCGGGGCGTCCGGCCTCGCCGCTCTCGTCCTCATCACCCAGGTGTGGTCGCGCCTCGCCCACCACCAGCGCGGCGCCGCCGTCGCGGTGCCCACGCTCTGGATCGTGCTCGGTCCGCTCGGGCAGTCCGTCACCGCGGTCGGGCTGCTCGCCGACCACGCCGGCCCCGCACTCGGCGTGAGCGACCGGGCGCTCATCGTGGCCGCGCTGCTCGTCGGGGTGCCGGTCATGGGCTTCGCGCTGCTGTGGCTCGCCATCGCGGGAGCGGTCACCGCGATGACGGCCCGAGAGGGCCTGCCGTTCTCGCTCGCGTTCTGGGCGTTCACGTTCCCTGTCGGCACCATGGTGACCGGCGCATCGTCCCTCGCCGCCCACACCGGCGCGGTCGCCCTCGACGTGCTGGCCGCGGCGCTGTTCGCGCTGCTGCTCGCCGGATGGGGCGTGGCCGCGGCGGGCACGGTGCGCGCGGTGCGTCCGCAGCGTGCGGTATCCGACGTCCGAGCCGGACCGGCGCGGGCTACGGCCGGGAGGTGAGCGCCCGGTTGAGACGCGCGACCCACCACGGGCCCTGGTACACGAAGGCCGTGTAGACCTGCAGCAGCGTCGCGCCGGCGTCGAGGACCGCGCGGGCGTCCTCCTCCGAGGAGATGCCGCCCACCCCGATGAGGCACATGTCGGGCCCCACGCGGTCGCGCAGCCGTGCGACCACCTCGCGCAGGCGCGGCAGCAGCACCGGGCCGGAGAGGCCGCCAGGCCCGCGGTCGTGCGCGATCGTGGTGTTCGACGCGACGATCCCGTCGAGATCCAGCTCGAGAGCGAGGTCCGCGACCGCGTCGACGTCCTCGTCCGCGAGGTCGGGGGCGATCTTGACGAGCAGCGGCACGCGGCGGTCGGCGACGGCCTCGTCGGCGGCGGCACGGGTGGCGGCGAGGATCGGGCGCAGCGTGTCGACGGACTGCAGGTCGCGCAGGCCCGGGGTGTTGGGCGAGGACACGTTGACCACGAGGTAGTCCGCGTACGGCGCGAGCAGCCGGGCCGAGTACGCGTAGTCGTCGGGCGCGCCCTCGGCGGGCGTCACCTTGTTCTTGCCGAGGTTCACCCCGAGGACGATGCGGCGGCCCGCCCTCGTCGCGCGCAGGCTCGCGAGGCGCTCCGCCATCGCGTCCGCACCGGCGTTGTTGAAGCCCATGCGGTTGCGCAGCCCGGCGAGGTCCTTCTCGCGCCACGAGCGCGGCTTCTCGTTGCCCGGCTGCCCCTTCGGGGTGACGGTGCCCACCTCGACGAAGCCGAAGCCCGCCGCGGCCAGCCCGGCGACCGCCTCGGCGTCCTTGTCCATGCCCGCCGCAAGGCCGACCGGGGCGGGGAACGTGAGGCCGAGCGCCTCGACCGACCCGCGCGGATCCGGCGCCGCGACGAGTCCCAGCGCACGCATCGTGCGGAAGGCCCAGGCGCCGCGACCGATGGCCGTCACGCCGAAGCGGTGGGCCCACTCGGCGTCGGTGCGGGACAGGACGTGGCGGTAGAAGGCGGCGTACACGCGTCCCAAGGTACCGGGGCTAGGCTCGACGCCATGACCTCACTCACCACCACCCAGGACCAGGTCGCGTCCGTCGAGGCCGACGCCATCATCGTCGGCTGGACCGCGGACGACACCGTCGCAGCCCACCCCCTGCTCTCCGACGAGGCCCGCGAGACCATCGCCGCCGGCGCGTCGCTCCTCGACGCCTCGTCGAAGGCCGGCAAGGTCACCGTCGTGCCGGGCGCCGGCACCGAGGCCCGCCGCGTCGTCGTCGTCGGCATCGGCTCCGGCTCGGAGGCGGACCTCCGCGCCGCCGCCGGCGAGGCCTCGCGCCAGGTCGGCAAGAAGCCGTCGAAGGTCGTCGTCGCGCTGCCCGCCGAGGGCGACGCCGCGATCGCCGTCGCGCAGGGCGCCGTGCTCGGCGCCTACTCCTTCACCGACTACAAGTCCGATGAGAACGCCGCCACCGACACCGAGTGGGTGATCGCCGGCGCCTCCGACGAGGCCATCGCGCGCGCGAACATCCTCATCGCCGCGGCCGCGGGCATCCGCGACCTCGTCAACACGCCGCCGCTCGACCTCTTCCCCGGCTCGTTCGCGGAGATCGCGCAGCAGATGGGCGCCGAGGCCGGCGTCGACGTCGACGTGTGGGACGCGCAGCGCCTCGCCAACGAGGGCTTCGGCGGCATCCTCGCCGTCGGCATGGGCTCGGCCCGCCTCCCGCGCCTCGTCCGCGTCGCCTACGCGCCCGAGGGCGCGTCGCAGAAGGTCGCGCTCGTGGGCAAGGGCATCACGTTCGACACCGGCGGCATCTCGCTCAAGCCGTCGAAGTCGATGGAGACCATGAAGTCCGACATGACCGGTGCCGCCACCGTCCTGCACGCGGTGGTCGCCGCGGCCCGCGCCGAGCTCCCGATCGCCGTCACCGGCTGGCTCTGCATCGCGGAGAACATGCCGTCGGGCACCGCGCAGCGCCCCTCCGACGTCATCCGCATCTACGGCGGCCAGACCGTCGAGGTCCTCAACACCGACGCCGAGGGCCGCCTCGTCATGGCCGACGGCCTGGTGAAGGCCCGCGAGGAGAACCCCGACGTGCTCCTCGACGTCGCGACCCTCACCGGCGCGCAGGGCGTGGCGCTCGGCACCCGCACGTCCGGTGTCATGGGCACCGCGGAGATCCGCGACGAGGTCGTCGCCGCGGCGAACGAGGTCGACGAGGCGATGTGGGCGATGCCCCTGCCGGAGCACCTGCGCGAGTCGATCGACTCGAAGATCGCGGACCTGCAGAACATCGGCGACCCGCAGGGCGGCGGCATGCTGTCGGCGGGCATCTTCCTGCGCGAGTTCGTGGGCGACACCCCGTGGGCGCACCTCGACATCGCGCGCCCGTCGTACAACGAGGGCAAGCCGTGGGCGGAGAACGTCGCCGGCTCGACCGGCCACTCGCTGCGCACGCTGTTCCGCTTCCTGGAGGCGCGCGCCCAGGCGTGACGCTCCCGTAGAGACGGCTCAGGCCCGGTTCCGCCGAGAGGCGGGGCCGGGCCTTCGTCGCGATTCCCAATGACACAGGTGACACGTGTGCTCGGTGTGAACATCGGTTTGCGAGAAGGCCCGAGTCACCCGGTCCGTCCCCGTCCCACCTGTCACCCTTGTCATTGGGAATCGGGGTCAGCCGAGGTTCTTGCGCTGCTTCTCGTTCCATTCGCGCATGCGCGAGGGGTAGCCCGACAGGTTGACGTCGAAGGCGGGGACGGAGAACTGCTGCGCGAGCTTGCGCGCGGTGGCCTCGTCCGGCACCCGGCGCCGCGTCCACTCCCCCGTGTCGGCGACGATCACCATGGTGGTCTGCGTGACGCGCGTCGGCGGCTCGATGAACGCCTCGCAGCCGGTGTGCGCGTCGACGAAGGACCGCAGGTGCGCGATGGTCTCGGCCTTGGCGTCCTTGCCGGCGCCCTGCGGCGCCGATCCGCGCGCGGACCGCGACTTCCTGGAGAACAGACCCATGCCCCCAGCGTAGTCACGGGGTGTGCGCGCGGCGGGCGCGCCATGCGGTTCGCGCGTCACCCGCCGCGTGGCAAGATGGGCCGTACTGACATCCCTTACAAGGAGATCCCATAGTGTCCGAGTCCACCCCACGCTCGTTTGATGTCCTCATCCTCGGCGGCGGGTCGGGCGGCTACGCCGCTGCCCTGCGCGCCTCCCAGCTCGGCCTCACGGTCGGCCTGGTCGAGGAGTCGAAGGTGGGCGGTACGTGCCTCCATAACGGCTGCATCCCGACGAAGGCGCTGCTGCACGCGGCGGAGCTCGCCGACAACGCCCGCGAGGGCGAGAAGTACGGCGTCAACAGCTCGCTGCACGGCATCGACATGCTCAAGGTGAACTCCTACAAGCAGGGCGTCATCGACCGCCTCTACCGCGGCCTCCAGGGCCTCGTGAAGTCCCGCAAGGTGACGGTCATCGAGGGCCACGGCCGCCTCGTGGGCCCCGACACCATCGAGGTGAACGGCGAGCGCTACACCGGCACGAACATCATCCTGGGCACCGGCTCCTACGCCCGCTCGCTGCCCGGCCTCGAGATCGGCGGCCGCGTCATCACCTCGGACCAGGCGCTCCAGATGGAGTGGGTCCCGCAGAGCGCGATCGTCCTCGGCGGCGGCGTCATCGGCGTCGAGTTCGCTTCCGTCTGGAAGTCGTTCGGCTCGGACGTCACCATCGTCGAGGCGCTCCCCCACCTCGCCCCGAACGAGGACGAGGCGCTGTCCAAGGGCCTCGAGCGCGCGTTCCGCAAGCGCGGCATCAACTTCAAGGTCGGCGTCCGCTTCCAGGGCGTCGAGCAGTCCGATGCGGGCGTCAAGGTCACGCTCGAGGACGGCACGGTCCTCGAGGCCGACGTCCTCCTCGTGGCCGTGGGCCGCGGCCCCCGCACGGCCGACCTGGGCTACGAGGAGCAGGGCATCCGCGTCGACCGCGGCTTCGTGCTCACCGACGAGCGCCTCCACACCGGCGTCGCCAACATCTACGCGGTCGGCGACATCGTCCCCGGCCTCCAGCTCGCGCACCGCGGCTTCCAGCAGGGCATCTTCGTCGCCGAGGAGATCGCGGGCCTCGCGCCGCAGGCGATCGTCGAGTCGAACATCCCCCGCGTCACGTACTGCGAGCCCGAGCTCGGCTCGGTGGGCCTCACGGAGAAGCAGGCGGTCGAGAAGTACGGCGCGGACAAGGTGAAGGCGCTCGAGTACAACCTCGGCGGCAACGGCAAGAGCCAGATCCTCGGCACCACCGGCTTCATCAAGCTGGTCCGTGTGGTCGACGGCCCCGTGGTCGGCGTGCACATGCTCGGCGCCCGTGTCGGCGAGCAGATCGGCGAGGCGCAGCTCATCGTCAGCTGGGACGCCCACCCTGAGGACGTCGCGCCGCTCATCCACGCGCACCCCACGCAGAACGAGGCCCTCGGCGAGGCGCACCTCGCGCTCGCCGGCAAGCCGCTGCACGCCCACGACTGATACGACACGACTGAGGAAGAAGAACCCATGAGCAACGACGTCACCCTTCCCGCCCTCGGCGAGTCCGTCACCGAGGGCACCGTCACCCGCTGGCTCAAGTCCGTCGGCGACACGGTCGCCGCCGACGAGCCCCTGCTCGAGGTCTCGACCGACAAGGTCGACACCGAGATCCCGTCGCCCTTCGCGGGCACGCTCCTCGAGATCCTCATCCAGGAGGACGAGGAGGCCGAGGTCGGCGCGGTGCTGGCCCGCATCGGCGAGGCCGGCGAGGCCCCTGCCGTCGCACCGGCCCCCGAGGCCGCCGCTCCCGAGCAGCCCGCCCCCGCCCCCGCCCCGGCCGAGGCGCCCGCGCCCGCGGCCGAGGCCCCGGCTCCTGCCCCCGTGGCCGCTCCCGCCGGCGGCGGCCGCGACGTCACCCTGCCCGCGCTGGGCGAGTCGGTGACCGAGGGCACCGTCACCCGCTGGCTCAAGGCCGTGGGCGAGTCCGTCGAGGCCGACGAGCCCCTGCTCGAGGTCTCGACCGACAAGGTCGACACCGAGATCCCGTCGCCGTTCGCCGGCGTCCTCACCGAGATCCTCGTGGGCGAGGACGAGGAGGCCGAGGTCGGCGCGGTCCTGGGCCGCATCGGCGAGCCCGGCTCCGCCCCCGCCCCGGCGGCCGCTCCCGCGGCCGAGGCCCCCGCGGCTCCGGCCCCGGCACCTGCCGCCCCGGCCCCCGCGCCTGTCGCGCCGCCGGCTCCCCCCGCACCTCCGGCCCCCGCCGCCGCTGCCGCGCCTGCGGCTCCCGCCGCTCCCGCCGCTCCCGCGGCGCCGGCTGCTCCCGCGGCCGCCGCATCGTCCGGCTCGGGCTACGTCACCCCGATCGTCCGCAAGCTCGCCGCGGAGAAGGGCGTCGACCTCGGCTCCCTCACCGGCACCGGCGTGGGCGGCCGCGTCCGCAAGGAGGACGTCCTCGCGGCGGCCCCGGCCGCCCCGGCCGCCCCGGCCGCTCCGGCTGCGGCTGCGGCGCCCGCGGCGGCGAAGCCCTCGGCCAACGAGGTCGAGGTCTCGGAGCTGCGCGGCCAGACGGTCAAGATGACCCGCATCCGCAAGATCACGGCCGACAAGATGATGGAGTCGCTGCACGGCATGGCGCAGCTCACCTCCGTCGTCGAGGTCGACTGCACCAAGATCTGGGCGCTGCGGGCCAAGAACAAGGCGGCGTTCTCGGAGAAGCACGGCGTGAACCTCACGTTCCTGCCGTTCTTCACCCGTGCGGTCGCGATCGCGCTGCAGGAGCACGCGTTCCTCAACGCGTCCGTGGTGGGCGACAGCATCGTCTACCACCCGTCGGTCAACCTGTCGCTCGCGGTGGACACCCCCAAGGGCCTCATGCTGCCGACGCTCAAGGACGCGGACGCGAAGACCATCGTCGA
Source organism: Demequina litoralis (assembly GCF_030418455.1). GTDB lineage: Bacteria > Actinomycetota > Actinomycetes > Actinomycetales > Demequinaceae > Demequina > Demequina litoralis. The sequence goes on from NZ_JAUHPW010000001.1 coordinate 440,751, forward strand.
CCACGCCAAGGGCATCGTCGACCTCGCCACCAAGGCGCGCGAGGGCGGCCTCAGCTCCGACGAGATCTCGGGCGGCACCTTCTCGGTGACCAACACGGGCTCGGGCGGCACGCTGTTCGACACCCCGATCGTCCCGGCGCCCCAGGTCGGCATCCTCGCGACCTGCGCGATCGTCAAGAAGCCGGTCGTGGTCAAGGGCCCCGACGGCGAGGACGTCATCTCGGTCCGTCCGATGGCCTACCTCCCGCTCTCGTACGACCACCGCATCGTGGACGGCGCGGACGCGGCCCGCTTCCTGCAGACCGTGAAGCGGATCGTCGAGGCCGGCGAGTTCGAGTCCGAGCTCGGCCTGTAGGGCACGAGGACAACTGCACATGCGCGTCGTGATCTCGGGCTCCTCGGGGCTCATCGGCACGGCGCTCACGAAGGACCTGCGCGAGGGCGGCCACGATGTGGTCGCCCTCGTGCGGCGTTCCCCCACGGGTCCCCACGAGTCGCGCTGGGACCCTGCCGCCGGGACCGTCGACGCTGACCTGGTCCGCTCCGCGGACGCGGTGGTCAACCTCGCGGGCGCGTCGATCGGCGACAAGCGCCTCACCGACTCCTACGTCGAGGTGGTCCGCGGCTCCCGCGTCGACTCGACCCGCACCCTCGTCGACGCCCTCCTGGGCGACGATGCGGGCGCCGGCTTCCGCGGCGTCCTGCTCCAGGGCTCGTCGATGGGCTACTACGGGTCGCGCGGCGAGGAGGTCCTCTCCGAGCGGTCCGAGCCGGGGCACACCGTGCTGTCGGGCATCGTGGCCGACTGGGAGGCCGCCGCCCAGCCCGCGCGCGACGCGGGCATCCGCACCGTCACCGTCCGCACCGGCCTGGTGCTCGCGGCGCACGGCGGCTTCGCGGAGCGCCTGCTGCCGCTCGTCACCAAGGGCCTGCTCGGCACCCTCGGCAAGGGCGACGCGTGGCACTCGTGGATCACGCTCGAGGACCACATCCGCGCCCTGCGCTTCCTCATCGGCTCCGACCACGACGGCGCGGTCAACGCCATCGCGCCGCACCCCGCCCGCGACGCCGCCCTCATCCGCGCGCTGTCCGAGGCCGCGGGCCGGCGCCCCGGCTTCCACGTGCCCGCCTTCGTGCTCGAGGCCGCGGTGGGCCGCGCGATCGAGGACCTGCTGTCCTCCACCCGCGGCACCGCGGGCGTGCTCGGCCGCCTGGGCTTCGAATGGCACCACCCCACCATCGAGGACGCCGCCCGCTGGGTCATGGCGCGGCGCTGACCTCGACCACGCGCCACCGCTCCCCGGACCACTCGAGCGCGAGCCGGACCTCCTGACGCTCGGCCGGGACCTCGGTCCGAGCACCGCCGGGCCCCGCACGGACGTGCGCCGAGAGCCCGTAGGCCACCTCCACCACCGCGGTCCCGCCGCCCGTCTCCACGATGGTGGCGGGACCGACGCCGACCGTCAGCCCCCGCAGCTCGACGTCCTCGAGCAGCCGGGCCTCGCGCGCGGCGGTCGCCCACGCGGCGGACCCCGGCACCGTGAGCGCCACGAGCGCCTCGCCGTCGCCCGCCGCGACCGCGTCCACCCGCTCCCCCGTCAGCGCGCGCGCCGCGGCCCCGGGATCCGGGAGGGACGATGCGGCGGCGGGGACGGCGCGTTCCGCGCCCGCGGAGGAGGTCGGCTCCCCCAGCGGCGGACCCCACACCGCCCACCCCGCGGCACCGACAGCGAGGGCCGCGACGGCCACCAGCCGCAGCGGTCGCCGCCGCAGCCGCCAGTGCCACGCCCGCGGGTCCGTCACCGTGCGCGCTGCGGGCGCGACCGCCGAACCGTCCGTCGCCGCTGCTGGACGCCACCGCACGGGCGCCGCGCAGCCGAGGATGCCGCGGCCCACCGCACCTGCGGACGGCCGCACGTCGGGATCGGGGTCGAGCAGCGGCGCCATCCACGCCTCGGCCTCGGTGCGGAGCTCCGGACCGGCAGCGGCGAGCGCCACGGCGCCGAGCGCGTGGACGTCGCCCGGGGCGGACGGAGCACCTCCGGCGGCGCGCTCGGGCGCGGCGAAGCCCGGCGTGCCCCGCTCGCGGCCGAGCGCCGGGCCGACGAGGTCGACGAGCACGGGACGCGTGCCCACGACCACGTTGCCGGGGGCGACGTCGCCATGCGCGAGACCGCGTGCGTGCAGCGCGGCCAGCGCCTCGGCGAGCCCCGCCACCAGCCATACCCACGCGCCGAGGTCCGCGGTCCGGCCCGCCTCGGCGAGGGGCGTCCCGGCGACGCGCGGCGAGCAGACCACCACCGCATCGTCCTCCCGGACCACGTCGAGCGGCACGCACACCCCGGGGTGCTCGATCGTGCTCAGCGCCGCGACGCGGGCGCGGGCGGCGCGCTCGTCCGCGTCCCCGCGCCCGACCGCCCGGGTGACCCGGTCGAGCTGCAGAGGGGTGATGCGTCGCACCCCTCCACCGTCGCATCAGCGAGGGCGGAGGGGTGCGTTCTCCACAGGGTCAGTCGGCGATCTTCTTCGCCGGCCACCAGGCGCGGCGGCCGATGTCGCCGATGAGGCCGGGCACGAGGAGCGAGCGCACGACGAAGGTGTCGATGAGCACGCCGGCCGCGACGATGAACGCGATCTGTGCGAGGAAGATCAGCGGGATGACGCCCAGCGCGGCGAACGTGGCCGCGAGGACGATGCCCGCCGACGTGATGACCCCGCCGGTGACGGCGAGCGCGCGGCGGACGCCCTCGCGCGCACCATGCTGGAGCGACTCCTCGCGCGCCCTCGACATGAGGAAGATCGAGTAGTCGACGCCCAGCGCGACGAGGAACACGAAGCCGAGCAGCGGCACCGACGGGTCGGTGCCCGGGAAGCCGAGCACGTGGTTGAACACGAGCGCGGACAGGCCCATGGTCGCGGCGAAGCTCAGCACGTTCGCGACGATGATGAGCACCGGCGCGAGGATCGAGCGCAGCAGCAGCATGAGCACCACGAGGATCACCGCGAGGATCGTCGGGAGGATGATCTTGAGGTCGCGCTCGGACGTCAGGCGCGTGTCGAGGGACTCGGCAGCCTGGCCGCCCACGAGCGCCTCGGCGTCGACCGCGTGGACGGCCTCGCGGACGTCGGCGACGATGTCGAGCGCCTCGGCGGACGACGCCGACACCTGCGTGACGCCGTTGATCTCGACGAGGCCGTCGACCACGATCGGGTCCTCGGGCACCGCGCCCGCCGGCGCACCCGCCGCGACCGCGGGGGTGAGCAGGTACGCCTCGGTGATGCCCTCGACGCCGGAGACGGCGTCGAGGACGTCCTGCGCCGCGCCCTCGGCGGCGATCACGCGGATGGGCGACGTGGCGCCCGCGTCGAAGTGCTGCTCGAGGAACTCGAAGCCGGTGACGGACTCGGTCTCTGCGGTGAAGATGTCGCGCTCGCCCAGGCCGCCCGACTTGAAGGTCGGGACGAAGGCCGCGAGCACGACGAGGCCGAGGGCCGCCGCCGCCCACACCGCGCGGGGACGGGAGTCGACGAAGCGGGACACGCGGCCCCAGATGCCGGCGCGGGCCTCGACGGCCTCGACGGTCTCCTCGGCCTCGTGGGCGTCGTCGCCGCGGTAGCGGGGCATGGCGGGCCAGAACACGCCGCGGGCGTGCTTGCCGCCGATGAGCAGCAGCGCGGGCAGCAGCGTGAGGGCCGCGAGGAACGATGCGGCGATGCCGATCGCGCCGGCCGGGCCGAGCGCGGCGTTGGACTTGAGGTCGCTCAGCAGCAGCACGAGCAGGCCGAGCACGACGGTGCCGGCCGATGCGGCGATGGGCTCGAGCGAGCGTCGCCAGGCCTTGGCGAGCGCGGCGTACGGCGAGCGGATCCGCAGCAGCTCCTCGCGGTAGCGGGCGACCAGCAGCAGCGCGTAGTCGGTGGTGGCGCCCACGACGAGGATGAACATGATGCCCTGGCTCTGGCCGTTGAGCGTGATGACGTCCGCGTTGGCGAGCGCGTAGACCGCGATGATCGCGCCGGTGAGCGCGAGCATGGACGTCGCGAGCACGAGGAACGGCAGCACGGGGCTGCGGTACACGATGAGCAGGATGATCAGCACGACGCCGAGCGCGACGAGCAGGAGGATGCCGTCGATGCCGCCGAAGGCCTCGACGAGGTCCGCGACCAGGCCCGCGGGGCCGGTGACGTAGCCGGTGAGGCCCGTCTCGGCCTCCTCCCACGCGGTGCGCAGGGTGTCGACGTAGAGCTGGCCGATCGACTCCTCGCCGGCCATCTCGTCGAAGACCTCGGCGTCGACCGCGAAGGACACGAGGATCGCCTCGCCGTCCTCGGACGGGATCGCCGTCGGGCCCTGGCCCTGCGGGCCGGTCAGCGTGACGTCGCCGACGGTGCGGCCCTCGGGGTCGCCCTCGAGCGGGACAGACAGGACGTCGTCGACGAAGGTCTGCACGGTCGCGACGTCCTGCGCGCCTCCCTCGACGGCGAGGAGCGCGGGGACGGACTCGGTGGGGGCGAACTCGGCGTGGAGATCGGCCGCCTCGGTCGACTCGGCGCTGGAGGGCAGGAACGCGGCGGAGTCGTTCTCCTGCACCTCGGAGAGCTTGCCGAACGTCTGACCGCCGGCACCGCCGACGGCGAGCCAACCGAAGATGACCAGGATGATGAGCAGGGGACGTGCCCAGGATCGAAGTTTCACATCCGGAATGATGCCCGATGCCCCCCGAAGTATTCCCGCTTCGGACAAGAGTTACCATCCTGTGATGCGCATCGTCCCCGTCGATCTCGGCACGCGCCTCGTCCCGTACGAGGAGGCGTGGGCCCTCCAGCGCGAGATCCATGCCCAGGTGGCGGCCGGCGAGGCCGAGGACACGCTCCTGCTGGTAGAGCACGAGCCCGTCTACACCGCGGGCAGACGCACCGCCGCGTGGGACCGTCCCGTGGACGGCACCCCGGTGGTCGACGTCGACCGCGGCGGCCGCATCACGTGGCACGGCCCCGGCCAGCTCGTCGGCTACCCCATCGTGCGCCTCGCGGAGCCTGTCGACGTGGTGCGCTACGTGCGCCGCCTCGAGCAGGCCGTCATGGACGTGTGCGCGTCGTTCGGCCTCGAGACCATCCGGGTCGAGGACCGCTCGGGGGTGTGGCTGCCCGCGACCGAGGAGCGGAGCGAGCGCAAGATCTGCGCGATCGGCGTCCGCGTCGCGAAGGGCGTGACCATGCACGGCTTCGCGCTCAACTGCACGCCGGACCTCGGATGGTTCGACCGCATCGTGCCGTGCGGCATCTCCGACGCCGACGTCACGTCGCTGTCGGTGGAGCTCGGCCGCGAGGTGCCCCTCGCCGAGGCCGTCGAGCCGACGGTCCGATTCCTGGAAGCCGCCCTCGCCGACGTAAGGTGGGCGCAGGCAACCAGCCCCGCCGTCGACCTCCCCACGAAGGAGCCCGTGTGACCATCGCCCCCGAGGGACGCAAGATGCTGCGCGTCGAGGCCCGCAACTCCGCCGTCCCGATCGAGCGCAAGCCCGAGTGGATCCGCACCAAGGCGACCATGGGTCCCGAGTACAAGGACCTCAAGGGCCTGGTGAAGAGCGGCGGACTCCACACGGTGTGCGAGGAGGCGGGCTGCCCCAACATCTTCGAGTGCTGGGAGGACCGCGAGGCGACCTTCCTCATCGGCGGCGACCAGTGCACGCGCCGCTGCGACTTCTGCCAGATCGACACGGGCAAGCCGGCGGCCTTCGACGCCGACGAGCCGCGTCGCGTCGCGGAGTCGGTCCAGCAGATGGGCCTCAAGTACTCGACCATCACGGGCGTGGCGCGCGACGACCTCGAGGACGGCGGCGCCTGGCTGTACGCCGAGACCGTCCGCCAGATCCACGCGCTCAACCCCGGCACCGGCGTCGAGCTGCTCATCCCCGACTTCAACGCGGATCCCGACCAGCTCGCCGAGGTGTTCTCCTCGCGCCCCGAGGTCCTCGCCCACAACCTCGAGACCGTGCCCCGCGTGTTCAAGCGTATCCGCCCGGGCTTCCGCTACGACCGCTCGCTGTCGGTACTGACCGCGGCGCAGGAGGACGGCCTGGTCACCAAGTCGAACCTCATCCTCGGCATGGGCGAGACGTTCGACGAGGCCGTCGAGGCGCTGCGCGACCTGCACGCCGCCGGCTGCGACCTCATCACCATCACGCAGTACCTGCGGCCCTCGCCCCGCCACCACCCCGTGGACCGCTGGGTGCGCCCGCAGGAGTTCGTCGAGCTGTCGGACATCGCGGAGGAGATCGGCTTCCTCGGCGTCATGTCGGGCCCGCTGGTCCGCTCCTCGTACCGTGCCGGCCGCCTCTGGGGCCAGGCGATGAAGCGCAAGGGACGCGAGATCCCCGCCGCGCTCGCGCACCTGGGCGAGGAGACCGAGTCGCGCCAGGAGGCGTCCGCGCTGCTCAAGGCGCGTCCCGAGCTCGGCTGACCCGCGCATCGTCCCGCGCCCTGCGGGCCGGGGGTCGACGCCGTCCGTGGAGGGCGTCCCGGAGGGCCGCGCGGCTGCGACTAGACTGTGCGCATCATGGCTAAGAACGACGCACCGAAGCCCAAGAAGCAGCGCTGGTACTCCCTGATCATCCAGGCGTACAAGGTCACCGCTCCGCACGACAAGCTCCTGCTCCCCGGCATCCTCGCCATCCTCATCGGCGGCATCGCGCTGGCGGTGGTCATCGGCCTCATCATCGGCGGCACCGCGGCGATCATCTACGCGTCGATCTTCGGCGTGCTCACCGCCGCGCTGGGCGCGATGTACTTCCTCACGCGGCGCTTCGAGCGCAACGCGTTCATGCGCATGGAGGGCCAGACCGGCGCGTCGCTCGCGGTCGCCCAGACCATCCGCTCGGGCTGGAAGTTCGAGGACCAGCCGGTGAACATGGACACCAAGGGCAAGGGCGTGGTCTTCCAGGGCGTCGGCAAGGGCGGCATCGTGCTGCTCGCCGAGGGCGGCTCGCTCATCCACCGTCCCGCCGAGACCTCGAAGAAGCGCATCGAGAAGCTCGTGCCGGGCGTGCCCGTCACCATCATCTACGTGGGCCGCGGCGACGGCGAGGTCGCGCTGGCCGGCCTCACCAAGGCGATCCGCCGCATCAAGAAGGCGCTGGGCCGCAACGACCGCCCGACCGTCGAGGCGCGCCTCAAGGCGATCGGCGGCGCGAAGCCCCCGATGCCCAAGGGCATCGACCCGGTGCGTGCGCGTCCCGACCGCAAGGGCATGCGCGGCCGCTGAGAGCGCCGTTCCCCCGTCGGAAGCCGTCCGTGACCCCCTGCGGGGAGCTCACGGACGGTTTTTCGCGTTCCCGGACTCCTGCGGGGAGATGACCGACGCCGGTCAGCCGATCGCGATCCGCACGCCGGTCGCCGTCGCCCCGAACCGCACCTCGGTGAGGTCCTTCACGCGCAGCAGACCCTCCGTCGCAGGGGTCGCGAGCGAGCCCACCACGATCACGGTCGCCCCGGCGGCCAGACCCGCCCGCACACCGGCGTCGGAGTCCTCGAGCACCACGCAGTCCTCGACGTCGAAGCCGAGCGCGTCGGCGCCGCGGCGGTAGGGCTCCGGGTCGGGCTTGCCGTGCTCGACGTCCTCGGCGGCGATGAGCACGTCGATCTCGGGGAAGCCGAGCCGGCCCATGCGCCGCAGCGCGGCATCCCGCACCGCGGAGGTCACCACGGCCCAGCGGCCGGCGGGCAGGTCATGAACCGCGCCCACCGCCCCGGGGATCTCGACGTCCGCGTCGAAGCGCTCGTTCTCCCACTCCTCGATCCGGCGATACCAGGGCTCGATGTCCGCGTCCTCGCCGAGGTAGTGCCGGAGCGTCGCGCGCGCGGGCACGCCGTGGACGTGCGCGAGCACGTCGTCGACGTCGAACCCGGCCTGGCGGGCGAAGTCGCCCCAGACCACGTCGACCGTGGCGGTGGAATCGATGAGCGTGCCGTCCATGTCCAGCAGCACGGCGGCGACGTCGAGGTCGATCATGCGGAGGTCCCCTCTCCCCCGGCGCGCACCACCGGGTGCCGGCGAGGCGGTCGTGGAGGCCGCGCCCGTCGGGTCCCCACACCACGGCGGGGATGACGAGCGCGAGCAGGACGGTGCGGATGGCGGCCTTGCCGATGCCGACGGCGAGCGCGCCGTCCTCGCGGACCACCCGCACCCCCATGAGGCGGTGGCCGATGGTGGTGCCGAGGGTCGCGACGAGCGCGAGGTGCTGGACCGCCCACACGGCGAGCGTCGCGAACGGCACGCCCGCGAGCAGCGCCCGCTCGATGCCGGTCACGCCCTCGGTCGCATAGGAGGGGTCCGGGAAGAAGGCCGACGAGATCAGCAGGCACAGCACCCAGTCGATCGCGATGCCGCCAAGGCGGCGCGGGACGAGCGCGGAGGGCACGGTCTGATCGGTCACCGAGCAAGCCTAACGGGACGATGCGCACCCTCCCGGCCGTCGCATCGTCCCTCCCGGCGGCGCCTCCGGTACCACCCCGCCACGAGTGCCACATGTAACACTCTCGAAACATTCCGTGTATCCGCAGGCAACGGACCGCCCCTAGGGTGTGAGGTGCCACCGAAGGCCTGTCCAACCTCTTCAAGGAGTACCGGATGTTCAAAGACGCCAACGAGGCGATCGAGTATGTGAAGAACGAGGGCGTCGAGTTCGTCGACATCCGCTTCTGCGACCTTCCCGGTCAGATGCAGCACTTCAACATCCCCGCGTCGCAGTTCACCGAGGACGTGTTCACCGAGGGCGCGATGTTCGACGGTTCGTCGATCCGCGGCTTCCAGGCGATCAACGAGTCCGACATGAAGCTGCTGCCGGATGTCGCCACCGCGTTCATCGACCCGTTCCGCACGGCGAAGACGCTCGTCATCAACTTCTCGATCGTGGACCCGTTCACGAACGAGCCCTACTCGCGCGACCCCCGCAACATCGCGGCGAAGGCCGTGGAGTACCTCAAGTCCACCGGCATCGGCGACACCGCGTTCTTCGCGCCCGAGGCCGAGTTCTTCATCTTCGACTCGGTGCGCTTCGACACCGCGCAGAACGAGGGCTACTACCACATCGACTCCTCCGAGGCCTGGTGGAACACGGGCAAGGAGTTCGAGCAGGACGGCACCCCGAACCGCGGCTACAAGACGCGCTACAAGGGCGGCTACTTCCCCGTCTCCCCCGGCGACCAGTTCGCGGACCTCCGCGACGAGATGTGCAAGGTCCTCGGCGAGGTCGGCCTCGACCTCGAGCGCGCGCACCACGAGGTGGGCACCGCCGGCCAGCAGGAGATCAACTACCGCTTCAACACGCTGCTGCACGCGGGCGACGACATCCAGAAGTTCAAGTACGTCGTCAAGAACGTGGCGTGGCGCGCGGGCAAGACCGTGACCTTCATGCCGAAGCCGCTCTTCGGCGACAACGGCTCGGGCATGCACGTGCACCAGTCGATCTGGAAGAACGGCGAGCCGCTGTTCTACGATGAGTCCGGCTACGGCGGCCTCTCGGACATCGCCCGCTGGTACATCGGCGGCATCCTCAAGCACGCGCCGTCGCTGCTCGCGTTCACCAACCCGACCGTCAACTCGTACCACCGCCTCGTGCCGGGCTACGAGGCCCCGGTCAACCTGGTGTACTCGGCGCGCAACCGCTCCGCCGCGGTCCGCATCCCGATCACGGGCTCGAACCCGAAGGCCAAGCGCATCGAGTTCCGCGCGCCCGACCCGTCGTCGAACCCGTACCTCGCGTTCGCGGCGCTCCTGATGGCCGGCATCGACGGCATCAAGAACCGCATCGAGCCGCCGGCCCCGGTCGACAAGGACCTGTACGAGCTGCCCCCGGAGGAGCACGCTCAGATCGCGCAGGTTCCGGACTCGCTCCCCAAGGTGCTCGACGCCCTCGAGGCGGACCACGGCTTCCTCACCGAGGGCGGCGTGTTCACCGAGGACCTCATCGAGATGTGGATCGACCTCAAGCGCACGCAGGAGATCGACCCGCTGCGCTTCCGTCCGCACCCGCACGAGTTCGAGCTCTACTACGACTGCTAAGTCCTAGAGCCTGACTTACCAGGAACTTCTCTGAGGGAGACCTCAGATTGGCCGCAATCCGGCCGCACGAGGTTCTACAGAGTCGGCGCGGGCCGCCAGTACTTCAGCTACTGCGGCCCGCGTCGACTCTTCTGTATCCGGCCACAGATGCGCATAGGTGTTGAGCGTCGTGGTCGCATTCGAGTGACGCAGGCGGGCCTGCACGACCTTGACGTCCGCGCCCGCTGCAATGAGCAGCGAAGCGAAGTAGTGCCTCAGGTCGTGGAACCGGAACTCCTCCGGAAGTGCTGCGGCTTCGCGAGCATCGCGCACGGCGCGCTGGATCGCCCATGGCCCCACTTGGCGGCCCAGCAGGTCTTCTACGATCCACCCCCTCTCCCCTGTCCAATCACCCAGGACGGCAGCAAGCTCGATGGGAATTGGCACCGGCGCAGCAGAGGCGTCAGTCTTGAGCGGCCGGTCTGGGTACTGCATCCGCGGGCTCACCAGGCCCCTCATGAAGTCGACGTCCTCGACGCGGAGGCCACACACCTCAGCGACCCGCAGTCCGGCAAAGGCACCAAGCAGGACTGCCGGCCGCACGTAGCCAGGCACAGCGTCGTGAAGCGCCCAGACTTGCGCGGTGCTCACCACATAGGGCCGCTGTTTCCCGGCGCCCGGCGACGTGCGCCTTGAGCACGGGTTACGCGCGATGATCCCGTCGTGGACAGCGTCCGCCAGGATCTGGGAAAGGCGCGCATGGATCGCGTAGACCGTAGAGTCTGCGAGCCCCCGCCTCTTCAGGCGGGCGCACCATGCTCGAATCGCTGACGGCTTGACGTCCACAAGGCGCACAGCACCGAACTCTTCAACGATGTGCTTTACGTGCACGCGGGCTTGACGGACCGTCGATGGCTGATTGCCGCTGTACGCGTCCAGCCAGGTGTCACACCATGCGGCGACCGTGGTCCGAGCGGTCGCTGGGTCGACGTAGTCACCACGCACCAGCGCTGCGGACTGTGCGTCGATCCATCGTTGCGCATCGCTCTTTCGGTCGAACCTTTGTGAGTGCTCCGTCCCGGAGTTGTCGCGATAGCGCGCCCGCCATCGACCGTTCGCCTGCTTGACGATGCTCGCCATACCTACGCACCTCCGCTCGCGCTGTGGCGCGCCCGACGCCTTGCCTCGTCGTCGTGGGCAAGGTACGCCGTCCACCGCTCGCGCATCGCGCCGTCCTCTGCTGAATCGACGGCAAGGCGCTGCCCGCCGATCACGTACTGCTTGAGATGCGCAAACAAGTGCTCGGCTGCCAGGGTGTATCCAGATAGAAAGCGTTCCGTCCAGTCATCAGCGTGCCACCGGTCGGGGTTGTGACCGTAGGTCCTCATCCACTGGGCGACCGCTCGCCGCGCCGACTCCACATCGGGGAAATCCCTCATCGCGTGTCCCAGCGCAAGCTCCGCGGACTCAAGCGCGACATAGGCTGCCTCGTACTTCTCGTAGACCTCATCGAGCCGCTGCAAGAGGTCGACCACCTCTTGTCTGCGCGCGAGCACCGGGTCTGTCACGAGTGCATCGAACGACACATTGAGGGCGCGCGCGATGGCGACCGCCTCATCGAGTCGGACTGAGCGTTCGCCAGCTTCGATCCGTCGAATCGCGCCATGGTCAAGCTTGACCCCCTGTGCCTGAACCTGAGCAGCAACCTGTCGCAGGCTCCAGTTCGGGTGGTCCCTCTCTCTGATCATCTTCATGTTCAGGGCGACATTGCGCTCGAGCCGGATTCCTGCTCGTTGTGCCTCACCATTGCGTTCCTTCATGGCACAAAAGGTACACGCAATGGCTTGCCCTGGCACACGCAGGCACGCACTCTCGAAGCATCACCGTGGACAACCCGCGGTGACAGATGGAAGGCAAGCCCATGTCGAAGCTGCTCACGATCCCCGAAGTTGCAGAAAAGTGCCGCACCTCCCCCGCCACGGTGCGCTACTGGCGACAGACAGGCACCGGACCGCGCTCGATGCGGGTGGGCCGCCGGGTTTTGTTCCGGGAAGAGGACGTTCAGGCGTTCCTCGACCGCTGCTACGGCCTCGACGAACACGGCGGCGCAGTGTCGATCAACGCCCCTGATACAACGCGAGCTCCGCGGCCGTGACCGCGACCTGGCACAGCCGAAGCGACCACCCCGGGGCCTCTGCCAACTACCGTCGCCGGCATTCCCTGGCGGTCCAGCATCGTGCGGCTGGAGATCTCGAGCTCCTTCTCTCACTGCCGCCACGCGACGATTCATCGACCTACGGGTTGGATTCACAGACCTTGACTCGCTACATCGACGCGCTGCGACATGCCGACACTCCGGCAGTCGCCGCAACGGTGTACGGCGGCGGAGTGTGGCTCCCGACCGCTTGGCAAGAGTGGGAAATCGAGCGACGGTTCGGGGAGCCACGCTGGTGAACCCCAACCTCGGAAGCCCGGTACGCCGCGGCGACGAACTGGAGAGGATGACGTTCCCTCCGCTCCAGTGGGCGGTGCAAGGAGTCATCCCCGAGGGGTTCGGAATCCTCGCCGGGCCCCCCAAGATTGGGAAGTCGTGGCTGGTGTATGACGTGGCGCTCGCGGTGTCGTCCGGGACTCGCGCATTCGGAATCGCCGATCCCGGGCCCCAGCGCGAGGTTCTCTACTTGGCCTTGGAAGATAGCGAGCGCCGCCTCCAGGCTCGTGCCCGCGCGCTGCTCGGTGCAGGAATGCGGATCCCGACCGAGTTCAACTACGTGATCGACGTTCAGCCCAGCCACGCGCCTGATTTGATCGCAGACTGGCTGGGCAACGTCAAGACCAAGTCGCCCGTCGTATTGATGGACACACTCGGTCGCTTGCTTCCTCCGGCTCTACCGGGTGAGACTCAGTACCAGCGCGACTACCGAATAGCAGCGCTCTTCAAGTCGCTGGCAGACGGGAAGCCCGGCGCCACCGTCCTAGCCGTGCATCACACCCGCAAGGCCGCCGCGATCGATTGGATGGACGGCACCAGTGGAACCAACGGGTTGAATGGCGGCGCTGACTTCACCATGAACCTCGAGCGTTCGCGGGGCAACGACTGCGCGCTACTGCGGATCACCGGCCGCGATGTTCCGGACAGCGCATTCGCCATGAACTTTGAGCGCTCTCGCTGGGTGCTCGACGGTACGGACCTCTCTGACGCAGCTCGCCGGGCGGCGGACCACGCCGTAGCGCGCGCCGTAGGTGGCCGCAGCGCAGAGATTGCCTCCTATGTCCAAACTCATCCCGGCGGAACCACACCTCAGCAGGTCGACGCGCACTTCCACACCAGCGATGCGCGCGTGTACCTGAAGCGGCTCTGCGACGAAGGCCATCTCGTCAAAATCCGCCGTGGCGTCTATGGGCCTGTAACAAGTGTCACTTCTTAACAAATGCCAGGTCAGCCGCCAACGCCGTCCGTTACACATGAAACAGATGTAGCAAAGGTGGCGCGAATCGATCCCCACTCAATGCAGGTTGAGCGCGCGTGTCGGTCCCCAGCTCTTTTTTCTGCGCTCGGCTCGCGATCCCGTGCTTCCGTCCCGTATATCTCCCAGCGACGAGTCCACGCTGCGCGGGCGCCTCCAGCGTTCCCGAGCTCTGGCCGACGGTGCGATTGACTACCTCTCCCCGGCAGGCTCCTCGAGCGATGCTTGAGCGAACAATCGCTCTCGTTCGAGCGCGACCACCTCGCGAGCAAGCTCCGCTTCGGAAACGTCAAGCGCTTCTGGCGCGCTCTCGGCGGTATTGCTGATGCGTGCGAACTCGTCGAACAGCTCCTTCTTCCGCGCCAGAATCTCAGTGATCCGCTCATCGACGCTGTTCTCGGTGAGAAGGCGGTGGACTTGAACGCTATTCAGCTGGCCCATCCGATGCGCCCTGGCAATCGCCTGCCACTCAGTCGTCGGCTTGAGCTGAGGCTCGCACATCACAATCACGGACGCCGCCTGTATGTTCAGGCCCACCCCGCCAGCCACCACTTGAGAAACTAGGACCGCACCGTGGCCCGCGGCCGAGAACTCGTCAACCATCGTCTGGCGCTCGTCCGCCCGGACCGACCCGGACAGTGGGCCGAAGACCTCGCCCGGAAGAAGCGCAACGATGTCGTCAAGCACGTCCCGGAAATACGAAAAGACGATCACCTTGCGACTGTTTGCCTCGGCCTCTTCGACTATCTCGAGAAGGCGTTGGACCTTGGCTGAACTCGATCGGTTAGACATTGCAGCCTTCCGCATCGCCATGAACTGGCCGGCGTAAACTGCATCGCGGTAGGCCGCAAGGTCGGCGTCCGAGAGGGGCAGCCACTCGCTGACCTCCACCAACTCCGGCAACTCAGATAGAACGTCCTCCTGGTTTCGCCGCAAGTATGCAGGTGCGACCTGAGTGCGGAAGCGACGGGGTGCAAGTTCGTCTGCGTCGACGACGAGGTCGGGGCGCAAGTATCCGACCAGCGTCCCGAACTCTCCCACACGATTCTCCAGCGGAGTGCCGGTCAGGAACACCGAGTACTCAGCGGCCTGGACAAGCTCCACAACTCGCCGAGAACGATGAGCACTCGGGTTCTTGACGTACTGTGCTTCGTCGACGATGACGCAACTGAGGTCAGAAATCGGAGGCAGCTGCGGTGCTAGCCACTTGAGTGTCTCAAACGTCGTGACTGCAACTCCACCGTGGCGTCGCCAATTCTGCAGCGCCTCATGGCGGCCCCGACCGTGAATCCGGTGCGATCGAAGCCTCGTCTTGGTATTGACCTCGCGTACCCAATTGGTCACCACTGAAGCAGGACAGATGACGAGTCCGTGCCTTTCGCCTTTGGCGTGGAGATGCGCGAAGACAGCGAGTCCCTCAAGAGTCTTGCCTAGACCCATTTCATCGCCGATGAGGACTTTGCGCTGGCAGAGTACGAAGCGAGCGGCAAAGCTCTGATAGCCACGCAAGGAGGCAGTCAGCTCCTGGGTGTCGAGCTCAGTCTGGCGAATCGCCGCGACGATTTCGTCGGGGAGATCACCGTGGGTCTTCTCCTCGTGCTCCGTGAGGAAGCCGAGCTCGGCGAGCAGCGCGAAAAAGTCTGCGGGTCGGGCAGCGAAGCTGTCCCACGGATCACCAAAGCGCGCGTCATCGCCCATCGCCGCCGCGCGCGCCGCAGCGCGGTGCAACGTGTCCATGGCCTCGTGGAAACTGGGGACTGAACGCTCCACGGGCAGCACGACGAGGTGAGTTGCCTTCCGATCCATCGCTGCGACAAGAGGCGCGAAAGTGTCACGTAGCGCGACGTCACCGGTGGCCCCCGTGACCCGGTGCGCAGGCTCCCAGGCGCGCAGTTGTGACAGCAGCTCCGTTGTCTCCCCGGTCCGGCGATTGATATCGATACGCACAGGCATTTCACCGTACGTGGTGTGCCACATTGTCTGCGCCGCTGCACGCATCCGATTCGCGGTGGTCGCACCTATCCCGGGAAGCTGTTCGAGGATCGCGCTCCGGTCTAGCACCGCCTGGACATCGGTGATGCCAGCGTCAAGGAGGGGCCCGACGCGAATCCGATCACGAGTGGCCTCCCTAAGGCGATCTGCGGGCATCTCGGAGAGTAGAGACCGTGTCTCCATCGCCCGGACACGCTCACCTGCAGCGCGTGCAGCGTCACAGAGCAACGACTCCTGGTTCAACGCATAGTCGAGTGTTGCGATCGATGCGGCAAGGTCAATGACCGACGATCGCGCCACCAATGCGGGTTCGGAGCTCGCGTCGCCAAGATGGCGCACTAGGTCAACGTGCGCGGCGAGCGCCAGCTCGACTGGGACGTCCGGGCATCTCGCGGCCGCACTCTGCGCGAGGTAGTCAACATACGCCGGCAGGCCCGTGCGAAGGGCCGCGGCGTGGAAGGACTTCAGATACTCCGCTGCGTTCGCAGCCGATTCTCTCTTCTGGCTCCCGGAGAAGAAGCGCCGCGCCCCTACCAGCGCCTTGACTTGCTCCACCGCCGTCGCCGCTGAACCAGTGAGCTCACCGAGCCCCCGGCCCTCCTCTGAACCGATCGCTGGTTGTGCCACCTGGCGCGCGATGTCCCGCAGCAGTCGACTGTCGCGCGGACCCAGAATGAGAACCTGCCAAGCGACCCTGCCGTCGAGCCAAAGGTCGACGACCCTATTGCGCAGTGCGGCAATCGCATGATCCGCGTCGCTGCCAATCTGCGTCCGTGCGGTCAGCGCAGTGCGCGCATGCGCGACCCAAGTCGAAACTTCGTCGGACGCGGCACGCAACTGCGCGCGCTCGTCTTTCTCCATCGCACTCATTCCCCAGGACGCAGTTCCGGCAGGCTGATGAGGAGCGATCGTACTAACTCCTGCTCACGGCGAGCCGGACAGTTCCAGTAACGTTGGTTGACCGTCAATCGGGAGGACAGACGTGCACCTTGAGGAACTCGAGCGAGGGCTGAGAGTCGAGGGACTCATTCCTGGCCAGGTCGTCAACGTCGTGGCGACACAATGGCACGGATCAGACGCGCTGGAGTTGACCTACAAGGACCCGGGAGGAGCTCTGGGCCAACAGGTCGTCTTTCGAAAGGATGAGCCACGGCTCTCGGTGGCACAGTCCGGCAGCCGCCCGTTCGACGCCGAAGTAAGTGACTACAAGTTGGCCGCGGAGGCAAAGCGAATAGCGCTTGCAGGGCTGTTCGATCCGATGCTCGCGGTCGCGACGAGTGACGTCCAGCCGCTACCGCACCAGATTCGTGCGGTCTATGGCGAATTGCTGCCGCGAACGCCACTGCGCTTCCTGCTAGCGGACGACCCGGGAGCCGGCAAGACGATCATGGCAGGCCTGTACATCAAGGAACTGCTGCTTCGGGACGACGTCCGGCAATGCCTGATCGTGGCGCCTGGCGGCCTAGTTGAGCAATGGCAGGACGAGCTCTTCTTCAAGTTCGGGCTGCGGTTCGACTTGCTCACGAATCAGCTCATCGACGCAAACGTCAACCACAACGTGTTCGAGAGCCACCCTCTACTCATCGCACGCATGGACCAGCTTGCCCGCAATGAGCTGCTTCAGATGCAGTTGAAGGAGACTGAGTGGGACCTGGTCGTAGTAGATGAGGCGCACCGCATGGGAGCCCACTACTTCGGAGGGAAGCTCGAGAAGACCAAGCGCTTCCTCCTCGGTGAGGTGCTCGGCGACGTTACGCGGCACCTGCTTCTCATGACAGCAACACCTCACTCGGGCAAAGAGGAAGATTTCCAGCTGTTCCTGACTCTTCTGGACCGTGATCGGTTCGAAGGCAAGAACACGCAGTCGGTGGATCTTGACGGCGTCATGCGTCGGATGGTCAAAGAAGACCTCCTTACCTTCGACGGGAAGAAACTCTTCCCCGAGCGAATCGCGGAGACCGTCCCGTACGAACTAACCGCGCTGGAATATGAGCTCTACGAGGAGGTGACCGCGTACGTACGCGACGGCATGAATCGCGCGGAGCGGCTCGGCGGCCAGCGCAAGAACACGGTGGGCTTCGCACTCACCGTGCTTCAACGACGCCTCGCTTCAAGCCCTGAGGCTATCTACAAGAGCCTCGTGCGTCGTTCCGAGCGACTTGAGCGCAAGAAGCAGGAGATTCTGGCCGGGAGCTACGAAGAGACCGAACCAGCGTTCAACCTCGCCGACATCGACGACGATGAGTTCAGCGCCGCTGAAATCGAGGAGATGGAGGAGGAGCTTCTCGACGCGGCCACTGCCGTGCAGACAGTGGCCGAGCTCGATGCGGAACTGCTCGAACTCGCGTCTCTGATCGACACCGCGCTGCGCGTGCGGCAAGCAGGCAGTGACCGCAAGTGGGCAGAACTGTCGACGATTCTGCAGGACAACGCCGTCACTACAGACCGAAACGGCACGCCGCGGAAGTTCATCATCTTCACCGAACACCGCGACACATTGGACTACCTCCGCGGGAAGATCGGATCGCTCCTCGGACGCCCGGATGCTGTCCGCGCCATCCACGGCGGCGTACGGCGAGGTGAACGGCGCCAAATCACGGAGGAATTCTCAAAGAATCGCGACGTACAGATCCTGCTTGCGACGGACGCTGCGGGCGAGGGCCTGAACTTGCAGGCAGCGCACCTCATGGTTAACTACGACCTTCCCTGGAACCCGAACCGGATTGAGCAGCGGTTCGGGCGAATCCACCGAATCGGACAGCAGGAAGTGTGCCGGCTCTGGAATCTGGTCGCCGCAAACACGCGCGAGGGCGAAGTGTTCATCCGCCTGCTCGAGAAGCTCGAGCAAATGCGAGAGACCTACGGCGGCAAGGTGTTCGACGTCCTTGGCGAGGCTTTCGTCGAGACTCCGCTTCGTACGTTGCTGCTCGACGCGATCCAGTACGGTGAGCAGCCCGAGGTGCGGACCCGGATGCAGCAGGTGATTGACTCCAGCGTAGGCGACGGGCTCGAAGACCTACTCACCGAGCGCGCGCTCGCGTCAGAGCACCTGGCAGAGGCCGACTTGCGTACGCTTAGAGCCGCGATGGACGACTCGCGTGCGCGGCGCTTGCAGCCGCATTACATCGAGCTTGCGTTCAAGGCCGCGTTCTCCCGACTCGGAGGGCGCATGGTGCGACGCGAAGCGAGGCGCTACGAGATCGCGAACGTGCCACAACACGTACGGGCGGCCGCTAGGGCGCCGATCGCGACGAAGTACGACCGCGTCACGTTCGACCTAGACATCGCTGACTCGCGCGATAACGCTCGCACTGATCTGCTCGCACCGGGCCATCCGCTCCACGACGCCGTCATGGACGAGACGGTCCGGCGATACGGCGACGCCCTGAACCGCGGAACGATCCTGGTATCCCCGTCTATCGAGGAACCGCAACTCCTGGTGGGGGTCATTGAGGAGGTCACGGACGCCACTGGCGCCACTGTTGCACGACGTTTCGGCTACGCGTATGCCGCCGGCGACGGTGAGATTCGACCCGCTGGGCCCGCGCCATATCTGGATTGTGTCGAGGCGCCAGTGGCCGAGGCGCCGGTCTCGGCACAGGACTTTCCGTGGCTTGAGGATGCAGAAGCCCGCGCCGCGAGTTGGATCATTGCGAATCAGCTACCCCAGTACCTCGCCGAGGTCCAGCCTCGACGCCTCGCGGAGCTAACCAAGACCCGTCGCCTCGTAACGAACCGCCTCGAAAGCGAGCGCGACAGGCTTCTTCTGGATGCTGCGGTCGCGTCCGAGCGGGAACGCGCTGGAGAGCCGGTCAAGGAATCGTCGGCAAGTCTCACCCGAAAAGCCACCGAACTCGATATCCGACTCAGTAGGCGGCTGGGGGTGCTCGACCGTCAGGCGCTGATGTCGACGAAGCCACCACACATCGTGACGGCAGCACTGGTGCTCCCAGCGGCGCTCTTCGAGGGAGCGCTTCCAGGCTCGGCGCCGCTTCACGCCAAGGCGACAAAGGAAGTCGAGCGCCGCGGCGTCGACCTAGTGATGCAGTACGAGCGCGATCTCGGCCGGACACCAATCGAACAGGCCTTCAACAACAAGGGCTTCGACATCCTTTCTTCCGACGAAGCTGGCGACACCATCCGAATCGAGGTCAAAGCTCGGATACAAGGCGCCACCGACTTCCACGTCACCCACAACGAAGTCATGACCGGGAAGAATGCCTATCCTCGGTACCGTCTTGCACTAGTAGAGGTTGATCCCCGCGGTGCCGCTCATGATCAGGTGCGGTACCTCGACAATCCGTTTGCCACCACAGAACTAGGTGGCTTTGAGGCGACTGGCGTGCGAGGCGATTGGGCGAAGAACTGGGCCAAGGGCTCGGAGCCTTTCTAGTGCCGAGAACAGACCGCTCCGCCATTCTCCTCGCAGTACTTAGCAACCCGCCACTGACGGGCGGGGACCGCACTCTCAAACGTGCGCAGCTTGCTGCAGAGATACTCGGGTTCGACAAGGTGCACGTCGCAAACATGTTCGCAATCGCTTCCCATAGTTCCGGGGAAATATCGGATCTTGGAGCCGCAGAGTCCGGCTGGCTAGCCGCCAGGGCCGAGCTCAGATCCACTCTTCCGCTCGCGGGCGGCGTCTTGCTTGGCTACGGCGCAACGCTGCCTTCGGGGCCCGCACGCGCCCACTTTCGCACGCAGATCGACTGGCTTGACGAGGTTCTGGCAGAAGCCGGGATCCCCGTGTGGCAGGTCGGCGACGGCCCTCGTCATCCGTCTCGTTGGCAGCGCTGGACGCATCGGGCGCACCCCGGCGTTCCGTTCGACGAGGCGGTTCGGCGCAGTCTCCTCAGGGTGTCGGCCGATGCGTCGGTCCAAGCACACTAGGTTGGAATCTTGAGAGTGGCGGCCCCGTGCCGCTGATAGGCGCCCGTGCGGGGCAAGAGCGACGAGGGACTAGGTGCAGAAGCGGAAGCTAATCGAGGTGGCACTGCCGCTAGAGGCCATCAACCGTGAATCTGCGCGGGAGAAGTCGATCAGGCACGGTCACCCATCGACTCTCCATCTCTGGTGGGCGAGGCGACCGCTCGCCACGGCTCGGGCAATGCTCTTTGCCCAGCTAGTAGATGACCCCGTGAGCCATCCCGACCTCTACCCCACGGATGAGTCGCAGCGCCGTGAACGGGAGAGGCTTCACGGGCTCATTGAGCGTCTCGTGGTGTGGGAGAACGTGCGCGACGAGAGTCTGCTCGAAGAAGCTCGCGCGGAGATTCGACGCTCCACCCAAGGCGCTCCCCCACCGATCCTAGATCCGTTTGCCGGAGGGGGCACGATTCCTCTCGAGGCGCAGAGGCTCGGCCTCGACTCCCGAGCGTCCGACTTGAACCCTGTGCCAGTACTCATCAACAAGGCGCTCATCGAAGTTCCGCCCAATTTCGATGGGCAGCCCCCGGTGTACCCGGGCCTCGCTGACTCGCAAATGCGCACGTGGAACCGTGCCGAGGGCCTCGCGGCCGACGTCCGCGCCTACGGTCAATGGATTCGCGAACAAGCGGAGCGCCGGATTGGCAACCTGTACCCCAAGGCAGATCTGTCGGACGGCAGCAAGGCAACGGCAATTGCCTGGATCTGGGCCCGCACAGTTCGGTGCCCGAACCCGGCGTGCGGCATTGAAATGCCTCTCGCACGGACCTGGTGGCTCGGGAAGAAGAAAGGCAAAGAGGCCTACGTAGTCCCGGAAGTTGTGGCAGACAATGCCGACCCGTCCGGTCGATCAGTGTCCTTCCACATTGGGCATGATGTCGCCCTCGCACCGAAGGCCAACGCGGACGGCACCGTTAGACGAAACGACGCAAGGTGCGTTGCTTGCGAGACCGTCGTGTCGAAGGACTACATCAAGACCGAAGGTGTCGCACGTCGCATGGGCACAGTGCTCACTGCGATCGTTGCGGAAGGTAACCGCCAGCGCGTCTACCTCGAACCGTCTCGAGTCGCGATCGAGGCTGCCCGGATCTCCCCGCCCGACGACGTGCCAAGAGCTGAGCTCTCCCGGAATTCGCAGTACATGGGCGCACCCCTGTACGGCCTCACGACTCTGGCTGATCTCTTCACCAACCGACAGCTCGTCGCACTCACGACATTGAGCGATCTCGCAATGGAAGCCCGCGAGCAGGTGATTGCACACGGTGGAAGCACCGACTACGCGGATGCTGTAACGACATACCTCGGCTTGGCGGTGAGCCGCGGGGCGGATAGGCAATCTGCGCTGTGCTCTTGGGACTCGAGCCCGTCAAAAGAGCAGGTTCGCGGCGTTTTCGCTCGCCAGGCTATGGCGATGACGTGGGATATCGCCGAGGCGAACCCCTTCGCCAAGTCGAGTGGGACGTGGTCCGAAAGTGTCGAGTGGGTCGCCAAAGTGCTTGACTACCTGCCTGGACGCGGCTCGGGGCGAGCGACGCAGCAGAGCGCGACGGACGCAGATATGGCCGGCGTCGTAATTAGCACCGACCCGCCCTACTACGACAACGTGCCCTACGCTGACCTCTCTGACTTCTTCTACGGATGGCTGCGCAGGACCCTTCGGACCTGCCACCCCGCGCTCTTGGGGACCATTGCTGTGCCCAAGCAGGAAGAGCTCGTCGCGAACCCGGCACGCCAGGGTGGCAAGGACGGCGCTCGACAGTTCTTCGAAGACGGGTTCCGCCAGGTCTTCGAACGCGCTCAAGATCTGACGTCTGACGAGTACCCAATGGCGGTGTATTACGCGTTCAAGCAAAGCGAGGGCGACGAGGGAAGCGAGGCGTCAACCGGCTGGGAGACCCTGTTGGAAGGCATGATTCGGTCCGGGTGGATGATCACTGCGACCTGGCCGAGTCGGAGCGAACTCGCGAATCGAATTCGCAGCGTTGGCTCGAATGCACTCGCCTCGTCGATCGTCCTTGCGCTCCGAAAGCGGCCCGCAGACGCCGGCGCCATCGACCGCCGCACCTTCATCGACGCACTTGAAACTGAGCTACCGGACGCGCTGCGCAAGCTTCAGCAAGGGCAGATTGCGCCCGTCGACCTGCCTCAGGCTGCGATCGGCCCCGGCATGGCAGTGTTCAGTCGTCACAGCGCCGTCCTCGAGCCCACTGGCAAGAAGATGACGGTGCGATCAGCACTCGCGCGTATCAATGAAATCCTCGATCAGGTGCTCAACGAGCAGGAGGGCGATTTCGACGCGACATCGCGCTTCGCCATCGCCTGGTACCGCCAACACGGCTATGACGTCGGGGCGTTCGGCGATGCGAATAGTCTCGCCAATGCAAGAAATACCACGGTAGATTCTATGGACCGCGAGGGCATCCTCGTGAGCCGCGCGGGAAGAGTGCAGCTGATCAGGCCCGCGGACCTCAATCCGGACTACAACCCGGTTGAGGACCTCCGCGTAAGCACATGGGAAGCGCTTCACCACCTGATTCAAGTCCTGGAGAGCGACGGTATCGCCCAGGCAGGCCACTACCTTCAAGCTGCTCTGAGCCGCCGGGACGGCGCCGTGGACGCTGATCTTGTGAAGGAGCTCGCTCATCTCTTGTTCCGAGTAGCCGAGGGCAGAGGATGGAACAAGGATGCGATCTCCTTCAATAGCCTCGTGACGAGCTGGACCGAGATCCTTGAGGTGGCCCGGGCAGCGAGGAAGCCCGTCCAGGTTCAAGACGCATTTGACTTCGAAGAGGAAGACTAGGAATGGCTCTCAGCAACCGCGAACGAATCGGAAAGATGTTCGAGGTGATCGCACCGGCTCTCGATGACTACATCTCCTCGATTATCGGTGCGGTGGACCCCGCGGCCGGCGCCAACTGGGCAGAACTAGTTGCCGCGCGCGATGGAGGGGGAAAGAAGGTCTACGACCCCCTTGATCCTCAGGTCCAGTTTCGAATCCTGACGGATTCCTCGATCACGAACCACGTGAAGTCCCGTTGGTACCCGTTCTCGGACACGCTCGGCCGCGTCGGCGAAGCGTTCGCAACAGAGCTAAAGGGTGCGCGGAACACATGGGCACACAACGGCTCTTTTACCGACGATGACGCCTACCGCGTGCTTGATACCGCGGAAAGGCTCATGCGCCTTGTGGGACAACCTGCGGAGGCGGACGCCGTGCGCGACATTAGGCTCGACCTGCGTCGCGTCACTGCTGATCGAGCGGACAGGAAGGCGCTTCGAGCTGCTCTCGACAATCCCGAAGCTGCAGGTGGCATCAAGCCGTGGCGCGAAGTCCTCCAACCCCACGATGACGTAGCGACGGGCAATTTCCACGCCTCGGAGTTTGCGGCAGACCTCTACAAAGTTGCGACCGGCGGCGAGGGCGATGCCGACTACGCGGATCCGGTCGAGTTCTTCCGACGCACATACCTGACCGAGGGATTGAGCGACTTCATCGGGCGTGCTGTGCGCCGCCTCGCCGGCGATGACAACGCCTCCCCCGTCATCAATCTTCAGACAAACTTCGGGGGCGGCAAGACCCACTCGATGCTGTCACTCTGGCACATTGCGGCCGGGCTACCTGTTGGGGCCTTTCCGCAGGAAACCCAGGAACTGCTCCTCGCCAACGGCTACAGCGGGACCCAGGTGAACCGAGTGGCGATTGTCGGGAACCACTTCAGTCCGTCAGGCGTGGTCAAGCCTGATGGCACCCGAGTCAACACGCTCTGGGGGGAGTTGGCCTGGCAGCTCGGCGGTCGCGAAGGATTCAGCCTGGTTGCCGAGTCCGACCAGGACCGCACGCACCCCGGCGATGCGCTTCACGTCCTTTTGGACCGCTACTCCCCCGCAGTGATTCTCATCGACGAGTGGGTTGCCTATGCACGTGCCCTCGTGGGTCGTAGTGATCTTGCGGGTGGCACCTTCGACGACCAATTCACCTTCGCACAGTCGCTCACTGAAGCCGCAAAGGGCACCTCGGGCGTGCTCCTCGCTATTTCGATCCCGGCTTCGGAGAGCGGCGACGTAGCCGACGCCGTCGTCCCCGGAAACGCAGAGGAAGTTGGAGGCGAGCACGGCCTCGACGCGTTGAAGCGCCTTCAGAACGTCGTGCGCCGCGTGGCAGATCAGTGGCGTCCGGCATCTTCTGACGAGGCCTACCACATCGTGCGGCAGCGACTGTTCAAGCAGCCCGACGCGGCGTCGCTTGCATCCATCGGCGCTACCGCTCGCGCGTATGTCGAGATGTACCGCAAATACAGCGATGACTTCCCGCGCGAAGCATGCGACCCGGCATACGAAGACCGCATCAAGCGGACCTACCCCATCCACCCCGAGTTGTTCGACACCCTCTACGAGGAGTGGTCATCGCTTGAACGCTTCCAGCGGACGCGCGGTGTGCTCCGCCTCATGAGCACTGTCGTGCATGCGCTCTGGACTGGCGAGGACGCTTCCCCACTGATTCTCCCCGGGTCGATTCCACTCGCAACGGCCAATGTCAACTCGGAACTGACGCAGTATCTGCAGGACTCGTGGAAGGCCATCATCGACGCTGACGTCGACGGACCGAACTCTGAACCAGGGCGGATCGACAAGGAGAAGCCGCTGTTCGGTCAACGTGCTCTCACCAAGCGCCTTGCCCGAACTGTGTTCTTCGGTGCCGCGCCAACTATCGCACCGGGGTCGACGCACAAGGGGATAGGTACACAGCGCGTCTTCCTTGGCACGGCCGTTCCCGGTGACGTGCCTGGCAACTTCCACTCAGCCCTGACTCAGCTCGGCGACCGAGCAACGTACTTCTACTCCGGCTCGGGCAAGTTCTGGTACGACCTCCAGCCGAATATCACCCGCAAGGCAAAGGACCAAGCGGAGCGCCTACACAAGGAAGACGTGTGGGCCGAGATGGTGCGGCGCCTTCAGAGCCAAGCGCGCTCACGCGGTGACTTTGCCGGCGTCCACGTCTGTCCGGAGAGCAACGCAGACATCCCCGACCTCGATGAGGCCAGGCTGGTGATCCTGCATCCGAAGGCGTCTCACAAAGCAAAGACTGATTCCGGGGCAAAGGCGTTTGCCAAGCTCGCCACCGAACAGCGAGGCGGCGCAAACCGCACCCATCGCAACATGCTGGTGTATCTGGCAGCTGACGAAGCCCGCCTCGACGAGCTCGAAGCCGCGACCCGTGACTATCTCGGTTGGACCCACGTTCTGGCCAATGAAGTCGAACTTGACCTAACACAGAACCAACGGAACCAGGCCGCGCAGCGGCAGCGACAGGCGGACGAGACCGTCGGCGCGCGCCTGCGTCAGACCTACGTATGGGCGCTAGTTCCAACCCAGCCTGACCCAAGTGCCCCTTTCGTGATCCGAGAGACCAAGGTTGAGGGGCAGTCTGAGTCCTTGGCTGAGCGGGCTTCCCGGCGACTCGGCAATGACGGCGACCTGTCGACCCGCCAAGCGGCCGCGACCGTACGCTTGGCGATTGGCAAGATCCCGCAGATATGGAGCGACGGCCACGTAGCGCTCGGAATCCTGTGGGGGCTCTACAGCCAGTACCCCTATATGCCGCGGCTCCGCGACCGCGCGGTGCTGGACCGCGGCGTCACAGATATGCCGATGCTCTGGCAGCATGACGCGTTCGCCCTCGCGACGTCCTTCGACGAAGCTACTGGTCGCTACGTCGGGCTTTGGTATCCGACAGCGAACGCGGCTTTGACTCCTCCTCAGGTCACAGACAGTCTGCTGCTGGTGCGCGCCGACGTAGCCACCGCCCAGATCGAGGCGGAGGCCGCGGAGCAGGCGCCTGTCTCTCCTGTTGAACACGATCATGCGGATGCGCCGCAACGCAAGCAAGATCGATACTTGCGCGACATGCCGCAACGCCCCGTCAAGAACCGCTTCTACGGCGTCAAGACCCTTGGCACCAATAGGATCGCCTCTGACTTCCGAGACGTAGCCGAGGAAGTCATTGCGAACCTGCGTGCAAGCGAAGACGTCGAGTTGACAGTGCGCATCGAGATCGAGGCAATCAGTAGCGGTGGCTTTGGGGAAGGTGTCGTCCGCACGGTGGCCGAAAACACTCACGCCCTCAAGTTTGAACAGTCCGGCTT
The DNA here is from genome assembly GCF_030418455.1 of Demequina litoralis. Taxonomy (GTDB): domain Bacteria; phylum Actinomycetota; class Actinomycetes; order Actinomycetales; family Demequinaceae; genus Demequina; species Demequina litoralis. The sequence goes on from NZ_JAUHPW010000001.1 coordinate 467,321, forward strand.
CGAAGAGAGCTAGGGAGCCTGGTTCGCGAGGCCGCTGACTCACTTGCCCCGCGAACCTGGCTAAGTTCCAGCCGCCGACCGAGCTGGTGCCGCGCCTACGGGTTCTTCACGGTCCACACTAGGCGGGGCCCATTTCGCGCGCGTGAAGCGCCATAGCTCTTCGCGCATACGCGGCTCTTCGTTGCTCGGCGTCGACACCGCGCGTCTTGACCGCGTGGCAGTTGGGGCAGAGAGCCACGGCGTTGCTCGGATGGTCACGCCCACCAAGAGCAAGGTCGACTGCGTGATCGACGTCGAGGAAGGGCCGGCCCGACCGACTGAGCCCGCTGGGCATGCCTCCGCACTCAATACCCTCGCATTGGCCGTTCGCGCGGTCTAGCACGATCGCCTGCACGGCCGCCGAACGCCTGTAGCGACGAGTCGTCGAGGCAGTAGCTGAGGCCTCGGAGTCCGAACGCTGCTCAAGCGACGCGACGGCCAACCTGTAGCTTGCCCGGCTCCGCGGAGCAGAATGGCCAAGACCCAGCGCTTGGAATGCCCGGACCCGCGCGAGCTCGTCGTCGCTCGCCAGATAGGCCCCGGCGAGCTCTGGAAGAGCGAGCACTCGCGCGTTGTGGCCCAGATCGCCCTCTTCCTTGCCCTCTTTGATGTCGTGAAGGGTCCGCACCTGGAAAGTCGCCGGAAGCCCGGCAGCGCGCTGTGCGGCCTCCATTTGGAGGTCGACATAGGTGAGCGCGCGCAAAGCGTAGATGAATTCGAACTCCGCACCACCGGACTTGCCCCAGAGTTCTCCCGCGAGCTTCGGACTATGTGCGGTACCGACTACTCGTCCTAGCTGGAAGATCTGGCCCTTGGCGAAGAAGAGCACGACATCCCCCGGGTCCATCCGCTCCCAAGTGGGCCGTCGGTTGCGACGCGTGCCCCAGAAGCCCAGAAGACGGCTCCCGGCTTCAGCTTGCCAGCGCACTGCAAGTTCCTCAGTGATCACTCCGCGGAGAGCAAGCGACTCGAGATCTTGGAGACGAAACACGGTCCGGTCGAGGTTGCCAGCAGCATTCTTGTCAGCCGCTGGCTGGAAGAAGACTCTCGGAGCCATTCAGCACCCCCATGTGTCCAGGGCTCGCACCTAGACGATAGTGGACCACCACTTGCCCGCCGCTCCCGCCGTGCCCGAAGCGAGGTTGAAGCACGGCAGTGCTTGTAGCGGGCTGGTCGGGTCCCGGAACGGCTGGGCGGAGCGTTGCGGGCGCGACAAGGACGTGGTCACGCCGTTCGTCCGCTCCGACCGCCGAGCCCTCAACGATGATCGTCAAGCGGGCCAGATCGAGACGGCTGCCTCAGCGAACTCTGCCTGCCGGCTCTCGATTGTCGCGGCGTCCCACTCGGCGTGTTCCGCTGCTCCCTGCGTCAATGAGAGCTGCGACGTGGCAAGGACGGGCCGCTTGACGCCCCAGGGCTTGTTGCCGATGCGCCCGTTCGGACCTTTCTGCAGCAACGCCATGTTCCCAAGTCTGAACGCGTAGGCCTTCGCGCTGTCATCTGTGAAGGCAGGCCACTCTGACCTGGTCGAGTTCTTTGGCAGCACGTGCTCGAGGTTCACCTGGTCTTCATCTGAGTTGGGCACAAGCTCCGGCTCCGCGTCGCCGCGGGCGTCCTTCTCGAGTGCCGCCAGGTAGTACCGTGCTAGCGCGGAGCGCGGAACCCTCACATTCGCGAACGCGGCCCGGAACTCGTCATCTGACGCGATGATGCTCGCGAGCTCAGCGCGAGTCTCGTCTACAGTCTTGATTTCGCCGCTACGGATCTTCACGGCAGCGTCACAGTACGCGCGCTCCGTAGTACCGCCACCGATGCCGCCGACTACGAGGCCCCGGACGGACCATGAGACGAGCGCGCGCAACAGCGCCTTGAGTTCAGTTTGTGTGAAGTGCTGCATGGCGGCCAGTAGCAACGGCCGATGCTGCTCCAGGTCGAGTCTGAGGAGCGTTTCGACATTTGCCCGTTCACCGGAGGACCACCCCGTCCAGAAGTCGTCCTCGGTGGACAGAATCGCCGCATAGAAGCCCGCCGCCTTCTGGAGGCCCGCCACGAGGGCGACGGCACCCGCCTCTCCCGTGATCTCCTCCTTGATCTTCGCGTAGAGCTCGCGCTCTCTAGTCGCGCCATACCTCGAGCTCCAGTAGTGCCGCAGAAACGCCGTGAAAAGCGACTCCTCCTTCGCGAGGTCGAGCGCCCCAAGGGTCTGCATCCAGCCGTCGCGCACCGTGTCGAGGCGGCTCCCAGCCCTGCCAAACAGGTAGTTCTTGAGCAGATCCGCGATTGTGAGGTCGGCACCGCGGTCATTCAGAGTCTCGAAGATTAGGAATGCATCGGCCTCGGTGGGCACCAAGACGCGAATCACGCGAACCCTGTCTTTGAGGAACGTGACCCATGCGAACAGGTGCTGCATCCAATTGGCGCCGGCGCTATTCGCAGTCTCGGTGACACGGGACCGCAGCGTCTTGTACGCGTGGGCAAGCTTGCGGTGGCTCGCGCGCGTTCGCTCAACCGCGTCTGGATCGCCCTCCTCAACCACAACCTGCCGGAAGTATGCGTCGTCGTCGCTGTTCAGCGTGAGGTGCGGGGTCGCTTCACCGGTCCCCAGGTTCAGACGCGCAATGAAGTCTGTTTGAACAACTCCAGCCCGCGCATCGTCACCGCGCTCTCGGTACTCGTCGCGGATCGCAGCCAACAGGATGGTCGTGGTTGCCAGGCGCTGCTGCCCGTCGATGACTGAGACTCGCCCATCCTGCCCTTCCGAAGTCAGCACTACCGTCCCCAGGAAGTACTCCGCTGTCCCCTCCTTGAGGAACGCGGCCTGCAGATCCGCCCAGTAGTCGGAGATCTGGTCCTTGCCCCATGAGTAGGAACGTTGATAGATCGGCACGCCAAGTGAGTTCTGCTGGAGAACGGTGGCGACACCCTCAAGAGCAAACGTAATCTGGCTGGCAGGCGAGGTCATAGTGCGTCCCCATTCGCGCGTTGGTTGAGTCTGACCCACAAGCTAGTGGTGCGCGCGCCTCCCGGGGCAAGCCGAAACGCGGGTTCCGCCAATCGGATGGAGCTTGTGCGCGACGTTGCGGCCAAACGCCAGCGTCGTAGGCTGGCAGCGCTATTCGGTGACTCGGATCTGGACCGGCTTGTGATCTGGTCCGTTGAGGTTGAATATCCAGTCACTTTCGGGATTCTCCCCGGCTTTCGCGACAAACACCAACGAGTCGTAGAAGTCCTCTGGGCGCTGCCGGCGCCATTCCTCCTGCGCTGCGTCGAGCGCGCGACTCGGCACGAGATCCTTGCACCGGATCTTCCATTGCTCGGGTCCATCCACACGAGCACGAAGCGGCACCGTGTCCCAGAAGAGCGCCGTCTTCCGATTCGAGTCAACGTCCGACTGGCGCAGCCTCTGCACGGAGTCCTTGAACACGTCGTATAGAGGCGCGGCGAGCAGCCTCACCTGGAAACGCGCCATGCTCTCAACCGCTTCCGTCGTCGCACGAGCTTCCGGCTGCGTCGAGTCGTCGGATACTGACTTGCTCGCAGCAACGACCTCAGCCGCCACCAACCTGGTGTTCACGGGCACGGTGTCGGTCGCAGCATCAGCAGTGTCAGCCGGGCGAATCCAACGCTCAGAGACCCACCACCGGCCGCTCAGCGCAACAAGCAAGAGGTAGATGCCGGCGACGGCGAGAGCGCCTGCGACCCAGTCGAACCCAAGTCCCGGTGTGGGCCTGACGAGGTATGGCTGGTCGCCGGGCAAGTCTCCAGTCAACAACAGGAGCGGAGTGCCGAGCAGGGCCAAGCCGATCCAGCCAACACCCCCCGGTGGCCGCTCCATGAAGCTGCGCGCTGCGTGATCATTGGCGTCGTCGAGTTTCACGGATGAAAGTTAGCAGGCCCGGCTCGACCGATCGCGTGGCCGCAATTTGGCCGCGCAAGCACCGTCATCTGCCAGACACACCAGTCAGCACTCACACGTATAAGACCTCGTAGATCGAAACAACTGGCAAAGTCAGGCAACAGCAAGGCACACAGCACGACTACGAGCTCTACTACGACTGCTGAGTCGTAGCGCTCGTCGGAGGCCCGTCGTCCCGTTTGGGGGCGGCGGGCCTTCCGCTTTCCAGGGACGATGCAGCGACGGGACGATGCGGCGACGGGCGGGCGGGCGGGCGGGCGGGCGGGCTCGCCACCGCCGTCACGATTGGTACCAATCGTGACGAGTCGGCCCCGGATCGTGCCGAGTGGTACCAATCGGTACGGTCTGAGACGGCGACCGGGCCCGACAGGCGTGCGCGACCTACCGCAGCGCCGCCACGAGCTGCGCGGCCATCGCGACGATGCGGTTGTCGTCGGCCTCCGGCGTGAAGCCGAGCCGCGCGATCACGACGCCCTCGGAGGGCACCACGACGACCTTCTGGCCGTCGTGGCCCGACGCGAAGTACGTGTCCGCGGGCAGCTCCTCGTCGATGACCGACCCGTCGGCGCGGGTGTTCGCCCACCAGCCCGAGGCGTAGCCGTCCGAGCCTGGCTCCACCTCGGCGTCCACCGGGCGCGTGGACTCCGCCATCCACCCCTCGGGGAGGAGCCGCTCACCGTCCCACACGCCGTCCTGCAGCACCAGCTGCCCGATGCTCGCCCACTCGCGCGGCGTCGCCCACATGTAGGAGCCGCACACCGGCGTGCCGGACGCGTCGGCCTCCATCACCGCGCTCGCCAGCCCCAGGGGCGCGAACAGCTCACGGCGGGGCAGGTCCGCTCCCCCGCGGCCCTCGGTCACGACGTCGCACAGCAGGGTCGTCGAGCCGCTCGAGTACTGCAGATACGACCCGGGCTCGTGCGCGAGCTCCTGCGCGGCGACGTAGGCGCCCATGTCGGGCTCGAGGTAGAGCATGGGGGTGATGGGCGTGCCGAGGTCGTAGGTCTCGTCCCACGTCAGCCCGCTCGTCATCTGCATGAGCTGACGGATGGTGATGGACGCGCGCGCGTCGGTCCAGCCGGGCACCAGGTGGTCGTCGTCGAGCGACACCTCGCCCTGCTCGACGAGCCGCCCGACCAGCAGGTTCGTGACGCTCTTGGTCATCGACCAGCCCAGCTGGGGCGTCTCCGGGCCGAAGCCGTCCGCGTAGCGCTCGGCGAGCAGCTCGCCGTCCTTGAGCACCACGACGCCGCGCGTCCCGAGGGCGGCGCGCGCCTCCTCGCCCAGGTCGTCGCCGAAGCCGTAGGCCAGCGCGTCGGCGACCGCCGCATCGTCGCCCGCGGCGAGCGGCAGGGCGGCGTAGGGGTTGCCCTCCGGCGAGACGTCGGTCGGCTCGGGCAGGCCGGCTGGGCGCTCGGACGCAAGCGTGCAGCCGTACCCGTCGGTCGCCCACGCCTCCTGGGCCGCGAGCACGCCGAACACGCCCGCGGTCGCGGCCGAACCATCGGAGGCCACCGACGTCCGCATCACGGGAACCAGGGGGTTCGGCGGCAGGTCGGCCGCCGCATCGTCCCGCCCGGCGATCGCCTCGAGCGCGCACGCGTGGTGCGCCGCGTAGCCCGTCCCCGTGACGAGCAACGGCCGCTCGTACCAGTAGGCGGCGGTGATGCCGACGGCGACGGTGGCGGCGGCGGCGAGAACGATCGTGCGGAGGCGTGGCATGGAGGCCGGGGGTCCCTTCGGAGTCGACCCGATCGCGCCCGGCTCCCGCCGTCCTCGTTGAGGCGGGTCGCCCTGAGGGCGCCGATCGAGCGGCCCAAGACTACGGCACGCGCGAGACTCTCCCGGACCGCCGCCGCGGGGACGATGCGGTGGTCCCGGACCGTCGGCGGGCTACGGCAGGATGGGCGCGTGACTCAGAGGTGGACCGGCCGGACCGGGTGGACGCTCACCCGCGACGGATCCCGCCTCACGCTCGCGGTCGACGGCTCCACCGCGGTGATCGCGGGGCGCGACGCCGCACGGCTGAGCGTGTCGTGGTGGTGGTTCCGGCGCTGCCTGCGCCTGGAGCCGGTCGACGGCACGCGACGGCTCCGCCTGCCGGGACTGGACCGCGTGGCCGCCCGCGAGATCGACCTCGCGCTCACGCGCATCGTCACCCGCGCGAAGGTCCGGGAGGCCGTCGCGACGGCCGCCGCGCGCGAGCCGGTCTTCGAGCGCCTGCTCGCGACCCGCGTGCGCCTGCAGCGCTGGATCGCGTACGACGATGCGTCCGCGATCCTCGCGGGCCTCCCCCGCCACGCCGATGTGATGGCGTCCCTCACCGCCGCCGAGCGCGCCGGCCTCGACCACCACCTCACGGAGACGGAGCGGCGCGCGCTGGACTTCCTGTCGCAGGACCACCGCGGCCGGGTCGCGGCGGCCAACGCCGAGATCGCGCGCCGCGAGCTCATCGCGGGCCGGTCCTTCTTCGACGCGGTCGAGCGCACGCCGCTCACCGACGAGCAGGCGCGCGCCGTCGTCACGTTCGACAACCGCGTCCGGGTGATCGCCGCCGCCGGCTCCGGCAAGACGTCGGTGATGGTCGCGCGAGCGGCGTACGCGGTCCGGCGCGGCCTGGTCGACCCCGACCGCATCCTCATGCTCGCCTTCAACGCGGATGCCGCCACCGAGCTGCGGGGCCGCGTCGACGCGCGCCTCGGCGCGCTCGGGCTCCCGTCCGAGGGGATCCGCGCGAGCACGTTCCATGCCTTCGGACGGGCGGTCATCGGCGAGGCGACGGGCCGAGCGCCGCGCATCGCGCCGTGGGTCGAGGGCGGCCGCGACGTCGACAAGGTCCGCGAGCTCATCGCGACCGTGCGCGCGGACGCAGGGCCCGATGCCCCGAGCGGCGCGATGGCGGCGCAACCCGACAAGGACCTCGCGCCGCTGGTGCGCACGTTCATGTCGCACGTCAAGGCGAACGCGCTCACCCGCGAGGACGTCGCGCGGCGGCTCGCGCGCACCCCCGAGCTCGACACCGCCCGCACGCGCGCCTTCCTGGACCTCTGCTGGCGCGTCCACGCACGCTGGGACGCCGAGCTCCGCGCGACGGGCACGGTCGACTTCGACGACATGCTCGTGCGCGCCGCCGAGCTGCTCGAGGCGGACCCGTCGCTCGCGCGCTGGGACCTCGTCATGGTCGACGAGTTCCAGGACACCAGCCGCGCCCGCGCCCGGCTCATGAAGGCGCTCCTCCAGGGGCGGGGGAAGCACCTGCTGGCCGTCGGCGACGACTGGCAGGCCATCAACCGGTTCGCGGGCGCCGACCTGTCCGTCATGACGGACTTCGGCACCGTCTTCGGCCCGGCGCTCACCCGCCGCCTGCAGACCACGTTCCGCACCACCCAGGTCACCGCCGACGTCGCGGGACGGTTCGTCTCCCGCAACCCCGCTCAGATCGCCAAGACGGTCCGCTCCGCGCGCGGACCGGGCGGCGCGCCGGTGAGGGTGGTGCGCGTCGCGCGCAAGGGCGACCTGGCGCGGGCGGTCGAGGCGCGCCTGGAGGAGCTCGCCGGGGCCTCGCCCGGCGCGACGGTCGACGTGCTCGGGCGCTACGGCTTCGACCAGAAGCTCGTGCCGACCCGGCGCTTCGACGGGCTCGAGGTCCGTTTCCGCACCGTCCACCGCTCGAAGGGGCTCGAGGCGGACCACGTGATCCTGCCGAACGTCACCCGGGGCCGCTACGGCTTCCCGGGGACCATCGGCGACGACCCGGTGCTGAGCCTCGCGATCGCCGCCGACGACGGCTACCCCGACGCCGAGGAGCGCCGTCTCTTCTACGTCGCGCTCACGCGTGCGCGGCAGACCGTGACGATCCTCACCGTGAGGCACCGGGAGTCGCCGTTCGTCCTCGAGCTGCTCGAGGACCCGGACGTCGAGGTGGTCGACGCCGCGGCGCCGCTCCCGACGGAGGCCGCCCGCCCCTGAGACGGGACGGGCGACCGAGGCGGGCAACCCGCAGGAGGGTCCGAGGCGGACGCCTCAGCTGCGCGCGCCGCCCTCCTCGTCGGCGCGTGCGGTGCCGGTCGCGGCGGGGATGGCCGCCGCATCGGCGCCGGAGATCTGCTCGCCCACGGCGGCCACCGCGGGCTCGAGGTCCTCGCCGTGCACGGCGGCGCCGTGGGCGCCGCCCGGCATCGGGCTTCGCACGAGCAGCGCGGCCGTCGCGGCGGCGAGCAGCACCGCTGCGACAGAGATCCACATGGCGGTCGAGAACCCGTGGACGGTCGCGTCGGCGAGCTGGGCGGGCGTATCGCCGCCGTGGTCAGCGATCCAACTCGTCGTGGCGGTGGCCGCGACAGTGTTGAGGAGCGCGATGCCGATCGACCCGCCCACCTGCTGGGTGGTGTTGAGCGTCGCGGACACGACGCCCGCATCGGTCCCGCGCACGCCGCCGGTCGCGGTCGCCATCGACGGCATGAAGGTCATGCCCATGCCGAGCCCGAGGAGCAGGAGGCCCGGGAAGATGTGGAGCCAGTAGGTCGAGTCGACGTCGATCTGCGTGAGGAAGGTGAGCGCCGAGGCTGCGATGAGCATGCCGGGCAGCATGAGTCGGCGAGGTCCGACGCGCGGCAGCAGGCGCGCGGAGATGCCGACCGCGCCGGTCATCATGCCCAGCACCATGGGCAGGAACGAGACGCCGGTCTTGAGGGGCGAGTACCCCTGGATCCCCTGCATGTAGTAGGTGAGGAACAGGAAGACGCCGAACATGCCGATCTGGGTGAGACCCACCGCGGCGAGCGCGCCGACCCGGTTGCGGTCGCGCAGCAGGTGGAGCGGCAGGAGCGCGTGGGGCGTGCGACGCTCCACCAGCACGAACACCGTGAGCAGCACGGCCCCGAGCGCGAACATGGTGAGGACGAGTGTCGAGGCCCAGCCGTGCTGCTCGGCCTCGCTCAGCGCGAAGACGATCGCGAGCACGCCGCCCGTGGCGAGCAGCGCGCCCGGGATGTCGAGCCGCGTGCGCACGCCGGCCGTGCCGTGGTTGTGCAGGAACAGCGTGGCGCCGACGACCGCGACGACCGCGATCGGCACGTTGACCATGAGCGTCCAGCGCCAGTCGAGGTACTGGGTGAGCGTGCCGCCGAGGATGAGGCCGAGCGCGGCGCCGCCGCCCGCGATCGCGCCGTAGACGCCGAGCGCGCGTGCCCGCTCCTTCGGGTCGGTGAACGTCACGTTGAGCATGGACAGCGCCGCCGGCGCGAGGAGCGCGGCGAACACGCCCTGGAGGGCGCGGGCGATGATGAGCATCGCGAAGGTCTGCGAGACGCCGCCGAAGGCGGACGCGACCGCGAAGCCGACGAGCCCGACGATGAGGGTCTGCTTGCGCCCGAACACGTCGCCGAGGCGGCCGCCGAGCAGCAGGAGCCCCCCGAAGGCGAGCGTGTACGCGGTGATGACCCACTGGCGGTCGGCGTCGGAGATGCCGAGGTCCGCCTGCGCGGTGGGCAGCGCGATGTTGACGATGGTCATGTCGAGCACGACCATCAGCTGTGCGAGGCCGATCGCGGCCAGGCCCCACCAGCGGCGGGGGTCGGGTGTGGTGTCCATGGATGCCTTTCGTGTCCGCGCCGGGGCGCGCGGTGGTTCCGGGGAGGCGGCGTCGCCGGGATGCCCCGGTCCCTCGACGGGGACGGGGCGCGGGCGGGACGATGCGGTTCCTGGGGAACTTCCTAGCCGCCCGGTAAGTTACACACAGGACGCTATGCTGGAACTGACCGGCCGTCAAGTTGATTCCCGAGATCGATCCGAGATCCGCGAGAGAGGAAGCGATGTCCGAGACCGCCACCCGCCGCCGCGGCGACACGCGCGAGCGCATCCGGGACGTCGCCCTCGACCGCTTCACCACCAATGGCTACGACCAGACGTCGTTGCGCGAGATCGCCGAGGACCTGGGCGTGACGAAGGCCGCGCTGTACTACCACTTCAAGTCCAAGGAGGAGATCCTCGAGTCGCTGCTCGCGGAGGCATCCTCCGAGATCGACGCGCTCGTGGTGTGGATGCGCGCCGAACCGTCGACCCGGGAGCGCCGCCTCGAGATGATCCGTCGCCTCGGCGACATCACGCACGGCGTCCCCGGCGACGTGATGCGCTGCGTCCAGCAGAACGAGGTCGCGCTCCAGAACCTCGCCTCGACGAGCCTCGTCCACGACGTCAAGGTGCGGCTGTGGGAGGCGGCGATGCCCGAGGAGGCGTCGATCGAGGACCGCCTGCGCATCCGGATGGCGATCATGACCGTGCTCGTCGCGAACAAGCCGGGCAGCGACCTGGGCGGCACCTCCGCCGAGCGCGAGGCGGCCGCGCAGGCGATCGCAGCCGACCTGGTGCCGTAGCGCTCCCCTACCCGGCCATCTCCTCCTGCCGGGTCGCGGCCTCGAGGGACGCCGCATCCGCGGTGTAGCCGTCGATGTGACGCTCCGCGGGCCCGTCGTACAGGCTGAGCGGCCGGATCAGCGCGTTGTGCGCGAGCTGCTCCTGGATGTGCGCCGTCCACCCTGCGATGCGCGAGGCCACGAAGATGGGCGTGAAGAGCTCGGTGTCGAAGCCCATGAGGTGATACGCGGGACCGGACGGGTAGTCGAGGTTGGGGTAGATGCCCTTGCGGCCGACGAACTCGGCCTCCAGGGCGTCGTAGAGGGCCGCGATGTCGGGCCGGTCGTAGTGCGCGATGAGCGTGTCGAGCGCCGCCTTCATCGTGGGCACGCGGGAGTCGCCGCGCTTGTAGACGCGGTGGCCGAAGCCCATGATCTTGCGCTTGTGCGCCAGCGCATCGTCCAGCCACGGCACCACGTTGTCCGCGCTGCCGATCTCGTCGAACGTGCGCATGACGGCCTCGTTCGCGCCGCCGTGGAGCGGGCCCTTGAGCGCGCCGATCGCCGCGACGATCGCGCTGTAGTAGTCGGACAGCGTCGACGTCACCACCCTCGCGGTGAAGGTCGACGCGTTGAACGAGTGCTCGGCGTAGAGCGTCATCGAGACGTCGAAGGCCTTGCGCACCACCTCGGGGGGCTCCTCGCCGAACGTCATCCATAGGAAGTTCGCGGCGTAGCCGAGGTCGTCCCGCGGCGCGATCATCGGCAGCCCGCGGCGGTGGCGCTGGATGTAGGCGACGACGGCCGGGATCTTCGCGATGAGGATCAGCGCCTTGTCCCGGATCTCCTCCGGGTCGTCGCTCCACGCCGTCGGGTCCTCGCCGCCCATGACGCTCACCGCGGTCCTCACGACGTCCATGGGATGCGACTCGTCGGGCAGCCTCTCGATCACGCCCATGAGCCGGTCCCCGAGCTCGCGGTGCGAGCGTTCGCGCGCGATGCTGCGCGCGAGCTCATCCGGCGTCGCCAGGTCCCCGCGCCACAGGAGGTTGACCACCTCCTCGAACGAGCACATGGCCGCGAGCTCCTGGACCGGGTAGCCCCGGTAGAGCAGCGAGTTCGTCTCGACGTTGACCTTGGACACGGCCGTGGTGTCGGCGACGACGCCCACGAGTCCCTTCCTGATCTCGGTGCTGTCGCTCATGATCACTCCTTTGTGATGGTGGCTGTGGCGGTGGCCGCGGGGCTCAGTCCCGGGCGACGGTGAAGGTGAAGACGTCCTCGTCGAAGTGCGCGTAGCCCTCGTAGTCGAGGAGGTCGTAGAGGTCCGCGCGGTGCTGCATGTCGCCCAGCCGCGACGTGAGCGCCCCCTCGTGCTCGAGCGTCTCGAGTCCGCGGACCGCCGCGCCCATCGCGAGACGCAGCAGCGACACGGGCCAGATGACGAGGTTGACGCCCGCGTCGCGCAGCCTGTCGACCGTGAAGAGCTCGGACTTCCCGAACTCGGTCATGTTCGCGAGGATCGGCACGTCGACGGCGCGACGCATCGCCTCGAACTCCTCGAGGGTGGCCATCGCCTCGGGGAAGATCGCGTCCGCGCCCGCGTCGACGAGCTCGCGCGCACGGGTGACGGCCGCGTCCATGCCCTCGACCCCGCGGATGTCCGTGCGCGCCATGATGAGGAGGTTCGGGTCGCGGCGCCCGTCGACCGCCGCACGGATCCGCTTGAGCGCGGTGTCGCGGTCGACCACCTCCTTGCCGTCGAGGTGGCCGCAGCGCTTCGGGTTGACCTGGTCCTCGATGTGCAGGCCGGCGACGCCGGCGTCCTCCATCTCCTGGACCGTGCGGCCGACGTTCATGGGCTCGCCGAAGCCGGTGTCGGCGTCGACGAGCGCGGGCAGGTCGGTCATGCGCGCAATCTGGCGCGCGCGGCCGGCGACCTCGGTGAGCGTCGTGAGCCCGATGTCGGGCAGCCCGAGGTCCGCCGAGATGACGGCCCCGGAGATGTACACGCCCTCGAAGCCGCGGGCCTCGATCAGGCGCGCGGACAGCGGGTTGAAGGCGCCCGGCATGCGCAGCAGCTCGCCGCTGGCGAGGCGCGCGCGGAAGGCCTCGCGCTTGGCGGCGACCGACAGTGTCGAGTAGAGCATCGCGCCTCCTAGAGCAGGCCCGACGGGCGGGGCGCGGCCGTGCGCACGGCCTCGGGCATGGTGAAGGTGAGCCCGCCCAGCTCGCCGGAGCCGAGCTCGGGCAGCCGCTGCGCGACGTCGAGGAAGCGGTCGATCTCGGCCTCGTCGAGCACGCCGCCCGCGAGCGTGCGGAACTTCTGGACGTACTCCGCGCGTCCGAACGGCCGCGCGCCCAGGGGGTGGGCGTCCGCGACGGCGATCTCGTCGCGGAACACGGAGCCGTCCGTGAACGTCACCTCGATGGACCCGCCGAACGCCTTCTCGGCCGGGTCGTTCGAGTGGTAGCGGCGCGTCCACTCGGGGTCCTCGGCGGTGACGATGCGCCGCCACAGCGCAACGGTGTCGGGACGCGCCGCGCGGACGGGCTCGTACGAGCCGCGGTGGTCGAACGCGCCGTCCTGGAGCGCGACGGTGAAGATGTAGGGCAGCGAGTGGTCGAGCGTCTCGCGGCTGGCCGTCGGCGAGTACTTCTCCGGGTCCCCGGAGCCCGAGCCGATGACGTAGTGCGTGTGGTGCGAGGTCGCGAGCACGATGCGCTCGACGCGGTCGGGATCGGCGATCTCCGGGTGCTCGCGGTGGAGGCGGCGCGCGAGGTCGATCCAGGCCTGCGACTGGTACTCCGCCGAGTGCTCCTTCGTGTACGAGTCGAGGATCGCGCGGCGCGGCTCCCCCGGCTCGGGCAACGGCACGAGGTACTCGTCGTCGAAGCCGCCGAGCATCCACGCGATCACGCCGTCCTCGCCCTCGTAGATGGGCGTCGGCGAGGTCTCGCCCCGCATCGCGCGGTCGACGGCCTCGACCGCGAGCTTGCCGGCCAGCGCCGGGGCGTGCGCCTTCCACGACGAGATCTCGCCCTTGCGGGACTGCCGCGTCGCGGTCGTGGTGTGGAGCGCCTGGCCCACCGCCTGGAAGATCGTCTCGGCGTCGAGCCCGAGCATCGTGCCGATGCCGGCGGCGGCCGACGGCCCCAGGTGCGCGACGTGGTCGATCTTGTGGCGGTGCAGGCTGATCGCCTTGACGAGGTCGATCTGGATCTCGTAGCCGGTGACGATCCCGCGCAGCAGGTCCGCGCCCGTGAGCCCGCGGGCGGCGGCGTGCTGCGCCACCGCGACGAGCGGCGGGATGTTGTCGCCGGGGTGCGAGTACTCCGCCGCGAGGAAGGTGTCGTGGTAGTCGAGCTCGCGGACCGCGACCCCGTTGGCCCACGCCGCCCACTCCGCGCTCACCCGCGTGCTCGTGGGCTCCCCGAAGACGGTCGCGCCGGCGCCGCCGGACGATGCGCCGTGCGCCAGCGCCTGCGCCCTCGCCGCGGACGGAGCCTCCCGCGAGTAGGAGGCGGCCGCGACGGCGGCGTTGTCGATGACGCGGTTGACCACCATGTCGGCGACGTCGGGCGCCACCTCGACGGGGTCGGTCGCGACCTCCGCGATCCTCCAGGCGAGCTGCTCGCTGCGGGGCAGCGCCTCGGCGGACGTGTGGGCGCGGACGGAGTAGGTCTTCACTGACGGTGCTCCTCGGTGATGGGGTGGCGGTCGATGGTGCGGAGGATGCTCGCGAGGCTGCGGTGGAGGTGCAGCTCGGTCGCGTGGGCGGCCATGGCGGGCGAGCCCTCGATGATCGCGTCGAGGATCATGAGGTGCTCCTGGGTCGCGTCGCGCAGCCGCGCGGCGTCGTCGCTCGACACGCGGCGCAGGCGGGCCACGTGCGCGCGCACCCCGCGGAGCGCCGCGAGCAGGTAGGGGTTCGCGGCGGCCCGGTCGATCGCCGCGTCCATGCGCGCGACGAGCGCGTAGAAGTCGGCGCGCGAGCCGTCGGCGGCGAGGGCCTCCCCCGCCGCGCTCACCTCCGCGCGCAGCGCCTCGAAGACGGCGGGATCGCGACGCTCCGCCGCGAGGCTCGCGGCCTTGACCTCGAGCGCGGCGCGGATCTCGAACAGGTCGCGCACGTCGTCCAGGGACAGCCCCGCGACCACGAGCCCGCGGCCGCCGCGTGCGGCGACGAGCCCGTCGCCCTGCAGCCGGGACAGCGCCTCCCGCAGCGGCGTGCGGGACACGCCCAGCCGCTCGGACTGCTCGATCTCCGCGAGCGGCGCGCCCGGCGCGAGCGTGCCGTCGAGGATCTCCTCGCGGAGGAGCTCGTACACGCGCTCGCTGGTCCTCATGCCGCCTCCTCGCTGTTGTGCATACATCACACCGTCATCCATGGCGAAAGTAGCACCCGAGGATCCATTCTGTATACACAGCGCGCCGGTCATCGTCCGCTCACCGTCCCGAACAGCCGCGCGACCGGCGCCACCAGGAGCGGCCGCATGGCGGCGACGGCGCCCGCGATCACCACCACCGACACGAGGAAGATCACGAGCCCGATCCAGCCGCCGCCGTCGCTCGCGGCATACATGTGGTTGAGGTTGCGGCGCGCGCCGGTCGCGAGCACGAGCGCGACGTGACCCACGACGAACAGCACGAAGTAGACCATCACCGGGAAGTGGAGCGCGCGCGCGACCGACTTGGGATAGATCCGGTCCCAGCGCGCGCCGCCGCGCCACGCGAGGCTCATCCGGATGCCGGTGGCGATCGCGAGCGGCGCCGCGATGAACACCGTGACGAAGTAGGTGAGCTGCTGGAGCGCGTTGTAGTAGGCCCAGCCGTCCTCGACGGGCCAGTTCAGCGAGGCGTACTGGAGCCCGGTGGAGACCGCGTTGGGGAACACGCTCCAGCTCGTGGGCACGATGCGCATCCACTGCCCCGTCGCGAACAGCAGCACGATGTACGCCGCACCGTTCGCCACCCACAGCACGTCGAGCGCCTGGTGGGTCCAGGTCATGAGGCCGATCCGGGCGCGCGGATCGGAGCGCGGCGCCCAGAACGCGGTGGGGCGCTGCCGCAGCCGCACCTCGAGGCCGGTGCGCAGGACGAGCGCGATGAGGAACACGTTGAAGAAGTGCTGCCACGCCAGCCAGGCGGGGATGCCGACGGGCGCCCCCTCGGGCAGCGCGTACGTGCCCGGGTAGTCCTCGATGAAGCCCTCCACGGCCGGCAGGCCGACCAGCCAGCGGGCGATCAGCACCACGACGAGCGACAGCACGGTGAGCGCGCCGGCGCCGACGAGCAGCCGTCCGGCGCGCCCCATGCGCCGCGGGGTCGGGCGAGGCTCCGGTGCGGCGGCCGCGTCGGACGCGGCGGGAGCAGCGGCCTCGGGTGCCGGCTGGGCGGCCTCGGTGGGCGGGAGAGGCGCGACGATGCGTGCCGGCGCGAGCCCCGCGGGCGGCCACGGCTCGCCGCCGGCCATGCGGGGCAGGCCTCGCCGCAGCGCGACGGTCCCCGCGGCGGCCACGACCCGGGGGCTCGCCGCGCCCTCGCCCGCCGCCGCGGCCACGGCGGCGGGCGCGGCCTCCGCGACGGCGACAGCCGCATCGTCCCGCGCGACGGCGCTCGCCGGCTCGCCCGCGCGCGGCGGCGGCCAGGGTTCGCCGCCGGGGGTCCGGGGCAGGCCCCGCCGCACGGCGGCCGTCACGAGCCCTTCCTCGCCTCGAGCGCGTCGATGAGCTGCGGGACCACCGTGAAGAGGTCGCCTACCACCCCGAAGTCCGCGATCTCGAACAGCGGCGCGTCGGCGTCCTTGTTCACCACGACGATGGTCTTCGAGGTCTGCATGCCCGCGCGATGCTGGATGGCCCCCGAGATGCCGAGCGCGACGTAGAGGTCGGGCGACACCGACACGCCGGTCTGTCCCACCTGGTAGGACGCGGGGACGAAGCCCTCGTCGACGGCGACGCGCGAGGCGCCCACGGCCGCTCCCAGCGCGTCGGCGAGCCGCTCGACCAGGCTGAACTGCTCGGCGGAGCCGACGCCGCGCCCGCCGGAGACCACCTTCGCCGCGCCTCGCAGCTCGGGCCGCGAGGACGTGGTCGCGACCGGCTCGACGGCCACCACCGTGAGCGCGGGCAGCCCGGAGCCCTCGACGGCGACCTCCTCCGCGGGCGGATCGGCGACGGCGTCGGCGCAAGCGTCGACCGCGCCCTGGCGCAGGGTCACGACGGGGGCGCCGAAGGTCGGCGCGGAGTCGATGAGGAAGCCCCCGCCGTAGACGCTGTGGTGCGCGACCACGCCCTCGGCGTCGCGCGACACGCCGACGGCGTCGACCGCGAGCGCGGACCGCGAGCGCGCGGCGAAGCGGGCGGCGATCTCGCGCCCCTCGACGGAGTGGGACGCGAGCACGGCGGCGGGCGCCAGCAGCGCGACGGCGGCCTCGAGCGCGTCCACCGCGGCCACGCCCCAGGACCCCCCGGGCGCCGTGAGCACCCGGGCGGCACCCAGGGAGGCCGCGGCCGCGACCTGCGCGTCCGCATCGTCGCCGACGAGGAGCGCGACGGGCGTGCCGATGCCCGCGGCGGCCCCCAGCAGGCCGGCGGACGAGGACGCCGGACGGCCCGCGGCGTCGCGGTCGAGCAGCACGAGGACGGGCTGGTCGTGGATCTCGGTCATCGCGGCCCCCTCACGCCAGCCGGTTCTCGACGAGGAAGTCGGCGAGCCTCGCGCCCGCGTCCCCCGCGTCGACGATCTTCACCCCGGCGGCCCGCGGCGGGCGCTCGCGCGCGGCGATCATGATCGACCGCGCGGCCTCGGGGTCCTCCGCGTCCACGCCCAGGTCCGCGAGCGTGAGGGTCTCGATCTCCTTCTTCTTGGCGGCCATGATCCCCTTGAAGTTGGGCAGGCGCGCATCGGGCAGCGCCTCGGTGATGGACACGACGGCGGGCAGGGGCGCCTCGATGCGGACCGCGGCCCCGTCGGAGGCCCGCACGCCGGCCACGCGCCCCTCCTCGAGCGTCGCCTCCGCCAGGAACGTCGCACACGGCACGGCGAGCAGCTCGGCCATCGCGGCCGGGACCGCGCCGCCCACGCCGTCGGTCGACGCGTTGCCGGCGAGCACCACGTCGAAGCCCGCGCGTCGGGCGGCGGCCGCGAGCACCTCCGCCGTCAGCATGATGTCGGCGCCGACGAGCGCCTCGTCGACCACCTGCACCGCGTGCGTCGCACCCATCGCGAGGGCCTTGCGCAGGCTCGACTGCGCGAGCGCGGGGGCCATCGCGAGCGCCACCACCTCGGTGCCGGGGTGCGCGTCGGCGTACGCGAGCGCGACCTCGAGCGCGCGTTCGTCGATCTCGTCGACGACGGCCTCCTCGGGCGTGCGGTCGGCCAGCCCCGTCTCGAGCGACAGGGTGCGCTCGCCGTACGTGTCCGGCACCACCTTGATGAGCACCAGGATCCTCATGCCTTCCCCTCCTCCAGGCGCGCGAGCGCCGCGTCGGCGGCGGCCGCGAGGGCGGGGACGCCCTCGCCCAGGCCGGCCGCGAAGTCGTCCCCCGGGCGCTGGCCGTCGAGCCAGCGCGTGTGCATCGCCTCGCAGAAGATCGCGGACTTCCACAGCGCGAGCGCCTCGTACCAGGGCAGCGCGCTCACGTCGGCGCCGGTGCGCGCGGCGTAGCGCTCGACCAGCTCGCGCCGCGTCGGGAAGCCCGGCAGCGCGGTCACCGGGGTGAGGTCCATGGGGGTGGCGGGCGTCCCGGCCTCCGAGTACGTGGCGACGAGGTAGCCGAGGTCCGCGAGCGGGTCGCCGAGCGCGGCCATCTCCCAGTCGAGGATCGCGGCGACGCGTCCGGGCGTCGCGTACATGAGGTTCCCCAGCCGGTAGTCGCCATGGACGATGCTGGAGCGCGCCTGGGCGGGCATCGTCGCCGCGAGCCGCTCCCCCACGCGCTCGACGAGGGGGACCTCGCGTCGCGTGTTGAGCGGCCACAGCTGGGCGAAGCGGCGCACCTGGCGCTCGAGGTAGCCGGCCGGACGGCCGAGCGTCGCGACGTCGCCCTCGAGGGGGACCGCGTGCAGGTCCGCGAGGGCGTCGACCGCGGCCTCGACGAGCGCGCGCCGTGCCGGGGCCTCGGTGAAGCCCGCGGGCAGGTTCCCGGTCACCACCTCCCCCTCGACGAGGTCCATGAGGTAGAAGGGCACGCCGAGCACCGCATCGTCCTCGCACACCGCCCGCACGCGCGGCACGGGCATGCCCGCCGCCCCGACCGTGGTGAGGAAGCGCGCCTCGCGCACCATGTCGTGCGCCGAGGGCGGGTACGGCGGCCGCGGGCCGCGACGCAGCACCAGGCGGTCGCCGCCGCGCCGCAGCTCGTATGTGAGGTTGGCCTGACCGTCGCCGATGCGGCGCCAGGCCAGCTCGCCCGGCGGGACGCCCTGCGCGTCGAGGTACGCCTCGAGCGGCTCGAGCACCAGCAGCGGCGGGCGCGCGGCCGCCGCCGCCTCCGCCGCGGTGCGCACCGTGTCGACGTCGCCCGGGGCGGCGGCGTGCGCGGTCATCGGGCCCCCTCGGCCCGGTCGAGGACGGCCTCGCCCGCGCCGACCTCGGCGCGGCGGCGCGCGACCGCGCGGCGGGCGATCGCCCACCGGTGCGTCTCGCTCGACCCGTCGTACACGCGGAACGGGCGCACCTCGTTGAGGAACGCCAGCAGCGGCAGCTCGAGGGTGACCCCGTCCCCGCCGCAGAGTTGCACGGCACGGTCGATGACGCGCCCCACCGCCTCGGACACGTGCACCTTCGCGACGGACGATGCGGTCGCGCCGGCCCGCGCATCGTCCGTCAGCGTGCGCGCGGCCCAGTCGACGACGGCGGCGCTGGTGGCGATGTCGATCTCGGAGTCCGCGAGGAGGCCCTGGGCGATCCCCAGGTCGCCGAGCGGCGACCCGAAGAGCTCGCGGGTGCGGACGCGGTCCAGGGCGGTGTCCTGCGCGCGCCGCGCGAGGCCCAGCCAGCGCATGCAGTGGGTGAGCCGCGCGGGCCCGAGCCTGGCCTGCGCGTGACGGAAGGCCTGACCCGGGGTGCCGAGGACGTCCTCGTCGGCGACCCGCACGCGCGAGAACCGCACGTGGGGGTGGCCGCCGGTGATCGCGGTCTCGAGCGTGCGGATGGCGTGGCCGATCTCGACGCCGGCGGCGTCCATGGGGACGAGGAGCATCGTCGCGGCGTCGTCGCCCAGCTCGGGGGTGCGCGCCATCACGATCGCGAAGGCCGCCTCGTCCGCGCCGGAGATGAAGCGCTTCTCCCCCTCGAGCAGCCAGCCGCCGTCGATGCGGTGCGCGAGGGTCGCGAGCGCGCCGGGGTCGGACCCCGCTCCGGGATGCGGCTCGGTCATGGCGAAGCACGAGCGCACGTCGCCCGCGGCCAGCGGAGCGAGGTACCGCTCCCGCTGCTCCGGGGTCGCGATGCGCTCGAGCAGCAGCATGTTGCCCTCGTCCGGCGCCATGCAGTTGAGCACCGCGGGCCCGATGGGCGAGTAGCCGGCCTCCTGGAACACGGGAGACCAGTCCGCGAGCGGCAGCCCGAGCCCGCCGAGCTCGACCGGCACGTGGGGGGCGAAGACGCCCGCCTCGCGCGCCCGACGCTGCAGGTCGAGGCGCGTCGCGGGGTCGAGGGCGCTGCCCGCGGGCGGCTCGGCAGGGACGACGACGTCGCGCACGAACCGGCGCGTGCGGGCGGCCAGCTCCGCGGTGGTCTGCGCGACCTCGACCGCCCCGCTCATGCCGTGCCCCCGGCCGCGAGCAGCCCCCCGTCGAGCGTGAGCACCTGCCCGCTGATCCATCCCGCCTCGTCCGAGCACAGGAAGGCCGCGGCGGCGGCGACGTCCTCCGGGTCGCCGAGCCGGCGCATCGGGTACGTGGCGGCGACCTCGTCCTCGCGGCCCTCGTAGAGCGCGCGGGCGAACTGCGTCCGCACCACCGCCGGGGCGAGCGCGTTGACGCGGATGCGCGGGCCCAGCTCGGCGGCGAGCGTCACCGTGAGGTGCGACACCGCGGCCTTGCTCACCCCGTACCAGCCGATCCCCTCGGAGGGCACGGCGCCGGTCACGGACGACATGTTGAGCACCGCGGCGCCCGCACGCGAGCCCAGGCCCGCGCGGACCGCCTCCTGCACCCACGCGAGGGTGCCGATCACGTTGACCTCGAGCACCTTGCGCGCGGCCTCCGCGTCGAGCTCCGCGAGCGGGCCGTAGACGGGGTTGATCCCGGCGTTGTTGACGAGCACGTCGATCGCGCCGAACTCGCGCACCGCGGTCGCGACGGCCTCCTCGCGGTGCGCCGGATCCTGCGCGCGCCCGGCGACGGTGCGCACCCTGTCGGGAGGGAGGTCGCCCGCGGCGTCCTCGAGGCCCTCCGCGGAGCGCGCGGTGAGCACCACCGACGCGCCCTCGTCGCTGAGCCGCCGAGCGATCGCGCGGCCGATGCCGCGGCTCGCGCCGGTGACGATCGCCACCCGGCCTGCATAGCGTCCGACGGTGCTCGGCGCCGCGTCCTCCGCGACGCGCACGGTCCCCTGCCTCATCCCACGCCCCCTTGCGCAGTTGCTTAACGGCCATTCAAACCGACGGCTTCAGTATGGCAAGAATCTCTTCTGTGGCAAGGGCTTCTCACGGCGATTTCTAATGTGATATAAAAAAACGGTCGTCGAGATCAACGAGGATCGGAGACAGCATGACCGCCACCACGAGCACCCGGGCCGTGGGACCCGCGGGGATCATCGGACCCCGCGACCTGTACGAGGACGAGCACGAGCAGTTCCGCGAGATGGTCGCCGCGTTCGTCGAGCAGCATGCCCGCCCGAACGCCGACCGCTGGGACGAGCAGGGCCGCGTCGACCGCTGGCTCTTCACCAAGGCCGCGGAGGCGGGGATCCTGGGCTTCGGGATCCCCGAGGAGTACGGCGGAGGGGGCTCGGAGGACTTCCGCTTCAACGCGGTGATGGGCGAGGAGCTCGCCCGCAACCCGGTGTCCTCCGGCATGGCCGGGATCGCGCTGTCGAACGACATCGTCATCCCGTACTTCACCGACCTCGGCAACGACGAGCAGAGGGCCCGCTGGCTGCCGGGCATCGCGGCGGGCGAGCTCATCGTCGCGGTCGCGATGTCGGAGCCCGGCACCGGCAGTGACCTCGCCGGCATCCGCACGTCCGCGGTGCGCGACGGCGACAGCTACATCGTGACCGGCTCGAAGATCTTCATCTCGAACGGCCAGAACGCGGACCTCGTCGTCACGGCGGTACGCACGAGCGAGGACCCGCACCGCGGGCTCAGCCTGCTGGTCATCCCCGCCGACTCGCCCGGCTTCTCGCGCGGACGCAAGCTCGACAAGATCGGGCTGCACGCCCAGGACACGAGCGAGCTGTCGTTCCAGGAGGTGCGCGTGCCTGCGGCGAACCTGCTCGGCGAGGAGGGCGCAGGCTTCATGGGCCTCATGCGCAACCTCCCGCAGGAGCGCATCTCGATCGCCGCCGCCGCGGTCGCGTCGAGCGAGGGCGTGCTGCAGCGGACCCTCGACTACGTCAAGCAGCGCTATGCGTTCGGCAAGCCGATCGGCTCGTTCCAGAACACGCGTTTCGAGATCGCGGAGATGACCACGGCGGTGCGCGCGAGCCGCGCGTACGTCGACGCGTGCCTGCTCCGCCAGAACGAGCGGCGGCTGTCCCCCGAGGACGCCGCCGCCGCGAAGTTCCACACCACCGAGCAGTACGTCGACGTGGTGAACCGCTGCCTCCAGCTCCACGGCGGCTACGGCTACATGCGCGAGTACCGGATCGCCCGGGACTACGAGGACGCACGCATCACCACCATCTACGGCGGCACCACCGAGATCATGAAGGAGATCGTCGGTCGGGGCCTCGGCCTGTAGCAGGCAACGCACTCTGAGAGGAAGCCATGGCTGACGCATACATCTACGACGCGGTCCGCACGCCGCGCGGCAGGAACCGGGGCGGCTCGCTCCACGGCATCAAGCCCGTCGACCTCGTGGTGGGGCTCATCCACGCGCTCGAGGCGCGCAACCCGACGCTCGAGCCGGATCTCATCGACGACATCGTGCTCGGCGTCGTCTCCCCCATCGGCGAGCAGGGCGGCGACATCGCCCGCACCGCGGCGCTGGTCGCGGGCCTGCCCGAGACCGTGGCCGGCGTGCAGCTCAACCGCTTCTGCGCCTCGGGGCTCGAGGCGGTCAACACCGCGGCCCAGAAGGTCGCGAGCGGCTTCGAGGACCTCATCCTCGCCGGCGGCGTCGAGTCGATGTCCCGCGTGCCGATCGGCTCGGACGGCGGCGCCTACGTGCAGGACCCCACCACCAACTACGACCTCTACTTCATCCCGCAGGGCGTGAGCGCGGACCTCATCGCGACGGTGGAGGGCTTCTCCCGCGAGGACGTCGACGCGTTCGCCGCCGAGTCGCAGCGCCGCGCGGACGAGGCGTGGCGCGAGGGTCGCTTCGACCGCTCGGTGGTGCCGGTGCAGGACGTCAACGGCGTCACCGTGCTCGACCACGACGAGCACCGCCGCCCCGGTTCGACGGTCGAGACGCTGGGCGCGCTCAAGCCGGCCTTCGCGACCATGGGCGCCGAGGCCGGCTACGACGCGGTGGCGCTGCAGAAGTACCACCACGTCGAGCGCATCGACCACGTCCACACCGCCGCCAACTCGTCCGGCATCGTGGACGGCGCGGCGCTCATGCTCATCGGCTCCCGCGAGGTCGGCGAGCGGCTCGGCCTCACGCCGCGCGCGCGCATCGTCGCCGCCGCCGTCACCGGCTCCGAGCCGACCATCATGCTCACCGGCCCCGCGCCCGCGACCCGCAAGGTGCTCGCGAAGGCGGGCCTCGACGTCGTCGACATCGACCTGTTCGAGCTCAACGAGGCCTTCGCGTCCGTGGTGATGCGGTGGGAGCGCGAGCTGGGCATCCCGCACGACAAGGTCAACGTCAACGGCGGTGCGATCGCCATGGGCCACCCGCTCGGCGCCACCGGCGCCATGATCCTCGGCACGCTGCTCGACGAGCTCGAGCGGCGCGACCTCTCCCGTGGCCTGGCCACCCTCTGCGTCGGCGCCGGCATGGGCGTCGCCACCATCATCGAGCGCGTCTGAGCCGACCGGACAGGAAGGAAGTCACATGAGCGTCACCGAGGAGCGGACCGACGTGGTCCACGTGTACGACTGGCAGCAGGACGCCGACGGCGTCGTCACCATCACCATGGACGACCCGGACAGCGGCGCGAACACCATGAACGCCCACTTCGTCGCGGCCCTCGAGGCCACCGTCGACCGTCTCGAGGCGGAGCGCGACGGCATCGCCGGCGTCGTCCTCACCTCCGCGAAGAAGAGCTGGTTCGCGGGAGGCGACCTCAAGCTGCTGCGTGCCGCCGACCCGTCGCGAGCCGCCGAGGAGACCGCGCACATCGAGCACGTGAAGTCGCTGCTGCGTCGCCTCGAGCAGCTCGGACGGCCCGTCGTGGCCGCCCTCACCGGCACCGCGCTCGGCGGCGGCCTCGAGGTCGCGCTCGCCACGCACCACCGGATCGCGGCGTCCGACGCCAAGGGCGCCCGCTTCGGGCTGCCCGAGGTGTCCCTCGGCCTGCTGCCCGGCGGCGGCGGCGTCACCCGCACCGTGCGCATGCTCGGGCTGCAGAAGGCCCTGGCCGACGTCATCCTCCCGGCCACCAAGTTCTCGGCGGAGGACGCGCTCGCGGTCGGCATCGTCGACGAGCTCGCGCCCGCGGACGAGATCCGCGACCGCGCGAAGGCCTGGATCGCCGCGAACCCCGAGCCGGTGAAGCCGTGGGACGTCAAGGGCTTCCGCCTGCCGGGAGGCGCCCCCACCTCCCCCTCGGTCGCCGCCATGCTCGCCGCGATGCCCGCGCTGCTGCGCAAGCAGATCAAGGGCGCCCCGCTGCCCGCGCCCCGCGCGGCGATGGCCGCGGCGGTCGAGGGCGCGTACGTCGACTTCGACACCGCGTCCACCATCGAGTCGCGCTACCTCGTGCAGCTGACCCACACCCAGGTCGCGAAGAACATGATCAAGGCGTTCTTCTTCGACCTCCAGAGCATCAGCTCGGGCGCCAGCCGGCCCATCGGCTACCCGCCGTACCAGGCGAGGCGGCTGGGCGTGATCGGCGCGGGCATGATGGGCGCCGCGATCGCGTACGTCGCCGCCCGCTCCGGCATCGACGTGGTCCTCAAGGACATGTCGAAGGAGGCTGCCGAGAAGGGCAAGGACTACGCGCGCCGCCTCGAGGACAAGGCGCTGGCGCGCGGGAGGACCACGCCCGAGCGCAGCGAGGAGCTGCTCGCGCGCATCGCCACCACCGGCGACCCGGCCGACTTCGCCGGCGTCGACTTCGTGATCGAGGCGGTCTTCGAGTCGGTGCCCGTGAAGCAGGGCGTGTTCCAGGAGATCCAGGACGTCGTGCTCCCGGACGCGGTGCTCGGCTCCAACACCTCCACGCTGCCCATCACGCTGCTCGCGGAGGGGGTCGACCGCACCGACGACTTCATCGGCATCCACTTCTTCTCCCCCGTGGACAAGATGCCCCTCGTCGAGATCGTGCGCGGCAAGCGCACCAGCGACGAGGTGCTCGCGAAGGTCTTCGACTTCGTCCTCCAGATCCGCAAGACGCCGATCGTGGTGAACGATGCGCGCGGCTTCTTCACCTCGCGAGTCATCGGCAAGTTCATCGACGAGGCCGTCGCGGCCGTCGGCGAGGGCGTCGAGCCGGCCTCGGTCGAGCAGGCCGCGCTGCAGGCCGGCTATCCCGCCGGCCCGCTCCAGCTGGTCGACGAGCTGTCGATCGCCCTGACCCAGAAGATCCGGGACGAGACCCGCGCCGCACAGGAGGCCGAGGGCACGCCGTGGGTCGCTCATCCGGCGGAGGCGGTCGCGGACTGGATGGTCGACGAGGTGGGGCGGCCGGGCCGCAAGGCCGGCCAGGGCTTCTACGACTACGACGAGGCCGGGCGCCGCGTCGGTATCTGGCCGGGCGTGCGCGAGCGCTACGCCTCGGGCAGCGTCGAGGTGCCGCTCAAGGACCTGCAGGAGCGGATGCTCTTCGCGGAGGCGCTCGACGCGATCGACTGCCTCGACACCCACGTCCTCACCTCGGTGGCCGATGCGAACATCGGCTCGATCTTCGGGATCGGCTTCCCCTCGTGGACCGGCGGCGTGCTCCAGTACGTCAACCAGTACGAGGGCGGCCTCGCGGGCTTCGCCGCACGCGCGAACGAGCTCGCCGACCTCTACGGCGAGCGGTTCCGGCCGCCCGCCTCGCTCCTCGCCCGCGCCGCGGCGGGCGAGATCTACGAGTAGGAGGAGCCATGCTCACCACGCGGTTCACGGAGGCGCTCGGCATCGAGCATCCCATCGTCCAGGGCGGCATGATGTGGGTCGGCCGGGCGGAGCTCGCGGCCGCCGTGTCCGAGGCCGGCGGCCTCGGCATCATCACCGCCCTCACGCAGCCCACCCCCGCGGACCTCGTGAAGGAGATCGCGCGGGCGCGGACCATGACGGACAAGCCGTTCGGGGTGAACCTCACGATCCTGCCGTCGATCAACCCGCCGCCGTACGACGAGTACCGGCGCGCGATCGTCGACTCCGGCGTCACCATCGTGGAGACCGCCGGCTCGAACCCCGAGCCCCACATGGACATGTTCCGTGAGCACGGGGTGCGCGTCGTCCACAAGTGCACGAGCGTGCGCCACGCGCTCAAGGCGCAGAAGGTGGGCGTGACCGCGGTGTCGATCGACGGCTTCGAGTGCGCCGGCCACCCCGGCGAGGACGACGTCCCGGGGCTGGTGCTCATCCCCGCGGCAGCCGACCAGCTCGAGATCCCGTTCATCGCCTCGGGCGGCTTCGCGGACGGCCGCGGGCTCGCGGCCGCGCTCGCGCTCGGCGCGGACGGCATCAACATGGGCTCGCGGTTCATGTGCACCCAGGAGTCGCCGATCTCGAGCACGGTCAAGGAGCGCATCGTCGAGGCCTCCGAGCTCGACACCAACCTCATCTTCCGCACGCTCCACAACACCGCGCGCGTCGCGAAGAACGCGGTCAGCGACGAGGTCGTGCAGATCCTCGCCGAAGGGGGCCAGTTCGAGGACGTGCGCCCGCTCGTCGCCGGCGCCCGCGGCCGCAAGGTGTTCGAGGACGGCGACCTCGACGCGGGCATCTGGACGGTGGGCATGGTCCAGGGGCTCATCCGCGACATCCCGCCCGCGGGCGACGTGGTCCGGCGCATCGTCGCCGAGGCCGAGGAGATCCTGCGACGCCGCCTGTCGCTGTTCGGTGCCCCCGCGCGCGTGGGCTGATCGCACCGCCCTCACCGAGTCGCGCTATGTGAATCGCAATTGACTTCAGGCGTCGCCACGCACCCCTGAGGGCCGTCGCGGCCCGGCCAGCACCGCGCACGACGTGGCGCGCGCCGTCGCGCGCCATCCCTGCAATCACAACGTACCCACCCCTGCGTCGCCATGCCCGCAACCCTGCGGGCAGCCCGCGCAGACACCCCCCTTGCGGATCCGCATCGTCCGGCATAGCATGTGAATCGCCAGTAACTTATCTGCTCAACGGAGAGTAGGAGAACGGCGATGGCGCGCACCACGCACACGGCAAGAAGCGGCCCTTCCACCACCCAGGCGGGCATCCGCTCGACCTCGGCGGGCCGCGCCCGCACCACCGGCACGGCCCGCCGCTGACGCCCATGCCCCGCACGCCACGTACCCGCGCCTCGAGCGCTCCCGTCGCGTCCGGGCGGACGCGCACCCCCGTCGTACGCACCCGAGGAGGAACCATGTCCATCCCGCACACCGGGCGCGCCCGCCGCGCCCTGCCGACCACGGCCGCCGGCCTCGCCATCGCGGCGCTCACCCTCGCGGGGTGCGCCGGCCGGCAGGACGCCGGGACCGCCGCACCGTCGCCGTCCGACGGCGCCGGCACGTCGACGGTGGCGGAGGCCTGCAGCCCCGGCTTCACCGACACCGAGGTCAGCATCGGCACGAGCCTCCCGCTGTCGGGCCCCGCGGCCGCCTACGGTGCGATCGGCACGACCCTCAAGGCGTACTTCGACGACCTCAACGAGGACGGCGGCGTCACGTTCGCCGACGGCACCATGAGGACGGTGGACGTCACCGTCCTCGACGACGGCTACGACCCCGCGAAGACCGCGGCGAACGTGAGGACGCTCGTCGAGCAGGACGGCGTGTTCGCGCTCACGGGCGTGCTCGGCACGGGAGCCGCGATCAGCGTCGCCCCCTACGTCGAGGAGCAGGGCATCCCCAACCTCTTCACCGGCACCGGCAGCGACGCGATCCTGGCGCTGCACGAGGGCACCGCGTGGACCACCGGCTTCATGCCGCAGTACGGCTTCGAGGTGCAGGCGCTCGCCGACTACCTCATCGAGAACCACCCGGACTCGACCGCGGCCATCCTGTACCAGAACGACGACTTCGGCGAGAGCGTCCTCGCCGGCTTCGAGGCGGCGTTCGAGGGCACCGGGATCGAGATCGTCGCCTCCGAGCCGTACGAGCTCGCGAGCGCCTCGGTCGACAGCCAGGTGACGGCGCTCGCCTCGTCGGATGCGGACATCTTCCTCGACTGGGCGGTCGGCGCCTTCGCGACGCAGTCGCTCAAGAAGAAGCTCGAGCTCGGCTGGGAAGCGACGACGGTGATCAACGCCCCCGCCGCCGACGCGACCTTCTTCCTCAAGCCCGCGGGCGAGGGCGCCGCCGACGGCGTCGTCTCGATCGCATACACCAAGGACATCACGGACCCGTCGCTCGCGGGCGACGCGGGCTTCGACGCGTGGACCGAGTTCGCGGCGGCCCACCCCGACGACGTCAACGCGCTGTCGGCACCCGCGGCCGCGGGCTACCAGACCGCTCAGCTGCTCGAGGCCGCGCTCACCCGGATGGACGGGTGCACCCGTGAGGCGCTGCTGGAGTCCGCGACGTCCTTCGACGGGCTCGAGCTCGACCTCGCGCCCGTGACCGTCACCACCTCGCCCGACTACCCGTACGTGTTCCGCGAGGTCAAGGTCCAGGTCTTCAACGGCGAGAACTGGGACCTCGCCGACGGCAGCTACACGGTCGACTGACACGGAGGCCCTGGGCCGCGCGGAGGGGCGCGGCCCAGGGCGTCGGTGGCGACCGGGGACGAGGAGGCGGGGATGGGCGCGCTGCTGGAGGTGCACGACGTGGAGCTGTCGTTCGGCGGGCTGCGCGCGCTCGACGGGCCGAGCCTCACGGTCGGCGAGGGTGAGGTCGTGGGGCTCATCGGACCCAACGGCGCGGGCAAGACCAGCCTGTTCAACTGCATCGGCGGCCTCTACCGCCCGCAGCACGGCAGCATCCGCTTCGCCGGCCGGGAGATCGTGGGGCTCCCCCGCCACCGCATCGCGGCCCTGGGGATCGGGCGCACCTTCCAGAACCTCGGCCTGCTGGCGAGCCGCACCGTGCTCGACAACGTGCTCGCCGGCGCGTACCACGCGACGCGGGGCGGCTGGTGGGCCACCGCGCTCGCCCTGCCGAATGTCGCCCGCACCGAGCGGGCGACGCGGGAGCGTGCCCTCGACCTGCTCGCCGAGTTGTCGCTCGGGGACGTCGCGGGCGTGCCGGTCGGGACGCTCCCGTTCGGGACCCTCAAGCGCATCGAGCTCGCGCGCGCCCTCATCGCGAACCCCCGCCTCCTGCTGGTGGACGAGCCCGCCAACGGCCTCGTCCACGGAGAGGTCATGGAGCTCGGCGCCACCCTGCGGCGCCTCGCCGCCGAGCGGGGCGCCGCGATCCTGCTGGTCGAGCACCACATGGGGCTGGTGATGTCGGTGAGCGACCGCGTGGCGGTGCTCGACTTCGGAAGGCTCATCGCGGAAGGCGACCCGCGCATCGTCGCGCGCGACCCGCAGGTCGTGGCCGCGTACCTGGGGCGGGCGGCATGAGCCTGCTCACGGTCGAGATCGCCGCCGCGGGGTACGGCCCCGCGACGGTGCTGCACGAGGTCGGGTTCGAGGTCGCGACCGGTGGTCGCCTCGTGGTGCTCGGCGCCAACGGCGCCGGCAAGACGACGCTGCTGCGGACCATCTCGGGTCTCACCACGGTCGACGGGTCGATCCGGCTCGACGGGACCGAGCTGGTCGGCCTGGCCCCGCATCGCATCGCCGGGGCCGGCATCGCCCACGTCCCGCAGGGCCGCGGGACGTTCGGCGACCTCACGGTGCGGGAGAACCTCCTCGTGGGCGGCGCCACGCGACCCGGGCGTGCTGCGGCGGCCGATGCGGACCGCTGGATGGAGCGCTTCCCGCGGCTCGGCGAGCGCGCCGCACGCCCCGCCGCCGGGCTCAGCGGCGGGGAGCAGCAGCTCCTCGCGATCGCGCGGGCCCTCATGTCGACGCCCCGGCTGCTGCTGCTCGACGAGCCGTCGCTCGGCCTGGCGCCCAAGGTGACGTCCGAGCTCTTCTCCACGCTCGACGAGCTGTGCGGCGAGACCGGGACCGCGATGCTGCTCGTCGAGCAGAACGCGGAGCTGGCCCTGGGCATCGCCGAGACCGCCCTCGTGATCGAGAGCGGGCGCATCACCGTGCGGGGTTCCGCCGCGGAGCTCCGCGACAACGACGACGTGCGCCGGGCCTACCTGGGCGTGTGAGAGGACGGCACCCATGCTCCTGCAGCAGATCGCCGACGGCGTCGCGACCGGCGCCATCTACGGCGCGCTCGCGCTCGCGATCGTGCTCGTCTACCGCGCGTCGCGGACGCTCAACTTCGCGCAGGGCGAGCTCGCGCTCCTCGGCGCGTACGTGTCGTGGCAGCTCGTCGCCTGGGGCGTGCCGCTGTGGACGGCGCTCGCGATCTCGATGATCGCGCTCGGGGCGCTGTCCGCGGCGAGCGAGCGGGTCCTCGTCCGCCCGCTCGTGCGGCGACACCAGCCGCTGCCGCTCATCATCGTCACGCTGGGGCTGATGATCGCCCTCAACGCGGTCATCGGATGGGCGTGGACCTACCAGACCAAGGAGGTGCCCGCGCTGTTCGGCGAGGGCGCGGTCACGGTCGCGGGCATCGCCCTGTCCCGGCAGGACCTCGGGATCGCGGCCACCGTGCTCGTGGTCGCGATCGGGCTCGGGCTGCTGTTCGAGCGCACCCGGGCGGGCCTGCGCATGAGGGCCGCGATCTCCGCGCCGGAGTCCGCCGAGCTGTCGGGCATCTCCACCGGCCGCACCATGACCGCGGGCTGGGCGATCGCGGGCGCGGTCGGCGCGCTCGCGGGCACCCTCATCGCCCCGGAGCTGTTCCTCCATCCCGGGATGATGGCGCCGGTGCTGCTGTACGCCTTCGCCGCCGCGACCCTCGGGGGGCTCGAGTCCCCGCCTGGCGCGCTGGTCGGCGGGATCGCGGTGGGCGTCGTCGAGAACCTCGCGGGCAGCTACCTCCCCCACGGATCGGACTTCAAGCAGGTGGTCGCCCTCGTCATCATCGTGGCGGTGCTCCTCGTGCGGCCGCAGGGCATGTTCGGACGCAGGGAGGTGGTGCGCGTATGACCGCGACGACGACCAGGGCCTCGACGGCACGCAGCGGTCGCGAGCGCGGACGCTCCCGGGACTCGCTGGCGGCGTGGCTGCGGAGGCCGCGCCCGCCGCTGGCGCCCCCGCGCTGGCTGGCGGTGCTGGCGACCGCGGCCGGCGCGATCGCGCTCGCGGTGGTGCCGCTCGTCAACCCCAGCTACATCAACCTGACCCTCACGCTCGTCATGATCTGGACGATCGTGGGCCTGGGGCTCAACCTCCTCGTGGGATTCGGCGGGCAGGTGTCGCTCGGCCACTCCGCGTTCTTCGCGATCGGCGCGTACGCGGTCGCCGTCGGCGGAGCCGCAGGCCTGCCCCATCCCGCGACGCTCGCGGGCGCGGCGGTGGTGCCCTTCGTGGTCGGGTACCTGGTCGGCCTTCCCGCGCTGCGCCTGCACGGGCTGCAGCTGGGCCTCGTCACCCTCGCGATGGCGATGGCCACACCCGCGGCCATCCGCGCCCTCGAGCCGCTCACCCAGGGCAGCCGCGGCATCGCGATCGACGGCTCGCCCCCCGCGTGGGTGCCGCTCGCGCACGACCAGTGGGTCTACTACCTCGCGCTCGCCCTCGCGACCGTCGCCTACGTGGTGACCAGGCGTCTCGCGCGCGGGCGCCTCGGGCGGTCGTTCGTCGCGGTGCGCGACGCCGAGGTCGTGGCCGAGACCCTCGGGGTCGACGTGTGGCACACCAAGACCCGGCTGTTCGCGGCGTCCGCGGCGTACGCGGGCGTGGCCGGCGGGCTCTACGCGATGCTGCTCGAGTTCATCGGGCCCGAGAACTTCAGCCTCACGCTGTCGATCTCGTTCGTCACGCTCATCGTGGTGGGCGGGCTCGCCACGGTCCCGGGCGCCGTGCTCGGCGCGCTGTTCGTGCAGTACGTCCCGACGCTCACCTCGAGCATCAGCCCCGCGGCGACGGGAGCCGCCTACGGTGTGGTGCTCATCCTCTTCGCCTTCTTCGTGCCCTTCGGGCTCGTCGGGCTCGCGCGCGCGGCGCTGGGACGCATCGTCGCGCGCCTGCCCGGTGCCCGCGGGACCTAGGCGACGGGTGGAGCCGGCTGCGGGCGACAGGCCCGGCCGGCTCCTCCCCCGCCGCCGCGGGACTACTCGGCGGCGGCGCCGTGCCGCACCATCGCCTGGGCCGTGGCGACGAGCTCGTCGAGCGACCGGGTGCGGGGGTTCCACCACTCCACCACCCAGTTCATCGCACCGAGCAGGAGCAGCCGGAAGACGTTGATGTCGAGGTCCGCGCGGATCTCGCCCGCCTGCTGCGCCGCGGCGAAGAGGTCGCGCCACAGGCGGCTGTAGAGCGCCTCCTCGGCGGCGGGCCGCACGCGGAGCTGCTCGGGCACGTGGCCGGCGTTGCGGATCGAGGCGGTCGCGTAGTCGGACAGCTGGAGCTCGAAGCGCAGGTGAGCGTCGACCGCGACCATGAGGCGGTCCATGTGCGAGGACTCCGGCGGGAGCGCCTCGAGCACCTCCGCGACATGCGTGCGCACGAGGTGGGCACCCACCCACATGACCTCCTCGACGAGCTCGTCGCGCGACGAGAAGTAGTAGTAGATGGCCGGCGCCTGCACACCCGCGACGGCGGCGACATCCGTGAGACGGGTGCCCGCGTAGCCCTTGCGCGACAGCACCTCGGCCGCGGCGTCGAGGATGCGCTGCCGGGTCTGCGCCGACTTCGGTGTCGGATGTCCGGCCTCGGCCTCGGTCACTTTCGCCTCCATGATTCTAAATCATATTAGATTTACCCTTGCGGAAGGCAAGACCCCCCGCCTAGCATGTGAAGCGCGATTCACTTGACTGCTCAACGGAGAGTAGGAGACCCGGC
The DNA here is from genome assembly GCF_030418455.1 of Demequina litoralis. Taxonomy (GTDB): domain Bacteria; phylum Actinomycetota; class Actinomycetes; order Actinomycetales; family Demequinaceae; genus Demequina; species Demequina litoralis. The sequence continues at coordinate 500,065 of NZ_JAUHPW010000001.1, forward strand.
GATGACACTTGTGGACCAGACCGAGCCCGCCGCACAGATGACCACCCGCAACCCCGTCGACGGCTCCGCCGTCGCGACGTACCCCGTCGCGGGCGCGGCGGAGGTCGCGGCCACCGTGGCGCGCGCCCGCGCCGGCGCCGAGTGGTGGCGCGGGCTGTCCTTCGCGGACCGGCGCGCGCACCTGCTGCACTGGAAGTCGGCGATCGCCCAGCGGGCCGACGAGCTCGCGAGCGTGATCGCCGCGGAGACGGGCAAGCCGCACGGCGACGCCGTGCTCGAGGTCATGCTCACCCTCGGCCACCTCGACTGGGCGGCCAAGCACGCCAAGGCCACGCTCAAGCGCCGCAAGGTCAAGGCGGGGCTGGTCAACTACAACCAGCACGCCACCGTCGGCTACGAGCCCTACGGGGTCGTCGGCGTCATCGGCCCCTGGAACTACCCGTTCTACACGCCCATGGGGTCGATCTCGTACGCGCTCGCGGCCGGCAACGCCGTGGTGTTCAAGCCGAGCGAGCTCACCCCGGGACCGGCGGCCTGGATCGCCGAGCGGTGGGCCGAGACCGTCGGGCACGACGTCCTCACGGCCGTCACGGGCGACCGGGGCACCGGCGCCGCGCTCGTGGCGGCGGACGTCGACAAGATCGCGTTCACCGGCTCCACCGCGACCGCCAAGAAGGTGATGGCCGCCGCGGCCGAGCGGCTCACCCCGATCGTCGCGGAGTGCGGCGGCTCGGACGCGCTGCTCGTGGCCGCGGACGCGGACCTCGACGCCGCCGCCGACTTCATCGTGTTCGGAGGCATGGGCAACAGCGGCCAGACCTGCGCGGGCGTCGAGCGCGTGTACGTCGTCGAGTCGGTGCGCGAGACGCTCGTCTCCAAGGTGGTCGACCGCGCACGCCGGCTCCGCACCGAGGGCGCGGACGCGCAGTACGGCCCCATGACGCTCCCGTCGCAGGTGGACGTCGTGCGCCGGCACGTGGACGATGCGATGCGCTCGGGCACCGTCGTGCTCGGCGGCGCGGACAGCTTCCGCGGCCGAGTCATCGCACCCATCGTCGTCACCGACGTCGACGAGCGCTCCGACGCGGTCCAGGAGGAGACCTTCGGCCCGCTCGTCATCATCAACCCCGTGGCCTCGCTCGACGAGGCGGTGCGCCGCGCGAACGCGACCGCGTACGGCCTGACCGCAGCCGTGTTCACGCGCGACACCGCGGCGGCGAACCGCGCGGCGGCCGCGCTCCACGTCGGGGCGGTGTCGATCAACTCGGTGCTCGGCTTCGCGGGCGTCGCCGCGCTCCCCTTCGGCGGCGTCAAGGGATCGGGGTTCGGCCGCATCCATGGCGCGGACGGGCTCCGCGAGTTCAGCGTGGTCAAGTCGATCGCGCGGCAGACCCGCAAGGCGGCGCTCAACCTGCTCACCATGGACCGCACCGAGAAGGACATGCACACGGCGGCCAAGATGATCCCGATGCTGCACGGGCGCTCCAAGCCGCCGCGCCACTCGACGGCCGGCTAGGAGCCACGCCCGCCCACCGACCGCCGTCTCCCCGCCGCCTCCTCGCTGCGGGTAGGCGGCGGTCGGTCTCGCGAGGCCGCAGCGCCGCAGCGGCAGGGCGTGCCAGCCGGACGATGCGCCGGCGACGCCGCGCCTGCCGCGGCGAGCGGGGCGATCCGGGGGTGGGCGGCTACACCCCGAGCACGGCCTCGAGCACCGGCGCGATCCACGCCTTCGCGACCGGCGCCGGGCTGCGCCGCAGCGCGACGCTGAGGTCCGCGACCACGTTGAAGGCCGCATGCACCAGGCACCGCGCCTCGCGCGGCTCCAGCTCCGGCCGCACGCGCGCGAGCAGCTCGACCCAGTCGTCCACGTGCGCACGCTGGACACGGCGCAGGCGCCGCTGATCCTCCTCCTCGAGGGCGCCCACGTCCGCCGCATACACGTCCATGAGGTCGCGGTCCTCGACCGCGAAGCGGATGTAGGCGGTCTCGAGGATCCGGAGCGCCTCGCGGGGCTCCTCGTGACCGAGCGCGTCCTCGGCGGCCGCGTCGAGCGCCGCCGCGGCGCGCCCGCACGCGGTGAGCAGGATCTCGGCCTTGCCGCCGAAGTGGCGGTACACGCCGGACGGGGTGAGATCCACGGCCGCGGCGATCTCCTCGATCGTGACGTCGTGGTAGCCGCGCTCCGCGAACAGCGCGATGCCCGCCTGCGTGAGCTGGTCCTTGCGCCGACGCGGCCGGGCCGGCTCCTCCCCCGCCTCCGCCGCCTCGGGCGCCGGGAGCTCGACCGCCATGAGGACCCGGAGCGCCGCCTCGTGCACGAGCGCACGGAGCGCCGCGACGGGGATCGCGGTGCGGTGCGTCGTCACGCTCGCGATCGCGCTGAGCGCCGCGAGCGCGGTGAGGTCGAGCGTGGCGGGGTCGAGCGTGGGCCGCAGCACGGCGGCGGGCTCGTCGAGGCGGCGACGCAGACCGGCGAACTCGTCGCGCAGCGCGTGACGGTCGTCGGGCCGGAGGTAGCGGCTCTCCCACCGGTAGATGCCGCCGGTCGCCCTCATCGCGATGGTCGCCCCGGCGAAGGCCTCGAGCAGCGCGTCGACGGCTACGCGCGCCGCCTCCGGCGTGGGCTCCGCCATGGGCGGCACGTCCTGGGTGGCGTCGTGGAGACGCCCCACCAGCCCGAGCGCGACCTCCCGGAAGAGGTCGTACTTGTTGTCGAAGTGCCGGTACAGCGCCGCGGCGGAGATCCCGACCTCGCGCGCGACGTCCTGCATCGCGACCCGGTGGTAGCCCCGTTCCGCGAAGAGCGCGGCCGCGGCGGCCTCGATCACCTGCCTGCGGTCGCGCGGGCGCCGCCTCACCGGCTCCGTCGCCATCGTCTCGCTCACGCTGGTCACACTAACGCCCGCGCGGCTCGCCGCGGAAGCGGGTAGCGCAAGAATGTGAATCGTGAGTAACATGCTGCTAGCTGGTCCCCGGAACGGCCGGCAGCGAAGGACGGGTGACGGCAAGGGCGCCGTCAGCCGGAGAGCTCGACGTACGAAGAGGTGCATGTCATGAGCGAGGCCACGCACGGCATCCCCGCGGGGGTGCGCCGCAACCACTGGATGAACCAGGTCCTCACGCACGCCGCGATGAGGCCCGACGCGACGGCGTTCAAGCATCGCGGGGAGGTGACGACGTGGAGCGGCGTCGCCGCGCACATGGACACGCTCGCCGCGGCCCTGCAGCGCCGCGGCGTCGGCTTCGGCGACCGCGTGCTCATGCTCACCCTCAACCACACGCTCGTGATCGAGACCGTGTTCGCGATCAACCGGCTCGGCGCGATCGCCGTGCCGATGAACGTGCGCCTGTCCCCCGCCGAGCTCGCGTACATCATCGACGACGCCGACGGCGACGTCGTCGTGGTGGACCAGCCGCTCGTGCCGCTCATCGCGGCGGCGCAGCAGGCCACGTCCCGCCTCAAGCGCATCATCGTCATCGGCGAGGCGGGAGAGGGCCAGGAGCCCATCTCGGCGCTGCTCGCGGAGCCCTCCGACGGGTTCGAGGCCCCCGACGTCCCCGAGGACTCGCCGTGCCTCATCATGTACACGTCCGGCACCACCGGCCGCCCCAAGGGCGCGATGCTCGACCACCTCAACATGGCCGCGCAGTCGCTCACGGTGATCCGCGTCAACAGCATCTTCGACGAGCGCGACGTCTCCTTCCTCACCGCCCCGCTGTTCCACATCGCGGGCCTGGGGTCGATCGGCGCGAACTTCATCGTCGGCATCCCGACGGTGCTCCATCCCCTGGGCGCGTTCAACCCGGAGGAGATCGTCGACGCCTGGGAGCGCGAGGGCGCCACCATCGTCTTCAACGTCCCGCAGCAGTGGCAGGCGATCTGCGCGGTGCCCGGCATCCGCGAGCGCGACCTCAAGCTCCGCGTCATCAGCTGGGGCGCCGCGCCGGCCTCCGACACCCTGCTGCGCACCATGTCGGACACCTTCCCCGACGCGCTCAACGTGGCCGTGTTCGGCCAGACCGAGATGTCCCCCATCACCTGCGCGCTGCGCGGCGAGGACGCGATCCACAAGCTCGGCTCGGTCGGGCGACCCGTGGTGACGGTCCAGCACCGCATCGTCGACGCGGACTTCAACGACGTCGCCCCGGGCGAGGTGGGCGAGATCGTCTACCGCGGCCCCAACCTCATGCAGGGCTACTGGCGCAAGCCGGAGGAGACCGCGAAGGCCTTCGAGAACGGCTGGTTCCACTCCGGCGACCTCGTGAAGCAGGACGCGGACGGCTTCGTCTGGGTGGTCGACCGCCTCAAGGACATGATCATCTCGGGCGGCGAGAACGTGTACTGCGCCGAGGTCGAGAACGCGCTGTTCGCCCACCCCAAGATCGTCGAGGCGGCCGTCTACGGGCGCGCGGACGAGCGCTGGGGCGAGGTGCCCGTCGCCGCCGTGGTGCTCAAGCCCGGCGAGACGCTCGACGTCACCGAGCTCCAGGCGTGGCTCGGCGACCGCCTCGCGCGCTTCAAGCAGCCCAAGGACGTCGTGCCGATCGAGGCCCTTCCGCGCAACGCGGCGGGCAAGGTCAACAAGGTCGCGCTGCGGGAGGCCGACCGCGCCGCCGTGCCGGTGTCGTAGCGACGATGCGGCGGGCAGCGACGTGGCACGCCTGACGGTCCCGGTCCAGCTGCGCTGGGCCGACGTGGACCCCAACGGCCACGTCAACAACGTCGCGTACCTCATGATCCTCGAGGAGGTGCGCATCCGCGCCCTCCACCCGATCATCGGGACCCTCGCGGACGAGCGCGGCGTGCTCGTCCGCGAGGGCGGCGCGCCCGTGGTGGTGGCACGCCACGAGATCGAGTACCTCCGCCAGCTCGCGTGGTCGCCCGAGCCGATCGAGGTCGACCTGTGGATCGCGCGGATCGGCGGCTCGAGCTGCGAGATCCACCACGAGCTGCGCTCCGCGGCCGGCGAGCCGTGCGCGCGCGTGGTCACGACACTCGTCTACCTCGACCGCGCGACGCAGGTGCCGCGCCGCCTCACGGAGGCGGAACGCGCCGCATACGCCCCGCTGCTGGACGAGCCGTTGACGATGCGCGGCGCCCCCGCGCGCCTCTGACGGCCGGCGCATCGTGCCCTGACACGGCGGCGGGCCGTCCCGGCCCGCACGCGAAGCGGCGCGGCCCCGCAGGACCGCGCCGCTCCCCTGTGATCAGGCCGCGTCAGGACGCGTCGAACAGGCCCTTGGCCTTGAAGTTGCCCTTGCCCGGCACGCCGTTGACGGCCTCCGTGCTCATGGCGAACTGGAGCGTCGCGTACGCGATCGCATCGGTGTTGACGTCGAGCGCCTCCATACTGAGGTTGTCGATGGTGTCGCACGCCGAGTGATAGCACGGGTCGTACGACTCGCCCGCGACGCCGCCGTACAGCGCGGCCTCGTCCTCGGTCTTGACGCCCTCGGCACCCGTGAACAGGCCGCCCGCCGGGATGCCGACGTCGATGAAGCCCGCATAGTCGGAGCGTCCCGAGAACTCGGTCGCCTGGAACGGCAGCCCCGCATCCGTGTAGAACTCCTCGAACGTCGACTCGATGACGTCGGATCCGGCCGGGCCCTCGAGACCGAACTCGGAACCGTCGCCGTCGTAGATGCCGAACATGTGGTTGGGCGAGCCCACCATGTCGAAGTTGAGGTAGAGCGCGATGTCGTCGATCTCCTCGTCGCTCAGCCCGCCCACGTACTCGTACGAGCCGATGAGCCCGGACTCCTCGGCCCCCCACCACGCGAAGCGCAGCTGGTTCTTGGTCTTGACCTTCGCCATCGCCTCCGCGACCTCGAGGATCGCTGCCGAGCCGGAGCCGTTGTCGTTGATGCCGGGGCCCTCGGGCACCGAGTCGAGGTGCGCGCCCGCCATCACGACGTTCGACGGGTCGCCTGTCGTCGACTCGGCGATCACGTTGGCCGTCTCGCGCGTCTCCGTGAGGGCGTCGACGGTGAGCGTGACCTCGGCGCCGCTGGCGAGGATGGCCTCGCCCACCTCGTAGGAGGCGCCGACGACGGGGATGCCGACCCCGAGACCGCCGAGCGTGCCCGCGAAGTTCGCCTCGCGCCCGTCCTGGCCCTCGTTGAAGATGATGACGCCCGACGCGCCGCTCGCCTCCGCGTTCGCGGCCTTGAGGTAGAAGCTGCACGAGCCTCGCTGGAGCACGGCGATGCTGCCGGGTGTGAAGCCCGCGAAGTCGTCGAGCTCGCAGCCCGAGGTCGACGTGTTCGCAGCCGGTCCCGGAGGCATCACCACGTCGACCGCCACGGGAAGGCCGGCAGCCGTACCCGACCCGGAGTACTCCATGGTCGCGAACCCGGGCTCGCCGAGGTACTCGTAGGCGACGCCGCCCTGCTCGAGGGAGGCCGGCGACAGCTCCTCGAAGTAGTCGAACGTGAACGGCTCGACGGAGACCTCGTAGCCGGCCGCCTCCATCGTGCCGACGACGTAGTCGACCGAGGCGTCGTAGCCCGGGGTGCTCGACGCACGCGTGCCGCCGTTGGCGTCCGCGATCGCCTGGAGCGCCTCGAGGTGCGCGAACGTGCCGTCGCCGGTCACGCATTCGAGCAGCTTGGCGGTGGTGTTGTTGACACGGCTGTCGCATGACTCCGGGCCCGCAGATGCGGCCGGCGCGGCCAGGATGGTCGCGCCGCAGGCCACGGTGAGCATGCTCACCAGCTTGATTCTGTGCATTTCCTCCCCATTTCTCACCTCAGCCGCTTTCGCAACCTATGCGCAGGTCGACCCACCACGTCGGACATTTCCTGCGTTTCGCACGAAACATGCGCAAAGGTTCAACAATCCAGCTCGCGTCAAGCACGAAGCGCGCGGCGCGAACCCACCCGGCGCATCGTCCCTGGCCTTGCTAGGTTTCGAGAGGGACGGGAGGAGGGCGGATGGCCGAGACCCCGACGCGCGCGCCGGTGAAGCTCTCGCTCCTCACCATGACGACCATGGTCGTCGGCACCATGGTCGGGGCCGGGGTCTTCACGCTCCCCCAGCGCTTCGCGGCGGCCACCGGCGTCGCCGGCGCGCTCATCGCGTGGACGATCGCCGGCGCGGGCACCCTCACGCTCGCGCTGATGTTCCAGGCGCTGTCGAACCGCAAGCCCGACCTCGACGCGGGCATCTACGCGTACGCGAAGGCGGGTTTCGGCGAGTACCTGGGCTTCTTCTCCGCCTTCGGCTACTGGGCGACCACCTGCGTGGGCAACGTGGCGTTCTGGGTGCTCATCATGTCGACGCTCGGCGGGCTGTTCCCCGCGCTGGGCGAGGGCGACACCATCCTCGCGGTCGCGCTGTCGACCGCGGGCCTGTGGGGCTTCTACCTGCTCGTGCGCCAGGGCGTGCGCGAGGCTGCGGCGATCAACCGCATCGTCACCATCGCGAAGCTCGTGCCGATCCTCGTGTTCATCGTGCTCGCGCTGTTCTACGTCGACCCTCAGGTGTTCCTCGACAACATGTCAGGCCCGGGCGACGAGCCGCTGTTCCAGCAGGTCCGGGCCACGATGCTGGTGATGGTGTTCGTGTTCCTCGGCGTCGAGGGCGCGAGCGTGTACTCGCGGCACGCGCGCCGCCGCGAGGACGTGGGCCGCGCGACGGTGCTCGGCTACCTCAGCGTGTTCGCGATCTTCGCCTCGGTGACGATGGTGTCGTACGGCATCATGCCGATCTCCGAGATGGCGGACCTGCGCCAGCCGTCGATGGCGGGCGTGCTCGAGGCGGCGGTGGGCGGCTGGGGCTCGGTGTTCGTGAGCGTGGGCCTCATCGTGTCGATCCTGGGCGCCTACCTCGCGTGGACCATGATCGCGGCGGAGCTGCTGTTCGTCGCCGCGAAGGACGGCGACATGCCGCGCTTCCTCGCGCGCCAGTCCGCGCGGGACGTGCCGGTCGCGGCGCTGCTCACGACGTCGTGGCTCACCCAGGTGATGCTGCTCGTGGTGCTCGTGTCCGCCGATGCGGTGAACTTCATGGTCGACCTCACGAGCGCGCTGTCGCTCATCCCGTTCCTCTTCGCCGCGGGCTACCTGCTCAAGATCGCGGCGACGCGCGACGGCTACCCGGAGATGCGCGACAGACGGCGCGAGCTGGCGCTCGGCGTGCTGGCGACCGCGTACGTGGTGTTCCTGCTGTTCGCGGCCGGGCTCACGTTCGTCCTCGTGTCCTCGATCATCTACGCGCCCGCGTCGATCCTGTTCGTGATGGTGCGCCGGGAGCAGGGGCGACGCTGGTTCAGCCCCCGCGAACGGGTGATCCTCGCGGTGTCGCTGATCGCGGCGGCGGTGGGCGTGGCGGGGCTCGCGACGGGCTGGCTCACCATCTAGGGACGATGCGGTGGGCCCGGGCCGGGCGCGGCGCGTCCGCCCTGGCAGATCCGGCCTGTGCGGCTACGGTCGAGTCACCCGACCCCGGAGGACGCGCATGGCCCCGACCCCGACCGGCTTCTTCACCCGCCATCGCGACGAGCTGATCCTGCAGGCGATCGGCAGCCTCGTGCTCGGCATGTTCGTCTCGCTCGCGCTGTACGTCGTGGACCAGATGCGCGAGGACGCCCGCAACGCGCGCGACGAGTCCCTGGGCAACTCGCTGTTCGTGCGCCAGGCGGTCATGAGCGATCGCGACGTGCTGCCGTTCTCCGCCCTGTACCTCGCCGAGGCTCAGCTGAGCGGGCTCGACCTGGCCGGCGCGGACCTGTCGGACGCGGTCCTCGCGGGCGCCGAGCTCAAGGGCACGGATCTCGCCGGTGCCGACCTGTCCGAGGCGGACCTCTCGGGCGCGGATCTCAGCGGCGCGGACCTCTCGGGCGCGAGCCTCGCCGAGGCGGACCTCTCGGGTGCGGACCTCAGCGGCACGGTGCTCACGGGCGCGGATCTCACCGCGGTGGAGGCCGACGGGGCGGGACACGACCCGGGCGATCCCCCGATCGGGGCGGAGGCGCTCGGCGAGGACCTCAGGGTCGACGCGGGCGAGGACGCCGACGACGACTGACCGCTCGCGCGTCGAGCGACCCGGGCGCGCTCGCGCAGCTCTCAGGGACGCGGCGCGACGGCCGCGCGGAACCACGCCTCGGACTCGGCCGCCATCGCGATCTCCACGAGCGGGCCGGGACCGCGCAGCGTGAGCACCACGGCGTCCATGCCGGGCGGCATCATGAAGTCGCCGCTGGTGCCCGGCCGGGCCGCATCGTCCACGGACTCCACCACGACCGTGGTCGAGCCGAGGTGCACCCGGCCGGGCGACACCTGCCACTCGCTGGAGAGCCACATGTCGCCGAAGCGCGGCAGGTCGCCGTGGACCGCATGGACCGCACCGAGCAGGATGCCGCCCCTCTGCAGGCGCGCGATCCGCGCGCGGGTCGCTCGCCGTGTCGCCCGGTCCGTGAACGGCTCGACGATCGCGCCCACCACGAACGACGCGAGCAGGTCGCCGATCATCGCTCCCCCTCGGTAGTCGAGCGAAGCATCCCACGCCCTCGGCCTCGCGGGTGGGAGCGCGGCCGGGCGCGCTCACGCAGCTCTCAGGGACGCGGCGCGACGGCCGCCCTCACACCTCGGTGACGCGATGCGGGCGCGTGAGCGCCTCGATGAGGTTCTCCGGCTGGTCGGTCGGCCGCGCGGCGTGGCGCGCGACCGCCGAGGACGCCAGCGACTCGTTGCCGTGCTCCTTCTCGCCGATGGGACGGATGTACGGCGGCCACAGCTTGAAGATGCCCGTGCGCGACCGGCCGATCGGCCCGAGCGCGTCCGGCACGAACGGCACCGTCGTCGCGTCCCCCGCCTCCAGGTGCCGCCCCGCGACGAACGCCCCGTTGGCGAAGGCGAGCCCCTGACCGGCCGCCATGCGCGCGATCCAGCCGAGCGCGAGGTCCGACAACCCCGTGTCCGGCGCCCCGCCACCCACGTTCGAGTGGCAGCCGGCGAACCACGCCTGCTCGAGGACCTGTCCGGGCGCGGGCTCCGGCAGGTCCCACAGCGTGGGCTGGAAGGTGGTCCGCTGCTCGTCGATCGCGAGCGCCTGGTACGCCGCGGTCACGGACCGGGACAGCTGCGTGTCGTGGAAGCTCCACCGCTTGTTGAACCACCGGACGATGGGGATGCTGCTGCCGGGGATGCCGAGCGAGCCGACCGTGTCGAACACGCCGACGAAGCGGATCGCGAGGTCGGGGTACGCGTAGCTGCGCCGGAACAGCTCGGCCTTGCGGGCGCCCGGAGCGGTCGACTTCGAGCGGCTCCGGTACAGCGCGTAGGCCTCGTCGAGGCGGTCGCGATGCTCGGGCCGCAGGATGCCCGCGTTGCGCAGGAAGCCCGCGGCGGAGCGCGCGGTGTACGCGCCGCGGCTGTAGCCGAGGAGGAAGATCTCGTCGCCGGGCTCGTAGTCGTCGGCGACGGCGGTGTACGCCTCGCGCACCGCCCGCGACAGCCCCCAGCCGAACGCGCCGCCGCGGATGATCTCGCCGCGCCGGGTGCCGACCCCGGGCAGGTAATGGGTGCGCTGCTCGACGCCGTCCGGGCCGCGCGGCGCGACCGCGAGCGCGATCTTGACGACGTTGGTCGGACGCGCCTGGTCAGGCTTGTTCCACGTCCCGTCGCAGCACACCACGATGCGCTTCATGGCGCCTCCCCCGCAGCCGCGCGAATGCCTCCAGCAGACGCCTGCCAGGGTGAACTGTCAAACGGAACCGGGTGCTACGGCCGCACGACCGCGACGATCTTGCCCGCCACGTGCCGTCCGGCGAGCCGGGCCAGCGCGTCCGGCACCTCGTCGAGGGCCACCGTCTCGCGCACGCGCGGGTCGAGGGTGCCGGCCGCGACGCGCCCCAGGAGGTCCGCGAGGCCCGTGGCGAGCCAGCGCACCGCGCGGTCGTCGCCCGAGGCGTGGGCCGCGCCGAGCGAGATCTCGTGGACGGAGGGCGCGACGGTGAACTCCGGCACCGCGGTGAGGTCCGCGCGGGACGCCACGCAGGCGATGCCGCCGCCGTGCACCAGGAGCCCGAGGTTGGCCGTCGCGGAAGCGGCGCTGACGGTGTCGACCACCGCGTCGACGCCGCGCCCCCCGGTGAGCTCGCGCACGCGCCCGGCCACGTCCTCGGTCCGGTAGTCGATGACCGTCTCGGCGCCGAGCGCGAGGACCTCGTCGCGGCGCGGGGACGATGCGGTGGCGAGCACGCGCGCACCGGCGGCCGCGGCGAGCTGGACCGCGAAGCCGCCCACCCCGCCGGCCGCCGCGGTCACGAGCACCGTGTCGGCGGGCCCGACGCGCAGCCGCCGCTCCACCGCCTGCAGCGCGGTGAGGCCCGCGCACGGCAGCGCGGCGGCCTCCGCCGCGCCCAGCCCGTCGGGCACGCGGGCGCACGCGAGCGCCGGGACGGCCGCCAGCGCCGCGAGTCCGCCGTCGCGGCGGAGGTCGGAGTGCACCGCGATCCGGTCGCCCGGGGCGAACCCGTCAACGTCCGCACCGAGGGCGACGACGGTGCCGACGACGTCGAGCCCGGGCACGTGCGGCCAGTCCCACGCGGGATGGCCCGACCCCGCGGTCCACGCGTCGACCGGGTTGAGGCCGCACGCCTCGACCTCGACGAGCACGTCGCCCGGTCCCGGAGCGGGGTCGGGCACCTCCCCGATCCGCAGGTGGTCGAGACCGGGTGCGTCCAGCAGCAGCGCCTTCATGGCCGTCACCGTACCGTCGCGCGGCCCGCGACGGGCGCGAGCCCCGTGCCCGCCGCCGCGCTCAGGCGAGGCCGGGCAGCGCCAGCGTGTGGTCGGTGCGGTCCACCTTGGCCGCGAGGTAGCGCGCGTTCGCGTCGGTGAGGTGGACGCCCGTGGACACACGCGCGTCCACGTCGACGCCGAGCAGCTCGAGCTGCGCCGCCTTGTCGGGGTTGTTGCTCAGCAGGCGGATGCGGTCCGCGCCCACGGCCCGGAGCATCTGCGCGGCCGGCGCGTAGTCGCGCTCGTCCTCGCCATGCCCGAGCGCGACGTTCGCCTCGTACGTGTCGAGCCCGGCGTCCTGCAGCGCGTACGCGTCGAGCTTCGCGTACAGCCCGATGCCGCGCCCCTCCTGGCGCAGGTAGAGGAGGAGGCCCCCCGCGGCGGCGATGCGCTCGACCGCCTCGCGCAGCTGCGGGCCGCAGTCGCAGCGCTCGGAGCCCAGCACGTCGCCGGTGAGGCACTCGGAGTGCGGGCGCACGAGCGGTCCCTCTCCTCCGGCCGCGGTGCGCGCGAGCGCCCCCTCCCAGTCGCCGAGCCCGATCGCGAGATGCTCGCGCCCGTCGGTCAACCCCTCGAACGTCATCACCCGGCCCGTCGTCGCGTAGCCGTCCGGGAATCGCAGCGGCACGGTGACCGCGGTGCGGATCGAGGCGGCCGGCGGGTCCAGCGGGCCGGTGGACGATGCGGCGGCGGGCGACGCGGCGCTCGTCACCGCATCGGCCGCCGTCCCGGCGTCGTCCGCTCGACGGCGGCTGGGGCAGATCGCGGTCATGGAACCTCCTCGGACGGGCGCGCACGCGCGCGGGATGGATGACGCAACAACCACCTGGCCGCGGCGATTCCCGCTCGCCCCGGCGCGACGCGCCGACGGGTTTGCACGGCGGGACTGCAACCGCTTACATTGGGCGTGATCCCGCGAGGCTCGACGGTGTGCACGCGGGTTCCTTCGTGCCCGAGATCCGGCGCGACGACGAGCCGAGAGGTGCCCCCATGACCGACGTCCGCGACCAGGAGTGGTGGCGCTCCTCCGTGATCTACCAGATCTACCCCCGCTCGTTCGCGGACTCGAACGGCACCGGTGTGGGCGATCTGCGCGGCATCACCGAGCGGCTCGGCTCGCTCGCGGACCTCGGCGTCGACGCGATCTGGCTGTCGCCCTTCTACCGCTCGCCGCAGCGCGACGCGGGATACGACGTCTCCGACTTCCGCGACGTCGACCCGCTGTTCGGCACCCTCGCCGACTTCGACGCGATGGTGGCCCGCGCGCACGCGCTCGGCCTGCGCGTCATCGCGGACATCGTCCCCAACCACTCGAGCTCCGACCACCCGTGGTTCCAGGAGGCCCTCGCGTCCGCGCCCGGCTCGCCCGAGCGCGCGCGCTACGTCTTCCGCGACGGCAAGGGCGAGGACGGCGAGCTGCCCCCGAACAACTGGGAGTCGGTCTTCGGCGGCCCCATGTGGACCCGCGTCACCGAGGCCGACGGCACGGCCGGCCAGTGGTACCTGCACATCTTCGACCCGTCGCAGCCCGACTTCAACTGGGAGCTCGAGGAGGTGCGCGCCGAGTTCGACGGCGTGCTTCGCTTCTGGCTCGACCGCGGCGTCGACGGCTTCCGCGTCGACGTGGCGCACGGCCTGATCAAGGCCGACGGCCTGCCCGACTTCGTGCAGTCCGACGAGGAGGCCTCGATGGGCGGCGGCGCCGCGACCCAGTCGCCGTACTGGGCCCAGGACGGCGTGCACGAGGTGTGGCGCCGCTGGCGCCGCATCGTCGACGAGTACGACGGCGACCGCATCCTCGCCGCCGAGGCCTGGGTCTACCCGCTCGACTTCATGGCCAACTGGGTGCGCCCCGACGAGATGCACCAGACCTTCAACTTCGGCTACATGGAGACGGACTGGGACGCGGACGCGCTGCGCGCGGTCATCGACGACTCGATCGCGACCTTCGGCGCGGTGGGCGCCCCGAGCACGTGGGTGCTGTCCAACCACGACATGATCCGCCACGCGACGCGCCTGTCCCTGGGCGAGGACACCCCGCAGGGCCACGGCATCGGCCCCGACTCGCCCGGCCTGCCCGACATCGAGGAGGGCATCCGCCGGGCCCGCGCGGCCTCCTTGCTCATGCTGTCGCTGCCCGGCGGCGCCTACCTCTACCAGGGCGAGGAGCTCGGCCTGCCGGAGGCCGTCGACATCCCCGGCGAGGCGCGCCAGGACCCCACGTGGCACCGCACCGAGGGCGAGCGCTACGGCCGTGACGGCTGCCGCGTGCCGCTGCCGTGGGAGGCCGATGCGCCGGCGTACGGCTTCTCGCCCACCGGCGAGGCCTGGCTGCCGCAGCCCGCGGTCTACGGCGTGCTCGCACGCGACGCGCAGCTGGGCGTCGAGGGCTCGACGCTCGAGATGTACCGCACGGCCCTGCGCCTGCGTCGCGAGCTCGGTCTCGGCACCGTCGCCGGCGCCGTGACGTGGGACGAGACCCCCGCGGGCGTGCTCGCCCACCGGGTGGGCGACGTGCACGTCGTCGCGAACGTGAGCGGGGCGCCGTTCCCGGTCGAGGGCGAGGTCCTCGTCACGTCGCACGCGCTCGAGGACGGCATGGTGCCCGCGGACGCAACCGTGTGGGTGCGCGTGCCCGAGTAGGATTCCCGCAGGATTGCGGGCGGCCGCCCCGGAGGACGGGACGGCCGGCGCGGACGGAAGGAGCCGAGGGTGGCGACGATCCAGCGGGTCGCTGAGCTGGCCGGCGTGTCCACGGCGACCGTGTCGCGCGCGCTCGCGGGCAAGGACACTGTGTCGGCGGCGACCCGGCTCAAGGTCGAGGAGGCCGCCCGGTCCCTCGGCTACGTCGCCTCGGCCACCGCATCGTCCCTCGCCTCAGGCCGCACCCGGAACGTCGGCATCGTGATGCCGTACCTGGGCAGCTGGTACTACGCGAGCGTGCTCAAGGGCGCCCACCGGGCGCTCGCCGACGCCGGCTACGACCTCACGCTCTACCACCTCGAGGACACCGACCGTCATCCCGAGCGGCGACGCCGGCTGTTCTCCGAGTTCCTGGGACGCAAGCGCGTCGACGCGTTCATCGCGGTCTCCCTCGAGCTCACCGACGAGGAGCTCGACCGCATCCACGACCTGGGCAAGCCGATGGTGGGCCTGGGCGGCCCGCTGCGCGGCGTCACCACGCTCAGCCTCGACGACCGCGCCGTCGCGGACCTCGCGACCTCCCACCTCACGTCGCTGGGTCACCGGCGCATCGCGTTCATCGGCGGCTCCGAGGGCTTCGACCTCGACTTCCACCTGCCGGCCCGCCGCCGTCAGGGCTACGAGGACGCGCTCACGGCCGCCGGCATCGACCTCGACCCGGCGCTGCGCCTCGAGGGCGACTTCACCATCGAGGGCGGCCACCAGGCGGCGCTGCAGATCCTGGGCGACCCGCGCCGCCGCCCCACCGCGATCTTCGCCGCGTCCGACGAGATGGCGATCGGCACGATCCTCGCGGCCCGCTCGCTCGGCCTGCGCGTGCCGGAGGACCTGTCCGTGGTCGGCATCGACGGGCACGAGCTGGGCCCCTTCTTCGGCCTCACCACCGTCGACCAGCGCCCGACCGAGCAGGGCCGCCTCGCCGCCGAGCTGCTGCTCAACGAGCTGCGCCCCCAGGGCCCGCACGAGCACACCGCCCGCGAGCTGCCGTACGACCTCACGGTGCGCCGCTCCACCGCGGTCGCGCCGGGACACCATGACTGACCTCGACGTGCTCGTGGTCGGACCCACGAGCGAGAACCAGATCGTCCTGCTCGACGAGCTCCCGCGGCGGGAGCCGCACACCGTGTTCGCGCGGTCGTCGACCACCGCGCTCGGCGGCACGTCCGCGGGCAAGGCGCTCCACCTGGTCGACCGCGGCGTCGGCACCATGCTCCTCACCACGCAGGGAGACGACGCGACGGGCGAGGCCCTCGTCGACGCCCTGCGGGGCTGCGGTGTCGACGTGCGCGCGGTGCGCACCGACGGTCCCACCGAGCGCCACCTCAACCTCATGTCCGCGCGCGGCGAGCGCGTGTCGATCTACCTCCAGGCCGCCGCCGAGATCGAGGCGGAGGAGCTCCGCCGGGCCCGCGCCACGGCACGCGAGGCGCTCGGCCGGGCGCGCGCCGTCTTCCTCGACCTCGCGGACCTGTCGCGGCGTCTCATCCCCGAGGTGACCGCGCTCGCGCACGAGGTGTGGGTCGACCTGCACGACTACGACGGCGTCGACGCCTTCCACCGGCCGTTCCTCGAGGCGGCGGACGTGGTCCTGATGAACGGCGACCGGATGTCCGCGCCGTCGACCTACCTGCGCGGGCTGGTCGCGGACGGCAAGACGCTCGCGGTGTGCACGCTGGGCGCGCGCGGCGCGATCGCGGTGGGCCCCGACGGGTCCTTCGCGCGGGTCGAGGCGCCCCAGGTCGACGTGGTCGACCCCAACGGTGCGGGCGACGCGTTCGCCGCGGGCGTGATGTCGCACGCGCTGCGCGTGGGCGGCGCCGCCTCGCTCACCGGCGACGCGCTATGGGAGGCGCTCGAGGCCGGGTCCGCCCAGGCCGTGCGCGCGATCACCAGCAGCCAGCTGTCGCCGCTGCTCGCGCAGTCCGCCCGCGCCTCCGGCTGACCGCGCTCCCGGCCAATCCCCCGGCCCCGGCCCCCGGCAACCGTGAGGAATAGTGACGCTTCGGGGCCGCGCCCGGCCACAACCGTGAGGAATCCTGCCGGTCTTACCGGACGCGGGGCCGGGTGACGAGCGCCACCACGAGGAACACCGCCGCCACCGCGAAGCCGATCAGCGCGATCACGCTCAGCCGGTCCTCGAGCATCGCGACCGTGTCCTCGCTGACGATCCGGACGAGCGCGCTGCCCGCGGTGCCGTCCGCACCACCCGGCAGCACGGCGGCGATGCCGTCGACGCCCCACCACCTCAGCGCGAGCCACAGGCCGCCCGCGATGGCTCCCACCGCGAGCCCGGCCTTCGCCATGAACCACCGCAGCCGGTGCGTGACGAAGAGCCCGAGCACGATCAGCGCGAGGCCCGCCCACAGCGCCCACCGCTGGGCGAGCTCCATGAGCCGGTAGCCGGTGCGGACGTCGTCGAACGTGTCGGCGTCCATCACCTCGACCGGTACCGGCGCGAGGGACACCTCGGGCGCGCGCTCCCCCACCACCGGGATCCGGTCGATCTGGCCGTTCACGTACGCCGAGGCGTCCACGTCGATGACGAGCGGGCCCGGCGCGCGATCCTCCTCGGTGAGCTCGGCGGACAGCTGGCCGTGCGCATCGTCCACCTGCGCGAGCACCGCCTCGCGGAAGTCGCGCGTGCGCGCGGCCCCCGCGATCGCGTCGCGGACCACGTCGTCGAGCCCGAGCAGCGACAGGTCGAGGCCCGCGTCGGCGAGCGCGTCGAGCGCGCCGTCGGCGATGGCGTCGCCGACCGCGTCGACGATGACGTCGTTGTCGAGCGCCCGCGCGGCGATGGCCTGGACGGCCGTGCCGTCCTCGACGGCCTTGACGACGACCCCGCTCACGGCCCACAGCGCGATGAGCGAGCCGCCGACGATGATGAGCAGCGCCGACAGGACGGTGCGCAGAGCGCTCACCGCGCGTCCTCGTCCCAACCGAAGAACAGCCTCTCGGTGACGGTGCGGGCGCGGCGCGCGTTGCGGGAGTACCGCTCGTCGAGCTCGGGCCCGGTCCGGTTGCTGCCGAGGATCTCGGCGAGCACCCCGAGCTCGCGCAGGTCCGCGGGCAGCACGTCGGTGTCGCGGACCTTGCCGCGCAGCGCGAGCGCGCCGCGGAGGTCCGTCGCGAGCACCCACGCGGAACGCAGGATGGTCGCGTCCGGCCGTGCGATGAGGTCGAGCTCGGCGGCCGCCGCGAGCGCCTCGAGCGTCACCGTGGTGCGCAGCTCGGGGTGGGCGTGACCGTGCCGCAGCTGCGTGAGCTGCACCACCCACTCGACGTCGGACAGGCCGCCGGGTCCCAGCTTGAGATGGCGGCGTGGGTCGATCCCGCGCGGCAGCCGCTCGGCCTCCATGCGGGCCTTGAGCAGACGCATCTGCTTGAGCGCGCCGTCGGGCAGCCGCGGCGGGTAGCGCACCGTGTCGATCATGCGGACGAAGGCCTCGCGCAGGTCGGGGTCGCCCGCGCACGGCCGGGCACGCAGCAGCGCCTGCGCCTCCCACGGGTCCGCCCACCGCCCGTAGTACTCGGTGCACGAGGCGAGCGAGCGCGCGAGCGGTCCGTTGCGGCCCTCGGGGCGCAGATCCGCGTCGATCTCGAGGGGCGGCTGCGGGCCCACCTTCTGCAGCAGCGTGCGCAGCTCCTGGGCGAGCTGCACCGCGATCGCCTGACCGTCCTTCGACTCGCCGTCCCACACGAACTGCACGTCGGCGTCGGACTGATAGCCCATCTCGAGGCCGCCGTACCGGCCCATCGCGATGACCGCGAAGCGGATGGGGAGCTCGTCGAGCCCGCGGGCCTCGCGCACGCGGTGCTGGGCGATCCGCAGCGCGCCCTCGATCACCATGTCCGCCGCATGCGACACCGCGAGCGCGGCGTGCGAGGCGTTGATCATGCCGAGCACGTCGGCGGCGGCCACGCGCGACAGCTCGCGACGGCGCAGCCCGCGCAGCGCGGTGATCGCCTGCTCGGGATCGTGCGAGCGCCGCAGCACCGCGTCGGCCTCGCCCCAGAGGCGGGCGTAGCTGCGGGGCTCGAGGTCCTCGTCGCGGTCGAGCCACGTCACCGCCTCGCCCGAGGCGAGCAGCGCGCGGGCGACGTACCCGGAGGTCGACAGCAGCCGCGCGAGCCGCTCGGCCGCCGTCGCGGAGTCGCGCAGCAGCTTGAGGTACCACTGCGAGCTCGACAGCTGCTCGGACAGCTGGCGGAAGGCGAGCAGCCCCGCGTCCGGGTCGGCGCCCTGCGCGAACCAGCCGATCATCGCCGGCATGAGCTGACGCTGGATCGACGCCGATCGGGACACGCCCTCGGTCAGCGCCTGGATGTGGCGGTACGCGCCCGCCGGGTCGACGAAGCCGACGGCGGACAGGCGGGCCCGGGCGGCCGCATCGTCCAGGCGCGCCTCGTCGGCGGACAGCCGGGCGACCACGGGCAGGATGGGCCGGTAGAACATCTCGAGGTGCATGGCGCGGACGTCGCGGCGGATGTCGGTCCACACCTCGTCCATGTAGTGCACGGTCGCGAAGCCGGAGGCGCGCGCGAGCACCCGTCGCTCCTGGTCGCCCTCGGGCATGAGGTGGGTGCGGGTGAGCTTGCGCATCTGCAGGCGGTGCTCCCACACCCGCAGCTGGCGGTACGAGCGGTCCATCGCGGCCGCCTGCGGGCGTCCGACGTACCCGCCGGCGCGCAGCCGCGCGAGAGCGTCGAGGGTGCCGCGCACGCGCAGCGACTCGTCGGCGCGGCCGTGCACCAGCTGGAGCATCTGGATGGTGAACTCGACGTCGCGCAGCCCGCCGGGTCCCAGCTTGATCTGCCGGTCCGCCTCGGCGGCGGGCACGTGCTGCTCGACGCGCCGGCGCATGGCCTGCGCGGACTCGACGAAGCCGTCGCGCTCGACCGCGGTCCACACCATCGGCCACATCGCCTCGATGTAGCGGGCGCCCACCTCGGGGTCGCCGGCGACCGGGCGCGCCTTGAGCAGCGCCTGGAACTCCCACGTCTCCGCCCAGCGCTCGTAGTAGGCACGATGCGCGCCGACGTTGCGCACGAGCGGCCCGTCGCGACCCTCGGGCCGCAGGTTCGGGTCGACCTCCCACAGCGCGGGCTCGATGCCCATGCCCGAGCAGGTCTTCGCGGCGGCGACGGCGAGGCGGGTGGCGACGCGCAGCGAGCGGTCGTCCTCGACCCCCTCGGCAGGCTCGGCCACGTAGATGACGTCGACATCGGAGACGTAGTTGAGCTCCCGGGCACCGCACTTGCCCATCGCGATGATCGCGAGGCGGGTGGCGGCGTGGTCGGGTTCGTCGTGGCGTGCGATGGCGAGGCCCGCCTCGAGCGCGGCGCCGGCGAGGTCCGCGAGCGCGGCCCCCACGGCGGGCATGAACGTCGGCGGCGCGGCGGAGTACAGGTCCTCGGCGGCGACGCGCATGAGCGCGCGGCGGTACGCGACCCTCATCGCGCGCTGCCCCTCGGCACCGCCGATCGCGGCGACCGGCGCATCGTCCGCCGGATCGGCGCCGACGGCCTCGAGCAGCGCGGCCCGGACGTCGACCTCCGGGAACGGCGGGGCGTCGTCCCATGCCGCGAAGTCGCCCAGCAGCTCCGGGTGGCGGATGAGGAAGTCGCCGAGCGCGAGCGAGCCGCCGAGCAGGACGCCCAGCTTCGCCCCGGCCTCGGTCGCGGCGAGCGAGCGGAGCGTGTCGAGGTGGCCGCCGTCGCGCGCGGCCTCGGCGAGGCGCACCAGCTCGAGCAGGCCCGCATCGGGGTCCGCGAGGTACGACACGAGCGTCGCCGGATCCTGGAACTCGATCCCGACGATCTGCTGGATCTCCTCGACCAGCGCGGCCGCCCGCGTGGGGTCGGCGGCGCCCGCACGCCGCAGCAGCGTGGTGAAGGAGACCTCGCGCGCGCTCATGGCGCCCCCTCTAGAGGACGGAGAGGTAGGTGTCGAGCTCGTACGGGGTCACCTGGGCGCGGTACGCCTCCCACTCGGCGCGCTTGTTGCGCAGCACGAAGTCGAACACGCGCTCGCCGAGCGTCTCGGCGACCAGCTCCGAGCGCTCCATCTCCGTGATCGCCTCGGCGAGCGAGGTCGGCAGCGGCTCGTAGCCCATCGCGCGGCGCTCGGCGTTCGACAGCTCCCACACGTCGTCCTCGGCGCCCTCGGGCAGCTCGAGGCCCTCCTGGATGCCCTTGAGGCCGGCGGCGAGCAGCACCGCGAACGCGAGGTACGGGTTGGCCGCCGAGTCCATCGCGCGGTACTCGACGCGCGCCGACTGGCCCTTGCCGGGCTTGTGCACGGGCACGCGCACCAGCGCGGAACGGTTGTTCGAGCCCCAGCACACGTACGACGGCGCCTCGGCACCGCCCCACAGGCGCTTGTACGAGTTGACGTACTGGTTGGTGATCGCGGTGATCTCGGGCGCGTGCCTGAGCAGCCCGGCCATGAACTGCCGCGCCACCAGGGACAGGCCCATCTCGCCGCTGGGCTCGTGGAACGCGTTGCGGTCGCCCTCGAACAGGCTCATGTGGGTGTGCATGCCCGAGCCCGGGGCCTCGAACAGCGGCTTCGGCATGAAGGAGGCGAAGACGCCCTGCTCGAGCGCGACCTCCTTGATGACCGTGCGGAACGTCATGACGTTGTCCGCGGTGGTGAGCGCGTCCGCGTAGCGCAGGTCGATCTCGTTCTGGCCCGGTCCGGCCTCGTGGTGGCTGAACTCGACCGAGATGCCCATGTTCTCGAGCATCGTGATCGCCTCGCGGCGGAAGTTGTGCGCGGTGCCGCGCGGGACGTTGTCGAAGTAGCCGGCACGGTCGACGGGGACCGGCTGCTGGCCGCTCTCGAACTGCTTGAACAGGTAGAACTCGATCTCGGGGTGCGTGTAGAAGCTGAACCCCTGATCGGAAGCCTTGTCGAGCGTGCGCTTGAGGACCTGGCGCGGGTCCGACATCGCGGGCTCGCCGTCGGGCGTGAAGATGTCGCAGAACATGCGGGCCGCGCCCTGGCGCTCGCCGCGCCACGGCAGGATCTGGAAGGTCGCCGGGTCGGGCTTGGCGATCATGTCGGCCTCGTAGACGCGCGTGAGGCCCTCGACCGCGGAGCCGTCGAAGCCGATGCCTTCCGAGAACGCGTTCTCCAGCTCCGCGGGAGCGATCGCCACCGACTTGAGGATCCCGAGCACGTCGGTGAACCAGAGACGGATGAAGCGGATGTCGCGCTCCTCGACGCTGCGGAGCACATATTCCTGCTGCTTGTCCATGCGGCCTATCCTGCCCCATCCATGTGACGATCGTGTGTCGTCGCCTGGCGTGCCGCGCGCTCTACGCTTGACCCATGTCCGACCTCCGCATCGCGCTCGCCCAGATCAACACCTGCGTGGGCGACATCGCAGGTAACACCGCCCTCATCCTCGACCGCTGCCGTGCCGCGCACGCGCTCGGCGCGCACGTGGTGGCGTTCCCCGAGATGACCACCACCGGCTACCCGATCGAGGACCTCGCGCTGCGCGAGAGCTTCCAGCGCGCCGCCGCGGGCGCCGTCTCCACCATCGCCGAGGCCCTGGCCGACGAGGGGCTCGGGGAGCTCATGGTGATCCTCGGCACGCTCGGGGTCTCCGAGGGTGGGATGCCGTTCAACCAGGCCGTGGTGCTGTCCGGCGGCGAGGTGGTCGCCCGCTACAACAAGCATCATCTGCCCAACTACGGCGTCTTCGACGAG
Source organism: Demequina litoralis (assembly GCF_030418455.1). Lineage (GTDB taxonomy): Bacteria > Actinomycetota > Actinomycetes > Actinomycetales > Demequinaceae > Demequina > Demequina litoralis. The sequence continues at coordinate 522,233 of NZ_JAUHPW010000001.1, forward strand.
CGCCGCATCTTCGCCGCGGGCGAGGACGCGTGCGTGGTCTCCCCCGCATCGTCCCCCGTGGGCCTCGCGATCTGCGAGGACATCTGGCAGGACGGCGGCACCGTCGCCGCGCTGTCGGGCCGCGACCTGCGCCTGCTCGTGGTGCTCAACGGCTCGCCGTTCGAGGAGGGCAAGGGCCACACCCGCGTCGAGCTCGCCGCCAGGCGCGCCCGCGAGGTCGGGGCGCCGCTCGCGTACGTCAACATGTGGGGCGGCCAGGACGACCTGGTCTTCGACGGCCACTCGTTCATCGTGTCCGCCGAGGGCGAGGTCGTGGCCTCAGCGCCGGGCTTCACCGACGCCATGATCGTGTGGGACGTGCCGGAGGCCGGGGTGCCGGCCGAGCCGTCCGGCATCGCGCCGTCCGAGTCGCTCGACGAGCAGACCTACTGGGCCTGCGTCACCGGCCTGCGCGACTACGTGCGCAAGAGCGGGATGTCCAAGGTGGTGCTCGGCCTGTCCGGCGGCATCGACTCGGCGCTCGTCGCGGCCATCGCGGCCGATGCGCTGGGCGGCGAGAACGTCATCGGCGTCTCGATGCCGTCGCGCTACTCGTCCCCGCACTCGCGGGACGATGCGATGGACCTGGCCCACCGCATCGGCGCCGACTACCGCGTCCAGCACATCATGCCGATGGTCGAGGCCTTCGAGCAGCAGATGGAGCTGTCGGCGGTCGCCGCGGAGAACATCCAGGCGCGGGTGCGCGGCATGATCCTCATGGGCATCTCGAACTCGGAGGGCGTCTTCACCCTCGCCACCGGCAACAAGTCGGAGCTCGCGGTCGGGTACTCGACCGTCTACGGCGACGCGGTGGGCGCCTTCGCCCCCATCAAGGACCTCGACAAGACCCGCGTGTGGGAGCTGTCGCGGTGGCGCAACGCGTTCGCGCGCTCGCGCGGCGAGGTGGAGCCCATCCCCCAGAGCTCGATCGACAAGGAGCCCTCGGCGGAGCTGCGCCCGGACCAGCGCGACAGCGACTCGCTGCCCGACTACGCGCTGCTCGACCAGGTCCTCGACGCGTACGTCGAGCACGCCGAGGGGCGCGAGGAGCTGCTCGCGCGCGGCTTCGACGCCGCGGTGGTCGACAAGGTGCTCGCGCTGGTCGACCGCGCCGAGTGGAAGCGCCGCCAGTACCCGCCGGGCCCCAAGGTGACCGCGCTGGCCTTCGGGCGCGACCGCCGGCTCCCGATCACGAGCCGCTGGGTGGAGTAGCGCCTCCCTGCCCCGCCGCCCCGTCATGCGCGCTGCGGGGAACTCGGCGACGGTTTCCGAAGGTTTGCGACTCCTGCGGGGAACTCAGCGACGGTCGCCGCCGCCAGGCTAGGCAGTCCCCGCACCACCAGCGGTATCGCTGGGGCGATGGAGCCGAACCGCTGGCGTCGCCGCCCCGTATCGCCCCGTGAGACAGTGGAGCCATGAGCCGCAAGAAGGTCAGGATCCACCACTTCAAGGAGATGAAGCAGCGGGGCGAGAAGATCGCCATGCTGACGGCCTACGACTTCCCCACCGCCCGGGCGTTCGACGCCGGCGGCGCGGACATCCTCCTCGTGGGCGACTCCCTCGGCGACAACATGCTCGGCATGGAGTCGACGGTCCCGCTCACGCTCGACGAGATGGTCCCGTTCGCGCGCGCGGTGGTGCGCGGCGCCGAGCACGCATTCGTGGTCGCCGACCTCCCCTTCGGGTCGTACGAGGTCTCCCCCGAGCAGGCCGTGGAGTCGTCGATCCGCATGGTCAAGCTCTCCGGCGCGCACGCCATCAAGTTCGAGGGCGGCCGCCGCATCGCGCGCCAGGTCAGGGCCGTGACCGATGCGGGCATCCCCTTCTGCGGCCACCTCGGCTTCACCCCGCAGTCCGAGACCGCCCTCGGTGGTCGCCGGATCCAGGGCCGTGGCGACCACGGCATCGAGGACCTCGTCGCGGACGCGCTCGCGCTCCAGGAGGCCGGCGCCTTCGCCGTCGTCCTCGAGATGGTCATCGCGCCCGCCGCGAAGGCCGTGACCGAGGCGCTCGACATCCCCACCATCGGCATCGGCGCGGGCCCCGACACGGACGGCCAGGTGCTCGTGTGGCTCGACATGGCCGGCGTCGGCGAGTGGCACCCGCGCTTCTCGAAGCAGTTCGGCGCGGTGGGCCAGGCCATGGTCGACGCGTCCGCGGCCTACGTCGACGAGGTCAAGGCCGTCACCTTCCCCGCCGCCGAGCACACCTTCGACTCCTGAGCGCATGGCGTCGATCGTCGTCACCGGCTCCGAGGGCAAGCTCGGACGCCACGTCGTCGCGCGCCTGACCGGCGACGGCCACGCCGTCCACCGCCTCGACGCCAAGCCGCTGCCGCCGGCGATGGACTACACGCGCGTCGACCTCACGGACGCCGGCCAGGCGATGGACGCGATGTTCGGCGTGCAGGACCGCTACGGCGCGGTCGATGCCGTGGTCCATCTCGCCGCGGTCCCGGCCCCCGGCCAGATGACCGACGTCGCGACCTTCCACCACAACATCGCCGCGACGTTCAACGTCTTCCAGGGCGCGCGCCGCGCCGGCATCACGAACGTGGTCTACGCCTCCTCCGAGACGGTGCTGGGTCTCCCGTTCGAGACCCCGCCGCCCTACATCCCCGTCGACGAGGAGTACGACGCCCGCCCCGAGTCGCACTACTCGCTGGTCAAGCACCTCGAGGAGCAGATGGCGATCCAGCTGTGCCGCTGGGACCCCGCGCTGAAGATCATCGCGCTGCGGTTCTCCAACGTCATGGACGTCGAGGACTACGCTTCCTTCCCTGCCTTCGACGAGGACCCCCAGGCCCGCCGCTGGAACCTCTGGGGCTACATCGACGGCCGCGACGGCGCGCGGGCGGTGGCGACGGCGCTCGACTACGAGCCGCGCGGCTTCGACCGCTTCGTCATCGCGAATGCGGACACCGTGATGTCGCGCGCCTCGGCGGACCTGGCGGCCGCGGAGTTCCCCGGCATCCCGGTCGTCAAGGAGCTCGGCGAGCACGAGACGATGCTCAGCATCGACAAGGCGCGCCGCCTGCTCGGCTACGAGCCTCAGCACTCCTGGCGCCACCACGTGTAACTTCCCTCGTATGAGGGACGATGCGGCGGTCACCGGGCGCGGGGCACGTGCCGGCGCATGGGTCGCCGCATCCGCCGGCGCGGTGCTGTGGGTGCTGCTGGTGCAGGCGGCGCAGGGCTTCGCCGGGTCCAGGAATCGCGGCTGGCTGGGCAACGCGACGGGTCTGGAGACGGCGGCGCCGTGGCTCGCGCTGCTGCTCGCCGCGATGGCGGCGGTCGTGGTCCTCACCGTCGTCGCCGCCCGACCACGCGCGTCCTGGCGCACCTCGCTCGCAGGACTCGTCGCGGCCGCCGTCGAGCTCGTCGCGGCGATCGTCGTCGTGACCTGGGACTATCCGGAGTCAGGGCTGGGCATCCTCGGCTTCGTGTTCGCCCTGTGGATGGCGATCGTCCACGCCTTCGCCTCGATCGCGGGCTTCGGGGGCGCGTGGATCGACCGCCTGCCGCCGCGTCGCACTGCGGACGAGGTCATCCCTCCAGCGGCGTGAGCGCCGGCGCCTCCCAGGTCCCGTCCACGATCTCGGGCCGCGGCCGGTACAGCCGCAGCACGATCCCCCAGCCGTCGGGCACGGGGATGTCGTTCGGCCCGGCCGGGTCCCCGTGGACCATCCGCACGGTCACTGCGCCCGCATCGTCCGGCGTCGCGGTGACGCTGTTGACCGTGTAGCGGTCGAACGGGTTCGGCTCGAAGAAGCCGTCGCCGTTGTACACGGAGATCGACCAGAAGGCGTCGACGGGGACGTCGGCGAGGACCATCTCGTAGTCCGCGCCGGGCGTCGCGGGGGCGAGGGACACGTAGACGGCCTCGCTCGTCGGCAGCCCGCCCCACCCGGCGGCGGTGCCGATGAGGTGGTGGACGGGGTCGACCTCCTCCGCGCGGCCGAACGCGCCCGTGTAGTCGGACAGCCCCGCGGCGAGAGCGAGCAGCGCGGCGCGGGTGGCGTCCAGGCTCGCGGCATCGTAGTCGGGGTAGGCGAACGGCTCTCCCCCGCCGCCCGCGAGCGACACCTGGTCCTGGAGGGCTCCGACGGCGGCGACGTCCTCCGCGCTCGCCGGGTCGACCAGGATGCGCAGCGCCACCAGCGCGTACCGTGTCCCCACGGTCGCCTCGTCGAGGACGTGCTCGCCCGCATCGTGCAGGATCACCGGGATGTGGTGGTCGTTGGTCACGATCATCGCCGACAGGTAGCGCCCGCCGGCGTCGGGCAGCGTCAGCGTCGCGGGCGCGGCGAGGTCGACGACCCCGAAGCTGTAGAGCGTGCCGCGGTTCATGCGGATGACGGTCTGCTGGTCGATCGGCGTGGGCGCGCGATGGTGCGCGAGGCGCCCGGGGCCGCCTGCGCTCCGCTGGATGTCCGCGAACATGCGGTCGGTCTCCGCGCGCACGAAGCTGTCGACGTTGACACGGATCGCCATGACATTGCCTCCTCGTTGAGGCGGATCCTCCGACGCGGGGTCTACGACTCGTTCCGCCAACGGTCGTCGTCGTCCTCCCACTGCTCGTTGCGCGCCTTCGCGATCTCGAGAGCGCCGGCCGCCTCCTCGAACGTGGGATACGGCCCCATGAGGTGCTCCCACGAGCTCTGACGGCCCTTCTCCACCATCTTCGTCCGGGTGTTGAAGTAGTACTCGACCGGCTGGTCGCTCTCGGGTGACATCGGCATCGCCTCCGTGAATAGACTGCCAGGCATGAGCCCCGTACGCGAGAGCATCACCAAGGGCGCCGTGTCCTCGATCCGCGAGGTCCCCGCCGCGATCGCGCGGCCCGAGTACGTCGGACGCAAGCGCGCAGCCATGTGGGGTGGCGGAGACGTCCACGACACCGAGACCATCGAGAAGATCCGGATCAGCGCGCGGATCGCCGCGCAAGCGCTGGCCGAGGTCGGGCGCCACGTCGCCCCCGGCGTCACCACCGACGAGCTCGACCGCATCGGCCACGAGTTCGTCCTCGACCACGGCGCCTACCCGTCGACGCTCGGCTACCCGGGTGCCGCCGGCCGCCCCGCCTTCCCCAAGTCGCTGTGCACCTCGGTCAACGAGGTGATCTGCCACGGCATCCCCGACTCGACCGTGATCGAGGAGGGCGACATCGTCAAGGTCGACATCACCGCCTTCAAGAACGGCGTGCATGGCGACAACTGCGGCTCGTTCATCGCGGGCGAGGGCTCGCCCGAGGCGGTCAAGCTGGTCGCCACCACGCACGAGGCGATGATGCGCGGCATCAAGGCGGCGCAGCCCGGCCGCGAGGTCAACGTCATCGGCCGCGTCATCGAGAAGTACGCGGCGCGCTTCGGCTTCGAGTCGGTGCGCAGCTACACCGGGCACGGCGTGGGACCCGCGTTCCACACCGGCCTGGTCATCCCCCACTACGACGCGGCGCCGCACCACGACGACGTCATCGAGGTGGGCATGGTCTTCACCGTCGAGCCGATGCTGTGCATGGGCTCGGAGGAGAACCACGAGTGGAAGGACGGCTGGACGGTCGTCACCGACGACGGCTCGTGGGTAGCGCAGTTCGAGCACACCATCGTCATCACGGAGACCGGACCGGAGGTCCTCACGCTGCCATGAGCAAGAACATCGCGATCGGGGTCGACATCGGCGGCACCGGCATCAAGGCCGCTCCCGTCAACCTCAAGACAGGCAAGTTCACCGACGACCGCTACCGGATCCCCACGCCGCAGCCGTCGACCCCGGACGCGATCGCGCGCACGGTCGCCAAGGTGATCGCCAAGTTCAACCCGTCGAAGAAGGTGCCCATCGGCGTGGCCTTCCCCGGCGTGGTCCAGCACGGGATCGTCAAGACCGCCGCGAACGTCGACGACTCGTGGATCGGCACCGACCTGCGCGCCATCATCCGCGACTACGCCGGACACGACGTGCACGTGCTCAACGACGCGGACGCCGCCGGCTTCGGCGAGTACAAGTTCGGTGCCGCGCACGGCCGCAACGGGTCGATCCTCATGACAACGCTCGGCACCGGCATCGGCACCGCGATGATCGTCGACGGCACCCTCGTGCCCAACCTCGAGCTCGGGCACATCATGATCGACGGCCACGACGCCGAGGACCGGGCGGCGGAGTCCGCGCGGGACCGCTACGGCTACGACTGGGACCAGTGGATCGAGCAGCTCCAGAAGTACTACTCCGAGATGGAGCGGCTGCTCTGGCCCGACCTCATCATCGTGGGCGGCGGCGTCTCGAAGTCGCACCACATGTTCCTGCCGAAGCTGCGCCTGCGCGCACCCATCGTGCCCGCGGAGCTGCTCAACGGCGCCGGCATCGTGGGCGCCGCGGCCGCCGCTGCGGCGGCGGACAAGCGCGAGCGCGACGAGGTGAAGGCCGCCGAGAAGGCGGGCAGGAAGGCCGACAAGAAGGCCGCGAAGGAGTCCGCCGAGGCGTGAGCCGCTAGCGCGCCGCAGCACGCGGCTCGGCGCCCGGCGGTGCGCAGCGGGCGCGAGGCGCGCATCGTCCCCCGGCTCCCGCAGGGACGATGCGCGGGCCGCCTCAGCCGTCGGCGTCCGCGAGCAGCCGGTAGAGGTCACGCCGGGCGGCGCCGACCACGTCGACTGCCTTGGCCGCGACCTCCGTGCCGTGGTCGTGGCGCATGACGTGGTGGACCGCGTCGCGCAGCGCGTCGAGCTCGCGGCGCAGCGCGATCATCTGCTGCTCGCGGTCGTCGACCTCGAACAGCGCGTCGAGCTCGCCCGCGTGGGCCTCCGCCCACTCGTCGCCGGCGGGCGTGAGCGAGGCGACCTTGCGCCCCTCGACGGTGTCGACGGCGACCAGGCCCTCGTCCTCGAGCGACTGCAGGGTCGGGTAGATCGAGCCGGGGCTCGGCACCCATGCGCCGCCGCTGCGCTCCTCGATCTCGCGGATGAGCTCGTAGCCGTGACGCGGCTGATCCGCGAGCAGCAGCAGCACCGCGACGCGCACGTCGCCGCGCGACCGGCCGCCTCCGCGGCCGCGCCCTCGCCCTCGTCCCGCGCCGGGCCCCCCGGGTCCGCCTCGGCCCGGTCCGCCGTGGCGTCCACGACCTCTGCCGTGCGGGCCGTCGAGGCCCTCCGTCTCGTCGTGCGCGCCGAAGCCGCCGCGGCGGCCCCGTGCCCCGCGCCCCTCGGACGCGTCGGCCCATGCCTGGCCGGTGATGTCGCCGCGGAACCCCCGCGGCCCGGGTCGCTGATGCGTGTGCCTCATGACCCGCTCCTCTCTGTATGACTTATCGTTGCGCTATCACGATATATCGCGTTACGGACGTTGACAACCCCCTCGTTCCCGACGGTGCGCACGGTTCCCGGCGCGACGCGCCGGCGCCCCCGCCGCATCGTCCCTCCGCGCCCCGCGTGTCGGGACCGGCACCGTGCGCACCGAAGGGACGGGGACGCGAGGTGGGACCTACGGCGCCGTAGGTTATGGTCGCGCTGCCTAGGATTGCTGGCATGAGCGAGTCGCCCCGCGCCGAGTCGATCACACCTCAGCTGATCCACAAGCCCGCGGACTACACCTTCACGTCGCTGCTGCGCGATCGCGTCGCCGAGGACCCCGACCGCGTCTTCGGCGAGTACAAGGACGAGTCGGGCGCGTGGGTGAAGGTCTCCCGCGCCCGCTTCCAGGAGGACGTCACCCGCGTCGCGAAGGGCCTGCTCGCGTACGGCATCGCCCCCGCGCAGAGGGTCGGCCTCCAGGCCAACACGCGCTACGAGTGGGTCGTCGTCGACTTCGCGATCCAGGCCGCCGGCGCGATCACGGTGCCGGTGTACCCGAGCTCCTCGGCGCACCAGCTCGCGTGGATCCGCGAGGACGCGGACCTCGCGATGCTCATCGTCGAGAACGACACGATGGCCGCCGCCGCCCGCGAGATGGATGCGCCGCCGCGCCTGCTCGTCATCGACGGGGACGAGGAGCCCGCGCTCGACGTGCTCGCGGAGGCCGGCGCGATCGTCGACGACGGGACGCTCGCGGACGCCCTCGTCGGCGTGCGCGCGGACGACGTCGCGACCATCGTCTACACCTCGGGCACCACGGGCCGTCCCAAGGGGGTCGCGCTCAGCCACCGCGCGTTCGTCGAGCACGCGCTCAACGGCGCCGCGCACCCCGAGCTCGGAAGGCTCGCGCACGACGACGCGCGCATCCTCCTGTTCCTGCCCCTCGCCCACGTGCTCGCGCGTCACGTCGAGGTGCTGGCCCTGGCCTGCGAGGCCGTCATCGGCTTCGCGCCCACCCACAAGACCCTCGCCTCGGACCTGCAGACCTTCAAGCCCACGTGGCTCATGGCGGTCCCGCGCGTGCTCGAGACGTTCTACAACGTGATCGACGAGCGCACCGGCGGCGGCGTCAAGCAGAGGCTTTTCCGCTGGAGCGCGTTCGTCGCGCGCAAGGTCGACGAGGCGCGCGTGCGCCGCGGCCGCCACGGCATCGTGCTGCGCGCGCAGATGGCGATCGCGGACGCGCTGGTCCTCACCAAGGTGCGCCACGCCCTCGGCGGGAACCTCCGGCACATCGTGTGCGGCGGCGCCCGGCTCGTGCCCCGCGTGTCCCACTTCTACGGCGGCCTCGGCATCGCGGTGATGGAGGGATACGGCACCACCGAGCTCGCCGGCCCCATGACGGTCAACCCGCCGACCGACGTGCGCGTCGGCACCGTCGGCTACCCCTACCCCGGCGGCACCGTGCGCATCGCCGAGGACGGCGAGGTGCTCGCGCAGGGACCCAACCTCTTCTCGGGCTACTGGAGGAACCCGGAGGCGACCGCCGAGGTCATGACCGACGGCTGGTACCACACGGGAGACCTCGGCTCGATCGACGCGGACGGCTTCCTCAGCATCACGGGACGCAAGAAGGAGATCCTCGTGACCGCGGGCGGCAAGAACGTCCAGCCCGCGAGCCTCGAGGACGCCATCCGCCCCTACGCCCTCATCCAGGAGGTCGTGGTGGTGGGCGACGGCAAGCCGTTCATCGGCGCGCTGCTGTCGCTCGACGAGACCATGCTGCCCGGCTGGCTGAGGTCCAAGGGCCTGCCGCTCATGTCCGCGGTCGAGGCCGCGAAGGACGCGACCGTCCGTGAGCACATCCAGCACATCGTCGACCAGGCGAACCTGCTGGTCTCGCGCGCCGAGGCGATCCGTGAGTGGCGCGTGCTGCCCCGCGAGCTGTCCGAGCGGTACGAGGAGATGTCCGCCTCGCTCAAGGTCCGCCGCCGCCAGGTGGAGGACCACTTCGCCGACATCATCGACGGGATCTACGCGAAGGTCTGAGCCTCCGTGACGCACCGCTACCTGCGGGGTTGATGGATACCGGACCGTCGGTGCACCACAATGGGCACATGACCGGCCCGGCCGACAACGCTGAGGTGCGCCGCACCAACATGGCGCTGGTCATGCGCGCGCTCGCGGCGCTGTCGCCCTGCTCACGCACCGACATCCGCGCGGCGACGGGCCTCGTCAGCGGCACCGTCTCGAGCATCGTCGACGACCTCGTCGCGCGCGGCCTCGTCGTGGAGACCGGCGAGACCGCCTCGAGCGGGGGCCGCGGACGGCCGCGCCGGGTCCTCCTTCTCGACCCGTCGCGCGTGGCTGTGGCGATCGTCCAGCTCACCGCGCAGGAGATCGTCGCGGAGGTGCGCGACCTCGCCGGCGAGCCGGTGTGGCACGAGCGCCGCGCGCACGCCATCCGCAGCGGCGAGCCCGGGGACGTCGTCGGCACGATCGCGGAGGCGATCAACGCGGCGCGCGCCGCCGCCGCGTCGCTCCCAAGCGCGTGGGAGGCGGCGATCGTGGTCGCCGTGCCGGCGCCGGTCGTGGCGGGCGCGACGATCGGCTCGGCGATCGAGTTCGGCATCGGCCGCACCGAGCTGCGCGAGGCCCTCACCGCACGGCTCGACAGGCCCGGCGACCCGATCATCATGAACGACGGCAGGCTGGGCGCGCTGGCCGAGCACGGCGACCGCGACCCCGAGGCGCCGCCGCACGCCATGGCGTACCTCAAAGGCGACAGCGGCATCGGCGGCGGGCTCGTCGTCGACGGCGAGCTGTATCTCGGCTCGCACCTCATGGCCGGCGAGTGCGGGCACATCTGCGTCGACCTCGCGGGTCCGGCGTGCGAGTGCGGCGCCCGTGGCTGCCTCACGCAGTACCTCGGGCTCGACGCGATCGTACGGGCCGCCGGCCTCACCGGATTCGCCTCCGACAGCGACCGCGAGTCGGTCCTGGAGGCACTGGTGGGCCGCCTCGAGGAGCACGATGCACGGGCCGAGGCGGCGCTCGAGACCGCGGCGAGCGCGCTGGCCGCGGCGATCGGCACGATGAGCAACTACACCGACCTCGACCTCGTGGTGCTCGGAGGCTTCCTGCCACGGCTCGAGCCGTGGCTCCGGCCCGCCGTCGAGCGCCTGATCGAGACCAGGGCGCGCCACATCCCCGAGTTCAACCCCCGCGTCGAGAACGCGCTGCACAGCGACGATGCGTCGCGCATCGGCGCGTGGATGCTCGGCCGGCAGGCGGTGCTGCGCGCCCCCGACGAGGTGCCGGTGCTCGACGTGTCGGCACGGCCGTAGGCTCCGCCGGAAGGCGGCGGCCGTCCGACGGTGGCCCGGCGCGACGCGGTCGGCACCGCATCGTCCCGGGCTCCGCCGGACGGCCGCCCCTAGCGACCCCTCGTCACGCCACGACGAGCCCCGCGGTCGCGACCGCGAGCGCCTCGATCGCCCCCTCGACGTCGGCGTCGGTCGCGCCGGCGCCGCCCAGCACCGCCACCGCGGCGTCGTAGGCCGCGGTGAACGCCGCGTACGAGGACGCGGTGTAGGCACCGGGATCCACCCCGGCCGCCTCGTCGATCGCGTCCTGCAGCGCGGCCTTGTCGACGGCTGCCGTCGACGCCCGGACCGAGATCGAGACCGAGCCGATGCCGGAGATCGAGTCGTCGGTGGTCGACCTCGCGTACACGGCGAAGTAGGTCGACGCCTCGTTCCATGCGACGGTGAGCACGCCGTCCGCGGACACCGTGGTCCCGGGGCTGGACGCCCCGACGATGCCCCAGGTCACGTCGGGGTCGGTGACGGTGAACTGCTGCGTCGCGCCCCGCTCGACGGGCTGGGTGAAGCGGGCACCGTGCGGGACGGGCTCCAGCCCGCGCCAGCCGCTCGCCTCCGTGTCCCGGAGGCTCTCCATCCACGACCACTTCTCGTGGGTGATCCAGTTGGTGGTGCCCCACGGGATGACGTAGCCGGGCAGAGCGGTGAGACCCGGGTCGGCGGTGGTCGGGTTCTTGAGCCCGCCGCCGGCGTAGGCCTTGGTGAAGGTGACGGTCTCGCCCTCCACCACCAGGTCGACCGTCTGGTCGGACCGGTTGGTGATGTACACCGAGTTGCCGATGAGCTGGACGTTGCGGTCCGCCACGCCGTTGCCGTCGAGGACGGCGGCCTCGGCCGGGTCGGCCGTGAGGAACGGCGTGCCGGCCGCGTCCTCGGCGTAGTACACCGCGGTCCCGTCGACCGTCGCCCCGAGCGTGTAGGTGACGTCGGCGATGATCTGCGAGGCCTCGGTGAGGTTCGCCAGGCCGTAGAACGAGTACGCCACCACGGTGCCGTCGACGCGCGTGCCGCCGCCGCCCTGCTGCGCCTCGTACGCGTACACGCTGGCGATGTCGTAGTCCGCGACGAGGTCGGCGGCGTCGGGCACCTCGCCCTCGAGCGCGGTCGGGTCGACCGCGATCGACATCGAGCTGTAGACCGGCACGAACGCCCAGTTGACGTAGGTCACGGCGATCTGGGTCTCACCCGCCGAGGCGTCGACCACGTAGTCCACGCCGGGCTCGAGCGTCTTCTCGTCGCCGTACGCGCTGCGCATCGTGAGCGTGACGTCCTCCGCGGTGAGCGCCGAGGCGACGACGCCCTCCGGCCAGGTCACGTAGAAGTCGTCGGCCTCGTGGTCGACGAGGACCGGCTGGTCCCCCGCGCCCACCCATGTCCAGACGGGCGCCGCGGACGGTGCGGGCGCATCGTCCACCTTGTCCGCGAGGGGCGCGAGCACCGCCTCGACCGGCGTGCCGGCACCCGCCGCCTCCGCGTCGGGACCCGAGTAGTCCTGGCCGTAGATGTAGACATGGAGCGGGAACGTCTGCGAGGCGACGGGCAGCCCGTTGTACGTGATGCCGCTCACCTCGAGGTTGAAGGTGTAGCGGCCGCTGCCGTCGCCGCCCAGGCAGCTCCACTCGCGGCCGGAGTCGGTGTCGGTGATGAGGTAGTCGCCGGTGTCGATCATGAGGTCGCCCTGGTCAAGCGTGTAGGCGAGCTCGCCGTCGACCCAGTCGGTGCCGAGCTCGGTCGCACCGAACGTGTACTCGGACGGGAAGTAGCCGTCGCCGTCGACGAGCGCGATCGTGGCGCCGCTCGTGTCGATCTTCCCGGCCTTGAGCCCGTCGAGGTCGAGCGCGATGGTGGCGCTGCTGTCGGATCCGTACTCGACCACGCCGTCGAGGTGCTCCTTGAGCGTGCTCTTGCTGTGCGTGAAGGCGCTGCCGAACAGGCTGCTGTCCACGCTGATCGCCGGGAGCGTGAAGCCGCCCACCTCGACCTGGACGGGCTCGTAGCCGCCCCCGCCCACCGTCATGGCGCCCGCCGGAGGCACCACGCCCAGCGTCCCCGAGCCGTTGGCGGTGAAGCCGTCGATCTCCGCGCCCGTCACCTTGAGCGTCAGGGTCCGCCCGTCGCCGCTCACCTTCGCGGTCGCGACACCGTCGGCATCGGTGAAGGCCGGGCTGCCGTCGGCGTTGACGATCCAGGTGGTCACGTCGGTGCCGGACGGGATCGCCCAGCGGGCGTCGCCCTGCGCCTTGAGGGTCACCACGGAGGATCCCCCGTTGGTGATGCTGAGCCCGGAGCCCTGGACGGCGAACGGCGCACCCGTCTCCTGCTTGCCCGGCGCGCCGGCCGCGGGGGCCGCTGCCACGCCGGCGAGCATCAGCGCCGCGGCGGCGCACGTCGCCGCCGCCGCGATGGGCCTCGTCCTGAGGCCGTGGATTCCTACCATGGTCAGTCCTCCTTGACTGGTTCCGCCTCGGCGTCCGCCGAGGAAGCTGGGGGGCGCTCGCCCCGACGGGCGCGATCGGCGAGGGACGCGGACGGCCCCCCGACCTCGATCGCGGCGGGGTCGACGCCCAGCGCGGCGGCGTGCCGACGGATCCACCGGACGGCCGCGCGGACGTCGTCGGCCCGCGCCGGCGCGCCGCGGTCGCCGGACGGCCGGTAGTCGATCGATGCGATCGCGACGCCCGCCGCGACCAGCCGCCCCGCCTCCGACACCGCCGCGAGCAGGTCGTGCAGCAGCCGCCGGGACCCGAGCTGCGACGCGCCGTCGTGGATCCACACGATCGCCGGCACGCGCGCCGCCGCGCCGACCGGCGTGAAGAGGTCGAGCTCGAGGGGGCGGCTGCCGGCCGGGGCGGAGTACACGGCCCCGAGCCGCGCGACGGCCGTGCGGGAGATCTCCACGGGCGTCGGCAGCACCGCCACGGGGAGCGCCGCCGCAGGCATCCTGGGGCCCGGAGGGGCCGTCACGTCATCGTGCACGACTCCGATCTTGGGCGCTTCCCGCCATATAAGTCAATAGTCAGCATTAATCACGTTCGCCCGCCGGCGGCCGGCGCTCGTCAACTCCCCACCCGCGTCAGCGCTCGCATACCGTCCCGTCGCCGTCGCCGTCGCGGTACCAGCCGTACTCCTCGTCCTCGCCCCGGACGTACGGGCCGTAGCCCGCGTCGAGCGCCTTCGCACAGGACGAGAAGCGCGGGTCGGTGGACGATGCGGCGGTCGCCGTGGGCGACGGGGTCGCCTCGCCCGTCGCGACCGGCACGGACGGATCCACCACGACGTCGAGGTCGTCACCGCGGGCCGGCAGCCCCTGCCCTGGGCACGTGTCGAGCACGAGCAGCATCGCGTCGAGCTCGGCCTGCGTGACCCACACGCCGTAGGCGGCCTTCACCGCGATCTGGCGCGCGACGTAGTCGCAGCGGAACGCCGTGCTCGACGGCAGCCACGACGCGGCGTCCGCGTCACCCTTCTGGCGGTTCGCGCCCGCGTCGACCGGCTCGAGGTTGAGCGGGTCGTTCGCGAACTCGACCCGCGTCTCCTCGTCCCACGCGAAGGCGCCCTTCTGCCACGCGTCCGACAGCGCCACGATGTGGTCGATGTCGACCTCGCTCGCTCCCCCGCGCTGGAAGCGGATCTCCGTCGCGGTGTACGGGTCCGCGAGAGTGCCCGCGAGCACGATGCAGTCGCCCTGCATCTCGACGTCCGTGAGGCGCAGCGCCAGCATGTCGTTGCGCGCGTCGCAGCCGTTGCCGTCCGTGTCCTGCCACCCGTCGCCGAACTCGTCGCGGTCGTAGCCCGTCTTGGGCGCCCGCCCCTTGACCGTGAGCTGCAGCGCCGCCGCGTACGCGTCACCGTGGGACGGGCGCGGGGTGCTCTCCTGGGCGGTCGCCTCGGTCGGCGCGACCGTCGGGGCCGCCGTGACCGTGGACGATGCGGCCGGGGCCGGATCGCCGACCGGCGACACCGTGCCCGTCGGGGTCGAGCACGCGGCGACCGCGAGGGTCGTGGCCGCGACGACGGCGAGCAGGCGGGCGGAGGTGTGGAGGCGCATCGTTCCCTCGGTCGGAGATGGGGCCCGTCAACGCTACCGCCACACCCCGATCGAACGGCCGAACGACACTGACCTACCCATGAGGGGTGGAGATCAGCGGGAGGCGACCACCATCTGCCCATGCCGGGCTGGCGAGGCGGCAGGACTACGGCCGCAGCATCACCTTGATCGCGGTGCGCTCGTCCATCGCACGGTACGCCTGCGCGGCCTCCTCGAGCGGGAGCTCGAGGTCGAAGACGCGGCCGGGCTGGATGCGGCCGTCGAGCACCTCGGGCAGCAGCTCGTCGATGTAGCCGCGCACCGGCGCGACGCCGCCGCGGACGCCCACGTTGGTGTTGAACATCTGCCGCACGGGCAGCTCGGGTCCGCCGTTGGGCACGCCCACGAAGCCCACCTGGCCGCCCGGGCGCGCCGATCGCAGCGCCTGGTCCATCGACTCCTTGGTGCCCACGCATTCGAGCACGATGTCCGGGCCGATGCCGTCGAACATCTCCTTGAGGCGCGCGATTCCGGCGTCGCCGCGCTCGGGGACCACGTCGGTCGCGCCGAACTCGCGCGCGAGCGCCTGGCGGGGCTCGTGACGGGACATCGCGACGATGCGGGAGGCGCCCAGGCGCTTCGCCGCGATGATCGCGCACAGGCCGACGGCCCCATCGCCGACGACCGCGACGGTCGAGCCCTCGGTCACGCCGGCGGAGACGGCAGCGTGGTGGCCGGTGCCCATGACGTCGGAGAGCGTGAGGAGGCCCGGGATCAGCGCATCGTCCGGCAGGCCGCCGGGCACGACGGCGAGCGTGCCGTCGGCCATCGGGACGCGCACGCGCTCGCCCTGGCCGCCGTCCGCGAAGCCGAGCCCCTCCGTCGCGCTGCCCCACCAGCCGCCGTGCCGGCAGTGCACCGTCATGCCGTTGCGGCAGTTCAGGCAGGTGCTGTCGCACTGGTAGAAGGGCGCGATGACGAAGTCTCCGCGGCGCACGTGCTCGACGGCGTCGCCCACCTCCTCGACCACGCCGACGAACTCGTGGCCGATGCGCTTGGGCACCGCGACCTCGGTGATGCCGCGGTACGGCCACAGGTCCGAGCCGCACACGCATGCGGCCACCACGCGCACGATCGCGTCGCGCCCGGTCGACAGCACCGGGTCCGGGACGTCCTCGACGCGGATGTCCCGCTCGCCGTGGATGATCGTGGCGCGCATGCTGCCTCCTGGGGTCGGTGGGGAAGCCCGACCCTACAGCGGCGGACGGGTGAGGACCGAGACGGGGTCCTGCGCGTGGGCCTCGTCGCCCGCGGGCGCACCGGTGCGCACCAGGTCGGGGTCGACGATCGCAAGCGTGAAGACAGCCGGCCCCGAGCAGTAGAGCACCACGAGCAGGAACCAGCCGCCCTCGACGAGGAGGCGCGACTCGGTGAGGGCCTGCAGCGCGAGCGCGGCGGTGAGCAGCGCCCAGCCCAGCGGGATGTAGGAGTCGCCGCGGCTCGCGCGCTCGACCAGGCGCCATGCGCTGCCGAAGGACAGCACCACCATGACGAGCAGCAGCGTGAAGCCGATGAGGCCGAGCTGCAGCCAGGCGTCGAGGAAGGCGTTGTGCGCGTGCGCCGCTACCACGCCGGCCTTGTCGACGATGGTCGCGTACGGCTCCTCCCAGATGGGCCAGTAGCCCACGTAGCCCCAACCCTCGGGCCGCTGCCATGCGAAGTGGACCACCTGGTCCCAGATCATCGTGCGGTTGGTCGCATCGGGGCCGCGATCGAACATCGCGAAGATCTCGGCGCGGAACTTCAGCGTGAGCACCGCGACGATGGCGGTGCACGCGAGGACGGCGAACGACAGCCGCCGCTTGAGGGACGGCCGCACGCGGCGGATCACGAGCGCCGCGACCGTGAGCGCGGTGAGGTACACGGCCGCGACGGTCACCGTCGCGGACAGGGTGAGGAGGTGCACGGCCACCGCGGCGGCAAGCGTGATCGCGCCGTCGAGCGGGCGGATGCGGCGCTCGAGCAGCACGATCACGGCGACGATCGCGGTGAGGAGCGCGATCGCGGCGAACGGGTTGCGGTTGCCCACGAAGCCCTGGATCGGGCCGCCGACGAGCAGGTTGTTGCGCGACCACAGGATCGGCTCTCCCCCGCCGTCGACCTTCGCGATGCTCGACAGGTCCGTCGCGAGCGGCGGCAGGTCCGCGCGCACCACGAAGGCGACGAACATCTCGAACAGCAGCCCGGCGAACAGGCTGACCTGGAGGCCGCGGTAGAAGAAGGCCATGAACTGTCCGCGCGAGGTGCCGCGCGCGATGAGCACCGCGATGAAGGTGGTGATCGCGAGGACACCGGCGGCGAGGGCGGTGACGGCGCGGGTCTGCGACCACAGCACGCTCAGCGCCGCGAGCGCGGTGAAGGTGCCCACGAGCGGCGGCACGCGCAGGCTGCCGAGGAACCGGCGGAACGTCACGACCACGGCCGCGACGGTGAGCGCGACGAGCACCGAGTACAGCGGGACCCCGAGCAGGTAGCGGAAGCCCTGGCCCGAGAACAGCAGCACCACGGTCCACACCGTCACCCAGGCGCGGGCGCGCTGCGACGTGGTGCGGGCGTACAAGGACGCGACTGCTCGTGTGGGCATCCGGTCGGATCCTCCTTACCAGGGACGGTACTCGTCGGCGGCCGGCAGGGCGGATCGGTGCCGCCCTCGCATGCAGCTCACGACTGAGTGAGACCGGCGCGCCATCCTAACCCGGGCGGCGCATCGTCCCGCCGGAGGCTCGGGAGCGATACTGACGGCATGACCACCACGGCGAGCCCCGTCGAGCGCATGCGCGCGCGGATGGGCGCCGCGCTGTTCGCGCGGGTGGGCGGGCCCGACGGCCCCGCGATCCGCGCACGCGTGCACGAGACCCCTGGTCCGCGATGGTTCCGGGCGGGGAGCGCGATCCGTCGGGTGCATGGCGACTCGTCGATGTACGTGGGCGGGCTCCGCGCGCTGCTGCTGCAGTCGCTGCACCCGCTGGCGATGGCCGGCGTGGCGGGGCACTCGGGCTATCGGGGCGACCCGTGGGGGCGGCTCACGCGGACCGCGACGTTCCTCGCGTTCACGACGTTCGGCACGGCGGAGGACGCTCAGGAGACGGTCGACCGCATCCGCGCCATCCACGAGCGCGTGCGCGGCAGGGCGTCCGACGGGCGGGCGTACCGTGCCAGCGATCCGCACCTGCTGCGGTGGGTGCACGTCGCGGAGGCCGACTCGTTCCTCGCGGCGCACCAGGCCCTCGGGCAGCGCCCGCTCGACGCGGCGGGCTGCGACGCCTACGTCGCGCAGTCCGCGGAGGTGGGCCGCAGGCTCGGCGCGACCGAGCTGCCGTCGACCGTGGCGGAGCTGCGGGAGGCGATCGAGGGCTACCGGCCGGAGCTCGAGGCGTCGGAGGCGGCGCTCGACGCGGCCGACTTCCTGCTGAGGGAGCCGCCGGTGGGCCGCGCGACACGGGTCCCGTACGCGATGCTCGCCTCGGGCGCCGTGGCGCTGCTGCCGGGCTGGGCGCGGGCGGAGCTGGGGCGCGACCGCTGGCGGACGCGGACGTTCGGTCCCGCGGCGGCGGGGCTGGTCACGCGCACGATCCGCTGGGGCGCGCATGCCACCCGCCCGGCCCGCAACGTCGACTGAGCCCCGCAGCAGGCCTACTCGACGCCGCCGACCTCCGCGCCCGGCTTGAACTTGCCGTTGGCGATCTTGCGCCAGAACTTGTCCTCCTGCTCCGGGTCGAGCAGGACGGTCGAGCCGACCCCGGCGACGCTGTAGCCCATCGACGCGATGGGCGGCGTGCCGGTCACCGCGTCGCCGCCCAGCGCCGAGTTGAAGGCCAGCGCGACCTGCGCCAGATCGAACGGCGAGGCGTCCTCGTCCACGCGGAACGCGTCGAGGCCCGCGGACACCACCGGCACCAGCTCGAAGGGGTTGAGCAGGGTGGTCGGGCTCATGATCTCGTCGGCGACGGCGCCGACGACCTGCTGCTGGCGTTGCGTGCGGCCGATGTCGCCCAGCGGGTCGGAGTACCGCATGCGGGAGAACGCGAGCGCCTTGTCGCCGTCGGCGACGTGACAGCCCGCCTTCCACTTGAGGCGGCTGAGCTTGTCGTCGACGTCCTGGTCGTAGCAGAGCTCGACGCCGCCGAGCGCGTCGACGATCTCCCCCACCCCGGTGAATCCCACCTCGAGGTACCGGTCGATGGTGAGGTTGGTGACGCCCTCCACCGTCTCGACCAGCAGCTGCGGACCGCCGAAGGCGAAGGACGCGTTGATCTTGTTGGGGTCGTATCCGGGGATCTCGACGTAGGAGTCGCGCGGGATCGAGATGAGCGCGGTGGGCCCGGACTCGGGCTTGTGCAGCACCATGATCGTGTCGGTGCGGGCGCCCTCGGTGCCGTCGTCATCCCAGCCCTCGCGGGAGTCGGACCCGACGATGAGCACGGTGAGCCCCGGCGTGCCGTTGGCGCCGCTCAGCGCATCGACGTGGTTGATGCGGGAGTCGACCCAGAAGTAGAAGGCCGTGACGGCGATCGCGAGGATGAGGAGCAGCGCGATGAGCGTGTTGCGGACCGGGTGGCGCTTCTTGCGTCTCTTCGCGGGCGCGGGGGCGGCCGGCGGCTGGGCCGGCGGGGCCTCCTGCGGACGGGTGGACGATGCGGGTCGCTGCTGTCCCGGCGGGGTCGAGTAGGCCTGCTGCTGGGGCTGGCGCGTCGACGGTCGCTCGGGCGCGGGCTGCGGGCGCACGCTCTCGCGGCGTACCGGCTGCGCCGGGCGCGCCGTGCCGGGGCGCTCCTGCCCGCTGCGGGGCTGGATCGAGGGCGGCATGCGGCGCGGCGGGTTGCCTGCGCCGGAGGTGCCGTCGCGGTCGTCTGTCACGGTGCGAGGGTAACGCGTGCTGGAACGTCCGGGCCGGAGCCCGGACCGGGGACGCCCGCTTCCGGCCCCTTCGACGCGTCGACGTCAGCGCGTCGCGTGCTCGCGCTCGATGTCCTGTGCGATGCGCGCGATCCTGGTCGCGAGGCCCATGACGGCGGGCTCGGACGAGACCTGTCGGATGCGTGCCGCGAGCGCGGCGATCTCGTGCGCGCCGTCGGTGAGCGGCCGCTCGGTGGGCGACGTCGGTCGGGTGTCCATGGCTCCCCCTTCGGGTCGGCGTCGGCACCAGCCTGCATGGCCCGCGACGCGCGCGGCGTGGGCAACACGTGAACGTTGGACGAACATGTGGCGACGGCACGGTTGACGGCGCGGCCGTGCAGCCGTCGCCCCGCGCGACGAAGAGCCCCGGGGTCTCCCCCGGGGCTCCCGCATCGCCTCGCGTCGGGTGCGCGGGCCCCTCAGCCGCGCACGCGACGGGAAGCGAGCAGCGCGCCGCCGATGACGATGGCGCCGAGGCCCGCACCGCCCAGGGCGAGCGTCGTGCCGTCGACACCGGTGTGCGACAGGGTCGTCGCGGTGGCGGCGTCTGCCAGGAGCGCGCCCTCCGCGACAGCCTCGGACTGGGGCGCGAGCGCGTCCTCGTCCGTGGCGACGACGTCGTCGACGGTGGTGTCGACGACGGTGGCACCGGTCGTCGTGGTGGCAGGGATGGGGGTCTGCTGGTCCACGACGACCGGAGTCTCGGCCGGCAGCGGCGTCGGGACGCCCTGCGCGATGACCTGCGGCACCACGGTCTCCTCAGCGACGACCGGGAGCGGCTCCGGCACCAGACCCAGCAGCGCGAGGCGCTCGGGACGCACCTGACGCTCCACCTCGACGTCCGCGGGCAGCGGCGTCGGGACACCCTGCTCGATGACCTGCGGCACCACGGTCTCCTCAGCGACGACCGGGAGCGGCTCCGGCACCAGACCCAGCAGCGCGAGACGCTCAGGACGCACCTGACGCTCCACCTCGACGTCCGCGGGCAGCGGTGTCGGGACACCCTGCTCGATGGCCTGCGGCACCACGCTCTCCTCAGCGACGACCGGGAGCGGCTCCGGCACCAGACCCAGCAGCGCGAGACGCTCGGGGCTGATCTGACGCTCCTCCTCGGGGACCGCGGCAGGCTCGGGCGCGACCGGCTCGGGGTCGACGGCCGTCGGCTCGATCGCGGGCACCGCGATCTCGTCGGACACGGTCGCGGCGACCGGCAGGAACGCGTGGCCGGGGCCCTGCGTCGTGGTGGAGGGACGGCTCTGGGTGTCGCCGGACTTGCAGGCGGCGAAGGCCGCGTTGGGGACCAGGACGACGCCGGCGGCGAGTCCGAGGGTGACGATTCCGGGGATCACCCGGCGGGCGGTGGGGGCGGACATGGTGGTCGACTCCTCTTTTCTTCTCGGCGCCTCCAGCCTCGCGGTCCAGCACCCGCCGCACATCGTCCGGGCGCAGGCATCTGGACGTACCACGGACGCAGTACGCGCCCGCGACCAGGGCCGATGCGCGACCCGGGGATGCGCGGGAACCCGAGGACGCCGGTGCGCGTCAGACACGGTGGGGCGGTTCCGCCCCCGGCCGACGACGACAGGGACACGATGACGCAGATCACTCCGTTCGAGACCATGGCGACGCTCGGCCACGCGAGCGCCCCGCCGGTCACCGCGGACCAGGTCAAGGCCCTGCGTCAGGACATCCAGCGGTTCCTGCTGCAGTACGAGTTCGGGCTGCGCGAGATCGAGACCAAGCTGTCGATCCTCCGCGACGAGTTCCTCGAGCTCCACGACTACAACCCCATCGAGCACGTCTCGAGCCGCGTGAAGTCGCCCGAGAGCCTGCTCGAGAAGGTCGCGCGCAAGGGCGTCGCCCGGGACCTCGACTCGATCCGCGCGCACATCACCGACATCGCGGGCGTGCGTGTCACGTGCTCCTTCGTCGCCGACGTGCACCGCCTGTTCTCCCTGCTCACGCAGCAGGACGACGTCACCGTGCGCGAGGTCAAGGACTACATCGCCCATCCCAAGCCCAACGGCTACCAGAGCCTGCACGCCGTGATCGAGATCCCGGTCTTCCTGTCGACCGGCCGCACGTCGGTCCCGGTCGAGGTCCAGTTCCGCACCATCGCGATGGACTTCTGGGCGAGCCTCGAGCACAAGATCTACTACAAGTACGATGCGGCGGTCCCGGACCAGCTCACCACCGAGCTGCGGGAGGCCGCGAGCACGGCCGCGGAGCTCGACGCGCGGATGGCGCGCCTGCACCGCCAGATCCACGGCCCGCAGGGCTGATCCCCGAGCGGGACGATGCGACGGGCCCGCCGACGACGACGCGCCGGCGAGCCCGGTGAGGCGGGTGCCGGGCCGGTGCGAGCCGTCCCGGCCGCCCGTCAGGCGTTCGCCCTGGCGGTGAACTCGAGCTTCAGCGAGCCCGGCGGGGCCTCCTCGAGCGAGTGCCGCCGCAACGCGACGACGCTCAGCGCCGCGATGGTCCATGCGGTCGCCGCCCCGACCAGCGCGAGCAGCAGGTGGGCGTGGAACACGCCCCCGCCGAGCTCGCTGCCCGCCGCGAACAGCCCGAAGGCTCCGAGCGCGACGCCGCCGACCAGGTTGGTGATGGCGTTCGCCCGTCCCGGCACGAACAGCGACGCGACGGCCAGCGCGAGCGGGAACGCCGCCATGCCCGCCATCATGAGGGCCATGCCCATGGTCACGGCCTCGCCCTCCATCTGGCCGCCGACCGCCTCCTCGAGCACGTCCGGCTCGTAGAAGAAGATCACGGCCGCTCCGAGGAGCGCGATGCCGGCCACCAGCCACAGCATCGTGAACCGCATCCTTGCGAGTGTGGAGCCCATGTCGATCACCCTCTCTCCGACTCCACGGAGGGGTGGATGCCCCTCCTCCATTGTCCCGCCGGAGGGGCGCCGGGGCGCGGGGAGCGGGCCCGACCGGGTCAGCCCAGCGGCCACCTCGTGCCGAGCCCGAACGCGGCCACCACGGCCACCACCGTCACCCCGACCACGGCCATGTCGAGGCCGCCGATGCTCAGCCGCGCGATCCGCAGCTCGCGCCCCTGGTTCGCGGTGAAGCCGCGCGTCTCGAGCGACTCGACCGTGGTCCGCACGCTCTTGGCGGTGTTGAGGAAGATCGGATAGAAGGCCTGCACGGCGTAGGTCCCCCACCGCCACAGCGCGCGCAGCCCGAGGAAGCCGCGCGGCCCCGGCGCGGACCGCAGCCGCAGGCCGGTGAACACGATCCCGAACTCCTCGAACAGGATCGGCATCATCCGGTACCCGTAGCTCACCCCGAACGCCAGCAGCTCCGGCGCACCGAGCGCGAGCAGCCCCGTGCTGAGCTTCTCGGGGTCGAGCGACACGAAGGCCGCGATCGAGGCGAGCGACACGGTCGCGAGCTTGAGGTTGATCTCGATCAGCGCGATGGCGGTGTTGGCGTCGCCGCCGAACAGCCACGCCGCGAGGAACGCGTAGAGGAAGTCGGTGATGAAGCCGAAGAGGAACAGCCCGAGCACGAGCGGACCCACCCGGGCCAGCGCGGCGCTGGCGGCGGTGAGGACGAACAGCGCGAGGATCGTGGTGAAGTTGTGGGTCATCCACGGCGCGACCGCGAGCAGCAGGTACCAGCCGATCACCATGCGCGGGTCCATCTTCGCGAACAGCCCGCCGCGGGTCGCGTACGCGGTGCGGATGAGCTCGAGCTTCACCCACTCGACGGACAGGACGTCCCTGGTCTTGCGGCTCATGCGTGGGCCTCCGTCCGGGTCGGCGCGACCGCGTCGCGCCAGCCGGCCACGGACAGCGGCACCGGGTCGAGCCCCAGCTCCCGTCCGAGCGCGACGATCTGCGGGGGCACCAGCCGCGCCTGCGCGAGCAGCGCATCGTCCGCGAACAGGTCGCGTGGCGGCAGGTCGGCCACGATCCGCCCGTGCTCGAGCACGATCACGCGGGTCGCCCACTCGGCGACGAGGTGCATGTCGTGGGTGGCGACAACGGCCGCCGCGATCGTGCCGGACAGCTCGTCGAGCATGGCGATCACGCTGTCGCGGCTGGCGACGTCGAGGCTGGCGGTGGGCTCGTCGGCGAGCAGCAGCGCGGGGCTCATCGCGAGCCCGATCGCGAGCGTCGCGCGCCGCTGCTGACCGCCCGAGAGCGTGCGGCCGTCGCGGTCCGCCAGGTCGGTCAGCCGCACGCGGTCGAGCACGCGGTCGACGAGCGCGTCGGCGTCGGGCCGTCCGCGTCCGGCGGGGTGCAGGCGCACGTCGGCCCGCACCGAGTCCTTGAGGAACATCTGCTCGGGTCGCTGGAACAGGTACGCGGCGTGGTCGGCGAGGCGGGCGCTCGACCGGGACCGGGTGTCGACGCCGTCCAGGACGATGCTGCCGCCGCGCGGCACCTGCAGGCCGCCGAGGAGACGCATGAGGGTCGACTTGCCGGCGCCGTTGCCGCCGACCAGCGCGACGCGGTCCCCCGCATGGATCGCGAGGTCGACGTCGTGGAGCACCGGCATGAGGTCGCCCGCGACCGTGCGGTAGCCGTGGGACAGGGACGATGCGGTGACGACCGGGCGCCCGGGCGCGTGCGGCGCCGCCGCATCGTCCGTACGGAGGGACGATGCGAGGCGCGGCACCGCGCCGGCGTCGCGCAGGAGCGTGGCCGCCTCGGCGACGGTGCGCGGTGCGCCGGGGACGTCGAGCGCGGCGCAGGCGTCGACGATCTGCGGGGCGGGGATGCCGTGGGTGGCGAGCTCGTCGGCGCGCGCGGCGGCCTCGGCCACCGGCAGGTGCCACACGGGAGCGCCGTCGTCCATGAGGATCACGGACTTGGCGTACTGCGAGATGAACTCGGCGTGGTGCTCGATCACCACCACCGTGATGCCGTGGTCGCGGTTCAGCTGTGTGAGCCGTTCGTAGAGCGCGTGGGCGCCGGCCGGGTCGACCTCGGCGACGGGCTCGTCGACCACGATGATCCGCGGCCGCATCGACAGCACCGACGCGAGCGCCGTGAGGTGCGCCTGGCCGCCGGACAGCTGCCACACGAAGCGCTCGGCGAGGTGGTCGATGCCGAGCATCGCCATCGCCTCCGCGCCGCGCGCCTGGAAGTCCTCCATGCCGAAGTTCATGGGGCCGAACTCGACCTCGTCGCGCACGCGAGGACGCACCAGCTGGTTCTGGAAGTCCTGGTAGACGTAGCCGACGATGCCGGACAGCTCGGCGACCGACGACTCGTAGGTGTCGAGGCCCGCGACGCGCGCCTCGCCGGCGAAGTCGCCGGCCCAGTAGTGCGGGACCAGCCCGTTGAAGGTCTTGCACAGCGTCGTCTTGCCGGAGCCGTTGCCGCCGATGACGGCGACGAAGTCGCCCTCCTCGATGGTGAGGGAGACGTTGCGCAGGGTGTCCCGGTCGGCTCCCGGATACCGGAAGCTGAGCCGATCGAGCTCGATGAGGGCGGTCATGGCCGTGTCCTTCTGGAAGTGGCGGTGCGGGCCGGGGCGCGTGCCCCGGCCCGCACGCGGTTGTCAGTTCTCGTTGTCCTTGGAGCGGCGCGCGAGCCGGGCGAGCGCGACGCCGACGAGGAAGGCGATGGCCGCGGCGCCGATGCCGACCCAGATGAAGCCGGGGCCGTACGTGTCGAGCCACTCGGGCTCGAAGACGCCGAGCTCGATGTCCCACGCCTCGAGGAAGGCGAAGAAGAAGGACGCGACGCTGAGGGCGACCGCGATCGCGACGAACATGCCGTTGCGCGGCGCCGAGCCCTGGATGGGCTCGCCGGGCACGCGGGGACGCATGCCGAGCAGCGGCTCGATGCGGCCGTGGAGCGCGGGGATCAGCCAGATGGCGGGGATGACGCCGAAGAGGACGCCGCTCATGAGGATGTCGACCGCGTAGCCGATGCCCTCGAGGAGCAGGATCGACTCGGGCAGGCCCTCGACGAACTCGGCGTCCTCGACGCCGATCCACACCTTCGACAGGTCGACGATGGCGGACAGCGCCTTGTCGATGACCACGACGGTGACCGCGGCGATCGCGATCTGGAGGCGGTTGCGCGGGTTCCGCACGAGCGAGCCGGCGATGTAGAGCGCGAGGAACATCTGGATGATGCCCTCGACCTCGGCCAGGCCGGAGAAGTCGCCCATGAGCAGGTCGACGAAGATGACCTCGCCGATCGGGGCGCCGAGGGCGGCCCAGAACGGGTTGAGGAGCGCGACGAGCGCGAGCGGCACGAACACGAAGTAGCTGACGGAGACGTCGACCGGGCCGATCGTGACGTCGGGGACGATCTCGAGCACGAGGTTCGCGACGCCGGAGAGCGCCATCGAGAGCACGAAGACCATGAGCTTCTGCGAGCCCGTGAGGTCGCGGGGCAGGCCGGCGACGGTGCCGCGCAGCCTTCCGGTGCGCTCGTCGGGGGCGGTGGTCTGGGACATGAGGAGCTCCTCCATCGGAACGGGTGGTGTCAGGAGACTGCAGGGGTCGGGGTGACCTGTCGCAGGAGCGCGAGCAGGCCGTTCGCGTCGTCCACCACGTCGGTCGCCTTGCCGGCGGCCAGCGCGGAGTCGAGCACGTCGTCGACGACGGCCCCGCCGCGCACCATGACGCGGCGGCCGATGCCGGCCGCGAGCGCGGCCTCCGCATCGGCGTGGGGCTTGTCGCCGTAGAACCAGGACGACGCGGGGTCCGCGTCGGCGATCCGGAGCGCCTCCTCGACGATGCCGACGTGCGGCTTGCGCACACCGTGCTCGTCGGAGCAGACGTACGCGCCGATGAGCGGCGCGAGCCCGTGGGCGGCGCACGCGTCGCGCACCGCGCGTCCGGACAGGGTGTTGGAGACCACCACGATGGGCATCCCCAGGTCGCGGGCCCGCTCCATCGCCTCGGCGACCCCGGCGCGCAGCGTGCGGCGGCTCTTGGCCCTGCCGTAGCGGTGCATGAGGTCGACGGCCTCGGCGGTGAGGACGGCCCGCGCCCGGTCGTCGAGGTCGGCACCGAAGCACTCGACCCAGAACTCGAACGGCGTCGTCTCGGCGAGCGAGCCGCCCTTGCGCTCGGCTCGACGCTCACGAGCGACCCGGATCATGGTCGCGGCCTCGTCGGCGCTCAGCGGCGCCTCCGCCGTCGACAGCAGGCGCGAGAGGTGCTCGCCGAGCGCGAGCAGCGCGTCGACGTCGGGATGCGAGGCGGAGATCACGCCGCCGTGGTCGATGAGCAGCGCCCCGCGGCGGGGAGCGCGCGGGGACGATGCGGCGGGCGCCTCGTCGACCTCGTCCGCCGGCGCGGCGAGGGCGGCCTCGAAGGCGTCGGCCAGCTCGGCCGGGGTGTCGAAGACCGCGTCGGGCCGCTGTGCGACCGCGAACGGCGGGTGGTCGGTGTGCTTGTCGCGCGTGACGATAGCGGCCCCGATGCCCGCCCGGCGCGCGGCCACCACGTCCCGGTCGAACGTGTCGCCCACGTACCAGCAGTGCTCCGGGGCCACGCCGGTCGCGGCGGCGGCGAGCTCGAGCATGCCGGGGTTGGGCTTGCGCATGCCGACCTCGTCCGAGTACACCTGCACGGCGAACGCGTCGGCGAGGCCCAGCTCCGCGAGGATGCGGCGGTGGCTGCGGCCGGAGTGGGCGTTCGAGACGATGCCAACCGGGATCGCCCGGCTGCGCGCGAGCTGGAGCAGGCGCCGCACGCCGGGGCGCAGGTGGTGGTCGCTGATGAGCGTCTGGAGCGCGTCGAGCAGCTCGGAGGACTCGGCGACGAGGAGCGCACGGGAGCGGGCGGGCAGCTCGGCGGCGAGGAAGTCCCCGACGATCTCGCGGGGCGCGAGCTCGCGCGGCTCGAGCCGGCGGCTCGACGCGTGCTTCCAGTGCGTGAGGGCCGTGAGGCCGGCCTCGAGGCTGCGGCGCACGTCCCCGACCGGGACGGGCACGAGCCCGCGGTCGAGCATCCCGGCCGCGAGCGCCGCGGCGTCGTCGAGGCCCGTCCCGCGCTTGGCGGTGGTCACGATGACGCCGCCGAAGTCGAGCAGCAGGGCACGCGGCCGGGGCATGCCCGCGGCGGCGTCGGCGGCCGGGAGGACCGGGGCGGTGAGGGTCGAGTGGGTCACGTTCTGGACGCTACTGGAGCGTTCCAGCCCGGCACCGATCCGTTCCCTCGAATTCGCCCGACGTTCACCCGACGTTCTGCTAGAACAGCAGGGTGACCACGCCCGCGAGACCCGCGCCGACCATCATCGACGTCGCGCGCGCCGCGGGGGTGTCCAAGTCCCTCGTGTCGCTCGCGATCCGCGGGGACGCGGGCGTCTCGGACGCCACCCGCACCCGCATCCTGGAGGTCGCCGACGAGCTCGGCTACCACTCGAACGCCCTGGCACGCGGCCTGGCACGCGGCCGCACGCAGATGGTCGGGCTGCTCGTGAGCGACCTCGCGAACCCGTACTTCGCGGACGTGGTCCACGGGATCGAGGAGGACGCGGACGCGACCGGCCTGGGCACGATCATCGGCCACGGCCGCGGTTCGGCCGAGGTGCTCGCGCGCCGGCTCGACGAGATCCTCGACCTCGGCGTCGACGGCGTCATCGTCATCTCGGCGATGCTCGACGGCGGGACGCTGGACCGCGCGGCCGCGCGCCGCCCGGTGGTGATGGTCGGGCGCCCCTTCGCTCCCCCGCGGCGCGTCAGCGTGGTCCGCAACCACGACGAGCACGGTGCGGAGGCGGCCGTCTCCCACCTCATCAGCCTCGGGCATCGCCGCATCGCCCACCTCGCATCGTCCCGCCGTGCGGCGGCGACCGCGCGCCGCGACAGCTTCGAGCGCACGATGCGCGCGGCGGGGCTCGCCCCGCACGTGATCGACGCCGGCGACGACGGGGTCGCCCGGCTGCTCGACCGCGTGGGTGCGCCGGACGGCCCCACCGCGTGCTTCGCGGGCAACGACCGGATCGCGACCGCGGTCCTGTCCGACGCGCTCGACCGGGGGCTCGGGGTGCCGACGGACCTCAGCGTGGTCGGCTACGACAACGCGGAGGCGGGGCGGCTCGTGCGTCCGGCCCTCACCACCGTCGAGCAGCCGCGCGAGGCCATGGGCCGCGAGGCGATGCGGCTGCTGCGCGCGCGCATCGACGGCGACCGCGAGGTCGCCGAGATCACGCTCGAGCCGCGCCTCGTGGTGCGGGGCTCGACCGGTCCCGCGGCCTAGCCGGCGGCGCGGGTCGCGTTCAGCCCGTCACGCCACGACAGCCACTCGTCGAGCGCGGGGATCGCGTAGTCGGGGCCGCCCGCGCCGATGGTGAAGAGCGTCGCGCCGAGCGCGTGGAGCTCCTCGGCCTCCGCGATGCCGCGCCGCCCGACCTCGACCGAGACCTCGATCTCGGACACGTCGCGCCCCACGGCCTCGCCGTGCCCGGCGAGGATCCCGAGCTTGCGCTCGAGCGTGGGTGCGTCGGAGAAGCTGTGCCAGATGTCGGCGTGCCGGGCGACGAGCCGCAGCGTCTTGCGCTCGCCCCCGCCGCCGACGAGCACGGGGATGCGGCGCGTCGGCGGCGGGTTGAGCCGCGCCCACCGCTCCTCGATCGCCGGCAGCGCCTCGCCCAGGTCCGCGATGCGGGATCCCGCGGTGCCGAACTCGTACCCGTACTCCGCGTAGTCGCGCTCGAACCACCCCGAGCCGGTGCCGAGGATGAACCGCCCGGTGCCACCCTTCGCGCTGATGTGGTCGATGGTCCGCGCCATGTCCGCCTGGAGGTGGGCGTTGCGGTAGCTGTTGCAGTTGACGAGCGCGCCGATCTCCACGCGCGAGGTCTGCTCGGCGAGCGCCGCGAGCATGGTCCACGACTCGAAGTGGAGGCCGTCGGGATCGCCGTACAGCGGGAAGAAGTGGTCCCAGTTGAACAGCACGTCGACGCCGGCGTCCTCGAGCTCCGCCGCGACCTCGCGGATGCGTGCGTAGGGCGCGTGCTGGGGCTGGATCTGGACGGCGATACGGACGGGTCGGGTCGGTGACATGCCTGCTCCTGCCTGGTGCGGGTTCCTCCGGGCAGGCTATCGCGAGGGTTGCGGCTTAGGCCGGGGCCGAGGCGCTGGACTCGCGGACGACGAGCTCGGGCGCGAACACGACGCTGCGCGCAGGCCGGCCCTCGCCGGCCTCGAGCACGAGCTCGACCGCGGTGGCGCCGATGAGCGCGCTCGGCTGCCGGATGGAGGAGATCGGCACCACCGCCGAGGCGGCGTAGGCGATGTCGTCGTAGCCCACCAGGGCGACGTCCTCGGGGACCCGCACCGGGTCGTCGGCGAACAGCAGCGCGCGCTGGATGCCGATGGCGAGCAGGTCGTTCGCGGCGACGATGCCGTCGATGCGGCCCTCGCGGATCAGGGGCGCGAGCGCCTCGCCCACGCGCTTGCCCTCGTCGAGCGACATCTCGTCGGCGCCGCACAGGCGCAGGGTCGCGGCCGGCTCCTGCGCGACCGCCGCGGAGGCGCCGGCGAAGCGGTCCGCGACCTGGCGGATGCGGAGCGGCCCGCCGACGAACGCGAGCCGGCGGCGGCCGGTCTCGAGCAGGTGGCGCGCCGCGAGGGTGCCGCCGGCGACGTCGTCGACCGCGACCGAGGAGAAGCCGGACTCCCCCGCCTCCCGGTCGACGAGCACGGCCGGGATGCCGTGCGCGCGCATCTGCGCGAGGCGCGCGAGGTCGTCGCCCGCGGGCGAGATGAGCACGCCGCCCACGCGCTGCTGCTCGAAGACGTCGAGATGGAGGCCCTCGCGCTCGGTCGAGTCGTCGGAGTTCGCGAGGAACACGCTCATGCCCTCGCGCGCGGCGCGAGCCTCGGCGCCCCTCGCGACGTCGGTGAAGAACGGGTTGCCCACGTCGAGCACGAGCAGTGCGAGGCTGCGGCTGCGTCCGGCGCGGAGCTGGCGTGCCGCGGCGTTGGGCACGTAGCCGAGCGCGTCGATGGCGGCGCGCACGCGCTCGACCGTCTCCGCCTTGACCTGGTCGGGGCGGTTGAGCACGTTCGACACGGTGCCCACGGACACGCCCGCATGCGCCGCGACCTCCTTGACGCTGACCACCCGACGGCCTCCCCGACTCGACTGCGGCCAGGATACTGAAACCTTCCACCGTGCCCGGGAGGGCCTGCCGATTTGACGGCGACCACCTCGCACGCGTAACTTTTGAAACGATTCATTGAGAGGGTCGACGCACGACCCGCCCCCTCGCTCAAAGGAGAGAAACGATGGCCTTCAGCAGCCACGTCGCCAGCCGCCTCGAGGAGCAGGCCATCGAGCTTCCCTCGTGGGCCTTCGGCAACTCGGGCACCCGCTTCAAGGTGTTCGGCACGGCCGGCACCCCCCGCGACCCGTTCGAGAAGATCGCGGACGCCGCCCAGGTGAACAGGTACACCGGGCTGTCACCCTCGGTCGCGCTCCACATCCCGTGGGACAAGGTCGACGACTACGCGGTGCTCCGCAAGCACGCCGAGGACCTCGGCGTCTCGCTCGGCACCATCAACTCGAACACGTTCCAGGACGACGTCTACAAGCTCGGCTCGCTCACGCACCGCGACGAGAAGGTCCGCCGCCAGGCGATCGACCACCACCTCGAGTGCATCGACATCATGGACGAGACCGGCTCGCGCGACCTCAAGATCTGGCTCGCCGACGGCACCAACTACGGCGGCCAGGACGACATGCGCGGCCGCCAGGACCGCCTCGCCGAGTCCCTGCGCGAGATCTACGCGCGCATCGGCGAGCACCAGCGCCTGGTGCTCGAGTACAAGATCTTCGAGCCGGCGTTCTACCACATGGACGTGCCGGACTGGGGCACCTCGTACGCCCAGGTCGCCGCGCTCGGCGAGCGCGCGACCGTGTGCCTCGACACCGGCCACCACGCCCCCAGCACCAACATCGAGTTCATCGTCATGCAGCTGCTGCGCCTGGGCAAGCTCGGCTCGTTCGACTTCAACTCGCGGAACTACGCGGACGACGACCTCATCGTCGGCGCCGCCGACCCGTTCCAGCTGTTCCGCATCATCGTCGAGGTGCTGCGCGGCGGCGGCTACGGCAAGGACGGCGACACGGCGTTCATGCTCGACCAGTGCCACAACATCGAGGACAAGATCCCGGGCCAGATCCGCTCGGTCCTCAACGTGCAGGAGATGACGGCCCGCGCGCTGCTGCTCGACCGCGACGCGCTCGACGCCGCACAGGCGGCCGGCGACGTCCTCGGCGCGCACTCGGTCTTCATGGACGCGTTCTACACCGACGTCCGCGCGGACCTCGCCGCCTGGCGCGAGGAGCGCGGCCTGCCCGCGGACCCGATGAAGGCGTTCGCCGAGTCCGGCTACCTCGCGTCCATCGCCGACGAGCGCGTCGGCGGCGTCCAGGCCGGCTGGGGCGCCTGACCCCTCCCCCCTCGCCGGGCGGGCTCCTCCTCGAGCCCGCCCGGCACCCCCGCATCGTCCACACCGAAGGTCCCCCGTACTCCCGAAAGGCTTCACCGTGACCGTCCCCACCTCCACGACCGCCGCGGAGCTCATCGCGCGCTCCAACCGCCTGGGCTCCGATCCCAAGAACACCAACTACGCCGGCGGCAACACCTCCGCCAAGGGCACCGACACCGACCCCGCGACCGGCGAGCCGATCGAGCTCGTGTGGGTCAAGGGCTCGGGCGGCGACCTCGGCACGCTCGGCACCAACGGCCTCGCCGTGCTCCGCCTCGACCGCCTCCGCGGCCTGGTCGACACCTACCCCGGCGTCGAGCGCGAGGACGAGATGGTCGCCGCCTTCGACTACTGCCTCCACGGCCGCGGCGGCGCCGCGCCCTCGATCGACACCGCCATGCACGGCCTCGTCGACTCGGCGCACGTCGACCACCTCCACCCCGACGCCGGCATCGCGATCGCGACCGCCGCGGACGGCGAGGAGCTGACCGCGACCATCTTCGGCGACAAGGTCGTGTGGGTGCCGTGGCGCCGCCCCGGCTTCCAGCTGGGCCTCGACATCGCCGCCATCAAGGAGGCCAACCCGCAGGCGATCGGCTGCGTGCTCGGCGGCCACGGCATCACCGCGTGGGGCGACACCTCCGACGAGTGCGAGGCGCGCTCGCTCGAGATCATCGACACCGCCGCCCGCTACATCGCGGAGCACGGCAAGGCGGAGCCCTTCGGCCCCGCGCTCGACGGCTACGGCGCGCTCGCGGACGAGGCGCGCAAGGCCAAGGCGATCGCGCTCGCCCCGGTGATCCGCGGCATCGCGTCGTACGACAAGCCGATGGTCGGCCACTTCACCGACGCCGACGTGGTCCTCGACTTCCTCGCCCACGCGGAGCACCCGCGCCTCGCGGCGCTCGGCACGTCCTGCCCCGACCACTTCCTGCGCACCAAGGTCAAGCCGATGGTCCTCGACCTCCCGGCGGACGCCCCGATCGAGGACTCGATCGCGCGCCTCCACGAGCTGCACGAGGAGTACCGCAAGGACTACCAGGCGTACTACGACGCGCACGCGACCGAGGACTCCCCCGCGATCCGCGGCGCGGACCCGGCGATCGTCCTGGTGCCCGGCGTCGGCATGTTCTCGTTCGGCGCGAACAAGCAGACCGCGCGCGTGGCCGGCGAGTTCTACATCAACGCGATCAACGTGATGCGCGGCGCCGAGTCGCTGTCGACCTACACGCCCATCTCGGACGCCGAGAAGTTCAACATCGAGTACTGGGCGCTCGAGGAGGCCAAGCTCCAGCGCATGCCGAAGCCGAAGTCGCACGCCACGCGCGTCGCACTCGTCACCGGCGCCGCCTCGGGCATCGGCAAGGCCATCGCGACCCGCCTGGTCGCCGAGGGCGCGTGCGTCGTCATCGCGGACCTCGACCTCGAGAAGGCGCAGGCCGCGGCCGCCGAGCTCGGCTCGACCGACGTTGCCGTCGGCGTCGCCGCGAACGTCGCGGACCCCGAGGCCGTCGCGGCGGCCATGGGCGAGGCGGTGCTGGCCTTCGGAGGCGTCGACCTCATCGTCAACAACGCCGGCCTGTCGCTGTCCAAGCCGCTGCTCGAGACCACCGAGAAGGACTGGGACCTCCAGCACGACGTCATGGCCAAGGGCTCGTTCCTCGTCTCGCAGGCCGCGGCCCGCGTGATGATCGCGCAGCGCATGGGCGGCGACATCGTCTACATCGCGTCGAAGAACTCCGTGTTCGCCGGCCCGAACAACATCGCCTACTCCGCCACCAAGGCGGACCAGGCCCACCAGGTGCGCCTGCTCGCGGTCGAGCTGGGCGAGCACGGCATCAAGGTCAACGGGATCAACCCCGACGGCGTGGTGCGCGGCTCCGGCATCTTCGCCGGCGGCTGGGGCGCGAACCGCGCCAAGACCTACGGAATCGAGGAGGAAGAGTTGGGCAAGTTCTACGCTCAGCGCACGATCCTGAAGCGCGAGGTGCTCCCCGAGCACGTCGCGAACGCCGCGGCCGTCATCACCGGCCCCGACATGTCGCACA
This sequence comes from Demequina litoralis, assembly GCF_030418455.1. GTDB lineage: Bacteria > Actinomycetota > Actinomycetes > Actinomycetales > Demequinaceae > Demequina > Demequina litoralis. The sequence continues at coordinate 556,393 of NZ_JAUHPW010000001.1, forward strand.
CCACCGGCCTCCACATCCCCGTGGACGCCGGCGTGGCGGCGGCCTTCCTCCGATGACCGCCGCGGTCGCCGCGGTCGACCTGGGCGCGACCTCCGGTCGCGTCATGGTCGGACAGGTGGGCCCCGACACCCTCGAGCTCCGCCAGATGGGCCGCTTCCCCAACGGTCCGGTGCACACGCCCGACGGGCAGCATTGGAACCTCCAGCAGCTGTACGCGCACGTCCTCGACGGGCTGCGCTCGGCGTCGCGCTGGGAGGACGGGATCCAGTCCATCGGCATCGACTCGTGGGCGGTCGACTACGCCCTCCTCCGCGGCGGCCGCGTCCTCGGCGAGCCGTTCCACTACCGCGACGAGCGCACCGCGCACGGCGTGGACCTGGTGCACGCCGACGAGCCGTTCTCCCTGCTCTACGCGCGCAACGGCCTGCAGTTCCTGCCGTTCAACACGCTCTACCAGCTGGCGGTGGAGCGCGAGGCCGGCATGCTCGGCGTCGCCGACCGGCTGCTGCTCGTGCCCGACCTCATGGCGTACTACCTCACCGGCGCGACCGTGGCCGAGGCGACCAACGCCTCCACCACGGGGCTCCTCGACGTGGCGACCAAGTGCTGGGACGGCGAGCTCATGGACCGCCTGCGCCTGCCGCGCGGGCTGTTCCCGCGCATCGTCCAGCCGGGCGAGCACATCGGCACCGTCCTCCCGCACGTCGCCGAGACGACGGGCCTCGCGGGCGACACGCCCGTCATCGCCGTCGGCTCGCACGACACCGCCTCCGCGGTGGTCGCGACCCCCATGACGGAGCCCGGCGGCGCGTACATCTCGTGCGGCACGTGGGGACTCGTGGGCGTCGAGACGGAGTCGCCGGTGCTCAGCACCGCGGCGCGCGAGGCGAACTTCACCAACGAGGGCGGCGTCGACGGCCGCACCCGGTTCCTGCACAACGTCATGGGCCTGTGGATCCTGTCGGAGACCATCCGCACGTGGGAGCGGGACGGCGAGAAGGTCGACCTCCAGCGCCTGCTCGCGGAGGCCGCCGCCGTGGGCGGCGACGTCGACATCTTCGACGCGAACGACGACGTCTTCATGCCCACCGGCGACATGCCCGCCCGCATCTCGACGTGGCTCGCGGAGCGCGGCCTGCGCGTCCCCGGCTCGCGCGCCCAGATGGCGCGTTGCATCGTCGAGAGCCTCGCGCAGGCCTTCGCCGACGCGGTGCACGATGCGGGGGCCCTGTCCGCGCAGGACATCCACCGGATCCACATCACCGGCGGAGGCTCGCTCAACGAGCTCCTGTGCCAGCGCACCGCGGACCGCGCCGGCATGCCCGTCGTGGCCGGCCCGGTCGAGGCCACCGCGATCGGCAACGTGCTCATCCAGGGCCGCGCGATCGGCGCGGTCTCCGGCTCGCTCGAGTCGCTGCGCGACCTGGTCGCGCGTACGTTCAACCCACGCGTGTTCGAGCCCCAGGCTCGCTGATCTGTCCGGATGAAGGGACACTGAACCGATGAAGATGGAGCGCCGAATTCCCCGGCCGGCGGACCTGGCTCCGCTCATGCGCTTCAAGCCGCTCGAGCTGGACGGCCGCAAGCGCCGCCTGGCGAAGGCCCACACCATCGCGGATCTGCGCGCGATCGCCAAGCGACGCACGCCCAAGGGCGCGTTCGACTACACGGACGGCGCGGCCGAGGAGGAGCTGTCGCTCGCCCGGGCGCGGCGCGCGTTCCGCGAGATCGAGTTCCACCCGGCGATCCTGCGCGACGTGTCGAACGTGGACACGTCCGTCGAGATCTTCGGCGGCCGGTCCGCGATGCCGTTCGGCATCGCCCCCACCGGCTTCACCCGCATGATGCAGGCCGAGGGCGAGCGGGCGGGCTCGTCGGCCGCCGGCGCGGCGGGCATCCCGTTCTCGCTGTCGACGCTCGGCACCACGTCCCCCGAGGGCGTGCGCGAGGCCAACCCCGACGGCCGCAACTGGTTCCAGCTGTACATGCAGAAGGACCGGGACAAGTCGATGCAGCTGATGCAGCGCGCGGCCGACGCGGGCTTCGACACGCTGCTCGTCACGGTGGACGTGCCGGCCGCGGGAGCGCGCCTGCGGGACAGCTACAACGGCTTCACCATCCCGCCGCAGCTCACCCCCAAGACGGTCCTCAACGCGATCCCGCGGCCCGAGTGGTGGTTCAACTTCCTCACCACCGAGCCGCTCACGTTCGCGTCGCTGTCGGAGTGGGACGGCACCGTCGGCGAGCTGCTCGACAGCCTGTTCGACCCGACCGTCGACTTCGACGACCTCGAGTGGATCCGCGACCAGTGGCCCGGCAAGGTCGCGGTCAAGGGCATCCAGACGCTCGACGACGCCAAGGCCGTGGTCGACCGCGGCGTCGACGGCATCGTGCTGTCGAACCACGGCGGCCGCCAGCTCGACCGCGCCCCCATCCCGTTCCGCCTGCTGCCGTCGGTGGCCGCGGAGCTCAAGGGCAAGACCGAGATCGTCGTGGACACCGGCATCATGGCGGGCGCCGACATCGTCGCCGCGCTCGCCTGCGGCGCCGACTTCACGCTCGTGGGCCGCGCCTACCTGTACGGGCTCATGGCAGGCGGTCGCGAGGGCGTCGACCGCACCATCGAGATCCTGTCCAAGGAGATCGTCCGCACGATGAAGCTGCTGGGCGTGTCCTCGGTGGCCGAGCTCAACCCCGATCACGTCACGCAGCTGCAGCGCATGGTGCCCGTCGCGGCGGCGCAGGCCGCGGCCACGCCGGCGTCGAAGCCGGCCGCCAAGCCCGCCGCCAAGCGGGCGACGGCGTCGAAGCCCGCCGCGAAGCGCGCCTCCGCCGCCAAGCCGGCGGCGAAGTCCGATGCCAAGCCGGCAGCGAAGTCCGCCGACAGCCTCGTGGCGAGCCCGAACCGCACCAAGAACTGACGCCGCCGCGCGTCGACCAAGGCGGGCCCCTCCTCCGGGAGGGGCCCGCCTTCGTGTCGCCTCCGGCGGTGCGTCACGATTCCTCACGGTTGATGCCCGCGAGAGGCGGGAAGCGTCACGAGTCCTCACGATTGCCGGCGGGGCCGCGGGGCCGCCGGGCCGCGGGGCGAGGCTGGGGCTGTTGGGCGGGTGCGCCGGGGCCCCACCTAGAGTGTGGGGGTGATCGACGTACACGCGCCCGGGCTGGGCCTCTGCCTGGGTGGCGGCGGCACCCTCGCCGGCGCGCACATCGGGGTGCTCCAGGTGATGCACGCGCGGGGCATCCGGCCGGGTCTGGTGGTCGGGACGTCCGCGGGTGCGCTCGTCGGCGCCGCGTTCGCGATGGGGATCGACCCCGACCGGCTCGAGGACCTGCTTCTCGACGTGCGTTGGCAGGACGTGGCGACCGTGCCGCGCCGGCCCGGAGCCGGGCTGCTCGATGCCGAGGCGCTGCGCGCCTCGGTGGTGGACCTCATCGGCGGCGACGTGCGGATCGAGGACATGCCGATGCGCTTCGCCGCCGTCGCGACCGACGTCGCCTCCCGCCGCGCCACGGTGATCGAGCGCGGATCGCTCGTCGACGCGCTGCGCGCGACCATCTCGGTGCCCGGGCTGTTCCGCCCCGTGCAGCTCGACGGCCGCAGGCTGCTCGACGGTGGCCTCAAGGCCAACCTGCCGCTCGAGGAGACCCTCGCGCTGGGGGCCACGCCCGTGCTCGCGGTGCGGGTCGCGCCCGACTGGGACGTGCCGGGGTACTCGAGCTCGAGGGTGGTCCGTGAGCTCTCGACCCGGGACGACGTGCTCGTCCTCTCCCCCGACCTCCGCGGCCGGACCTGGTGGCAGACCAGGGATCTCGGCGCGGTGGTCGCGGCCGGGCGTGCCGCCGCCGAGGCGGCGCTGCCTCGCTGAGCAGGCCGGGCGCCGCCCTCCCGTGGGTGGGGACGATGCGGCGGCTAGGCGGGCAGCGGCGCGGTCGCGGCGAGCGCGCGGTCCATGTCGTCCCGGTCGACCACGACCTCGTGGCGGCCGGGCCCGACGACCGCGGGCGCCGCGCCGGGGATGTCGACGTCGGCCGAGGTGCCGGCCGGCACCTCGAAGGCGACGGTGAGCGCCGCGTCGTCCAGAGTCCAGGCGACCTTGGCGGGCCCGTACGGGGTGAGGTGGCGGACCGTGGCGCGTGTGAGCGTGCCGCCGGGGCGCGGCGCGACACGCAGACGGCGGTAGCCGGGCTCCGCGGGCGCGAGGCCGCCGACGACGCGATGCATCCAGTCCGCGACCGAGCCGAGCGCGTAGTGGTTGAACGAGGTCATGTCGCCGGGGTTCACGTCGCCCGAGGCGAGCATCGAGTCCCAGCGCTCCCAGATGGTGGTCGCGCCGCGGTCGATGGTCGACAGCCATGACGGCGCCTCGTGGCTCTGGAGCAGGCCGTACGCCTCGTCGAGGTGCCCGGTCGCGCTGAGCGCCCAGGTCACGAGCGGCGTGCCGGCGAAGCCGGTGGCGACGGTGTAGCCCGACTCGCGGACCAGCTGCGCGAGCCGGTCGCCGATGCGGCGGCGCGCGTCCTCGTCGGTCACGAGGTCGAAGGCGATCGCGAGCGCATAGGCGGTCTGGGTGTCGGCGCTCGGGTCCTGCTCGCCCGCGGCGTCGACGCGGTAGCGCGCGACGAAGGCGGTGCGGACCTCGGCGGCGAGCGCCGCGTAGCGCGCGGCGTCCTCGGCCCGGCCCAGCACCGTGGCCATCTCGGAGACGGCCGCGGCGGATCGGGCGAAGTACGCGGTCGCGACCAGGTGGGGGTCGGTGACGGCCTCCATCGGGTTCTCCGGCGGGGCGGTCGGATCGAGCCAGTCGCCCAGCTGCAGGCCCTCGTCCCAGACCCGTCCCTCGCCGGCGAGACCCTCGACGTGGTCGACCCAGCCCTTGGCCGAGGAGTACTGGCGGGCGAGGATGCCGGCGTCGCCGGAGGCCTGGTGGAGCGCGAGCGGCACGAGCGTCGCGGCGTCGCCCCAGCCCGCGATGTCCTGCCAGGGGCGCCAGAACGCGCCGCCGGGGATCCACGGCACGTACACGGGGACGTGACCGAGGCGCTCCTGCTCGGAGGTCAGGGTGCGCAGCCAGTCGACCAGCATGCCCTGGACGTCGTACAGGAACGCCGCGGTGGGCGCGAAGGCCTGGATGTCGCCCGTCCAGCCGAGACGCTCGTCGCGCTGCGGGCAGTCGGTCGGGATGTCGACGAAGTTGGACTTGAGGCTCCATCGGACGTTCTCGTGGAGGCGGTTGAGCTCCGGGTCGGAGCACTCGAACCAGCCGATGCGGCGCATGTCCGTGTGGAGCACGCGCGAGACGACGGCGCCGGGCGTGGGCGCGGCCGGGATGCCGCTGATGTGGGCGTAGCGGTAGCCGTGGATGGTGAAGTCGGGCTCCCACACGAGGGGCTCGCCGGCGCTCACCACCTCATCGACGGACGGCGCCTCGCGCAGCGGGCGCGTGCACAGCGTGCCGTCCTGGAGCACCTCGGCGTGGCGCACGGTGACCACGGTGCCGGCGGGCAGCGCGGGCAGGGTCAGGCGCGGGCGCCCGGCGTGGTTCTGGCCGTAGTCGACGAGCCAGCCGTCGCCGTCCGCGGTGACGTTCACGGGGTGGAGCTCCTCGGTGCAGCGCACCGGGGGGCCGTCGGGGGCGCACAGCGTCGCCGTGTCGAGCTCGTGCACGGTGACGGCGTCCCACGAGGCGTCGTCGAAGCCGGGCTCGCTCCAGCCGGCGGGCTCGCGTCGCGCGTCGTAGCGCTCGCCGTCGTAGAGGCTCGCGTGGTCGAGCGGCCCGGGCGCGGTGCGCCAGCTGCCGTCCGAGGCCACCACCGTGGTGCCCGCGTCGGTCACGACCTCGAGCTGGACCAACGCGCCGACGTGGGTGCCGTAGATGTCGGAGGTGCCGCCCTCGAAACCGAAGCGGCCACGGAACCAGCCGTCGGCGAGCGCGAGACCGATCGCGTTGGCGCCGGGACGGACCAGGGCGGTGACGTCGTGGACGTGCACGCGCAGGCGGTCCTGGTAGGGCGTCCACCCCGGGAGCAGCGTGTCCTCGGTGGTGCGGCGGCCGTTGACCTCCGCGCGCACGAGGCCGTGGGCCGTGAGGTGGAGGCGGGCCGCGCGGACCTCGGTGCCGGGCACCGTGAAGTCGGTCCGCAGGAGCGGAGGGCGACGGTCGCCGCCCTCCGCCTCCGTGGCGGGACCCACGAGGCGCGCCCGCCAGTCGGCGGCGCCGAGCGCGCGCTCGGCGACCGCCTCCGGGCTCCACGCGCCCCACGCGCCGTCCGCGTCGCGCACCCTCACCCGCACCTCGGCGCGGGCGCGGGCGGGCAGGGGCGCCGCGGGCCACGGCACGAGCACCCGCGCATCGTCCTCCGCCGCGACGGAGCCCTGGTCGAGGACCGTGCCGTCGGGCGAGGTGACGAGCCACGCGATCTCGTACGCCGCCTGGACCGTGCCGGGGGCGACCGTCCAGCTGAGGCGCGGCCGCTCCTCGCCGATGCCGAGCGCGACGCCGTCGCGGTGCTCGATCCTCAGGTCGGATGCGGTGGTGTCCATGCGGGTGCTCCCTGGTGCGGCGCGGCGGTGCGGGTGGTGATGCGAGGCGATGCGGCTCAGCGGGCCTCGACGGCCTCGGGCTCGGCCGAGCCCTCGATCGCGTCGAGGTCGTCCTCCGTGTCGGCGACACGCGGGAACCTGTTGATGACGAACACGCCGAGCAGGCCGCCGACCGCGATGCACGCGGCGACGAAGAGGAACAGCACGTTCGGCGACGCCTCGAGCAGCGTGGGCGTCCACAGCGCCACCAGCGCGGCGACCACGCGGGTGAAGAAGATCATGAAGCCCTGCGCGGTCGAGCGGTACGTCGTGGGGATGAGCTCCTGGGCCCAGACCTTGAACATCGGCTCGCCCGCGATCGCGCCGGCGATGCTGCCCACGACGCCCATGACGATGAGCGGGAGGACGTTGACGCCGAAGACCACGGGGATGAGGTAGCCGGCCGAGTAGAAGATCGCCATCACGCCGAACCACTTCATGCGGTTCGGGCCGTCGACGATGCGCATGAGGAAGTACGTCGCGGCGAACGCGATGAGGAAGGTGACGAGGCCCACGGCCGACGCGAAGGACACGGTCGAGCCGGCGAGCTCGACGTACATGTAGGTGGTGAACTGGCCGCCCGTGTTGGCGCCGACGTTGACGAGCGCGTAGAAGGCCGCGACGGACAGCATCGGCAGCAGGTAGGGGCCGGTGACGAGGCGCTTGAGGGTGCCCATGTCCATCTCGCGGGCGGCGCCGGAGGCCGCGGCCTCGTGCTGGGCCTGCCACTTGTGCGACTCGGGCATGCTCGCGCGCAGCACCAGCGTGAGCACCGCGACGACGAGGACGTGCAGGTAGAGGATGCGGCCGCCCATCTCGCCCATGCCGCCGACGACCATGCCGAAGAGCATCGAGGCGAGGATGCCGACGAGCCACAGGATGTGCGAGAAGGAGATGAGGCGTCCGCGGTGCTGCGGCGGCGCCTCCTCGGCGATCATCGCGAGCGAGGCGGGCAGGTCCGCGCCCACGGCGAAGCCCAGGAGGACGATGCCCGCGTACAGGAACGCGACGGACGGGGCGAAGGCGAGCGACGCGGCACCCACGATGTAGATGCCCATGGTCACGAGGAAGACGCGCTTGCGCCCGAACTTGTCCGCGAGGCGGCCGCCCACGAGCGCACCGAGCGCCATGAGGAAGGTCAGCATCGCGGAGAGCTGGCCGATCTGGCCGGTGCTGAGGCCGAACGGGTCGGTGTACAGGACCAGCGCCGTTCCCGTGGAGATGATCGCGGCCGCGTCCAGGTACGACGCCATGCCGGCGACGCCGGTGCGGTACCAGACGCGACCCGGGATGCGGTCGCTCGAGGTGAGACTCATCGTTGATTCCCCTTCTCTTGGGCTCGCGGCTCTGCGTGGGCCCCGCGCCCCGATTTGAAGCGCTTCAAGTGCAGTGATTGTGGGAGCGCGCGACAAACGTTGTCAAATCCCGGCGGAGCCGATGCGGCCCCTCCGCAGCGGCGTCGCCCTCCCCGCGGAGGGGTCCCGCCGCCGGGCGGAGGCCGAGGCCGCGCAATCGCGGCCGCCGTCCGGGCCCTCCCATTCTCGCCGCCGCCCCACCCCGCCCTGCAGGCGAAGGTCCCGCGCGCGGCGCGCGGCCGGGCGGGCGGCGGCGCCGATCCGCGGCGCCCGGGACCTTGGGCACGCACCACCCCCCGAATCCATGGTTGAATCGTTTCATCCGGTCCAGGAACGGCGCGACGAGGCCGTCTCGCCCCAACAACAGGAGGATCCCCGTGTCCGCTGACCACCCGAAGCCCACGCTCGACGAGATCATCGAGCAGATCGGCGAGTGCGGCGCCCGCATCTGCGAGATCGACGCATCCGAGGCCGGCGCCGGCAACATCTCCGTCTACATGGGTTGGGACGTGGAGGTCCGCCGCCACTTCCCCAACGCCGAGGAGATCGAGCTCCCGGTCCCCGCCCCGGCGCTCGCCGGCGGCACCGTGCTCGCGACCGGCTCCGGCCGTCGCCTGCGCCAGATCGAGCAGGAGCCCCTCGCCGCGATCGGCGCCGTGAAGATCCACGAGGGCGGCCTCACCGGCACGCTCTACACGTCGAACACCCGCAAGTTCGCGCGCCTCACCTCGGAGTTCAACTCGCACCTCGCGGTCCACCAGGACCAGGTCGAGCGTCGCGGCGTCGACTTCCAGGCGGTCGTGCACGCGCAGCCGCCGCACCTCACCTACCTGTCGCACATCCCCGCCTACCGCGACACCGCCCGCATGAACGCCGCCATCCTGCGCTGGGAGCCGGAGAGCATCGTGTCGCTGTCGCAGGGCATCGCCGTCCTGCCGTTCTTCGTGCCGGGCTCGGAGGAGATGGGCACCGCGAACGTCGAGGGCCTGCGCGACTTCGAGATCACCCTGTGGTCGAAGCACGGCACCATGTCCCGCTCGGACATCTCGGTGTTCCGCGCGGTCGACCGCGTCGAGTACGCCGAGACCGGCGCCAAGTACGAGTACATGGACCTCGTGGCCGGCGGCCGCGCCGAGGGCCTCACCAAGAAGGAGATCTCGGACGTCGCCACGACCTTCGACATCGACTCGCCCTGGCTCGCATAGCCGCACCAGCTCAGCACGGAAGGCCCGCGCTCCCCTCGGGGGGCGCGGGCCTTCCGCATGTCCGGGCCGCCGCACGGCGGCCTCGGCGCGATCGGCGACACGGTTCCATCCGGCCATCCGGCGGGGATCCGCATCGCCGGACGGGGCCTCGCCGCCAACGTGGCCAGGACGGCGGACGATGCGCGCGCCGCGGCGCCCATCGAGCCCGCGACGCCCCTGGATCAGAAGGAAAGGAGTGCTCTCGGACCCAACCTCATTCTCTTCATGTGGCGTCCCGACGGGAGGTGCAACTTATTACGCAACCCCGTTCAGACGGCCCTCCTGAGCCCGTTCCCGCCAGCAATTCCTCCCGCCGAAACCCGTAGAGATGCTCGTTGAGGGCGCGTGTAACCGGCCCGTAACTTCATCGTCGAAAGCTCTACATGACAGCAGAGAGGCTGCACAGTGACGAACGACGTCGTACTCACGGTGACGGACATGTCGAAGAGCTTCGGCGTGGTTCGCGCGCTGAAGCACGTCGACTTCGAGCTCCGCGACGGCGAGATCCACGGTCTGATCGGCGAGAACGGCTCCGGCAAGTCGACGATGACCTCGATCATCGCCGGCAGCCAGCCTGCCGACAGCGGCACCATGCTCTTCCAGGGCGCCCCGTGGGCCCCCGCCACCGTCAACGAGTCCCTCGCGAACGGCATCGGCATGGTGGTCCAGGAGAGCGGCACCGTGCCCGGCATCACCGTCGCCGAGAACCTCTTCCTCGGCGAGACCGGCCAGTTCACGCGCTTCGGCATCGTCGACCGCCGGGCGATGAACAAGAAGGCCTCCGCCGCGCTCGAGGCGATCGGCGTCGAGGACCTCAACCCCGCCACCCCCGCGGGCGCCTGCGACTTCCAGACCCGCAAGCTCGTCGAGCTGGCGCGCGTCATGATGTACGAGCCCAAGGTGGTCGTGATCGACGAGACCACGACCGCCCTCGCGCAGGACGGCCGCGACCTCCTCTACAAGGCGATGGACACGCACAAGACCCGCGGCGCCGTCGTCTTCATCTCGCACGACCTCGACGAGATCATGTCGGTCTGCGACCGCCTCACGGTCCTGCGCGACGGCGACATCATCTGCACGTTCGACAAGGACGAGTTCGACGAGGGCGCGATCCGCGCCGCGATGATCGGCCGCTCGATGGAGGGCCACTACTACCGCGAGGACAACAAGGCCACGCACCACGACGAGGTCTGGCTGTCCGCCACCGGGCTCAACCTCGAGAACAAGCTCAAGGACGTGAGCATCGAGGTCCGCAGCGGCGAGATCGTCGGTGTCGGCGGCCTCAGCCACTGCGGCATGCACGAGCTCGGCAAGGCGCTGTTCGGCGCCGCCCCGCTCGAGTCCGGCGAGGTCGTGTCCCGCGGCGTCAAGATCACCAACGAGCGTCGCGCCGTGCGCAACGCGTTCGGCTACGTCTCCAAGGACCGCGACACCGAGTCGCTCAGCCTCACCGCCTCGATCCGCGACAACATCGCGAGCGCGGGCCTGCGGCTCATCGGCAAGGGCCGCGCCGGCCTCATCACGAAGCGCGCGGAGAACGCCTACGTGCAGACCCCGATCGACCAGCTCGAGATCAAGGCCCCCGGCGCCGGCACCATCGTGTCCACGCTCTCGGGCGGCAACAAGCAGAAGGTCGTCTTCGGCAAGTGGATCGCATGCGGCACCGAGGTGCTGATCCTCGACTGCCCGACCCGCGGCGTCGACGTGGGCGTCAAGCAGGCGATGTACCGCCTCATGACCCAGCTGAAGGACGAGGGCAAGGCGATCGTGCTCATCTCCGAGGAGATGACCGAGCTCATGGGCATGAGCGACCGCCTGCTGATCATGAAGGACGGTCGCGTGGTGCGCGAGTTCGAGCGCAGCGCCGACCTCAACGAGATGGAGATCATCGAATGCATGATCTGAACCCCACCGACGTCAACAAGGAGACCGACGTGACCGTCGATACCAGGGACGACGCGAAGACGACGGCCACCTCCACCACCAAGGCGGAGACGACCACGAAGGCGGACGCGAAGGCGGCCTCCAAGGCCCGCCGCGGCAAGCTCTTCGCGGACCTCGCCCCCCTCATCGGCCTGGCGGTGCTCGCGATCGCGTTCGTGCTCGTGGGCACGTCGAGCGGCACGAACATGGGCTACGCGGTCGAGACGCTGATCAACCAGTCGGTGATCATCATCATCATCGCGACCGGCGCGATCTTCATCTTCGCGATGGGCTCGTTCGACATCAGCCTCGGCGCCTCGACGCTGGTCGCCGCCATGGTCGCGGGACTCGTGCACAACGCGACGGGGAGCCTGTGGCTCATGCTCGGCGCGGCCATCCTCACCGCGGTCGCCACCTCGCTCATCAGCGCGACCCTCGCGGCGGTGTTCAACCTGCCCGTCTTCGTCACGACCGTCGCGATGCTCTCCGTGCTGGGCGCGGTCGCCGCCGCGCTCGTGCAGACCACCGGCGGCGCGCAGATCCGCATCGATCGCGCCTTCTCCCGCGAGTACGACACCCTCGCGGTGAAGCTCATCGTCGCCGCCGTGTTCCTCGCGCTGTGCGTGTTCCTCTTCAACTACACGCGTCTGGGCCGCGTCGAGAAGCTCGTCGGCGGCAACCCGATGACCGCCAAGCTCACCGGCGTGTCCATGAAGCTCACCGCGATCGCGGCCTTCGGTATCGCCGGTCTCGGCGTGGGCCTCGGCGCGTTCCTCACGGTGCTGCGCACCCCGACCCTCACGGTGACCAGCGCCTCCGACATCGGGATGAACATCCTCGTCGCCATGGTGTTCGGCGGCATGGTCATCTCCGGCGGTCCGCGCAGCCGCATCTACGCCGCGATCATCGGCGGCATCTCGATGGCGCTCCTCAACCAGACCATGTCGATCATGCTCCAGGGCATGGCCGGCGGCGCCGGCATCGCACAGATGGTGCGCGCCGTCCTGTTCCTCGCAGTCGTGTGGCTGGCGGCCTCCGGGTTCCGCACCAAGGTGCTCCCCCGCTGACCTCCAGCCCTCCGCTCCACCCCGCAGTACCCACCCAAGCGCAGTACTCACCCAATGAAGGGAAGATCATGAGAATCACTCGCAACGCCGTGGCCGGCACCGCCGCCACCGTCGGCATGACGCTGGCGCTGGCCGCCTGCAGCAGCTCGGCAGGCACCGAGGCGTCCGGCTCGGCCGCCGCCGACGGCGGCGACGCCGTCGAGACCGTCAAGATGTGCGCGCTCGTCTCGGACGTCACCTCGTCGGAGGCGCTCGCCTTCCGCGACTACTACACCGACTACATCGCGAGCGAGTTCCCGGTCGAGTTCGTCTACTCGGACGAGCTCACCGACGCCGAGGCGGAGAAGACCGCGATGGAGGGCTTCATCGCGAACAACTGCCAGGCCGTCATCTCGTTCGCGTCGGCCGACCGCCCGACGCAGCTCGACATGGCCGAGGACGCGGGCATCTACTACGCCGTGGCCACCGGTGCGCTGTCCGCGGAGGAGTACGAGACCTTCAAGGACTACGAGTACTACGTCGGCGCCATCGGCCCGGACGCCATGACCGAGTTCCAGGCCGGCTACGACATGGCCCAGTACTTCATCGGTGAGGGCGACACCAGCTTCGGCATCTTCGGTGGCGGCATCCCCTACTACCTCGAGATGCACATCAACCGTGCGGCCGGCATGCTCACCGCGCTCGCGGAGGACGGCACCACCTCGTACGGCGGCGCCACCGAGATGGGCGACATCCTCGGCAAGATCTACGCCGACGGCACCATCAAGATCCAGGACTTCGAGTCCGACGTCTACGAGCTCACGGGCTACCTCGAGACCTGGGACTTCGACGCCGCGTGGCAGGCCAGCATGGCCGAGATGATCGCCGCGGACCCGGACGCGATCCTCGCGGTCGGCACCGGCAACGCGATCCTCGGCTCCGCCGTGGACGGCACCGACATCCAGATCGGTGACATCGACGCCTACACCGAGGACAACCTCGTCGCGATGGAGAACGGCACGCTCGGCTTCCTCGCCGGCAAGTTCACCTCGATCAACGGCCCGATCTTCGCCGCCACCCTCTCCGCGGTCCAGGGCGAGCCCTACCGCACCGAGGACGGCTCCGCCTTCGCGCTGAGCCAGGGCTACTGGACCGCCACCTCGGCCGAGGAGTTCCAGGAGATCGTCGACGCGGACAACGTCGAGTCGCCGGTGTACGACGTCGACACGCTGTCGCCGTTCGTCGCCACGGGCGCGACCTACGACGAGTTCGCCGACTTCGTGGGCAAGTACACGTTCGCCGACCTCGTCGGCTGACACACCTCTAGGAAAGGACAGGGAGGCACCGAAGATGGGTAGCTTCATGCAACGGGCAACGGGAACCTTGATCATCCCGGTCGGGGTGTTCGCAGTGGTGTGGACGTTGGCCACCCTCGACGGTGCCTCCCTGTTCAGCTCCGGCGACAGCCTGCTGATCCTGGCACGCGCCACCGCGGTGACGATGCTGACCACCATGGCTCTCGCGATCAACCTCAACAGCGGGAGGTTCGACTTCTCGCTGGGCGCGATGGCGCTCGCCTCGAGCACCATCGGCGCCTCGGTCGCCATCAACGTCGGCGGCGGGTTCCCCGTCATGGCCGCGGTGACCGTTCTCTCCGGCGCGCTGCTCGGCGCGTTCTCGGGCTTCCTCTACGTGACCCTGCGGATCTCGCCGCTGGTGAGCTCGCTGGGCGTCACCCTCCTGTACGAGGGCCTCGCCTTCACCATCACGGGCGGCGGCAACATCAGCTTCACGCAGTACCCCGAGCTCGTGTCCTTCGGCAAGAGCCTCGTGGCCATGACGGCCGTCATCATCATCGCGCTGATCGGCGTCTACACGGTCTTCGACCGCTCGCGCTTCGGCTCCGACTACCGCTCCCTCATCACCGGCCAGGCCGCCGCGGTCTCCGCCGGTGTGAAGGAGAAGGGCAACGCGATCAAGACCTACGCGGTGTCCGGCGCCCTCATGGGCGTGGTCGGCCTCATCCAGGCCTCCAGCAAGGGCCTCATCGAGGCCGGCAGCATCAACTTCTCCACCATCGGCATCATGTTCACCGCGTTCCTGCCGATGTTCGTCGGCGGCTACATCGGCCGCTACTCGAACGACAAGCTCGGCTACCTGCTCGGCGCCCTGTCGATGTCGGTGATCGGGCTCGGCTACTCCGCGCTCAAGCTCACCTCCGCGCAGCAGTCGCTCATCACGGCGCTCCTGCTGGTCGTCTTCCTCATCTTCCTCAGCAACGAGGAGCGCGTCGGCCGCTGGTGGCGCAAGGTGAAGGGCGGCAACCGCACGCCGCAGCAGCCGTCCGACACGGACGCCGCGCAGTCGGTCGGCACCGGGGCCCGCTGACCATGACCGACCTCGCCGCAGCCCCGGGACGCGGACCTGCGAACCAGCCGCGGGGGGTCATCTTCGGTCTCGACGGTGTGCTCATGCGCACCGATGAGCTCCACTTCCAGGCCTGGTCCGTGCTCGCGGACCGCCTGGGAGTGGAGTTCTCGAGGCAGGACAACGAGCGTCTCCAGGGCATGTCCCGGGCCGAGAGCCTGGACGCCCTCCTCGGGCTCGGCGCGACGGAGGTGTCGCGCACCGAGAAGGAGATGCTCTCCGAGGACATGGAGCTCATCTACCGCGAGCTCCTGAGGGGCCTCTCCCCCGCACACGTCGATCCCGCCGTGCACGACACCCTCGTGCGGCTCCGCGAGCACGGGCTCCGCCTGGCCGTCGGCTCGGCGGCCCGCAACGCCCGCGTGATCCTCGAGCGCACCGGTCTGCGGCACCGCTTCGACGCGATCTCCGACGGCGACAACGTCGCCCACGGCGAGCCCGACCCCGAGGTCTACCTCCGTGCCGCGGACTTCCTCGCGCTGCAGCCGCAGGCGTGCGCCGTGGTCGTGGGCACACCGCAGGGGGTCGAGGCGGCACGGCGCGGCGGCTTCGTCTGCATCGGCATCGGCGCCGCCGCGACCCATCCCGACGCGACGTCGACCATCGCCGCGCTCCCCGACGTGCTCGCCCATTTTGTAGGCTGAGCCCGGTCGCAGGCCGAGCCGAGAGGAAGCAGCGGGGTGTACTCCGAGAGCGAGCTGGTGGTGCTCCCCCGCGCCGTCCCGGCCCGGGTGATCTTCATCGACGCCGACGGCTTCATCCCCCCGGCGCGCCGCGACGAGGCGCAGCTGTTCTTCGTCGTGCACGGCCGCCCGACGTTCGTGGTCGACGAGGACGAGGCCACGCTCGGCCCCGAGGACCTGTACCTCGCCAACGCGCGGAGCCTCGTGGCCCTCGAGTCGGACGGCCCGTTCCAGGTGATCGCGCTCCGCTTCGACGTGCGCCGCCTCGACGAGTCGCTCGACGACGTCGAGTTCCGCGTGAGCTCCGCCACCGCGACCAACCCGCGCGCGCTGCGCCCGCTCATCCACCTCATCGCGCTCATCATCAAGGCGAACTCGACCGAGGACGACCAGAACCGCTTCCCGACCACCTCGCTCCTCTACGCGCTGCTCGACGAGCTCACCCGCAACTTCGTCGCGAGCCCCACGGGCGCCGCGCCGGCATCGGACAAGCACCGCGACCGCATGCGCCGCCTCCTGCGCTACATCGACGAGCACTACGCGGAGGGCCTGACCCTCAACCACGTCGCGGACCACGAGCACCTGTCGGCGCCGTACCTCTCGGCGTTCTTCAAGGAGCATGTGGGGCTCACGTTCTCCGCGTACTACAACGCGCTCCGCCTGGACCGCGCGGTCGACGACCTCCTCACCACCGACGAGAGCGTCGAGACGGTGGCGCGGCGCAACGGCTTCCGCGACCCGCGCGCCTTCGTCAAGGTCTTCAAGGAGCGCTTCGGCGTGCTGCCCAGCCAGTACCGCCGCGACGAGCTGGAGAAGCGCGAGGGCCAGTCGCGTCGGAGCACGGCGGCCGAGCCGGCACCCGACACCCCGCTGCGGGTGCTCGCCAAGTACCTGCCCGAGCAGGCGGCCGAGCACGTCGCGGTGGCCTACGAGACGGATCCGGTCGCGAAGATGGTCGCGGTCGACGCCGTCGACGCCTCGTCCCCCGGCCGCCGCCTCGACCACTCGTACCGCAAGGTCACGACCGTCGGCCGCGCCAAGGAGCTGCTCTACGAGGAGGTCCGCGGGATGCTCACGCAGTGGCAGGCGGACGTGGGCTTCGAGTACATCAAGTTCCACGGCCTGTTCGGCGACGACATGCACGTGTACCGCGAGGACAAGGACGGCAACCCCGTCTACAGCTTCGTGCTGCTCGACAAGGTCCTCGACTTCCTCCTGTCCATCGGCCTGAGGCCCTTCGTCGAGCTCTCGTTCATGCCGCAGGAGCTCGCCTCGGTGCCCGAGCGAACGGTGTTCTCCGCCGAGTTCAACGTGAGCCCGCCCGCGCGCCTCGAGCGCTGGGTGGGCCTCGTCGAGGCCTTCGTGGGCCACGTGATCGACCGCTACGGCTACGCCGAGGTGTCGACCTGGCTGTTCAGCCCGTGGAACGAGCCGGACACGGGCCCCACGCTGTTCGGGTTCGGGGACGATGCGCGGTTCCACGAGTTCTACAAGGCGACCTACGACGCGGTGAAGGGCTTCGGATCCGACCTCACGTTCGGCAGCCCCGCGATGCTGGTGACCTACGCCCAGGACAAGGACTGGCTGCTCGCGTTCCTCGACTACGCGGACGGCCACGACTGCCGTCCGGACTTCATGACGGTCCACTTCTACGACAACGACTTCCAGCACTCGACGCTGTCCGAGCACTCCCCGGCCGAGCCCGCGGGCCTGCGGCTCAACAAGGACCAGGACACGTTCCACAAGACCGTGCGGCAGCTCACGCTGCTGCTGCGCGACCGCGGGATGCAGGTGCCCGTGTACATGACGGAGTGGAACCTCACGGTGTCGCACCGCGACCTGCTCAACGACACCACCTTCAAGAGCTGCTATCTCGCGAAGAACCTGCTCGAGAGCTACGACGAGCTCGGGTCCTTCGGGTACTGGACGCTCACCGACCTCGTCGAGGAGCTGCAGCCGAGCGCGGACATGTTCCACGGCGGGCTCGGCGTGTTCACGTCCAACGGCGTGAAGAAGCCGCACTACTACGTGTTCGCCGCGTTGCGTCGCGCGGGTGACCGGCTGCTGACCTCGGGCGAGGGCTACTTCGTCACCGCGAGCGACAACGGCGTGCAGATCTACCTCTACAACTACGAGCACTTCAGCCACCTCTTCGCCTCCGGAGAGCGCTACGACATGACCTACCTCGAGCGGTACGCGCCGTTCGCCGAGGTCGGCCGCATGGACTTCTCGCTCGAGCTCACGGGCCTCGACCCGGGCCGCTACCGGCAGCGCGAGGAGGTCATCAACGCCGAGCACGGCTCGGCCTTCGACACGTGGCTGCGGATGGGCGCGCCGGCGATCGATCGCCAGGCGGTCGACTACATCCGCCAGGTGTCGGTGCCCGACCTCATCGTCAACGACGTCGACGCGGACGCCGACGGCACGCTCATGGTCTCCGCGGTGCTCGAGCCGCTCGAGGTGCGCGTCATCGAGCTCGTCCCCCACGCGCGCCACGCGCACCGCTGAGCGCGGGTCGGGCGAGGGTCAGACGGGACCGGCTCCGGCCGCCTCGACGGTCGAGCCCCGCACCACGAGCGCGGGATCGAGCGTGATGGAGCGATGCACGTGCGTCGGGTCCGTGATCTCCTCGAAGGCGATCCGGGCACCCGTCGCGCCGAGCTCCTCGCCGGGCTGGCGGATCGTGGTGAGCGGCGTGGGGCTGTCCCACGCGGCGCGGTTGTCGTCGTACCCGACGATGCCGACGTCACGCGGGATCGTCAGCCCCGGCGTCGCGGACAGCGCCTGGGCGATGCCCGCCGCGACGAGGTCCGCGACCGCGAAGACGCCGTCGACCTCGCCCGCGAGGACGCGCGGGGCGATCCGCCGACCGAGCGCCCAGCCCTGCGCGCGGTGGAGCTCGTCGACGTGGTCGTACATCACGTCGAGCCCCGCGGCCCGCGCCTCCTCGGTGAAGCCCGCGACGCGGTCGGCGACGGGCTGCAGCTCGAGCGGCCCGCCGACGACGAGCAGGCGCCGGCGGCCGAGGCCGATGAGGTGGCGCGCGGCGAGCCGCCCGCCCTCCCGGTTGCCCATGTCGACCGTGCAGTGCGCGTCGGAGACGCCGTGGTAGTTGAGGAACACGAGGGGACGCGCGGTCCGGTGCTGCGCGACGAGCGTGCGGTAGTGGCTCGCGTCGTTGATGGTGACGAGGGTCGCGAGCGCCTGCGTCGCCTCGAAGTTCGCGAGGTACTGACGTTCGCGCGCGAGGTCCGTGTCCGAGTTCGCGATGAGCACGAAGGCGCCATGCTCCGCCGCGACGCGCTCCACACCCCGGCTCACGTCGACGAACAGCGAGTTGGTGAGGTCCGACAGGATGAGCCCGAGGGCGCGCATCGCTCCCGCCGCGAGCGACCGCGCGGGCCCGTGCGGCACGAACTCGAGCCGGGCGATCGCGTCCTCGACGCGCTCGCGGGTCGCCGCGGTGACCCGGTCGGGGTGGTTGAGCACGTTCGAGACGGTGCCCTGGGACACGCCCGCGAGCCGCGCGACGTCCGCGATGCTGGTGCGCCGGGCGCCCCCTCGTCCCGCCCCTGCTCCGCCGCCGACCATGCCGCTCATCGTAGGGCCTCCCCGCGCTCAGCCCGCCGCGCCCGAGGACACGTCGTCGAGGCGCCACTCGTCGCGCCAGTCGATGCGCACCGCACCGTCCGCGCCGAAGCGGAGCGGGAGCCAGACGTAGCGCGCCCGCGACGGGTCGGGCACCGTGAGCTCACGCATCCCGACGTCCTCGGCGCCGTCCTCCAGCGCCGCGAAGTACTCGTCGAACAGGTCGTACGCCTCGCCGCCGTCGGCCTCGTAGTCCGGAAGCCACCGGTCGCCCAGCGCGATGTACAGGTCGCGCCCGGGGACCCGGAGCACCGAGCTCACCTGGGTCCGGTACGAGGTGCGCGTCGCATCGTCCGGGTGCGGGTCGCCCAGGACCGTCCATGGCCCGTGCATGCTGCGCGCCGTCGCGACCTCCGAGGCGTTCGGGTAGTACCCCGTGGTGCCGGAGGTGAGCAGGTAGCGCCGGCCCTTGCGACGGAAGTACGCGGGGGCCTCGCGCGTGAACGGCGGGCGGCCGTGGTGGAAGTGCGTCGAGTAGTAGCCGGTCACGTCCGTGAGGTCGTCGGTGAGGTCCGCGATGATGAGCTCGGAGTGCACGCGCTCGAAGACGTAGTAGCCCTTGCCGTCGTCGGGGTCGATCACGAGGTCGAAGTCGCCGGCGTGCATCCCGAGCGGCCGGAAGTCGACGCGGACCTTGCGGTACGGGCCCAGGATCGACTCCGCCTCGAGGGTCGTGGTGAGCTGCACCGAGCCCTCCATCACCTTGATCCAGCACACGAACCGCCCCGTGCGCGGGTGACGGACGATGTGGGGCCGGTCCATGCCGCGGCCGGGATGGAGGGGGGACGATGCGTCGTCCGGCTCGGGCGGGATGATGAGGCCCTCGTCGGTCCAGTTGTAGAGATCCGTCGAGGAGTAGCAGCGCACGCCCCAGTGCCAGATGCCGGACCCGGGGGTGGTGCGCTCCTTGTTCTCGCCGTACCAGTAGAAGGTGCCGTCGAGCTCGAGGACGGACCCGCCGTGCGCCTGGATCGGGCGGCCCGACGTGTCGAGCCACTCCTCGCCCGGCCGGAAGCTCGTGTACCGCGGGCCGCTCATGGTGTCGCTCCTTCCACCGTGATCGCCGAGGTGTAGGCGTGCGTGCCCGGGCCCACGGTCGCCGCGGTGCCGTCCGGCAGCCGCACCTCGCCCGTCACGCCGGCCGGCAGCTCGAGGTCGAGCGCCATGGTCGCGCCCTCGAGACGCCAGCCGACCTCGATGGGACCGTACGGGCTGACGTGGCGTGCGCGGGCCCAGGTGAGCCCGCCGCCGGGGCGAGGCCGGATCAGCACGTGGCGGTAGCCGGGCGCCGCGGGCGCGAGCCCCGCGACCTGCCGGTGGAGGAAGTCGACCACGGCGCCCAGGGCGTAGTGGTTGAAGGACGTCATGTCGCCGGGGTTGATGGAGCCGTCGGGCAGCATCGAGTCCCAGCGCTCCCAGATCGTGGTGGCGCCCATGGTGACCGGGTACAGCCACGACGGGAGCTCGCGCTGCAGAAGCAGCGCGTAGGCGTCGTCGAGGTGACCGGTCGAGGCGAGCGCGTCGCAGATGATCGGCGTGCCCACGAAGCCGGTCGGGATGCGGTGCCCGCCCGCTCGCACCGCGGCGGCCAGGAGGTCTCCCGCCCGCCGACGCTGCGCATCGTCCCTCGTCAGGCCGAACTCGATGGCGAGGGCGAGTCCCGTCGGGGCGTCCGCGAGGCCGTCGAGGTCGTCGATCCAGCGGCGTCGCGTGCCCTCGAGCACACGGTCGGCGAAGCCCGCGTAGCGCTCGCGCGCGTCCTCCTCGCCCAGCAGCGCCGCGGTGTCGGCCACGATGCGCGCCGACCGGGCCGCGTACGCGGAGGCCACCAGGTAGCGATCCGTCCGGGCCGCGCCCGGATCTTCCGGCGGGGCCACCGGGTCGAGCCAGTCGCCGAGCTCCATCGAGCCCTCGACCACGTCGTCCGGACCGACCCGCAGTGCGAGGTGGTCCACCCAGGCGGTCATGCTGGGCCACTGGCGGGCGAGCATCCCCAGGTCGCCGCGGCGTTCGTGGATCACCCAGGGGACCACCACGGCGGCGTCCCCCCACGCCGCCGAGGCGCTGCGGGGGAAACCGCATTCGACCCACGGCACGAAGTTGGGCACCCAGCCGTCCTCGCCCTGCTCCGCGGCGACGTCGCGCAGCCACGAGGCGAGCACGCCGTCGGCGCCGTAGAGGAACTCCGCCGCCGGGGCGAACACCTGGATGTCGCCGGTCCAGCCCATGCGCTCGTCGCGCTGAGGGCAGTCGGTGGGCAGGTCGACGAAGTTGTCGCGCATCGACCACACCGTGTTCTCGTGCAGGCGGTTGAGCAGCGGCTCGGAGCACTCGAACCAGCCGCGACGCTCCATGTCGGTGTGGATGACGACGGCCTCGACCGCGTCGGCCGCGAGCTCGCCGGGCCAGCCCTCGAGCTCCGCGTAGCGGAAGCCGTGGATGGTGAAGCGCGGCGTCCACGTCACGGGGACGCCCGCGCTGATGAACGTGTCCACCGACGTCGCCCGCCGCAGCGGCCGGGTGCCCAGGGCATCGTCCTCAAGGACCTCGGCGTGGTGCAGGGTCACGGCGTGGCCCCGCGGCGCGTCCACGCGGATGCGGAGCACGCCGGAGATGTTCTGGCCGAAGTCGAGCCTGACGCGGCCGTCGGGCCGGCGCTCGACGCTGCGCGGCGCCAGCGTCTCGATGGGCCGCGCGGGCTCGTTCATCGCGGGCTCGATGCGGCCCTCGATCGAGGCCGGCGGGCGCAGCTCGGGACGGTCCCACGCGGAGTCGTCGAAGCCTGATGAGGCCCACCCGGCCGGCAGCAGCCGCGCGTCGTAGGCCTCGCCCTCGTACAGGCCCGCCGCGGTGGCGGGGCCGGGCGCGGTGCGCCAGGCCTCGCCCAGGGGCACGATGCGGGTGCGCCCGGCGCGGTCCGTCACCTCGAGCTGCGCGAGCAGCCCGACGTGCGGGCCGTACACATCCCACAGGCCGCCGTCGAAGCCGATGTTGCCGCGGAACCAGCCGTCGGCGACCTCCGCGCCGAGCACGTTCTCGCCGGCGTGCAGCAGCGCGGTGACGTCGTGCACCCGTGAGCGCACGCGATGGCGGTAGCTGGTCCAGCCCGGCGCGAGGTGCTCGTCCGAGACCGCCTCGCCGTTGAGCGACGCGACCATCACGCCCTGCGCCGTGAGATGCAGCCGCGCGGACACGGGTGCCGTGCCCAGCGTGAACGCGGCGCGCAGCAGGTGCGAGCCGCGGGTCTCGGGCGCGGCGGCCGTGGACGGCACCACGAGCGGCTCGGTCCAGTCCGCCTCGTCGTAGAGCGCGCCCTCGACGGCGAGCGGCTCGCTCCACGCGGTCCACTCCCCCGCGACGAGCGCGCGCACCTCGACCGTCGCCCGCTCGCGCGAGGCGAGGGGCGCGAACGGCCACGCGACGAGCGCCTGCGCGTCGCCGCCGAGGCCCGCCACGGCGGCCGCGCCACCGCGGGTCATGCGCGCCTCGGCCGCGGTCTGCGCCGCGCCCGCCGGCGCATCGTCGATCCGCCAGCTCAGCCGGGGCGCCGGGTCGGCCACGCCCAGGGCGTCCGCGCGCAGCTCCGCCCGGACGCCCGCGACGCGGGTCATCCCTTCACCGCGCCGGAGGTGAGCCCGGCCATCACCTTCTGGTTGAGGAAGATGTAGATCGCGAGCGTGCCGAAGACCGTCACGGAGATGCCCGCGAAGAGGGGGCCGTAGTCGACCGCGCCGTACTGGCCCGTGAAGTTGAGCAGGCCCACCTGGATGGTGCGCAGGTCCTGCTTCGTGATGAACGTCATCGCGATGAGCAGGTCGTTCCACAGGAAGAAGAACTGCACGAGCGCGACGGTGAAGATCGCGTTGCGGACCAGCGGCACGGTGACGTTGAGGAAGATGCGCCAGATGGACGCGCCGTCGAGCGTCGCCGCCTCGAAGACCTCGCGCGGGATCGCCCGCATGAAGGTCGCCAGCATGAACACCGTGAGCGGCATGCCGATGGCCGTGTACGTGATGATCATCGGCCACATCGAGTTCGTGAGGTGCAGGTTGAAGTACACCGTGAACAGCGGCAGCAGGATCATCTGCGTGGGCACCATGATGCCGGCGAGGAAGAGCACGAGGACGATGCCGCGCCCCTTCCACACCAGCACCTGCAGCGCGAAGGCGGCGGCGGTGCCGAGCACCAGGATGAGCGCGAGCGCCGGGAACACCGCGATCACCGAGTTGCGGATGTAGGTGCCGAGGCCGCCCTCGACGAAGGCCGACACGTAGTTGTCGAGGTTCCACTGCTGCGGCAGCGCCCAGAACGGCTCGGACAGGAACTCGGGCTGGGTCTTGAAGGACCCCATGAGGATCCAGAACATCGGGTAGACGACGGTGAGCAGCACCAGGCCGAGCCCGATCCAGCCGGGGATGCGGCGCAGGCGCACGCGGAGCGGCTTGCGCGACGGGGCCGTGGGGGCCGCCTCGCGGGCAGCGGGGGTCGCGGTGGTGGTCATGAGGTGGTCACATCCCGTCGCATCGAGCGGAAGACGAAGATCGTCGCGATGAGGCACAGCAGGGTGAGCATGAACGCGACGGTGCTGCCGTAGCCGTACTGGCCGTAGGCGAACGAGGTGCGGAACATGTAGAGCGTCAGCGGCGTCGTGGCGGAGCCTGGTCCGCCGTTGGTGAGCGCGACGATCGAGTCGAACACCTTGAGCGTGCCGTTGATGGAGAAGATCAGCGCGGACAGCAGCACGGGCAGCGACAGCGGGAAGACGATCCGCCGCACGAGCTTCCAGCCGCTCGCACCGTCGATGCGGGCGGACTCGATGACCTCGTTCGGGATCTCGACGAGCCCCGCGTAGAGCAGCACCGCGTAGAAGCCCATCGACCGCCACACGTCCATGAGGATGATCACCCAGAACGCCTGGCTGGGCGTGCCGAGGAAGTCGGTGAGGTCGCCGCCGAGCCACTGGAGGATCGTGTTGACCGGGCCGACGGTGGGCGCCGCCTCGAACATCCGGGAGAACATCAGCGCGACCGCGACGGTCGGCAGGATCACCGGGAAGAAGATCGTGGTGCGCACGAGCGGAGACCTGTTGCGCAGGAAGAACATGTACAGCAGCGCGAGGCCGTAGCCGGTCGCGACCTGGAAGACGGTCATGACGATCGCGTAGCGCAGCGTGAACCACAGCGCGTCGATGGCGGTGTCGTCGCCGAAGAACTTGATCCAGTTGTCGAGGCCGACGAACTCGAAGCCCGTGATGGCGTTGCCGGACTGGAACGTGTAGGTGACCGACCACAGGATCGGCACCAGCATGACAAGGGTGTAGACCAGCAGCGCCGGCGAGAGCATCACGACCGCGGCGGTGCGGTTGCGGAAGACGGAGTCCACAGCGATTCCTCAGGTAAGGGGGGTGGGGAGCAGGCGGGTGACCGCGGGTCCCGGGTGCGTGCCTCCGGGACCCGCGGGGTGGCGGTTCAGCCGCCGTTGGCCGCCTGGACGAGCTCCATGAACTCCTGGCCGCTGAGGTTGCCGGAGGCGAGGCCGCCGCCGTTGGTCTGCGACACGGTGGTGCCCTCCGAGGTGAAGGCCGCCTCGAACCACAGCACCGAGCCGGAGGCAGCGGCGATGGTGTCCTGGACCAGCGTGGTGAGCTCGGACTGGTCCGCGGGGATCTCCGTCACCTCGAAGCCGGTGACCTGGCCGAACTCCGCGAGCGCGACGTCGCCGTAGCTCTCGGTGACGCAGGTGAGCCACTCGCCGATGTCGTCGGTGTAGTTGGCGGTGGTGAACATCACCGGGATGCCGGCGTTCGCCGGGACCTCGTCGATGCTGCCCGCGCCGCCCTCGACCTCGGGGAACGGCAGGTAGCCGATGTTGTCCGCGCCGATCTGGTTCTGCTCCTCGTCGTTGAAGTTGCCCAGCGCCCAGCTGCCCATGTAGAAGAACGCGCCGCCACCCGTGAGGAACTGGTTCATCGCGGTGTTGTAGTCGACCGAGCCCGCGGCCGCGCCGAAGTATCCGGCCTCGCCCAGCGCCGCGACCGCGTCCGCCGCCTCGACGTACTCGGCGTCGGTG
The DNA here is from genome assembly GCF_030418455.1 of Demequina litoralis. Lineage (GTDB taxonomy): Bacteria > Actinomycetota > Actinomycetes > Actinomycetales > Demequinaceae > Demequina > Demequina litoralis. The sequence continues at coordinate 581,371 of NZ_JAUHPW010000001.1, forward strand.
AGGCTGGCCTCGCCGTCCGCGACCTTCTGGAGGGCGTCCGCGCCGAGCGAGCGGAAGATGTAGTTGCCGACGAGGCGCGTCACCGGCCAGCCGTCCGAACCGGCGGCCACGAAGGGCTGCACGCCCGCCGCGTCGAGGGTCTCGGCGGCGGCGACCAGGTCGTCCCACGTGGCCGGCGGCTCGACGCCGTTGTCCTCGAGGAGCTGCTTGTTGTACCAGAAGCCCTCGATGTTGTACTCGGTGGGAAGCGCGTAGAGGTCGTCCGAGTTGTACAGCTGCTTGAGGGTGGCCTCGGCCGCCGGGAGGATCTTGCCCTCGATGCCGAGCTCGGCGAACGCCTCGGTGAGGTTGAGCACCTTGCCGGCGGAGATGAAGTCCTGCATGAGCGAGGGGGTGCCCGCGGCCATCGACATGTTCGCGAGCGCGTCGTTCGCCGCGTAGACCTGCAGCTGCTGGTCCCAGGTGGTGCCGTCGATCGCGTCCGGGACGAGCGGCGTGCCCTCGGCCGCGGCGGCGCACTGGTCCGCCTCGAGCGCCTCGAGGGTGCCCACGATGGTGGTGTTCTGGGTCTGACCCAGGTAGGTGAACTCGGTGCTGGTGCTCGCGCCGCCGCCGTCGGCGGAGTCGCTCGAGTCGGGCTCGGACGATCCCGAGCAGGCCGTCAGGGTGAGGGCGCCCGCGCCCAGCAGGGCGACGGCCGCCAACCCGCGGCGCCCACGGATGAGGGACTTCTTCACGATTCCTCCTTGAATCAGAAGCGCCACCACTTTGAAGCGCTTCATTGGGGAATCTAGGACCGTGGTCACCCCCTGTCAACAGGGGGGACGACGCGCACGCTCAACCCGCGCATCGTCCCGCCGAACGCCGCCTCGCGCCCCCGGGGTAGGCGCCAGTCGCGCGCCGAACTACCTATCTACCAGGTAAGTTACCCACACCTGCCGTCGCGGGTCGGATGTCGGCGATCCGGCGCCCGGAGCGGCGATAGCGTTCACATCCGCACGCCCGTGATCCGACCGTTATTGAATCGATACAAAGCGATTCGGAAGGCCCCGGACAGGGGTCCGCGCCCCGCGGAGGGTGCCCCCGCGAGGCGCCGCGTCGGAGCTCGTCGGCCCGCCGCGTCAGCCCTCGCGCGCCCCCGCGGGGACGGCGGATCCGGCCTCGGCGTCCGCGCTCCGGGCGAGCTCGCCGAAGGTCTCGGCCACCCAGTCCGCGATGTACGCCGCGACGTAGGCCATGTGGTCGATGGAGATGTGCTCGGTGCCGCCCTCGGGCTCGTCGAACACCCGGAGCTCGCACTTGGGGCTGTTGACGGCCTGCTCGTGCGACCGGTGCGCCATCGCGAGCGGGATCTGGCGGTCGTTGGCGCCGTGGGTGATGAGGAACGGGACCGTGATCCGCTCGACGACGCCGTCGAGGTGCATGTCCTTGGTGCGCTCGAGGAAGTCGTCCATGCCCGACGCGCCCCACACCCACTGGACATGCTTCCAGTAGTGCGGCACGGGGTTCTCACCCTCGCGGTCGAGGCGCCGGCGCTGCACGGCCGCCCAGTCGTGGTTGGCGCCCCACGCGACCACGAGGCGCAGACGCTTCTCGAACGCCGCGGCGCGCGGCGCGTAGTAGCCGCCGAGCGACCAGCCGACGATCCCCGCCCGCCCGGCGTCGACGTCGTCGCGGCCCTCGAGGAAGTCGACGCAGGCGGCGGCCCACACCTCGGTGTCGTACCGCGCCGTGAGGCCTCGCATCCGCAGCGCCTCGCCGGATCCGGGGGTGTCCACCATGAGGGTCGAGATGCCGCGGCGCGCGAGCATCTGCGGGAACTGCGAGTAGTACATCATCTCCTTGGTGGAGTCGAGGCCGTTCCACTGGATGACCACGGGCGGCTTCTCCCCCGGCGCGAGGGCCGCGGGGTCCGCGTGGTAGAGGTAGCCCGGCAGGCTGGCATCGCCGTAGGGGATCTCGACGGTCTCGAACGGCGCACCGGAGAGCTCCACGTGGCGCAGCAGCAGGTCGATCGACTTCTGGTACGCGGCGTTGCGCCCCTCCCAGTCGGGCGACTGGAGCCGCTCCGCCTGCGACACGTACAGGCTCGCGCGGTAGAGCTTGTCGCCGGCGCCGATGAGCCGTCCGCGCGCCACGTCCTCGTCCGCCGAGGCGATGAGGCGGTCCGCGACGGCCTCCCACGACGCGTAGAGGAGGTCCGTCCCGACGTCGTCGCCGTTGCGCGATGCCTCGAGCACCGGCCTGCAGGCGCGGTCGACCTCGTCGATGTAGCCGCCGCAGTTGAGCGAGGCCACGGCCGCCATGCTCCACACGTAGTTGGTCGGGAAGTACATGAACATGGGGGCTCCACTCGCTCGCGCCGTTGCGGTCCCCACCACCCTAGGAAGTCCGCCGGTCATCAGCACAGTCGAATCTTCCGATGAGCGGTATCGGTCCGGGTGATGCCACGGAGGCGCTCCGGCACCCCCACGCACGCCGCTCCCCCACGCCGCCCTCCACACGGCGGACCTCGCATCGTCCCGTCTCCAGGCAGCTCGCGGCGCATACCGCGGGAAGGCGCGCCCGAGCTGCAGGATCCGTGTGGAGCGCGGCCGGCGGGCGGCACCGATCCGCCCCCGCGGATATCAGCCCCAGTGATGCGACCCATACCAAGAAGCGCGTTCCCTGATACCTCCGGGGTGGCGATAGTGGGACGCGAGCCGGCAACGACGCCGGGCGTACCGAAAGGATCGACGATGATCTCACTGCTGTCGCACCTGTCCTACGTGGCGGTCACCTCCCCCGATGTCGAGGCGTCGGTCAAGTTCTACGAGGAGCAGGTCGGCCTCACGGTCGTCGACCGCATCGGCGACGACGTCTACCTGCGCTGCTGGGGCGACTACTACCGCTACAGCGTGGTCGTGAAGCCCGGCCCGGAGCCGTCGCTCGCGACCATGGCGTGGCGCACGTCGAGCCCCGAGGCGCTCGAGGAGGCCGCGCGGCGCGTGCAGGAGGCGGGCATCGAGGGCCGCTGGGTCGAGGGCCACACCACCGGCCGCACCTTCGAGTTCGTGGGACCGTGGGGCCACTCGATGACGCTGCACTGGGACGTCGAGCACTTCCACGCGACCGGCGCGCAGGGCTCGATCTACCCCGACCGCCCGCAGCGCCGCAGCCGCCACCTCGGCGCGCCGCGCCAGCTCGACCATGTCACGGTCGCCACCAGCGACGTCGACGCGTTCGCGGCCTGGTACCGCGACGTGCTGGGCTTCCGCATCATGGCGCGCACCGTCCTCGACGAGGCCCCCATCTCGGTGTTCTCCGTCATCACCACCAACGAGAAGTCGCACGACCTGGGCGTGGTGCTCGACGGCTCGACCCGCGCGGGCCGCGTCAACCACTACGCCTTCTGGGTGGACACGCGCGAGGACCTGCTCCAGGCCGCGGACGTGCTCATGGAGAACGGCACCGCCATCGAGTACGGCCCGTCGATCCACGGCATCGGCGAGCAGAACTTCCTCTACTTCCGCGAGCCGTCCTCGCTGCGCATCGAGGTCAACACCGGCGGCTACCGCAACTACGTCCCGGACTGGGAGGTCCAGACCTGGACCCCGTCGCTCGGCTCGAACAACTTCTACCGCAACAGCCAGATGCCGATGTCGATGACCGAGTCCTTCCCGCCCGCGGACGGTCCGTCGGCGACCGAGGAGGGCGTCCCCGACGAGATCCGGGACCAGCTGCTCAACCCCTACGCCACCCACGGCCGGGGCTGACGGCCCTCCACCAGACGTCCCGACGGCGGCGACCCGAGGTCCTGCTCCTCCGCGCTCAGGCGCCGCCGTCGGGCGAGGCCAGCCCCGCCGCGACCTCGGCCAGGACCCCGCGCAGCCACTGGTGCCCGGGGTCCGAGTCGTACAGCGAGTTCCACCAGAACGCGTCCTTGATGGGCGCCATCGGCACCGGGAACTCCAGGATCCGCAGCCCGTGCAGGCTCTGGACCGCGAGCGCGAGCCGCTCCTGCAGCAGCCCCAGCCGGCGCGTCCCCGCCACGAGCGCGGGCAGCGTCGCGAAGCTCGGCGTCACCACCTCGACGCGCGGCTCGATGCCGAGCGTCTGCATCTGCCGCACCGCGGGCGTGTACTGCGTCGTGCGGTTCATCGCGAGCACCCAGGGCAGCGTCGCGAGGTCGTGCTCCGTGAGGGCGTCGCCGAGCTCGGCGTTCTCCTCCCACGCCACCACCACCCAGCGATCGTCGAGCACGTCGAGGTAGCGCTCCGAGCCGATGAAGCCGTGGGGAAGGATCATGCCGTCGCAGTCGCGCAGCGACTCCGGCGCCGCCTCGAGCGTCTCGCGCGTGAGGGTCTCGAACGTGAGGCGCGCGTGCGGCGCGGCCGCGGACACCGCGAGCGAGATCTCGCGCCCCGCGATGCGGAACGCGTAGTCCGCGCCCAGGATGCGGAAGTCGCGGTCGCTCGTGGCGGGGTCGAACTCGGCCTGCGCGGAGAACAGCCGGTCCATGGTCTGCACGGCGCCCCACGTCCGCTCGCGCAGCGACACCGCGAGCGGGCTCAGCTCGTAGGTGTTGCCGTGGCGCACCAGCAGCTCGTCGCCGAACAGCCGCCTCAGCTTCGCCAGCGACGCCGACAGCGCGGGCTGGCTCAGGCTGAGCCGCTCCGCGGCGCGCGACACGCTGCGCTCCTCGAGGAGCGCATGCAGCGGCAGGAGCAGATTCATGTCGAGGCTGCGGAGGTCCATGGCGCGACCCTAGCGGCCTATCCACGACACGAATAGGGGACATCGCAGAATTCGTGTTGGCTGATGCCCGGCGGCACGCTTGACTGGCCCTGGGCGCGACGAGGCGCCCGAGGGAGCGACATGGGCGTCACATCCGTCAGCCTGGATCTCAAGGATCCCGAGGCATCCATCGCGTCGATGGCGCGCGCCGTGAGCAACTGGGGCCGCTGGGGCGAGGACGATGCGGTCGGCACCCTCAACCTCATCGACGACGAGGCCCGGACCCGCGCGGCACGCCTGGTCCGCACCGGCGAGTCCCTGTCGCTGTCGCTGCCCTTCGACATGAACGGGCCGCAGCGCGGCTGGCGCCGGCGCACCAACCCGGTCCACACGATGCTCGACACCGGCACGGACGCGGAGCGGGGGCTCCAGGGCTTCCCCCACGGCATCGGCGGCGCGGACGACGTCATCGCGATGCCCCTCCAGTGCTCGACCCAGTGGGACGGGCTGGGCCACATCTTCGACCACGGCATGGCGTGGAACGGCCGCCGCGCGGGCGACGTCGTGACGTCGGAGGGCGACCTGGTCACGGGCATCGAGCACGCGGCGCCGCTGATCACCGGCCGCGGCGTGCTGCTCGACCTGGGCCGCCACCTCTCCCCCGCGACCGGCGAGCTCGACGACGGCTACGCCATCACCCCCGACGACCTCGACGCCTGCATCGCCGCGCAGGGCCCCACCAGCGAGATCGGCACCGGCGACATCGTGCTCGTGCGCACCGGGCAGCTGGCCCGTGCGAAGCGCGAGGGCTGGGGCGAGTACGCGGGCGGGCCCGCGCCCGGCCTGTCGTTCACCACCGCGCCCTGGCTGCGCGCGCGCGACATCGCCGCGATCGCCACCGACACCTGGGGCTTCGAGGTCCGCCCCAACGAGTTCGAGAACGCGTTCCAGCCGCTCCACCAGGTGGTGATCCCCCATCTGGGGCTCACCATCGGCGAGATGTGGGACCTGGACGCGCTCGCCGACTCGTGCGCCGCATCGTCCCGCTACGAGTTCCTGCTCACCGCCGCGCCCCTGCGCATCACCGGCGCGGTCGGCTCCCCCGTCAACCCCATCGCCCTGCTCTGACCCGGAAGGAAGGGATCACCCATGACCGCAACGACGCGTGTCGCCATCGCCGGAGGCGGCGTCGCCGCCTGCGCACTCGCCATCCAGCTCGCCCGCGAGGGGGTCGAGGTCGACATGTTCGACAAGGCCGACTGCGTGAGCGCGCTCGGCTCCGGGATCACGCTCCAGGGCAACGCCCTGCGCGCCTTCGGCCACCTCGGCGTGTGGGACGAGATCCAGGAGGCCGGCTACGCCTTCAACGGCCTGTCGCTGCGCGCGCCCGGCCCCGGGGCGCCCGTGGTCGCGGACATGCCGGAGATCAGCATGGGCGGCCCCGGCTTCCCCGCCGGCATGGGCATGTACCGCCCCGACCTCGCGCGGATCCTCACGGACGCCGCCGTCGCCGCCGGCGCGCGGCTCCACCACCACTCGGAGGTGACCGGCTGCACCACCCGGGACGACTCGGTCGACGTCGAGGTCAACGGCGAGAACGTCGGCACCTTCGACCTGCTCGTGGGCGCGGACGGCCTGCACTCGCGGGTCCGCGAGGCGATCGGCATCGACCTCCACCCGCGCCGCACCGGCATGGGCATCTGGCGCGCGTTCGTGTCCCGGCCCGCCGAGGTCACCCACACGGAGCTCTACTACGGCGGCCCCATGTACATCGCCGGGTACACGCCCACCGGCGAGGACACCATGTACGCGTTCCTCGTGGAGGACGCCCAGGAGCACGTGGACGTCTCCGACGAGGAGGCGGTCGAGATCATGCGCGCCCAGTCGATGGCGTACGACGGCCCGTGGAACCACATCCGCGCGGACCTGTCGACGGCCTCGCACGTCAACTACACGTGGTTCACCGAGCACGTCGTCGAGGGCGCGTGGAACCGTGGCCGCACCGTGGTGATCGGCGACGCCGCCCACTCGTGCCCGCCCACCATCGCGCAGGGCGCGGCCCAGGCGCTCGAGGACGCCGAGGTGCTCGGCGAGCTCGTCCTCCGCGGCGGGCCGATCGACCAGGCGTTCTGGGACGAGTTCCACGACCGCCGCGTCGAGCGCGCCTCCATGGTGGTCCGCTCGTCGGTCCAGCTGGGCGACTGGCTGCTCGAGGGGCGCCGCGACGCGGACGTCCCCGGCCTCGTCGCGTCGGTCGCGCAGCGCGTGAGCGTCCCCGCGTGAGGCTCGGCCGCTGGCGCGCGGAGGGCGTCGTCCACGACGGCGTCCTCCGCGACGATGCGGCGCTGCCGTTCGCGCGCGGGTACACCGTGGGCGACGCGCTCGCGCTGGGGCTGGCCCACCTCCCGACGATCGCGTCGTGGGCCGACGAGGAGGCGGCGGTCCCGCTCGCGGACGTCACGCTCCTGGTCCCGGTCGAGGCCGCGAGCGTGCGGGACTTCGTCGCCTTCGAGGAGCACGTCGAGGGCGTGAGCGCCGCGATCGACGGCGCGAGCGACGTGCCCGCCGAGTGGTACGAGTACCCCACCTTCTACTTCACCAACCCCCACACCCTCCTCGCGGACCGCGCGACCGTGCGCCCGCCGCGCTCCGCGCGGATGGACTTCGAGCTCGAGGTCGCCGCCGTCATCGGCGGCGCGGACGGCTCGGACGGACGCGACCTGTCCCCCGCCGCGGCCGAGGCCCACCTCTTCGGGTACACGATCATGAACGACTGGTCCGCCCGGGACGTCCAGGGGCGCGAGATGCGCGTGCGCCTCGGCCCGTGCAAGGGCAAGGACTTCGGCACGAGCCTCGGGCCGTGGATCGTCACCGCCGACGAGCTCGAGCCGTACCGCGACGAGGACGGCTTCCTTGTCCTCGAGGTCGAGGCGTCCGTCAACGGCACGCGGATCGGTCGCGATCTCCTGTCGAACATGGGCTGGCCCTTCGCGGAGCTGGCCGCCTACGCGTCCCGGGACTCGCGCATCGTCCCGGGCGATGTGCTCGGCTCGGGCACCGCCGGCAACGGCGGCTGCCTCGCCGAGCTCTGGGGCCGCTCCGGCGGCCTCACGCCCGCGCCGCTGTCCCCGGGGGACGAGGTCGTCCTCAGGGTCGAGGGCATCGGCGCGCTCCACGGCACGGTCGGGATCGCGAGCGATCCCCCGGCCATCCCGCCCGCACGGGCACGCAGCCGCGCACGCCTGCGCGTCTGACCGCTCCATCTCACCCGGGAGATTCAATGGCGAATCCGATCACCGAGTCCGCGGTCCCCGCGGCTCCCGCCCGCCGCGCCACGACGTGGCAGGCCGTCCTGCTGCTCGCGGGCAGCTGCATGCCCGTCATGGGCTCCGTCCTCATCACGCCGATCCTGCCCCAGCTGTCCGAGGAGTTCGGCGCCACGCCGGGCGCCGAGGTGCTGGTGCCGATGATCGTCGCGATCCCCGCGCTCATGATCGCGCTGTTCGCGCCCTTCGCCGGGCAGATCGTCGACCGTCTCGGCCGGCGCACGCTGCTCGTCATCGCGATGGTCGCGTACGCCCTCGCCGGCACCGCGCCCGCGCTGCTCGACGACCTCCAGTCGATCCTCGCGAGCCGCGTGCTCGTGGGCATCTGCGAGGCGGCCATCATGACCGCCTGCACCACGCTCATCGTCGACTACTTCCACCAGCCCGAGCGACGCAACAAGTACCTGGGGCTCCAGACGGTCGCCACCACCCTCGGTGCGACGGCGTTCATCGCGATCGGCGGCGCGCTCGGCGTCGGCGGCTGGCACACGCCGTTCTGGGTCTACTCGGTCGCGCTGGTGCTCGCGGTGCTCATGGCGTTCTCGCTGTGGGAGCCCAGCCGCACGGACTCGACCGACACCCACGTGGGCGTGGGCGAGAAGGCCCGCATCCCGTGGTCGCGCATCGCGATGCCGCTCGCGGTCACGCTGTTCGGCGGCTTCTCGTTCTACGTCCTCATCATCGAGGCGAGCTACCTCGTGGTGGGCACCGGCGTCGAGGCCGCGGACACGCGCACCATCGGCGCCGTGTCCGCGATCGCGTCGCTGGCGACCGCCGCGGGCGCCTTCACGTTCGCGCGGGTCGCGAGGCTCCAGCCACGCGTGCTCCTGCCGATCGCGTTCGGTCTCCAGGCAGCGGGCATGCTCGTCATCTGGGCGACGGGCACGTCCTTCATCGGCGTGGGCGCGGGCGCGGTCATCGCCTCGGCCGGCTCGGGCCTCCTGCTCCCGACGCTGGTGACGTGGACCATCGCGCCGCTGCGCTTCGAGGAGCGCGGGCGCTCGACCGGCTGGTGGAACGCCGCGTTCTTCCTCGGCCAGTTCGCGACGCCGCTCATCATGGGCGGCATCGCCAACGCGACGGGCTCGCTGCCGGTCGCGGTCGGGATCGTGGGCGTGGCCGCCGCGACCATGGCGGTCGTGCTCGGCGTCGCGCTGCGCCGCCAGGAGGCGACCGCCGGCGCCATCGCCTGATCACGCGTGCCGGCGCCGCGGCCGGTCATCCGCACCCCGCGGCGCCGGCGCCCCCACCGACCCAGAAGCACCACCCGACCCGGAAGGAGCCCACCGTGACCACCCTGCAGCCCACCGCATCGGCCCCCGACGCGACGCTCGCGGGCGTCCGCACGCTCGAGGTCGCCGCGCGCATGCAGGTCGCGGAGGACGCGGTGGAGCTCACGCTGCGCCGGCCCGACGGCGGCAGGCTCCCCGACTGGGCGCCCGGCGCGCACCTCGACCTGGTGCTGCCCGACGGCCGCTCCCGCCAGTACTCGCTGTGCGGGGACCGGTGGGACGCCCACACCTACCGGGTCGCGATCCGGCGCGAGCCACAGGGGCGTGGCGGCTCGGTGTGGCTGCACGACGAGGCCCGTCCGGGCACGATGCTCGGCTTCGCGGGCCCCCGCAACAGCTTCCGGATGGCGCCGGCGGAGCGCTACCTGCTCGTGGCCGGCGGCATCGGCATCACGCCGCTCCTGCCGATGGTGCGGCAGGCCGAGATGATCGGCGCCGACTGGCACCTGCTGTACCTGGGCCGCGGCCTCGCCTCGCTCCCCTACCTGGAGGAGCTCGAGGCCCACGGCGACCGCGTCACCGTCCACTGCGGCGACACGGACGGCCGCGCCGACCTCGACGCGTGGCTCCCCACCGACCCGTCCGTGCGCGTGTACGCGTGCGGACCCGAGCGCCTCCTCGACGCGGTCGAGGCGTGGGCGCCGCGCCTCGCGCTCCCGCCGCGCGTCGAGCGCTTCGCCGCGCGGATCGACGACCGTCCCGGCCGCCCGTTCGAGGTGGTCGCCTCGCGCTCCGGCGTGTCGACGGCGGTGGGCGCGGACGAGACCGTGGTCGCCGCGCTGCGCCGCGTGGGCGTCGAGGTGATCACGTCGTGCGCGCAGGGCGTGTGCGGCACGTGCGAGGCGGACGTGCTCGAGGGCACACCCGACCACCGCGACTCGGTGCTCGACGAGCACGCGCGCGCCTCGGGCACCTGCCTGCTGCCGTGCGTGAGCCGGTGCCTCGACGACCGGCTCGTGCTCGACCTGTGACCCCTGCGAAAGGACCGCGATGACCGCCACCGCCACCGTGCCCGTCTCCGACCTCGACCCGTTCTCCCCGGATTTCCTCGCGGACCCGTGGCCGTTCGTCACGGAGATCCGGGAGCTCGCGCCCGTGGTGCACCTCGAGCGCTACGACGTGCATGCGATCGGACGCTACGAGGACGTCCACCGCGCGCTCACCGACTGGCAGTCGCTGCAGTCGGCGGCCGGGGTGGGGCTGTCGAACTTCAACCACGAGACGCCGTGGCGTCCGCCCAGCGTGCTCCTCGAGGCCGATCCACCGCGCCACGACGCGCCCCGCCACGTGCTGCAGGAGATCCTCTCCCCTCGCCGGCTGCGGGCGCTCGAGGAGCGCTGGCGCGCGGACGCCGCGGCGCTGGTCGACGCGGTGCTCGCGCGCGGCGACCGCTTCGACGCCGTGACCGCGCTCGCCGAGGCCTTCCCGCTGCGCGTGTTCCCCGACGCCGTGGGCCTGGGCCCGGACGGCCGCGAGAACCTGCTGCCCTACGGCGACTTCGCGTTCAACGCCTTCGGGCCCCAGGAGGGGCTCGTCGCGGAGGCGGCGCCCACCATCGGCCCCACCATCGCGTGGATCGGCGAGCAGTGCCGGCGCGAGAACCTCGCGCCCGAGGGCTTCGGCGCCGAGGTGTGGGAGGCCGCGGACCGCGGCGACATCACGCCCGCGCAGGCGCCGCTCATGGTGCGGTCGCTCCTCACGGCCGGCGTGGACACCACCGTGACGGGCATCGCGGCCGTGCTGCACGCGGTCGCGACCACGCCGGGCGCGTGGCGGCGGCTGCGGGAGCGGCCCGACCTGCTGCCGCGGGCCTTCGAGGAGGCGGTCCGCCTCCAGTCGCCCGTGCAGACCTTCTTCCGCACGACGCGCGTGCCGACCACGATCGCGGGCGTCACGCTCGAGCCCGACCGCAAGGTGCTGATGTTCCTCGGGGCGGCGAACCGCGACCCGCGCCGGTGGGCGGACCCGGACGCCTTCGACCTCGACCGCGACCCGTCCGGCCACGTGGGCTTCGGGATGGGTCTGCACCAGTGCGTGGGCCAGCACGTCGCGCGGCTCGAGGCCACCGCCGTCCTCGGCGCGCTGCTCGAGCGCGTCGAGGCGATCGAGCCCGACGGCCCGGTGCGCCACCACCCCAACAACACGCTCCGCGGCTTCGAGAGCCTCCCCGTGCGGGTGGTGCCGGCGCGGACGTGAGCGAGCCGCCGCATCGTCCCGACGCGGGGACGATGCGGCGGCTCGGCTGACGCGGCGGACCCGGCGGGGTCAGAGGCGCGCGTCCCAGTAGCCCATGAACGGGTCGACCGGGTTGATGCCACGGAACTCCGACTCGCCCGTGAGCTTGCCGGCCACCGCCGCGATGGTCGCGTCGTTCGAGGCGTACGCGTTGATGTACGTCTTCACGCGCGGCACGTCCTGGAGGTGGAACGGGTTCGCCACCGAGACCACGATGGTGGGCACCTCGTGCGCGAAGCGCGGCAGGTTGGCCGCGGTCCAGAAGGTCCAGTCGAGGCGCGCGGTGGGGTGGTTCGAGGTCGGCGGCACGTCCGCGACGTAGATCACCAGGTCGTAGTGGTCGCGAAGGTCGTCGCCGACGACGGCGCCGTCGCGGCCGACCGCGCCGAACATGGTCGCCTCGCGCGGCGGGTCCTGGTGCACGGCGGCCTCGAAGCCGCGCTCGCTCAGCTGGGCCGCGAGCTTGTCGGCGGCGGCGGTCGACGGCATCGAGCCGCCGCGCAGCGAGTAGAGCAGGACGCGCGGGGTCGACTCGGGCGACAGCGGCAGCAGGCCCTCCTCGAGGTCCTTCACCAGCGTGACGGCGGCGTCGGCCTGCTGAGCGGCCCAGCCCTCGTGCATGCCGCGGTTCACGCCCTCGAGCCCGGGGGCGAGCTCCTCGGTGGTGGCGGCGTGGAGGCCCAGCGCGGCCTTGACGGCGAGCACGCGGGTGACGGCCTGGTCGAGGCGCTCCTCCGTGACCACGCCGGCCTCGACGCCCGCGAGCATGTGGGCGTAGTCGGCGGCGAAGTCGTCCGCGAACAGGAACATGTCGCAGCCCGCGGCGATCGACTGGGGCACGGCCTGGGCGCGCGGCATCGACATCTGCATGCCCGCCATGAGGGTGGCGTCGGTGACGACGAGGCCGTTGAAGCCCAGCTTGCCGCGCAGGAGGTCGGTGGTGATCTCCGGCGCGAGCGACGCGGGGAGGATGTCCTCGTCCTTGATGCCGGGGCGCAGGGCGCGCGAGTAGGCCGGCAGCGCGATGTGCGCGGCCATCACGGTGAGCGCGCCCGCGTCGATGACGGCCTGGTAGACCTCGCCGAAGGTGGCGTCCCACTCGTCGGTGGAGAGCGTGTTGACCGTGGTGATGAGGTGCTGGTCGCGGTCGTCGACGCCGTCGCCGGGCCAGTGCTTGACCGAGGCGGCGACGCCGTTGTCCTGCAGGCCCTTGACGAACTCGACGCCCATGTCGCGCACGCGCGCGGTCTCCGAGCCGAACCCGCGGTTGAGGACGATCGGGTTGTGGGGGTTCATCTGGATGTCGATGATCGGCGAGAACGCCCAGTTGACGCCCATCGCGCGGCCCTGGACGGCGCAGACCTCGCCCATGCGGTACGCCGACGACGGGTCGTCGGTCGCGGCGGCCTGCAGCGGCGAGCCCATCGACGTCTGGTCGAAGGCCGCGCCCGAGGCGCCGGCCTCGATGTTCGCCGCGATGAGCGCGGGCACGGTGCACCTGTCCTGGATGTAGCGGTTGAGCTCGATGATCTCGTGCGAGAGCGACGGGCGGCGCATGTAGCCGCCGGGCTCGGCGACGGCCAGCTCGGCGTCGATCTGCTCGGTGGTGCCCGGCATCCCGAGCAGGCAGAACAGCTGGCCGACCTTCTGCTCGAGGCTCAGCCCGGCGAGGGTGGTGGTCACCCACTCCTGCGCGGCGGCGTCGAGGTGGAACGGTGCGGCGTCGAGCCGGACGGGGGCGGTGGTCATGGTCTCCTCCTCGAGACGTGCGGCGAGCGTAGCCGCGAAGGTGATGCCGTGGGCCGCGAGGGCGTCGACGGCGTGGAGCCCGGGGATGACGGCGGCGGCCTCGGTCAGCACGGCCGGGTCGCCGATGCCGACGGCGGTCATGCCTGCCGCGTTGGCGGCCTGCACGCCGGCGATGGCGTCCTCGAAGACGATGCAGGTGGCCGGGTCGACGCCGAGCGCCTCGGCGCCGGCGAGGAACACCCGTGGGTGGGGCTTGGCCTCGGTCACCACGGAGCCGTCCACGATCGCGTCGAACAGGCCCGTGATGCCCAGGCGCTCAAGGATCAGCGGCGCGTTGCGCGAGGCCGAGCCCAGCGCGGTGCGCACCCCGCGGGCGCGCAGGTCCTCGAGGACCTCCTGGGCGCCGGGCAGCATGTCCGCCGGCGTGATCGCCGCGATCGCGTCGACGTAGCGGGCGTTCTTCTCGTCCGCCAGGCGCAGCGCGGTCGCCTCGTCGACCTCGACGCCGCCGATCTCGAGCACGATGCGCAGGGCGTCCATGCGTCCCACGCCCTTGAGACGCTCCTCGTCCTCGTCCGCGAGCGTGAAGCCCAGCTCGGCGGCGGTCTGCCGCCACGCGGCGAAGTGGTGGACGGCGGTGTCGACGATCACGCCGTCGAGGTCGAACAGCGCGGCGGAGGCCGTGGTCATGGGGTCCTGCTTTCGAGGTGTGGAGCGGTGGGCTGCGACGGTTCAGGCGTCGGCGGGGACGATGTTCCAGAGGTACGGGTACGCGTTGCCGACCTGCAGCGTCGCATCCGTGCCCTCGGCGGTGTAGAAGACCTGGAGGTTGCGGTACCAGGGGGCGAACCATGCCTCGTCGACCACGTGGTCGTTGAGCGCGCGCGCCGCGGCGTCGTCTCCGGTCTGCATCTTCTCGGCGAGCAGGTCGACCCACTCGTCGGCCACGTGCATCGCGTTCCAGGGCGCGCCCGTGGCGATCGAGAGGTTGTAGGTCTCCCAGGCGGACGCGGGCTGTTCGAGCTGCATCGAGGCGAGGCCGAACTGGCCGCCGAGCACGGCGCCGAAGTAGTCCTGGGCGGCCACGGGAGTGAGCACCGCCGTGATGCCGACCTTGCGCAGCTGCTCGCGGAGCAGGTTGAAGGTCGCCTCCGGCACGAAGTTCACGGTGGGGATCGTGAGGCTCAGGCCGTCCGCGTAGCCGGCCTCCGCGAGCAGCGCCTTGGCCTTGGCCGGCGAGTGCGGGTAGGCCTCCTCGAGGTCCTCCTCGAAGCCGGGCGTGTGGGGCCCGAAGATCTGCGAGGTGACCTCGCCGCGACCGCCGAGCAGGGCGTCGAGCAGCGCCTCGCGGTCGAGCGCGTAGTTGATCGCGCGGCGGACGCGGACGTCGGCCAGGGCGGGCTCGACGGCGCCGGCGCGGTCGAACAGCAGCAGGCCCGTCCAGTCGAGCGTGAACTCGTGAGCCGAGTAGCCGGCCGCCTCGATCTGGCCGAAGCCGGAGTAGCCGGTGTAGAGGACGGCGTCGAGCCTGTTGCCGACGAGCTCCTCCTGGAGCTCGCCCGCATCCTCGTGGACGGTCATGACGACCTGGTCGTAGTGCTGACGCTCGGGGTCCCAGTAGTCGGGGTTCGCGGTGAAGACGTAGGTCTCGCCCTCCACCGTCTGCGCGGCGTCGAGGAGGTAGGGACCGGTGCCCACGGGCGCCGGGTCGTCGAAGGACGACGGCGACTCCATGTAGCCCGCAGCCTTCGACAGGTTGGTGAGCAGCGCCGGGTCCGGCGCCGTCAGGGTGACCTCGACGGTCTCGTCCCCGATCGCCTCGACCTTGGACACGCCCGCGAGCCACGCGGCGTTCTCGGACGAGCCGTCGCGGAAGCGCAGGAGGTTCGCGACCGCGACGTCCGCGGTGAACGGCGTGCCGTCCGTGAAGGTGACGTCGTCGCGCAGGGACATGGTGAGGACGGTGCCGTCCTCGTTGTACTCGAAGCCGGTGGCGAGCGAGGGCAGGATCGAGTTGTCCGGCTCGGCGCGCACGAGCGTGTCGTACACCGCCTGGCCGTAGGCCGAGTGCGTCGCGAAGGACATCTCTGCGGCGACGAAGCCGTTGGCGCCCGGCGCGTCGACCATGCCGAGGCGCAGCACGGGGGACGATGCGGCGGCCGCGGCGGTGCCGTCTGCGCTGGGCGCCGCGTCGGTGGACGCGGTGGCGCCCGCGCACCCTGCCAGTGCGGTCGCGCCGATGGCGGCCCAGATCACGGTGCCCCGATGAAACATCGCTGTTCCCCATTCCTCGCGTGGTGCGCGGTCCTCCGTCAGATCCGACCGGATGCGAAGGTAGCACAAAACCTGAACGACCACTAAGTTTTCACGGATCGGGCCGCCGGGCGGGTGCTACCGTGAGCGCCATGACCGGTCGGACCGCCTCGCGAGGCAGCTACGCGAAGACCGCCGCCCGACGTCAGGAGATCCTCGAGGCGGCGTTCGCCGTCTTCGCCGAGCGCGGCTACGAGAACGGCTCGCTGCGCGATATCGCCGACAAGGTGGGCATCAGCCAGGGCGGCATCCTCTTCCACTTCGGGTCGAAGATCGACCTCCTCGAGGCCGTCCTCGACCTGCGCGACGCCCGCAGCCGCGAGCTGTTCACCACCCGCATCGCGGACCAGGAACCCGGCCTCCCCCACCTGCGCGCGCTGGTCGATCTCGTGCGGGACAACGTCAACGAGCCAGGCATGATCCAGCTCTACACGCTGCTCGCCGCGGAGGGCACGGCCGCCGACCACCCGGCGCACGCCTACTTCAGCGGCCGCTACGCGTGGCTGGTCGAGCAGTCGCACCTCTCGCTGCTCGCCCTGCGCGACCAGGGCCTGCTGCGCGCCGGCGTCGAGCCCGGCCACGCGGCACGCTCGCTGGTGGCGCTGCTCGACGGGCTCCAGCTCCAGTGGCTCTACCGGCCCACCGAGATCGACATGGTGGGCGACCTGCGCACCTCGATCCAGCAGCTCATCTCCGTCCCGCTCTAGGACCCCCGGACGCCCGCGGCGGGCCCGCGCCATGCCACAATGGCCATTCAAATCTGAACACACGTTCAGTTGATGCACCGCACGAAGGGACGACACCGTGTCGAAGGTGACGCAGCTCTGGCTCGACGGCCGCGGAGGCCCGCGCTTCCTGGCCTCCCCCACGCCCACGCTCACGTGGACCACCGCCTCCGACCGTGAGGGCTGGCTGCAGTCCGCCGCGCAGGTCGAGCTGTCCCTCGCCGGCGAGGCCACGGTCGCGGACCTCGACGGCCGCGGCTCGGTCGCGGTCGCCTGGCCGTTCGCCCCGCTCGCGCCGTACACGCGCGGCTCGGTGCGGGTCCGCGTGCGCGCCGAGGGCGAGGAGTGGTCCGCGTGGAGCACGGCGGTCGAGGTGCTCACCGGCCCCCTCGGCGCCGAGGACGTCTCCGCCTCGTTCGTGACCGCAGCCGCCCCCCTCGTCGAGGACGAGGCGACGCGCCCGACCGTGCGCGCGGCCGGCGCGGTCGAGGTCCGTGCGGGGCTCGCACGCGCCGTGCTCACGTCGACCGCGCTCGGCGTGTACGAGCCCGTCGTGAACGGCGCCGTCGCGACGGACGAGGTGCTCGCCCCCGGGTGGACCGTCTACCAGGACCGCCTGCTGTTCCAGACCGTCGATGTCACCGACCTCCTGCACGAGGGCGCCAACGTCGTCGGCGCCGAGGTCGCCGAGGGCTGGCACCGCGAGCGCTTCGGCTTCGACGGCGCGTTCTCCGTCGCCTACGAGGGCGAGACCTCGCTGCTCATGCAGCTGCGCCTCGAGTACGCCGACGGCACCGTCGAGACCCACGGCACCGGCGAGGGGTGGCTCGCCACCCGCACCGGCCCGACGCTCTCCGCGTCGATCTACCAGGGCGAGCGCCGCGACGAGCGCCTCGCCGACGACGGCCTCGCGTCGCTCGCCGACGGCGCCCCGGCCCTCGCGGACGCCGCCCCGGCGCGCATCGTCCCGCACCCGGCCGCCGCCCTCGAGCCCGCGGCCGCTCCCCCGGTCCGCCGCATCGAGACCGTCGCCCCCGTCGAGACCACCACGCTCGAGGACGGCACGGTCCGCCTCGACCTCGGCGAGAACCTCGTGGGCTGGCTGCGCATCCGCGCGACCGCGCCCGCGGGCACCGAGATCACCCTGCGCCACGCCGAGGTCATCGAGGACGGCGCGCTCGGCACGCGCCCGCTGCGCCACGCGGCCAACACCGACACGGTGGTCGTCGGCGCGTCCGGCACCGTCGACTTCGCCCCCCGCTTCACGTTCCACGGCTTCCGCTACGCCGAGGTCTCGGGACTGCCGTCCGCGGACGCGCTCGACTCCGCCGAGGCCGTCGTCATCCACACGGACATGGTGCGCACCGGCTGGTGGGAGTGCTCCGACCCGCTGCTCACGCAGCTCCACCGCAACGTGGTGTGGGGCATGCGGGGCAACTTCGTGTCCCTGCCCACCGACTGCCCGCAGCGCGACGAGCGCCTGGGCTGGACCGGCGACATCCAGGTGTTCGCCCCCACCGCGGCCTACCTCTACGACTCGGGCGCGATGCTCGGGTCGTGGTTGCGCGACCTCGAGGCCGAGCAGACCCGCTTCGACGGCGTGGTGCCGAACTTCGTGCCCAACCCGGTCCCGGGCACGCCCGTGCTGCCCGCCGCCGCATGGGGCGACGCCGCGACGCTCGTGCCGGACGCGCTCTTCACCGCGCTGGGCGACGCCGCCGTGCTCGCGCGCCAGTACGCGTCGATGACGGCGTGGGCCGAGACGGTCCTCGCCGCGGCCGACGAGGACGGCCTGTGGGTCGGCGGCTTCCAGTTCGGCGACTGGCTGGACCCGAGCGCTCCCCCGCACAACCCGTCCGCCGCGAAGGCCGATCCGGACATCGTCGCGACCGCGTACCTCTACCGCACGCTGGTCGCGTGCGAGCGGGCCGCGACCGTGCTCGACCTCCCCGAGGACGCGACCCGCTGGAACGCGCTCGCCGACCGCACCCGCGCATCGTTCCTCGCCACCTACGTCACGCCCACCGGCCGGATCCTGTCCGACTCGCACACCGTCTACGCCCTCGCGATCGCGTTCGGCCTGCTCGACGGCGACGCGCGCCGTCAGGCCGCCGGCGACCGCCTCGCGGAGCTGGTGGTGAGCCACGGCTTCCGCATCCGCACCGGCTTCGTCGGCACGCCGCTGCTGTGCGACGCGCTCACCACCACCGGTCACCGCGACGTCGCGCACCGACTCATCGCGGAGACCGGCCTGCCGTCGTGGCTCTACCCCGTCACGATGGGCGCGACCACGATCTGGGAGCGCTGGGACTCGATGCTGCCCGACGGCTCGATCAACCCCGGCGAGATGACGTCCTTCAACCACTACGCGCTCGGCGCGGTGGCCGACTGGCTGCACCGCGACGTCGCCGGCCTGTCGCCGGTCGAGCCCGGCTACCGGACCGCGCGGATCGCGCCGCGCCCGGGCGGCTCGCTCACCTCCGCGAGCACCGCGCACGACAGCGCGTACGGCCGCTTCGAGGTGGCGTGGACGCTCGCCGACGGCACGCTCGCCGTCACCGCGACGGTGCCCCCGAACACCACGGCGGTCGTGTCGCTGCCGGGCCTCGAGGACTTCGAGGTCGGCTCGGGCTCGTACACGTGGGAGGTGCCGTTCGCGGGCGAGGCCCGTGCGCCGCAGCGCATCACCATGGACACCCGCATCTCCGACCTCGCGTGGGACCCCGCCACGGCGGGCCGCATCATGGGCGTGTGGGGCCGCACCGGCTACTTCATCGGCTTCGGCTGGAACGACGGCGGCCGCTGGCGCCCCGACACCACGTTCCGCAACGGCCTGCCGATGATGACTCCCCCGCAGCTCGCGGTGCTGGGCGCGGAGCTCGACGCGATCAACGTCCAGCACGGCCTCGAGCCGTGCGGCGAGGAGCACTGGCGCCTGTAGGCGGTGGCGCTCGTCGGCACGAGCCGTTCACGGAGGAGCCCGCCTGGCGGATGGATCGACGATCGATCCGCCAGGCGGGCTCGTTCGTGTCCGCGCCGCGACACGCCGCTACGGCACCTCGCGCACGACCTCCCCGCCGAGGTCCGCGACCGCCGCGAGCTGGTCCGGGTCGGTGGTGGTGAAGATGAAGTGGTCCCCCGTCGCGATGCCGGTGTCGCTCGAGGCGGCCTCGACGGTCGCGAGATCGGAGTCGAGGTCGTCCTGGGAGACGTAGATCGCGACGGTCGCCTCGGGCGTGCCGTCGCCGTCCTCGTCGCACGTGTACTCCCAGCCGGCGACCACACCCTCGCCCGCCATCTTGCCGCCCGCCCACGAGGCGCACTCCGACGCGGTGCGGACGTCGTCGACGATGCCGGACACGTCGACCGCGATGGACGAGATCGCATCGCTCGCGCTGCTCGCGGCCGCGCTTGCGTCCGTGTCCGAGCCGGACGTGCACGCCGCGAGCGCGAGCCCCGCGGCCGCGGCGATCAACGCCGCCTTCGTTCCGTCGCTGATCCGCATGCGCGCTCCTTCGGCTCGAGGGGACGGCGGCACCGCGGAGCGGGCGCGCGCCGTCCTCCTCAGTATGTGCCGATCGCGGGGACGATGCGCGGGGTCAGGCGCGCGCCCAGATCCTCTCGAGGAACGCGACCTGCCGCGCCTGCTGGTGGGGTCCGCCGCCCTCGTGCGCGTTGAAGGGGTACACCGCCATCTCGGCGTCGCCGCCCCAGGCGTGATACGCCGCGTAGACGGTCGACGGCGGGCAGGTGGCGTCGCGCAGCGCGACGGAGAACAGCGCCGGCGCGGTGGCGCGGGCCGCGTGATGGACGCCGTCCACGTAGGACACGGTGCGGAAGGTCTCGTCGGCCCGCTCGCGGTGGATCGCGAGGTAGCGGGCGATCTCCTGGTACGGGTCGTTGTCCGCGACGTCGACCGCGCGGCGGATGTGGCACAGGAAGGGGACGTCGACGAGCGCCGCGGAGAGCCCGTCCACCAGCCCCGCCGCGGCGATCGCGAGCCCGCCGCCCTGGCTCACGCCCGCGACCGCGACGCGGTCCCGGTCGATGCCTGGGAGCTGGCGGGACTCCTCGACGCAGCGCGCCGCATCCGTGAGGAGGCGCCGGTAGTAGTAGGAGTCGAAGTCCCGCACGCCGCGCGTGAGGTAGCCGGCGACCGCGGGGCTGCCGGCGTCGCCGCTGCCCGACGCGTCGGAGGTGTCGCCGCCGCCTCCCCATCCGGACCCCTGGCCGCGGGTGTCCATCACGACGTACGCGTAGCCCGCGGCGGGCCACAGCAGCCGCTCGTGCGGCAGCCCGCGGCCGCCCGTGTAGCCGATGAACTCGACCACGAGCGGCAGGTCACCCTCGACCCCGCGGGGCCGCAGGTACCACGCCTTGATGGGGTCGCCGCCGAAGCCGGGGAACGTCATGTCCCACACGTCGACGAGGGCCAGCCCGGCGTCGACCGGCGCGAGCGTCACACCGGAGCCGTGCGTGCGCGCCTCGGCGAGCGTGCCCTCCCAGCGCGTGTCGAAGTCCTCGGGCGCGGGCACGACGGGCCGGTAGGCCTCCAGCTGGTCCTGCTTCATGTCGCTGTACGGCATCAGTCCTCCTCGGCGAGGGTCGCGGCGGGGCGCTGCGTCACGCGAGCGTCCGCGTGACGACCGGCCGGACCTGCGCCGAGCGTAGCCGCAGCAGGGGCACCTCGGTGTCGGGGCGGACGCGCCGGTCGACGTGCACCCCGGCCTTCGGGTTCCACGCGAACGCGCGAAGAGCCAGGCCTCCCGCCGCGATGGCCGCGCGGTGCGGCAACAGGTCGATCTCGAGAGGCCTCCCCGACCAGAACTGGTCGGCGATCAGCGCGCCGCCCGCATAGAGGCGCAGCGCGTCGCCGGTCCAGTCCAGCTCGAGGATCAGCTGCTCGGCGTCCTCGAACCACGCGTCGTCGACCGGCACCGCGACCGCGTCGAGCGCCGCGAAGTCCGCGTCCGTCGGCGCGGAGAGCCGATGCGCGGAACCCCCGAGGCGCCGCGGAGCGGTCACCGCGACGGGAGCCTCAGGCAGCTCGACCACGTGACGCGCGGACGCGGCGTCGACGCGATGGCACGCGAACGGACCGACCTGCCCGAGCGTCGGCGCAGCCAGCGCCGGCAACGCCAGCAGCTCGTCGACGGCTTCGGGCGCGACGACGGTGAAGCCCTCGTCGAACCAGGCCTCCCCGTCCCACAGCAGCACGGTGTCCCGGCCGGCGACCTCGCCACGCCAGACGGAGTCCGCCTGCGCGGAGGTCAGGAGCACGAGGTCGGTGTCCCCCACGGACACGACGCAGTCGGGCCCCGGCTCCGTGTCGGGGCGGACGATCAGGACGTCGCCCTGGGAGCGGACGCTCGCGCCCGAGACGGCGGACGCGCTGACGCCCTCGAGCTGGAGCTCGGCCTCGATGCCGTCGGCCACCGCGAGCAGCACCACGGTGCGCGCGCCGACGCCGATCTCGGTGACCGGCTGCACGGTGGCCGTCACCGCCGGTATCGAGCCGAGCGGCTGGCGCAGCGGCCAGATCGCGGTCGCGCCCGCGGGGATCCGGATCGGCGCGGTCGGGACGGTGAGCACCGCATCGTCCCCCTGCACCTCGAAGCGCACGTCCTCGAGCTCGGGCAGCGCCGCGACCGCCGGCTGGTGGTTGTTGAGGAAGAGGAAGCCCCGCGCGCCGTCGGTGCGCACCGACCATCGCGGGCCGCCGTCCACCTGAGGCGGGATCGTCGCGGGCAGCGGCGCGAGCCGGTCCCCGAACGCGTCGAGGAACAGGTGCTGGCGCCGGAGCATGTGGAAGTGCGGGCGCTCCTGCCCGTGAGCACCGAGCGGCGCGTAGAAGTCGTAGTCGAGCACGGGCACGTCGTTGGGGTAGTCCGTCTCGTGCGACTCCTGCGTGGTCGACAGCGCCCCGATGACGTGGGTGCCGCCGTGGTACATGTAGTAGCCCTGCCACGACGAGCCGGAGCCCAGCTTGGTGAGGCCCAGGGCGGCCACGTCCGCGGAGTCGACGTGCGGGCGCCGGTGGTACGCGACCGTCATGCCTCCGCCCAGCTCGCACGTCGCGTAGGGCCACGGGTCGCCCGCGCCGAGTGCCGCATCGTCCCCCACCTGGGCGGCCTCATCCCGGAGGTCGGCGCCGACGGTGAGGTCGTCGCGCTCCTCGTTGAAGGTGAAGTGCATGATCCCGAAGGCGGGCCAGTCGACGTCCGCCTCCTCCCAGAAGCCGTCCGGGTACCCCGCGTACACCGGCAGGACCGCGCCTGCGGGCAGCTGCGCGCCGCCCCAGCCGGTCGCGGTCCACAGGCTCGCGCGGAGCCCCGCATCCTCGGCGATGCGCCGGAGCGTGGCGATGTGCTGCGGCTGGTCGTAGATCTCGTTCTCGACCTGGATGCCGATCACCGGCGCCGCGGGCGAGTCCGGGCCGTGGAGAAGGTCGCGGGTCTGGTCCGCGATCGCGCCGATCCATCGCCGCACGGGCTCGAGGTAGCCCGGGTCGTCGGTGCGGTGCCCGATCGGCTGCGCCTGCAGCCAGTCGGGAAGCCCGCCGTTGCGGGTCTCGGCGTGGACCCACGGCCCGATGCGCAGCATCACCTTGAGCCCGACGCGGTGCGCGGTCTCGACGAAGCGCCGCAGGTCCCGCGCGCCGTCCCAGCGGATGTCCCCCTCGACCTCCTCGTGGAGGATCCAGATGATGTACGCCGCCACCACGTCCACCCCGCCGGCACGCATCTTGCGCAGCTCGCGTTCCCAGCGCTCCGGCAGGTCCCGCGCGTAGTGGTACTCCCCCATCACGGGGATCCACGGGACGCCGTCGCGCTCGAGGCAGCGCGTGGTGACGCGGATGCCGTCGGGCGTGCCCGCGGGGTCGCCCAGGTCGAGCGGCGCGGGGGCGAGAGGTGCCGGCGCGGTGACGCGGACGGCGTAGGGAGACGTGACCGCGGGGTGCGGGTCGACGCCTGTGCTCATGGGTTCTCCTCGATTGCTGCTGGTCGTGCGGCCCTAGCGGACCGTGACGGTGATGGGCTTGGTCGCCGTGGTGCCCGCCGCGTTGACGAGCTCCGCGACGTAGGTGTGCCTGCCGACGGCACGGCCGGTGAGCGCGGTCGACGCGGTCTGCGCGTCCGGGGTCGATCCCGTGAGCTCCTGCTCGTCTACGAGCACGCCGTCCTCGTACAGCCGGTAGGTCGTGCCGTTGGTGCCCCACCACAGGTTGAAGGTGACGGTGTAGTCGCCGTCCCGGTCGTGGTTGTCGTGCGACAGCACTCCCTGGCCGGGGGCGGCGTCGGTGACCTCGACGACGAGCTCCTCGCTCGTCGTGACGCCGTGCGCGTTGCGGGCGACCGCGACGTACGTGTACGTGCCGTTGACGCGACCCGCGAGGTCGATCTCCGCGTGCTGCGACGCCGGGGTCGCGTCGTCGAGGCGGACGGCGCCGACGAGGCGGTCGTCCTCGTAGAACGCCACCGTGGTGGCGCCCTGCCCCCACCACATGTCCCACATGAGGGTGTAGTCGCCGTCGGCGAGGCCCGTGTCCCAGCCGTTGTCGGTCGACAGCACGCCCGCGCCGGGGGCCGCGGTGGCGGCACCGGGCGCCTCGGGCTCGGTCGTGTCGACGATGCCGAGCCAGCTGAGCATCGCCGGACCGCCCTCGCCCTCGACCGTCACGGTGACGACCGCGTCGCGGTAGGTGGTGAAGGCGACCGTGGCGGCGCCGGTCGGGACGTCGGCGTCGAGCACGACCGCGTCGGCGGAGGTGTCCACGCCCTCGTGCGTCACGGTGGTGACGAGCGAGGCCGCGGCGTCGCCCGTGACCGAGTGACCCGTGGTGACCTCGTAGCTGCCGGCGGGGAGCCAGAAGCGGTACGCGAGCGTGCCGTCGGGCGCCTCCCACGCGGTGAGGTCCTTGTCCGCGAGCGTCTCGAGCTCGGCACGGGCGGTCACGCCGCCGTCGCCGATCGCGGTCGCGAGGCCCCAGGGCTCGTCGGCATCGCCGTCGAACGCCGCGTCGACCACCGGATTGCGCAGCGCCGCCAGCGGCGACACGACGTCGTAGACGGGCGAGCCGAGCACGGGCCCGTTCTCGGTGGTCTCGACCGCCGCGCCCGCGTCGACGAAGTACGCGAGCCCGGCGGGCACCACCTCGACGTGGAGCACCACGTCGGTCGCGCCCGCGACGCCGTGCACCTCGACCACCGCGTACGGCTCGTCGAAGTCCTCGGCCTCCACGTCCTCCCAGGCCACGTCCTCGGCGAGGCGGGCCTCGGAGATCGTGAGCAGCTCGAGCGTGGCGGGGAGCTCAGGAGCCTGCCCGGCGAGCACCGCGATGCGGTAGTCGTCGAGCGGGACGTAGCCGATCTCCTCGAGCGCCGCCAGGGCGGCATCGATGGCGGCCGCCGCGGAGTCGAGCTCGGCCTGGGTCGAGCGCACGTCCGCAACCGCCGCGGTCGCGGTCTCCACCGCCGCGTCGAGGGCGGTGAGGGACGATGCGCTGTATGCCTCGCGGGTGACGTCGCCGGCGGCGCCGATCGCGTCGATCGCCGCGGAGGCGTCGGGCGCGGGGATGCGGAGCAGCACG
>NZ_JAUHPW010000010.1 GCF_030418455.1 Demequina litoralis
CGCATCGCTCGGCAGCTCGTCCTCCGAGGCCGGCTCGGTGGGCCTGGGCTTCGCGATCACGTCGAACCAGGCGCGCCGCACCGCCGAGGAGATCATCGACACCGGCGAGGCCACCTACCCCGTCGTGGGCGTCATGCTCGACTCGACCTATACGGGCGAGGGCGTCAAGGTCGCCGACGCCTCGAACGCCGTCGCCGCGGGCGGTCCCGCCGCCGAGGCCGGCATCGAGGCGGGCGACGTCATCACCGCGATCGACGGCCGCGTCATCACCCGCAGCGAGGAGCTCATCGTCGCGATCCGTGCGAAGGCGTCCGACGACACCGTGGTGCTGACGGTCGAGCGGGACGGCGAGACGCAGGACATCTCGGTCACGCTCGTGCCCAACACGGACGTCACCTACCAGGACAGCGGCGAGGAGGACCAGGGCGGTCTGGGCGGCGGTGGCGGCCAGCTCTTCCCGGACCCGTCAGAATAGGGTCCATGTTCGACATCAACGGCGGGGAGCTCCTCATCCTCGTGCTGGTCGCCATCGTGGTGATCGGCCCGGAGAGGATGCCGGAGTACGCCAAGCAGCTCCGGTCCCTCGTCGTGCGCGGACGCGATATGTTCCAGGAGGGCAAGAACACCCTCAAGAGCGAGGTCGGGACCGACGTCGACTGGAGCCAGCTCGACCCCCGGCAGTACGACCCCCGTCGCATCGTCCGCGACGCGCTCAACGAGCCGACGCCGCCCTCCGCGGCGTCGGCTCGCCGCGTCACCCAGGCGCCCCCGGGCGAGGCGCCGTTCGACACCGAGGCGACCTGACGCATCGTCCCGCCGCCGGGCGTCCGGAGCACCCGCGCGGGTTTGGAAGAATGGCCCCATGACCCGCGTGTTCTCGGCCATGCAGCCCACCTCCGACTCCCTGCACCTCGGCAACTACCTGGGCGCGCTCGTCGAGTGGGTGAAGCTGCAGGACACCCACGACGCCATCTACTCGGTGGTGGACCTCCACGCGCTCACCACCGGTCCCGAGCCCGAGCTGCTGCGGGCGCGCACGCGCCGCACCGCCGCGCAGTACCTGGCCGCGGGCGTCGACCCCGAGCGCTCGCTGTGCTTCGTGCAGTCGCACGTGCCGCAGCACGCCGAGCTCGCATGGGTGCTGTCGACCTTCACCGGCATGGGCGAGGCCTCGCGCATGACCCAGTTCAAGGACAAGGCCCAGAAGACGGGCGAGTCCGGCGCGAACGTCGGCCTGTTCACCTACCCGATCCTCATGGCGGCGGACATCCTGCTGTACGACACCGACGTCGTGCCGGTGGGCGAGGACCAGCGCCAGCACCTCGAGCTGTCGCGCAACCTCGCCGAGCGCCTCAACACCCGCCTGGGCGAGGGCACGGTCCTGGTGCCGGAGCCGCACATCGTCAAGGAGACGGCGAAGATCTACGACCTCCAGGACCCGACGAAGAAGATGTCGAAGTCCACGGGCAACCCCAAGGGCATCATCGAGATGCTCGACGACCCGAGGAAGGTCGCGAAGAACATCAAGTCCGCGACCACGGACTCCGACACCGTCATCGCGTTCGACCGCGAGGCCAAGGCGGGCGTGTCGAACCTCCTCACCATCTACTCGGCGCTGACGGGCCAGTCGGTGGAGACGCTCGTCGCCGACTACGAGGGCAAGATGTACGGCCACCTCAAGGTCGACCTCGCCGAGGTGGTGGTGAACTACCTCACCCCGTTCCACGATGCGGCCATGGACTGGATCGAGTCGCCCGAGAAGCTCGACGCGGTGCTCGCCGACGGCGCCGCGAAGGCCTCGACGCTGGCCCAGGCGACGCTCGACCGCATTTACGACAGACTGGGACTGCTGCCCCCGATGCACCGTTGACCCTCTGACCAGGGAAGGAGTCCCATGTCGAGCGACGCCGACCTCAAGGCCAAGGCCACCGAGGCGGTCGAGCGCGGCAAGGGGCTCAAGGCGTGGTGGGACGGCTCGTCCTGGGGGAGGGGCCTCAAGCGCTTCTCCGTGCAGAACGGCGCCGTGCTGTCCGCCGGCATCGCCTACTTCACGCTGGCGTCCGTCGCCGCGGGCCTGGTCGTCGCGACGACGCTCGCGACCGTGTTCCTCGCGGGCAACGACGAGCTGCGGTCCTCCCTCGTCGACTACCTCGCGACCGCCGTGCCCGGCCTGATCGCGGAGGACGGCCAGAACGGCATCATCAAGCCCGACGACCTCGGCTCGGGCAGCGCGACGTCGGTCGCGGGCATCATCGGCGTGATCTCGTTCCTCATCCTCATCAACAGCGCCACCAAGTTCATCCGCGGGCTGCGGACGTCCACGCGCACGATGCTGGGCAAGGAGGTCGCCTCGCCGGTCCTCGGCAAGCTGCGGGACTTCGGCGGCCTGTTCGCGCTCGTGCTCATCGCGCTCGTCGGCGTGACGATCCAGGTGGTGGCGTCGGGCGCCGCACGGACCATCGCCGACGCGGTGGGGCTCACGGTGCCCGCGTGGGAGATCCGGCTCATCGGATACTTCGCGGGCGTGGTGGCGGACATGCTCTACGTCGCGCTCGTGCTCATGCTGCTCGGCGGCGCGCGGATGTCGTGGCGGGTGTTCTGGGTGATCCTGCTCGCGGCGCTCGCGATCGGGGTGCTCCGCCTGGGCGTGTCGCTCGTGGTGCAGGGCTCGATCGACAGCCCCGTGCTCGCGCCGTTCGCGGCGATCATCACGCTGCTGGTGTTCGTCGACTACGTCAACCGGATCATCCTCATGTGCGCCGCCTGGCTCGGCGCGCACGACCGCGAGCACCACGAGGGCCAGATCCACCCCGAGAGCATCGAGGCGCCGACCGTGGTGCTCGCCGGCCCGCGCCGCCTCGGCACCCCGGTCTCGACCGCGCGGGTCACGGTGCGCAACCCCGAGTACGACGAGGGCTGAGCCGGCGCCGCTTCCCGCCGCACCGACCGGCGTACCAGGCCCGGCTCGCGCGCATCGTCCCTGGTCAAGGGGACGATGCGCGGTCTCGTACGCCGGTTGCGGCGGGGCGGTGGCGGCCGGCCGGCGGGGGAGGCCTTAGATCTCGCCCGTGGTGAGCACCTTCTTGACCTCGGAGATCGCCTTGGTCACCTCGATGCCACGAGGGCAGGCCTCGGTGCAGTTGAAGGCCGTGCGGCACTTCCACACGCCGGCCTTGTCGTTGAGGATCTCGAGGCGGTCCCACTGGCCCTCGTCGCGCGAGTCGAAGATGAAGCGGTGGGCGCCCACGATCGCCTGCGGGCCGAAGTACTGGCCGTCGGTCCAGAACACCGGGCACGAGGTGGTGCACGCGGCGCACAGGATGCACTTGGTGGTGTCGTCGAAGCGCTGGCGGTCCTCGGGTGACTGGAGGCGCTCGCGCGCGGGCGCGTTCCCGGTGGTGACGAGGAACGGCATGATCTCGCGGTACGACGCGAAGAACGGCTCCATGTCGACGATGAGGTCCTTCTCGACCGGCAGGCCCTTGATGGGCTCGACGATGATCGGCTTCGCCGGGTTGAGGTCCTTGAGGAGCGTCTTGCACGCGAGGCGGTTGCGCGCGTTGATGCGCATCGCGTCGGAACCGCACACGCCATGCGCGCACGAGCGGCGGAACGCGAGCGACCCGTCCTGCTCCCACTTGATCTTGTGGAGCGCGTCGAGCACGCGGTCGGTGGCGTGGGCCTCGACCTGGAACTCCTGCCAGTAGGACTCGCCGGCGGCGTGCTCGGCGGTGCCCTCGGGGTTGGTGCGGAGGATCCGCAGCGTGACCAGCATGGCCTTGACCTCGCCGACAGCGGGGGACTCGGCGGTCGCCGTCATGTCAGTACTTCCTCTCCATCGGCTGGTACTTGGTCACCACGACCGGCTTGGTGTCGAGCCGCACGCCGTCCTCGGACGCGTACGCCATGGTGTGGTGCATGAACTTCTCGTCGTCGCGGGTGGGGAAGTCCTCGCGGTAGTGGCCGCCACGCGACTCCTGCCGCGCGAGGGCGCCCGCCACCACGACCTCGGAGATCTCGAGCAGGAAGCCCAGCTCGATCGCCTCGAGGAGGTCGGTGTTGAAGCGCTTGCCACGGTCGTGGATCGCGATCTCCTTGTACCGCTCCTTGAGCTCGGCGATCACGCCGCGCGCCTCCTCGAGGGAGGTCGCGTCGCGGAACACCTGGACGTTGCGGTCCATGGTCTCCTGCAGCGCCTTGCGGACGTCGGCGACGCGCTCGGTCCCCGCGCCGCCCACGGTGGCGAGCAGGCGGGCGACGACGGCCTCGACCCGGGCCGCCGCATCGTCCCGCAGGACGGGCGCCTCCTCGACGCCGGCCGCGTACTCCGCGGCCGCGATGCCGGCACGCCGGCCGAACACGTTGATGTCGAGCAGCGAGTTCGTGCCGAGGCGGTTGGCGCCGTGCACCGAGACGCACGCGCACTCGCCGGCGGCGTACAGGCCCTTGACCGTGTCGGTGTTGTTGCGGAGCACCTCGCCGCGCACCGTGGTGGGGATGCCACCCATCGCGTAGTGCGCGGTGGGGTAGACGGGCACCGGCTCGGTGTACGGCTCGACGCCCAGGTAGGTGCGCGCGAACTCGGTGATGTCCGGCAGCTTCTCGTCGATGTGCGCGGGCTCGAGGTGGGTGAGGTCGAGCAGCACGTAGTCCTTGTGGGGACCGGCGCCGCGGCCCTCGCGCACCTCGTTGGCCATCGCGCGCGCCACCATGTCGCGCGGCGCGAGGTCCTTGATGGTGGGGGCGTACCGCTCCATGAAGCGCTCGCCCTCGGAGTTGCGCAGGATGCCGCCCTCGCCGCGCGCGGCCTCGGACAGCAGGATGCCCAGGCCCGCGAGGCCCGTCGGGTGGAACTGGAAGAACTCCATGTCCTCGAGCGGCAGGCCCGCGCCCAGCGCGATGCCCATGCCGTCGCCCGTGAGCGTGTGAGCGTTCGAGGTGGTCTTGAAGACCTTCCCGGCGCCGCCGGTGGCGAAGACGACGGACTTGGCGCGGAACGTGTGGATCTCGCCGGTCGACAGCTCGAGCGCCACGACGCCCGCGACGGACACCTCCTCGCCGGGGGCGGCCGCCTGCGGGTCCTGGTCGAGGATGAGGTCGAGCACGTAGTACTCGTTGAAGAACTCGACCTCCTGCTTGATGCACTGCTGGTACAGCGTCTGGAGGATCATGTGGCCCGTGCGGTCCGCGGAGTAGCAGGCGCGACGCACCGCGGCCTCGCCGTGGTTGCGCGTGTGCCCGCCGAAGCGGCGCTGGTCCACCTTGCCGTCGGGCGTGCGGTTGAACGGCAGGCCCATCTTCTCGAGGTCGAGCACCGCGTCGATGGCCTCGTGGCAGAGGATCTCCGCCGCGTCCTGGTCCACCAGGTAGTCGCCGCCCTTGATGGTGTCGAAGACGTGCCACTCGGCGCTGTCGTCCTCGACGTTCGCGAGGGCCGCGGCCATGCCGCCCTGGGCCGCGCCCGTGTGGGAGCGGGTGGGGTAGAGCTTGGTGAGCACGGCGGTGCGCGCCCGCTGCGAGCTCTCGAGGGCCGCACGCATGCCGGCGCCGCCGGCGCCGACGATGACGACGTCGTACTCGTGGTGGGTCATCGGACATCCTCACAGAAGCTGGGGAGCAGGGACGGGTCGGCGTCGACGGGGCACGCATCGAAGGTGAAGATCACGAGGGACCCCAGCACGATGATGCCGATCACCGCGACGCCGAGGGCGCTGTGCAGCACCTTCCGCAGCCACGCGTGGTGCGCGTAGTCGTTGATGAGCAGGCGCATGCCGTTGCCGCCGTGCAGCAGCGCGAGCACGAGCATGAGGAGGTCCCACCACTGCCACAGCGGCGAGGCCCACTTGCCGGCGACGAAGGCGAAGTCGATCTGGCTGATGCCGTCGCCCGTCATGAGGTTGATGAAGAGGTGGGTGAGGATCAGCACGAGCAGCACCGGTCCGGTGACGCGCATGAACACCCACGACCACTTCTCGGCGTTGCGGCGCGTGCGGCCCGAGGGGACCCGCGGCTGGCGGGTGGACGGCTGGGCGCTCATCAGGCACCTCCGAAGACGTGGCCGAGGTGGCGCCACAGGAAGGGCACCATGAGCACCGCGAACGTGATCCACACCGCCCACACGAGCTGGCGCTGGTGGCGCAGGGCCCACGTGGAGCGGTCCACCGCGATGATGCGGATGCCGTTGAACGCGTGCAGCAGGATCGCGGCCACGAGCCCCGCCTCCACGAGTCCGTAGAGCGGCGTCTTGTAGCTCCCGATGACCTCGTTGTACGCCTCGGGGGACACCCGCACGAGCGAGGTGTCCAGGACGTGGACGAGCAGGAAGAAGAAGATGGCCACGCCTGTGACACGGTGGACCACCCACATCCACATGCCTTCATGGCCTCGGTACAACGTCGTCGGTGACACGGGACTCCTCACAGCACTTCTCCGGGCTTGACGGTCATCCTAGTGTGGTCGCCATGACGGCTGAGAACCCCGACCCGCGAATCGTGTCCGATTTCCTAGACGATCTGATCACCGTGATACCTGCGGGAGGAGTGGGATCGCGCCTGTGGCCGCTGTCGCAGCCGCATCGCCCCAAGTTCCTGCTCGACCTCCTGGGCACGGGCGCCACGCTCATCCAGGACACGGTCGCGCGCGTGAGCCCGCTGTCCGAGCGGGTCATGATCGTCACCGGCGAGCGGCACGCCGATGCGGTGGGCGCCCAGGTGCCGGCCGTGCCGGCGGCCAACCTGGTCACCGAGCCCAGCCCGCGCGACTCGATGGCGGCGATCGCGCTCGCGGCCGCGCTCATCGAGCAGCGCTGGGGCACGGCCGTGATGGCCTCGTTCGCCGCCGACCACCTCATCCCCGACGGCGAGGCCTTCCGCGCCACGGTCCGTGAGGCCGCCCGCGTGGCGCGCGACGGCAAGGTCGTCGTCATCGGCATCGAGCCCACCGAGCCCTCCACCGCCTTCGGCTACATCGAGATGGGCGACCCGCTGTCCGGCGAGGCGCGCGAGGTGGCGGCCTTCACCGAGAAGCCCGACGCCGAGACCGCCGCCGGGATGCTCGCCCGTGGCGGCTACGCGTGGAACGCCGGCATGTTCGTCATGCGCACCGACGTGCTGCTCGGCCACCTCGACCGCCTGCAGCCGACCCTGGCGGCGGGCGTGCGGGAGATCGCCGCGGCCTGGGACGGCCCGGAGCGCGCCGACGTGGTCGCCCGCGTGTGGTCCACGCTCACGAAGATCGCGATCGACCACGCGATCGCGGAGCCCGTGGCCGCCGAGGGCGGCGTCGCCGTGGTCCCCGGCTCGTTCGAGTGGCACGACGTCGGCGACTTCGACTCGCTCGCCGAGCTCTCCGGCGCCGCGGGCGGCACCGTGGCCATCGGCCGCGACCTCCCGGTCGCGACGGTCGCGGCGCGCGGCCCGCTCGTCGTGGGCGGCACCAAGCCAGTCGTCGTCGTGGGGGTGGACGATGCGGTGGTCGTCGAGTCCGACGAGGCGATCCTCGTGACGGTGCGCTCCGCGGCGCAGCGCGTGAAGGATGCGGCAGCGGCGCTCGCCGACACCTGAAACATCACGGAATCGTTGCGAAGGCGCAACGTGCATGCGACCGTTCGTAACATTGACACCCGTACGATGACCCACGTACTACCCACGCCCGGTGGCAGCCGGGCATGACATTCAAGGGAAGACACCTGATGAAGAACACCATCCGTGTGGGTGCGATCGCCGCCGTCTCGGCGCTCGCCCTGGCCGCCTGTGCGTCCGCGCCCGAGGAGGAGGCGACCTCGTCGGCCACCGCCGACGCGCCCGCCGCCGCCGAGCCCGTCGACTTCAAGGCCTGCATGGTCTCCGACTCCGGCGGCTTCGACGACCAGTCGTTCAACCAGTCCGGCTTCGAGGGTCTGACCCGCGCGGAGGCCGAGCTCGGCATCGAGATCGCGACCGCCGAGTCCGCCACCGAGGCCGACTTCGCGCCGAACATCGAGGCCCAGGTCGCCGCGGGCTGCGACCTCATCATCACGGTCGGCTTCCTGCTCTCGCAGGCCACCGTCGACGCGGCGCTCGCGAACCCGGACGTCCACTTCGCGATCATCGACGACCTCGCCGACAACGACTTCGACGGCGAGATCGACGCCCCGAACATCAAGCCGATCACCTTCGAGACCGACGAGGCCTCGTTCCTCGCCGGCTACGCGGCGTCGAGCGCGACCGGCACCGGCACGCTCTCGACCTTCGGCGGCATGAACATCCCGTCGGTCACCATCTTCATGTCCGGCTTCCTCGCCGGCGCGAACTACTACAACGACACCAACTCGGCCGACGTCAAGGTCCTCGGCTGGGACGGCACCGACGGCCAGTTCACCGGCGACTTCTCCGACCAGACCAAGGGCAAGAACGTCACCGAGGAGTTCCTGAGCCAGGGCGCCGACGTGGTCATGCCCGTCGCGGGCCCCGTGGGCCTCGGCGCCGCCTCGGCCGTGCAGTCGGCCGGCGACGCGTGGCTGATCGGTGTGGACTCCGACTGGACCCTCACCACCGACTACGCCGACATCATCTTCACCTCGGTGCTGAAGAACATCGGCAACTCGGTCTTCGACACCATCTCCGAGACCATCGACGCGGGCTTCTCGACCGAGCCCTACGTCGGCACGCTCGAGAACGAGGGTGTGGGCGTCGCGGACTTCGCCGAGGGCACCGTCGACGACGCGGTCCTCACGGAGCTCGAGACCATCAAGGCCGGCATCATCGACGGCTCGATCTCGGTCGACCTCTCCTAAGAAGCACGCAGCGCGGGGGCGCGCCATGGGCCTGGCCCGTGGCGCGCCCCTCGCCGTCTCCGCTAGTAGGCTCGGTCTCATCCGGGCAATGACGTGGGAGGACCCCCTGTGAAACTCGAGCTCCGCGGTATCACCAAGCGCTTCGGAGACTTCACCGCGAACGACCGGATCGACCTCGTGGTCGAGCCCGGAACCGTGCACGCCCTCCTGGGCGAGAACGGCGCCGGCAAGTCGACGCTCATGAACGTGCTGTTCGGCCTCTACGACGCGGACGAGGGCGAGGTGCTGCTCGACGACGAGCCGGTCGTCTTCGACGGCCCCGGCGACGCGATGGCCGCCGGCATCGGCATGGTCCACCAGCACTTCATGCTGGTGCACCCGTTCACCGTCGCCGAGAACGTCATGCTCGGTCACGAGGACGTGCGCGGACCCGCGAAGCTCCTCGACGTCGAGGCCGCCCGCGCGAAGGTCCGCGAGATCTCGGACCGCTTCAACTTCAACGTCGACCCCGACGCGGTCATCGAGGACCTCCCGGTCGGCGCCCAGCAGCGCGTCGAGATCATCAAGGCGCTGTCGCGCGACGCCTCGCTGCTCATCCTGGACGAGCCCACGGCCGTGCTCACGCCCCAGGAGACCGACGAGCTGCTCGGCATCGTCAAGGACCTGCGCGACGCCGGCACCGCCGTCGTCCTCATCACGCACAAGCTCCGCGAGGTCCAGGCCGTCGCGGACACCATCACGGTGATCCGCCGCGGCAAGGTCGTCGGCACCGCCGAGCCGACCGCGTCGCAGGAGGAGCTCGCCTCCCTCATGGTCGGCCGCGCGGTCACGATGCGCGTCGACAAGGAGCCGGCGAAGCCCGGCGAGACGATGCTCGAGGTCGACGGCCTCACCGTGGTCGACGCGGCCGGCATCGTCCAGCTCGACGGCGTCTCCTTCGAGGTCAAGGCGGGCGAGATCCTCGCCATCGCCGGCGTCCAGGGCAACGGGCAGACCGAGCTCACCGAGGCGCTCCTCGGCGTGGTGCCGGCCGACGCCGGCAACGCGACCCTCGACGGCGAGGTCATCACCGGACGCTCGATCAAGGACGTGCTGCTGTCGGGCATCGGCTTCGTACCCGAGGACCGCACCGAGGACGGCATCGTCGCGTCCATGACGATCGCGAACAACCTCATCCTCGACGTCCACGACAAGGAGCCGTACGCCAAGGGCCTCGCCCTGCAGCCGAAGGTCATCGCCGAGGAGGCCCGCAAGCACGTCGAGCAGTTCGACGTCCGCGCGACCGGCATCGACCAGACCACCGGCTCGCTCTCCGGCGGCAACCAGCAGAAGGTGGTGCTCGCGCGCGAGCTGTCCCGCCCGCTCAAGCTGCTCATCGCCTCGAACCCGACCCGTGGTCTCGACGTCGGCTCGATCGAGTTTGTCCACAAGCGCATCGTCGCCGAGCGCGACGCCGGTGCGGCCGTCATCATCGTGAGCGCCGAGCTCGACGAGGTGGTCGCGCTCGCCGACCGCATCGCCGTGATGTACCACGGCCAGATCGTCGGGATCGTGCCGCCGGACACCGACCGCGACACGCTCGGCCTCATGATGGCCGGCGCCCACCAGGAGGAGGCCGCGTGAGCGCCGACAGCCAGACCACCGACAGGCCCGACGAGGAGGCCCCGGCGGAGGACCGCTGGCGCCGCGCGCTGAGGGAGATCGTCGAGAGCTCGTCCATGGTCGTCTTCATGGCGATCGTCGCGTCGATGATCATCGGCGGCGTGCTCATCATCTTCGCGGACGAGGCGGTCCGCGAGTCCGCGGCATACTTCTTCTCCCGCCCGGGCGACACGTTCTCCGCCATCGGCGCCGCGCTCGGGTCGGCGTACTCCGCGATGTTCAACGGCGCCGTCCTCAACCTCGAGGCGTCGTCGTTCGCGGGCGTGATCAAGCCGCTCACGCAGACGCTCACCATGGCGACGCCCCTGATCTTCGCGGGACTCGGCCTCGGCATCGGCTTCCGCGCCGGCCTGTTCAACATCGGTGCCCAGGGCCAGCTGCTCATGGGTGCGACGCTCGGCGCCTACATCGGCTTCGCCTTCGATCTGCCGTGGGGCATCCACCTGCTGCTCGCCGTGATCGGCTGCGCGGTCGGCGGCGCGATCTGGGGCTTCATCCCCGGCATCCTCAAGGCGAAGCGCGGCGCGCACGAGGTGATCGTCACGATCATGCTCAACTACGTCGCGCTGTACCTCGTCGCGTGGCTGCTGTCGCTCGACGCCTTCCAGCGCGAGGGCAGCGACAACCCGATCTCGCCGATCGTGGCCGAGACGGCCCAGTACCCGCAGATCCTGGGCGTCCAGTTCAACCTCCACCTCGGCTTCCTGCTCGCGCTCGCGTGCGCCTGGGGCGCGTGGTGGCTGATGGAGCGCTCGACGATCGGCTTCCGTCTCCGTGCCGTGGGCGCCAACCCGAGCGCCGCGCGCACCGCCGGCATGAGCATCAGCACCGCCACGATCCTCACCATGGTGATCGCGGGTGGCCTCGCGGGTCTCGCGGGTTCCGCGCCGGTGCTCGGCACGCAGAAGTTCCTCACGGACGCGACGGCCGGCTCGCTCGGCTTCGACGCGATCACGGTGGCGCTGCTCGGCCGCTCCCGGCCGCTCGGCATCGTGCTCGCGGCGATCCTCTTCGGCGGCCTCCAGGCCTCGGGCCCGTCGCTCCAGGTCAACGCGGGCCTCCCGGTCGACATCGTCGTGGTGATCCAGGCGCTCATCGTGCTCTTCATCGCCGCGCCTCCGCTGGTCCGTGCGCTGTTCCGCCTGCCTGCCCCCGCTCACGAGAAGGAGGTGGCGGCATGACCGCGACCGTCGCCGACACCCCGGCCGCACCGGCCTCGAGCGCGCCGATCCCCGCGAAGCAGTGGGGGCCCGCGATCGCGCTCGGCGTGATCGCGCTGCTGTCGCTGATCTTCTTCGGCTTCGGCACGCCGGCAGGCTCGACCACGCGCTTCGTGGTCGCCCGCAAGACGGACTTCATCCAGCTGCCGAGCCTCACCGTGCCGTCGGAGCTGGCGGCCATCCTGCTGTCGCTCGTCGGCCTCGCCCTCGCCGGCTGGGTCGCGTACCGCGCCAACCAGCGCCGCAAGGTGGGGATCTGGCTGCCCATCGTCTACGGCATGGCGATCATGGGCGCGCTGCTCACCTGGGCGGGCGCCGGCCGCGACGCCACGAGCATCCAGCTCACCGGCCTGCTCACCAGCTCGCTGTTCCTCGCCGTGCCGCTCGTCTTCGGCGCCCTCGCGGGCACGCTGTGCGAGCGCTCGGGCATCATCAACATCGCGATCGAGGGCCAGCTCCTCGCCGGCGCGTTCCTCGCGGCGCTCGTCGGCTCGATGGTCGGCAACGCGTACGTGGGCCTCATCGCCGCCCCGATCGCGGGCGCCCTCGTGGGCCTCCTGCTCGCGATCTTCGCGACCAAGTACTGGGTCAACCAGATCGTCGTCGGCGTCGTGCTCAACATGCTGGTCGTGGGCCTCACCGGCTTCTTCTTCAGCACGCTGATGAGCGACGACCCGTCGCTCAACCAGCCCATCGGCCTCGAGAAGCTGCCGATCCCGCTGCTGTCGAAGATCCCGGTCCTCGGGCCCGTGCTGTTCAACCAGAACCTGCTCGTCTACATCCTGTACGTCGCCGTCGCGGTGCTGCAGATCATGCTCTTCAAGTCGCGCTGGGGCCTGCGCGTGCGCGCCGTAGGCGAGCACCCCAAGGCCGCGGACACCGTGGGCATCCAGGTCAACCGCACCCGCATCCGCAACACCGTGCTCGGCGGCGCGGTCGCCGGCCTCGGCGGCGCGTTCTTCACCGTCGCCTCGGGTCTGGCCTTCGGCAAGGAGATGACGGCCGGCAAGGGCTATATCGCGCTGGCCGCGATGATCCTCGGCCGGTGGAGCCCGCGCGGCGCGCTCGCCGCGGCGCTGCTCTTCGGCTTCGCGGACGCCCTGCGCGTGCAGCTCGGCGCGATCGGCTCGCCGATCCCGTCGCAGTTCCTCGCGATGACCCCGTACCTCGCGACCATCTTCGCCGTCGCCGGCCTCGTGGGCCACGCCCGTCCGCCGGCCTCCGAGGGCATCCCCTACAAGAAGTAGGACGATGACCGACGTCGACTGGGAGCTCCTCCGGGCCCGTGCCCGCGAGGCGAGCGAGCGGGCCTACGTGCCCTACTCGAAGTACCGCGTGGGCGCCGCCGCGCTCACCGACACGGGCGAGGTGGTGACCGGCGCCAACGTCGAGAACGCCAGCTACGGGCTCACGCTGTGCGCCGAGTGCGCGCTGGTGTCGAAGCTGCACACCGACGCGCTGGGCACGCGCCTCGTCGCCTTCGCGTGCGTCGATGCGGCCGGCGCGCCGCTGCAGCCGTGCGGGCGGTGCCGGCAGCTGCTGTACGAGTTCGGCGGCCCGGCCCTGCTCATCGACGGGCCGGCCGGCACCCTCACCCTGGACGACCTTCTTCCGTGGGCCTTCGGCCCCCAGCACCTCGAGGAGAGCTGACATGGCCGAGCGGCACGACGCCGTCGACGTCATCCGCGTGAAGCGCGATGGCGGCACCCTGACGGACGACCAGATCGACTGGGTGGTCGACGCCTACACGCGCGGCGTCGTCGCCGACGAGCAGATGAGCTCGCTCGCGATGGCGATCCTGCAGCGCGGCATGAGCCGCGCCGAGATCGCGCGGTGGACCCGGGCGATGATCGAGACGGGCGAGCGCCTCGACTTCTCGTCGCTGTCGCGGCCCACCGCGGACAAGCACTCGACGGGCGGCGTCGGTGACAAGATCACGCTGCCGCTCGCCCCGCTCGTCGCGGCCTGCGGCGTCGCGGTCCCGCAGCTGTCGGGACGCGGGTTGGGCCACACCGGAGGCACGCTCGACAAGCTCGAGTCGATCCCCGGCTGGCGCGCCGCGCTGTCCAACGAGGAGATGCTCGCGCAGCTCGAGGACGTCGGCGCGGTCGTGTGCGCGGCGGGCTCCGGCCTCGCCCCCGCGGACAAGAAGCTGTACGCCCTGCGCGACGTCACGGGCACCGTCGAGGCCATCCCTCTCATCGCCTCGTCCATCATGTCCAAGAAGATCGCCGAGGGCACGGGCGTGCTCGTGCTCGACGTCAAGGTGGGCACAGGGGCGTTCATGAAGGACCTCGACCAGGCGCTCGAGCTCGCGCGCACCATGGTCGACCTCGGCACCGACGCGGGCGTGGTGACGTCCGCGCTGCTCACCGACATGTCGACGCCGCTGGGCCGCGGGATCGGCAACGGTCTCGAGGTGAGCGAGTCTGTCGACGTGCTCGCCGGCGGCGGCCCCGCGGACGTCGTCGAGCTCACGCTCGCCCTCGCGCGGGAGATGCTCGCCGGCGCCGGCGTCACCGACGTGGACCCGGCCGATGCGCTCAAGGACGGCCGCGCGATGGACGCGTGGCGCCGCATGATCGCCGCGCAGGGCGGTGACCCCGACGCCCCGATGCCCGACGCGCCGCACGTCGAGGAGGTGCGCGCCGAGCGTGACGGCGTCATCACCCGGATGGACGCGCTGGGCGTGGGTGTCGCCGCGTGGCGCCTGGGCGCCGGCCGCGCCCGCAAGGAGGACCCCGTGCAGGCCTCCGCCGGGGTCTTCCTCCACAAGGTCGTCGGCGACGAGGTCAAGGCCGGCGACGTCATCATGACCCTCCACACCGAGACCGAGGACCGCATGCCCCGCGGGCTGGCCGCGCTGGCCGAGGCCTGCGACGGCGCCGGCACGGTCGACGTCACCCCAGGCGGGTCCGTCGAGCGCAGCATCATCCTCGACTCCGTCGGCGCGCACACCCGCTAGATGGCCTGGACGCTCACCGCCGTGGCCGCCCGCGCGGCCGGCCTGCTCGGCCTGTCCGAGAGGCGCCCACCCGAGGAGGCGTCGTCCCTCGACGGGCTCTTCGAGCGCGCCTTCCAGCGCGCCGTCGACCGCGCCTCCGCGGCCGACGCCAAGGCCCTCGAGGTCTCGCGCGACCAGATGGCGGACGATGCGGCGGTGCTCCACCGTGCGGTCGCCTCCGGGGCACCCATCCCCGCCGTCGCGGCGCTCGCCGCCGGCTGGGACGGGATGGGGGAGGAGACCCGGCGCATCGTCTCCCACCCGCAGGGCGAGGGCGCGGGGCCGCTCGAGTGGGGCGGCGTGCGCGCCAGGCAGGTCGACCAGACCACGTGCGGCGCCGCGACGATGGGCCTCATGCTCATGGTGGGCGACCCGTTCGTGGCGCTGTGGATCGCGACCGGCCGCTCGCTCGCCGGATACGAGCCCGCCGAGGCGCTGCACGCCGAGGCGGAGGGCTTCGAGACGCTCACGATCGAGGAGCGTTGGCATGCGCTGCAGCGGGTCATCCACGCGCAGACCACCGCCTCGGCGGTCGGGCCCGTGGCGTGGCCGCGCTCGCTCGGCACGCCGCCGTGGAAGGTCGACGCCTCGACGCGCTTCGCCGGCCTGCGCTTCCGCGGCTCGCTGGTCGACGACTCGTCGCCGGAGGCGCTCGCGCCGTCGCTCGCGCACGCGCGCCGCGCGCTCGGAGACGGCATCCCGGTGCCGATGTTCACCGCAGGCGACTCGTCGCTGGGGCTCGACTCCGTGATCCCGCGCCACGTCGTGCTGCTCGTCGCGGACACCGGCGACGGCCTCCTCGTGTACGAGCCCGGCGCGGGCGCGGTGCTGCCCCTCGCGGACGCCGATCTCCGCCCCGATGCGGGCCGCCTGCCCGCCCTCGGGAACTGGTCGCGCGCGGCGTGGCTGGTGCTGCCGGTGCCCCGGCGCTCGTGACGCGCCGCCCGCATCCCGCGGCTAGCCTGGCCTCATGACTCTCAGCACCGAGGACATCCTCGCCCTGCCCAAGGTCGTGCTCCACGACCATCTCGACGGCGGCCTCCGGCCGGCGACGCTCATCGAGCTCGCGGGGGAGATCGGGCACGAGCTGCCGTCGACCGACCCCGAGGAGCTCGCGGAGATCTTCGCGACCAACGCCAACTCCGGCGACCTGGTGCGCTACCTCGAGGCCTTCGCGCACACGACGGCCGTCATGCAGACCGCCGCCAACCTGACGCGCGTCGCGCGCGAGGCGGTGCTCGACCTCGCGGCCGACGGCGTCATCTACGCCGAGCTGCGCTACGCGCCCGAGCAGCACGTCTCGGGAGGGCTGTCGCTGCAGGAGGTCGTCGAGGCCGTGCAGGCGGGCATCGAGGAGGGCGTCTCCGCTGCGCTCGAGGCCGGATACGCCATCCGCGCGGCCGCGATCCTCGACGCGATGCGCCACCTCGACCGCTCGGCCGAGATCGCGCAGCTCGCGCTGGACAACCGCGGCACCTGCTGCGTCGGCTTCGACATCGCCGGCCCCGAGCTGGGCTTCCCGGCCGCGAACCACCGCGAGGCGTTCCAGCTGCTGCGCGAGCACCACATGCCCGTCACCATCCACGCGGGCGAGGCCGACGGCGCCGCGTCCGTGGGCGAGGCGCTCGGCCTGGGCTCGGCCCGCCGCATCGGCCATGGCGTGCGCATCCACGAGGACATCGACGGCTTCGGCGGCGAGGAGCTGGTGCTCGGCGTCATCGCGCAGCACGCGCTCGACATGCAGATCCCGCTCGAGTGCTGCCCGACCTCGAACGTCCAGACGGCCGCCGCATCGTCCATCGCCGACCATCCCATGCACGAGCTGCGCAACCTGGGCTTCGCGGTCACCGTCAACACCGACAACCGCCTGGTGTCGGGCGTCACGATGTCCTCGGAGTTCGCCGCGCTGGCCGAGGTGGGCTGGACCACGGAGGACTTCTTCGAGGCGACGCTCGCCGCCGCGTGGGGCGCCTTCCTGCCCTACGACGAGAAGGCGGACCTCGCCGAGCTCGTGATCGAGGGCTACGGCATCGACCTGTAGGCGCGGGCGTCAGTGGGCCAGCTTGAGGCCCACGACGCAGCCGACGATGCCGAGGATGAGGACGATGCGCAGCAGGCTGGCGCTCTCGGCGCCCGTCACCATCGCGTAGCCGACCGTCAGCGCGGCGCCGATCCCGACCCACACCGCGTACGCGGTGCCGACCGGAAGGTCGCGCATCGCGTACGCGAGGCCGGCCATGCTCGCGGCGAGCGCGAGCGCGAAGACCGTCGTGGGGAGGGGACGGGTGAAGCCGTCGCTGCGTCCCAGCGCGGTGGCCCAGACGGCCTCGAGGATCCCGGACAGGATGAGGATGGCCCATGACATGGCGTGCTCCCGTGTGACGTCTTGTCGCGTGGCCGGGTACGTCACCCTCGTCCGGGAGCCGCGGAACGGGCTCTGGCCCGAGGGTCTCACGCCGCCCGGCGGGTGGCAAACCCGCGCGCGTCCTAGGCTGGTGCCATGACTCTCACCCGTGCCGAGCTGGCCCGCTACGTCGACCACACCCTCCTCAAGCCCGAGTCCACCCCGGCGGACGTCGAGGCGCTCATCGCGGAGGGCGCCTCGCTCGGCGTGTTCTCCGTGTGCGTGTCGCCGTCGATGCTGCCCGTGACCACGCCCGAGGGGCTGGCCGTCGCCACCGTCTGCGGCTTCCCGTCAGGCAAGCACCACTCGTCGGTGAAGGCCGCGGAGGCCGCGCTGTCGATCGAGCAGGGCGCCGACGAGGTCGACATGGTGATCGACATCGCCGCCGCGCTCGCGGGCGACTTCGACGCGGTCCAGGCCGACGTCGCGGCCGTGCGCGCCGCCGTGCCCGAGGGCAAGGTCCTCAAGGTGATCATCGAGTCCGCCGCGCTCACCGACGAGGCGATCGTGGGCGCGTGCCGCGCGTCCGAGGCCGCTGGCGCCGACTTCGTCAAGACGTCGACCGGCTTCCACCCGGCCGGCGGCGCGTCCGTCGAGGCGGTCCGGCTGATGGCCGAGACCGTCGGGGGGCGCCTGGGCGTGAAGGCCTCGGGCGGCATCCGCACGTGGGACGCCGCGGTCGCGATGATCGAGGCCGGCGCCACGCGCCTGGGCCTGTCCGGGACCGCCGCCGTGCTGGACGGCTCCGAGGCCACCGGGTCCTACTGAGCCCCCGGCTCCGCCGCAGCGCCGCGCCACCTCCCAGCGCCACCTCCCGCCGCAAGGCCGCAGCGTCCCAGCGCGACGCCCCTGCGCCGCAGGAGGTGCTGAGTGCCCGGAATCGAGCGATTCGGGCACTGAGCACCTCCGGGCGCGTCGGTGCCGGATGGGCGCGCACGTCGCTTCCGCGTATTTCAGCGATGGCTTGAAC
Organism: Demequina litoralis; assembly: GCF_030418455.1. Classification (GTDB taxonomy): domain Bacteria; phylum Actinomycetota; class Actinomycetes; order Actinomycetales; family Demequinaceae; genus Demequina; species Demequina litoralis. The sequence goes on from NZ_JAUHPW010000010.1 coordinate 18,034, forward strand.
AGCCCCGCGCGGCGGCCGGCGGAACCGGTGGCCCGCGGGGCTGTTCAAGCGATTCCTGAAATTCGCGAGCACGACATGCACCCGGGCGCGCCCGACGCGGACCCGGGCGCGGGAGGCGTGGGGGCGCGGGGCGGGGCCGGGCGTGCGGGGGTAGGGCGCGACCCCTAGATCCCCAGCGCCGCGGTGACGTCGGCGCGCAGCAGCTCCATCGTGGTCGCCGCCGCGCCCTTGGCGCCGGCCACGTCGTCGCCCTCCACGGGCACGATGACCTCGAGGTACGCCTTGACCTTCGGCTCGGTGCCGGACGGCCGCACGATCACGCGCGCGCCGGACTCGGCCGCCAGGTGCAGGCCGGTGGTGCCCGGCAGCCCGCGGAAGCCCTGCGACATGTCGTCGGTCGCGACCACGGGTGAGCCCGCGAGCGTCGCCGGGGGCGCGGACATGAGGCGCGACATCGTCGCCGGGATCTCCGCGAGGTCCGCGTACCGCGCCGAGACCTGCGACGTGAGGTAGACGCCGTAGGCGCGCGCGAGGTCGTCGATCGCGTCCGCCAGGGAGCGTCCACCGGCCTTGAGCTCGGACACGAAGTCCGCCATGAGCAGCGCCGCGGAGACGCCGTCCTTGTCGCGCACCAGGTCGGGCGCGACGCAGTAGCCCAGGGCCTCCTCGTAGCCGAAGACCATCCGCGGCGTGCGACCGATCCACTTGAAGCCCGTGAGCGTGTTCGCGTGCCCGAGCCCGTGCGCCTTCGCGATCGCGCCCAGCTGCTGCGAGGACACGATCGAGTTGGCGAGCACGTGCGCGCCCGCCGGCGTCGACGACGCGATCCTCTCGCCCAGCAGCGAGCCCACGACGTCGCCGTGGAGCATGGTCCACGCCCCGTCGATCACGGTCGCGACCGCGCAGCGGTCCGCGTCCGGGTCGTTCGCGATCATCACGTCGGCGCCCACCGAGGTCGCAAGGGCCAGCGCGAGGTCGATCGCGCCCTTCTCCTCGGGGTTGGGGAAGTCGACGGTGGGGAAGTCGGGGTCGGGCTCGGCCTGCTCCGCGACCGTGTGGAGGTCGGTGAAGCCTGCGGCACGCAGGACCCGCTCGACGGTCTCGCCGCCCACGCCGTGCAGCGGCGTGAGGACGATGCGCGTGGCGGCGCGGCGCTCGGCCACCGGGGCGACGTCGCCGCCGATCTCCGCGACCTGCGCGACGTAGTCGTCGACCACGCCCTCGCCCAGCACGCGCCAGCCCTCGGTCGAGCGCGGCACCGCGGCCACGGCGGGCACGGCGGCGATGCGCGACGCGATCTCCGCGTCGTACGGCGGCACGATCTGAGCGCCCTGACCCTCGTCCGTGACCACGCGTCCACCCAGGTAGACCTTGTAGCCGTTGTCCTGCGGCGGGTTGTGCGAGGCGGTCACCATGACGCCCGCGTCGGCGTCGAGCAGGCGCGTCGCGAACGCGAGCACCGGCGTCGGCAGGGCGCGCGGGAGCAGCAGCGCCTCGTGGCCGGCGGCGGTCATCACGGCGGCCGTGTCGAGCGCGAAGGCGTGCGAGCCGTGGCGCGCGTCGTAGCCGATCGCCACGCGCGCCGGCCCCTCGACGCCCAGCTCCGCGAGCGCGTCGGTGAGGTAGCGCGCGAGCCCGGCGGCCGCGCGGATCACGACCGCCCGGTTCATGCGGTTCGGTCCCGCGCCGATGCGTCCGCGCAGGCCGGCGGTGCCGAACTCGAGGAAGCCCGCGAAGCGGTCCTCGAGGTCGGCGAGCGCCTCCGCGGAGCCGCCCACCGCCGCCTCGAGCACGGCCGTGAGCTCCTCGCGGGTGACGTCGTCCGGGTCGTCCTCGATCCAGGCCTCGGCCCGGGCCAGCAGCTCCTCCATCACATCTCCCTCACGATGGCGGCGAGCAGCGCGGAGATGCGGGGCCCCGCCTCGCGGCCCGCGTCGAGCACCTCCTGGTGGTCGAGGGTGTCGCCGCCGATGCCCGCGGCGAGGTTGGTGACGAGCGACAGGCCCAGGATCTCCATGCCGGCCTCGCGCGCCGCGATCGCCTCGAGCACGGTCGACATGCCCACGAGGTTGGCGCCCAGCGTCGCGGCCATCCGCACCTCGGCGGGCGTCTCGTACTGGGGTCCCGTGAACTGGATGTAGATGCCGTCGACGAGCTCGCCGTCGATGCCGCGCGCGATGTCGCGCAGGCGCGGCGAGTACACCTGGCTCATGTCGACGAACGTCGCGCCCTCGAGCGGCGTCGCGCCCGTGAAGTTGATGTGGTCCTCGAGCAGCACCACGGAGCCCGGTCCCACCTCGGGCCGGGTCGAGCCGCAGCCGTTGGTGAGCACCAGCTGCGTGCAGCCGGCGGCGGCGGCCATGCGGATCGCGTGCGCGACCTTCGCGGCGTCGCGCACCTGGTAGAAGTGCTGGCGCGCCCCGAGCACCAGCACGCGCCGGCCGTTCGGGGTGACGAGCGAGCGGAACACCGGGTGGTGGCCCGGCACCACGTGCGCGTCGAAGCCGGGGATGTCGGCGGCATCGATCCGTGCGACCTCCTCCCCGATGAGGTCGGCCGCGCCGCCCCATCCGGAGCCCAGGACGAGGGCGATGTCGTGGTGGTCGACGCCGGTCGCGGCGGCGAGGGTGGCCGCGGCCTCCGCGGCGAACTCGGTGGCAGAAGTCATGCGTCGAGCCTAGCCGTCGCGCCCGCCCGGGGCAGGGCGGGAGAGCGGACGATGCGGCGGTGGCCGAACGCGGCCGGGACCGGGGACGATGCGCGGATACCGGCGCATCGTGCCGCGTGCGGTTGAATGGGGCCATGTCCCCTCGCGTCGTCATCGTCGGCGGCGGTCCGGGCGGCTACGAGGCGGCCCTGGTGGCCGTCAAGGCCGGGGCGGAGGTGACGCTCGTCGAGCGTCACGGTCTCGGCGGCAATGCCGTCCTCACCGACGTCGTCCCGTCCAAGACCGTCATCGCCACCGCGGAGTGGCTCACCATCGCCGGGCGCGCGTCCGAGCTCGGGATCCGCCGTCGCGACGGCGGCGAGATCGCCCGCGACCTCACGGTCGACATGGCGCAGGTGAACGCGCGCGTCAAGGCGCTCGTGCGCAAGCAGTCGGGCGACATCCGCACGCGCCTCGAGCGCACCGGCGTGCGCATCGTGGCCGGCGAGGCACGCCTCGACGGCCCGCATGCGGTGGTCGTCGGCGACGAGCGGCTCGAGACCGACGCGGTGCTGCTCGCGGTGGGCGCGCGCCCCCGCGTGGTGCCCGGGTGCGAGCCGGACGGGGAGCGCATCCTCACGTGGACCCAGCTGTACGACCTCGACGAGCTGCCCGAGCACCTCGTCGTCGTCGGCTCGGGCGTCACCGGCGCCGAGTTCGCGGGCGCGTACCGTCTGCTCGGCTCCGAGGTCACGCTCGTGGCGTCCAAGGACCGGGTGCTCGCGCGCGAGGACCCGGACGCCTCGGCGCACCTCACGCAGGTGTTCAAGGACCGCGGCATGCATCTCGTGGGCGGCCGCGCCGCCTCGGTCGCGCGCGTCGGCGACGGAGTGCGGGTCGAGCTCGAGGACGGCACCGTGATCGAGGGCAGCCACTGCCTCATGGCGGTGGGATCCGTGCCCAACACCGAGGGCATCGGGCTGGAGGAGGCGGGCGTCGAGCTCGACGACCGCGGCCTCATCCGCGTCGACCGGGTGAGCCGCACCACCGCGCGCGGCGTCTACGCCGCGGGAGACTGCACGGGTGTGCTCCCGCTCGCCTCGGTGGCGGCGACGCAGGGGCGCATCGCGATGGCGCACGTGCTCGGCGACGCGGTCACGCCGCTCGACCTCAGCCTCGTCGCGTCGAACGTCTTCACCGTGCCCGAGATCGCGGCGGTGGGCGCCAGCGAGGCCGAGCTCAAGGCGCGCGGGCTGTTCTACGAGGTCTCGACGCTCGACCTCGCGCGCAACCCGCGCGCGAAGATGCTCGGCATCGAGGAGGGCTTCGTCAAGGTCTTCGGGCACACCGTGACCGGGCAGGTCTTCGGTGCCGTCATCGTCGCGCCGCGCGCCGGCGAGCACATCTACCCGCTGTCGCTCGCGGTCGCGCACCACCTCACGGTCGACGACGTCGCCGCGGCGTTCACGGTGTACCCGTCGCTCACGGGCACGGTGTCGGAGGCGGCGCGGCGCCTGCACCGCATGGGCGAGCAGGGCTGAGGCGCCGGCGGCGTCAGCGGTTGACGGGCACCTCGAGGCGCCCGGCCAGCCACTCCCACGCGCCGCCCACGAGCGCGCGGGCGAGGAGGGTGGACGCCGCCCAGTTCTCGAAGCCGTGCGCGGCGCCCTCGACCACCTCGAAGCTCACGGCGACCCCCGCATCGTCCAACCGCGCCGCGTACGCGGCGACCTCGTCGTGGAAGAGCTCGATGTCGCCGGCGTAGAGCCACGCGGGCGGCAGCCCCGCGAGGTCGGCGCGGCGGGCCGGGACCGCGTAGGGCGGCACGACGTCGGCGCCGGCAGGCCCGCCGAGGTACGCGGTCCAGCCGAGCCTGTTGAGGCGGTTGTCCCAGACCGCGTGGCCGACCGCGTCGAGCTCGGTGCGCGCCGCCGTGCGGTCGTCGAGCATCGGCGCGAACAACCACTGGGCGACGGGCCGCGGCACGGCGGGGCCGGCATCGTGCAGCCGCTGCGCGAGCGCCGCGGCGAGCCCGCCGCCGGCGCTCTCCCCGCCGATCGCGACGCGCGTCGCGTCGATCCCCAGGGATGCCGCGTGCGCGTGGAGCCACGTCCACGCTGCCTCCGCATCGTCGAGGCCGGCGGGGAAGGGATGCTCGGGGGCGAGGCGGTACTCGACGGACACCACCACCATGCCCAGCCGCTTGGCGGTCCGCGCGCACAGCCCGTCGTCCTGCACGGCGGTGCCGATGACGAGCCCGCCGCCGTGGATCCACAGCAGCGCCGGCACGGGCGCGGAGGCGGGCGATGCGGGGGAGTAGATCCGCAGGCGGAGGCGGCCCGCGCGGACCCACCGCACGGTCACGCCGGGGACGGGCCTGACGCGCCGCAGGCGCGGGCCGACGCGCCCGACGAGCCGCGCCCACGGCCGGTCGAGGTCGAGGGCGGGGATGCGCGTGAGGGGCTCGTGCAGCTCGGGGTGGATGTGGGACGTGTCCACGGCGACAGGCCTTCCTCGACGGATGCGATGTCCCGGACCCTACCCGAGCGGGCCGCCGGCGGGGGTGCTAGGCGAACAGCTCCTGGCCCACGAAGGCGCCGTCCGAGCCGAGCACGGACCCGGCGGGCAGGCCCGGCGGGATCGCGAACAGCGCCGAGCCGGTGGTGCGGAGGTACTCGATGGTCATGACGTCGGAGCTCGACAGCGCGTTCTGCACCGGCACGAACTGTGTCGCCGGATCACGCACGTAGGCGAGGAAGAACAGCCCGGCGTCGAGGCGCCCCAGGTCGTCCGCGCCGTCGGTGAAGTTGTAGCCGCGGCGCATCATCATGGCGCCGCCGTTGGCGCTCGGGTGCGCGAGCGCCACGTGCGAGGTGGGCCGGATCAGCGGCTCCCCGTCGCGGCCCGTCGCGGAGAAGTCGGGCTCGGTGAACTCCGACCCGCCCGAGAGGGGAGCGCCGGAGCCCTTGGTGCGGCCCACGTCCTGCTCCTGCTGCTGCAGCGACGTGCGGTCCCAGATCTCCGCGAGGATGCGGATGCGGCGCGCGACCAGGTACGAGCCCCCGGCCATCCACGGCTGCCCGTCCGTCGCGTCGGCCCACACCCACCGGTCGACGAGGTCGGTGTCCTCGGCGCGCAGGTTCGCGGTGCCGTCCTTGAAGCCCATGAAGTTGCGCGGCGTCTGCTGCGCGCGCGTGGTCGAGGACGTGCGGCCGAAGCCCAGCTGCGACCAGCGGATCGCGGCGTCGCCGAAGGCGAGGCGCGAGAGGTTGCGGATGGCGTGGACCGCGACCTGCGGGTCGTCGGCGCAGGCCTGGATGCACAGGTCGCCGCCGGTGAACCGCTCCTCGAGCGTGTCCCCCGAGAACCGCGGCAGGTCGATGAGCTGTGCGGGACGCTTCGACGCCAGCCCGAAGCGGTCGTCGAAGAGCCCCGGGCCGAAGCCGAACGTGATGGTGAGGCCGGAGGCGGGCAGGCCCAGGGCCTCGCCCGTGTCGTCCGGCGGGGCGGCGTACGCGCCGCCCGCGGCGCCCGAGCCGAGCTCCGAGCCGGTCATGAGCCGCGCGGCGGCCTCGGACCAGCGGCGCAGCAGCGAGATGACGCGCGCGCGGGAGTCGGTGGTGATGTCGAAGGCCGCGAAGTGCAGGCGGTCCTGCTGCGGCGTGACGATGCCGCTCTGGTGGGCGCCGAAGAAGTCGTAGGCGTGCTGCTGCAGCGGCGAGGCGGTGGCGCGGCCCGCGGCGAAGCCGCCCGCGGTCAGCGCCGCGGCGCCCGCGACGGCGCCCGCGGTGCCCAGCACGGCGCGCCGCGAGACGCCCCCGCCCTCCTCGACGGAGGGGGCGGGGGCGTCCATGCGGTCCTGCTCGGTCATGCGGGGAACCCTAGAGGACCGCCGCGGCCGTGAGGCGCGAGAGCGGCTCGCCGAGCGCGTCGACCGCGCGCGCGAGCTCGACGATCTGGTCCTCGGTGAGGTCGGTGTAGAGCACGAAGCCCTCCTCGATCGAGCCGTACTGCGCGAGCAGCTCGTTCAGCTCCGCGAAGCGCGAGTCCAGCTCCTCGACGAGGTCGGGGTCGGACTCGAGCGTGACGTCGCGGAGGACGCCGAACGCGACCGCGGCGCCGTCGACGTTGGCCTGGAAGTCCCACAGGTCGGTGTGCGACCAGATCTCCTCCTCGCCGGTGATCTTGCCGGCGGCGACCTCGTCGAGCAGCTCCTTCGCGCCGTTGCCCACCTGGAACGCGTCGATCGCGAAGTCCTCCGCGTTCACGCGCGCGGCGAGCTCGGCGGTGTCGGCGGCGAGCTTGTCGGCGAGCTCCTGGCGCTCGGCATCGGTGAGGTCGTAGCCCTCCGCCGGCGGCCACAGGTTCTTCTCGATGCGGTGCCAGCCGGTCCACTCCTCGCCCTCGGCGAGGTCCGCCTCGCGCGCGTCCATCATCGGGTCGAGGTCGCCGAAGGACTCCGCGACGGGCTCGATGCGCTCCCAGTGGACGCGCGCGTCCGCGTACAGGGCGCGCGCCTCGTCGTCGTCGCCCGCGGTGTAGGCCGCGAGGAACGCGGCGGTCTTGTCCTCGAGCGTCTGGATCTGGTCGCGCACGTACAGGAGGTACTGCTCGCCCGCGGCGGCGAGGCGCTCGGCGTTGTCGCCAGAGAAGACGTCGTCGCCCGAGTCGGTGACGGTGAAGGCCGCCTGGATGCCGTCGCCGGTCATGCCGGGCTTGCATGCGGTGATGTAGTCGCCCGCGGGAACCTGCACGACGAGCTGGCGGGTGATGCCCGGGCCCACGTTCTCGACCTCGGAGATGATGCGCAGGCCGTCCGAGGCGAGCAGGTAGAACTCGGTGACGTCGTCGCCGGAGTTCGTGACGTCGAACACGACGGTGCCGGACGGCGCCTCCGTGGTCGCGACGTCGCAGGCGTCGGCGCTCGAGTCGACGGCGATGGTCTCGTCGTCGGCGGAGGCGTTGGGGACGCACGCGCTCAGCGCGAGGGCCGCGAGGACGGCGCCGGATGCGGCGAGCGGGCGTGCGAGGGCAGGGCGAGGCATGGGTGTCCTTGTGTCTCGTCGGGGATGGGTGGGGTCGGGACGGGTGTCAGGCGCCGGCGGCGGCGAGGTCGCGGGACGATGCGGCGGCCGGCTGGGGGCGCGGCGGTCCGGAGCGGAACGCCATGCGGACGAAGAGCCACATCACGGGCACCACGTAGGCGACCCACGCGACGGCCTCGAGGACGGTCGTCTGCGGCGAGATGTTGAAGATGCCCTTGAGCAGCGTGCCGTGGACCGAGCCGGCCGGCACGGCCGAGGAGATGTCGAAGGCGAGGGTGTTGAGGCCGGGCAGGAGGCCCGCCTCCTGGAGGTCGTGGACGCCGTACGCGAGCACGCCGCCGGCGACGAGGATGAGGAAGACGCCGGTCCACTGGAAGAAGACGCGCAGGTTGACCTTGACCGCGCCCTTGTACATGAGGAAGCCGAGCCCGACGGCCGTGGCGATGCCGAGCGTCGCACCCACGATGGGCACCCAGGTCGAGCCGGCGGCGGTGATGCCGGCCCACAGGAACAGCGCGGTCTCGAGGCCCTCGCGGCCGACGGCCAGCAGCGCCATCGCGATGACGGCTCCCTTGCCGACGGCGATCGCGTTCTCGAGCGCGTTCTCGAGGTGGCCCTTGAGGTGGCGGGCGGTCCTGCCCATCCAGAAGATCATCCAGGTGATGAGCCCCACGGCGACGATCGAGAGCGCGCCGCCGATGGCCTCCTGCGCCTCGAAGCTCAGGCCCTGGGGGCCGAGCGTGAGGATCGCGCCGAGGCCGATCGAGACACCCACGGCGATGCCGACGCCGAACCACACCTGGCGCAGCAGGGCGCGGCGGTCGGTGCGCACGAGGTAGGCGACGAGGATGCTCACGACGAGCGCGGCCTCGAGGCCCTCGCGCAGGCCGATGAGGTAGTTCGCGAGCATGGCGAGGCCTTCCGGTCGGGGACGGTAAGGCGGGCCTTACCCGTGCTGACGCGAGCGTATGGGCACCCGCGAACCGTGTCAAATATAGGGAACGCGGCTGTTGCGTAATTCGCGTCCGGCGGAACGAAGGTCCTGGCAGGAGGACGATGCGCGGGCCGGGGCCGTGGACCGAAAGGGTCAGGCCTCGGCGACGACCTCGACGTCGACGATGTCGCAGATCACCGTGCCCGCGGAGACTCCGACGCCCACGCCGGCCGCGAGCGAGCGCACCACGCCCGCGCGGTGCGCGGTGAGCGGCTGCTCCATCTTCATCGCCTCGAGCACCACGACGAGGTCGCCCTCGGCGACCGCGGCGCCCTCCTCGACGGCGACCTTCACGATGGTGCCCTGCATCGGCGAGGCGAGGGTGGTGCCGTTGCCGGCCGCGCGCGCGGCGCCGTTGCCCGACCGCCGCATCGGCCGGCGTCCGGCCTTGCGCGCGTTGGCCCGGCCCGCCTGTGCGAGCGACGCGGGCAGGACCACCTCGAGGCGCTTGCCGCCCACCTCGACGACGACGCGCTCGGTGGCGGCTGCCTCCGCATCGTCCGCCGCGGGTGCCGCGGGCGCGAGGCCGGCGACGGTGTCGGCGAACTCGGACTCGATCCACGTCGTGTAGACGGCGAAGCCGCCGATCGCGGTGAACTCGGGGGCGTCGAGCACGGCGCGGTGGAAGGGGAGGACGGTGGGGATGCCCTCGACGGTCATCTCGGCGAGCGCGCGGCGGGCGCGGGCGAGCGCCTGGTCGCGGGTCGCGCCGGTGACGATGACCTTGGCGATCATCGAGTCGAAGTTGCCGGACACGGTATCGCCCTCGGCGACGCCCGCGTCGACGCGCACGCCAGGCCCGGAGGGGAAGCGCAGCGTGGTGAGGCGGCCCGGCGCGGGCATGAAGCCCTGGGCGGGGTCCTCGCCGTTGATGCGGAACTCGATCGAGTGGCCTCGGGCCTCCGGGGCGAGGTGCTCGATCGAGCCGCCCGCGGCGATGCGGAACTGCTCGAGCACGAGGTCGACGCCGGTGACCTCCTCGGTGACGGGGTGCTCGACCTGGAGGCGCGTGTTGACCTCGAGGAAGCTGATGGTGCCGTCCGAGCCCACGAGGAACTCGCACGTGCCGGCCCCCTGGTAGCCGGCCTCCTGGAGGATCGCGACGGAGGCCTCGACCAGGCGCGCGTTCTGCTCGTCCGAGAGGTACGGCGCGGGCGCCTCCTCCACGAGCTTCTGGTGGCGGCGCTGCAGCGAGCAGTCGCGGGTCGACACCACGCGCACGTTCCCGTGCGCGTCCGCGAGGCACTGCGTCTCGACGTGGCGCGGCTTGTCGAGGAAGCGCTCGACGAAGCACTCGCCGCGCCCGAAGGCGGCGACGGCCTCGCGCGTGGCGGAGTCGAACAGCTCGGGGATCTCCTCGAGCGTGCGGGCGACCTTGAGGCCGCGGCCGCCGCCGCCGAAGGCCGCCTTGATCGCGACCGGGAGGCCGTGCTCCCGCGCGAAGGCGACCACCTCGTCGGCGGTCTCGACGGGGTCCGGGGTGCCCGGCACCAGCGGGGCGCCGGCGCGCTGCGCGATGTGGCGCGCGCTCACCTTGTCGCCGAGGCCGTCGATCGCCTCGGGGGAGGGGCCGATCCACGTCAGGCCCGCGTCGACGACCGCGCGGGCGAAGTCGGAGTTCTCGGCGAGGAAGCCGTAGCCGGGGTGCACGGCCTCGGCGCCCGAGCGGCGGGCCGCGTCGACGATCTTCGCGATGTCGAGGTAGGTCTCGCGGGCGGTGGCGCCGCCGAGCGCGTACGCCTCGTCGGCGAGGGACACGTGCGGGGCGTCGCGGTCCGGGTCCGCGTACACCGCCACGGATCGCAGGCCCGCGTCCGCGCAGGCGCGGATGATGCGGACGGCGATCTCGCCACGGTTCGCGATGAGCACGGAGGAGAAGGCAGTCACCCCGAAACCGTAGCGCGGGGCTTCGGGCCTTCCCTGGCGCGTCGGGGTCCCGGGACCTAAGTCTGTGCGCGGCTCTAAGCGTGCGGCCCGCCGCTTGTGGGGTATCGACAAGGAAATGCGGGACGATGCGCGGCTACGGGGTCGTAGGTTGTGTCGCCTCTACAAACCGGCAGCGGGCCGGGTCAGCCCCGGAGCTCGTGGAAGGCGACGTCGAGCTCGCCGAGCAGGCCGCGCAGCAGCGGCAGGCTCACGCCCACGACGCCGTGGTAGTCGCCCTCGATCGCCTCGACGTACGGGCCGCCCAGGCCGTCCACGGTGAACGCGCCGGCGACGCGCAGCGGCTCCCCGGTCGCGACGTAGGCCTCGATCTCCGCGTCGGCGAGGTCCGCGAAGCGGACCACCGTCGACGACGTAGCGCCGAGCGTGCCGCCGGTGCCGTCCTCGCGGTCGTCGACGAGCCAGTGGCCGGTGTGCAGCACGCCGGTGCGGCCGCGCATCGCGCGCCAGCGCGCGATCGCGTCGGCGGCGTCCACGGGCTTGCCGAGGATGTCGCCGTCGAGCTCGAGCATGGAGTCGCAGCCCAGCACGATCGCCTCGGTGTCGTGCAGCTCCGCCACCGTCACGGCCTTGGCGCGCGCGAGGACGAGCACCGCGTCGTCCGGCTCGAGCGGGCCCCAGCCGGCGGCCTCGTGCTCGACCCGCGCCGTCTCGAGCGCGGCGTCCTCGTCGACCGCGCTCACGATGACGCGCGGCTCGACGCCCGCCGAGCGGAGCGTCGAGAGGCGGGCGGGGGACTGCGACGCGAGGACGAGGGGGACGGGCATGCGGCGAGCCTAGTGCGCGGCGACGTCGACGGGCTCGTCGTCCGCCGCATCGTCCACGGGCTCCGCGCTGAGCGAGCGCTCGCCTCGCGGCAGCGCCACGAGCATCACGACGGCGGTGACGCCGGCGATGATCGCGGAGATGAGCATCGCGTGCTGGTTGGCGTCCATGAAGGCCGCGCGCGCCGCCTCCGCGATCGCCTCGCCGCCCTCGCCCATCTGCGACGTCACCGCGATCGCGCCCGCGAGCGAGTCCTGGACCGCGCCGGCCGCCTGCGCGGGGAGGTCGCGAGCCACCGAGGCGATGTTGTCGGTGTACGCGTTCGCGATCATCGAGCCGAGCACCGCGATGCCGAGCGAGGCGCCCAGCTCGCGCGTGGTGTCGTTCATGGCCGAGCCCATGCCGGAGCGGTTGCGCGGCACCGAGGACATCAGCATGTTGGTGGCGGGCGTCATCACCATCGCCATGCCGAGCGTGACGATGCTCATCGCGATGAGGAAGTCCCAGTACGACGGCACGGTGGGCCACGTCGTCATGAGCAGGAAGCCGCCCGCGATGATGCCGAGGCCGGGCACCACGGTCCACCGCGTGCCCACCTTCTCGACGAGGCGCGGGATCATCGGGCCCACGATCATCATGGGCAGCATCGACGGGATGAAGGCCAGCGAGGTGGTGAGGGCGTCGTAGCCCATCACCAGCTGGAAGATCTGGGTCATGCCGAAGAAGGCGCCCATCATCGCGAAGAACGTGAGGGTCACGGACACGACCGACAGCGAGAAGCGCGCGCGACGGAACAGCGTGAGGTCGATCATGGGGAAGCGCGCGCGCGTCTCGCGGACGAGGAACAGCGCGAGCGCGACGGCGCCGCCGGCCGCGGCGACGACCGTGAGGCTGTCGTCCCAGCCGTGCGACGGCACCTCCATGATCGTGTAGACGAGGCCGGCGAGGGCCGCGGTGATGAGGGCGCCGCCCAGCCAATCGACGGGCGTGCGCTTCTCGTCGACGGACTCGGGGACGATGCGGGCGGCCACGACGAGCGAGGCGACGCCGAACACGGCGCCCAGCAGGAACGCCGAGTGCCAGTCGAAGAAGTGCAGCAGCACACCGGTGAGGACCGAGCCGATCATCATGCCGACGCCGGCGACCGCCGACCAGATCGCGATCGCCTTGGGGCGCTCCTTCGAGGGGAAGACCACGTTGACGAGCGACAGCGTGGTGGGCATGACGAGCGCGCCGCCGATGCCCATGACCGCGCGCGAGGCGATGAGCTCCGCGCCGGTGGTCGCGAAGAAGGGCGCGTACGCGGAGGAGGCGACGAAGATCGCGAGGCCGATCATCATGACGCGCTTGCGGCCGTAGCGGTCCGCGATGGCCGCAGCGACGAACAGCAGCGAGGCGAAGACGAGGGCGAAGGCCTCGACCACCCAGGTCATCTGGAGCTGCGTGAGCTCGAACTCGACCGCCAGGTCGGGCAGCGCGAGGTTGAGGCTCATGTTCGCGATCATCGCGGTCATGAGCGCGAAGCAGAGGGTGGCAAGGATCGCCCATCGGCGGCGGTAGGTCGACTCCGTGATGCCCTCGGCAAGGGCGTCCTCGAGGTTGGCGTGCATCGCGTCGGGCTGCTGGGGCACTCGTGCTCCTGGGGAAGGCGGGGCGGGGAAGGCCCCTGCGAGGGGCCTTCGCTAAGGTACTTCCAGTGAGGTGAACTATCAAGTTCGTGTGAGGCGAAGTATCGGAGGGGTCATGGCGCGCGAGTCCGCGGTCGAGGAGGTCGTCGAGCTCCAGGGCCGCCTCATGCGCTCCTCCGTCCGCCACCAGGCGCGCACGCTCGTCGAGGAGGGGCTGACCCCCGTGCAGTTCCACCTGCTCATGTGCCTGCACGAGCGGCCCGGCATGCCCACGGCCGAGGCCGCCGACGCGACCGGGCTGCGCCCCAACATCGCCTCCGGCGTGGTCCAGCGGCTCGTCGAGCGCGGGTGGGTGGAGCGCGGGTCGGCGCCCGAGGACGGCCGCGTGCGGCTGCTGTCGCTCACCGCCGAGGGCGTGGCGCTCGTGGAGCAGGCGGTCGAGGAGGCCGAGCGCGGCTTCGTCGAGCATCTCGACGCGCTGAGCGACGAGCAGATCCTCCAGCTGCGGGGGATCCTCGCAACGATCCTCGCCGCCGGCGAGGCGGGGCAAAGCGCCTGAATAACGTGGCTATAGTGAGGGTTGCGTCAACATTTGCGGGATGGGGGGACATGATGGACGAGCGTGATGGGCGTGACGAGCTGCTGGAGGCGGCCTGCGATGCGCTGGTCGTCTTCCTGCGACGGTCGGTGCCCCGCACCGCGGAGACGGTGGCGAGCCTGGGGCTCACCCTCCACCAGTTCCGCGCGCTGGTGATCCTGTACGCCGAGGACGGCTGCACCACGACGGACCTCGCGGACGCGGTGGGCGTGCACCCGTCGGTCGCGACCGGCATCGTGCAGCGGATGGTCCAGCGCGGGCTGTTCGAGCGCCACGAGGACCCGGTCGACCGGCGCATCCGGCGCCTCACCCTCACCCCGATGGGCCGCGAGCTCGCCGGCGAGGTCGTGGGCGACGCGCGCCAGCAGCGCCGCCGCCAGCTCGAGGCGCTCGACGACGCGCAGCTCCAGCAGGCGCGCGAGCTGCTCGACACCATGCTCGCGGGCCTGGACAAGGCCCGCACCGAGGTCTGAGCGGTCGCTCCCCTCAGCGCGCGAGCGGGCAGCCCGCGCAGACCGGGGAGCCGCCGGGCGTGCATGTGCCGCATGCGGCGCTCGCGCGGATGACGAGGCCGAGGCGCTCGCCCTCGGCGGCCGCGGTCTCGGCGAGGTCCAGCGGGATGCCGAGCGCGCGTGCCGCGGCTCGGGGGCTCTCGCCCGCGGCGAGGCGCTCCATCACCGCGCCGAACGCGCCGGTCACAGCAGCCTCCCCACCTGGAACACCGCGGTCGCGAGCGCGTACGCCATCGCGAGCTGCGCGCCCGCGGCGCCTGCGGTCCACCGCCAGCCGTAGAGCCGCCGCTGCTCGGCGAGCGTCGCCATGCACGGCAGGTACGCCAGCACGAAGATCATGAACGCCAGGCCCGCCGCCCCTGCGGCGCCGCCCGAGGTCTGCTCGACAGTCGCCCGGACCTGCTCGCCGAGGGTCTCGGTCGAGCCGGAGCCCGGGTCCTCGAGGGCGTAGGACTGGGCGAGGGCGCCCACCGTGACCTCCTTGGCCGCCACCCCGGAGACCAGCGACGCCGCGATGTGCCAGTCGTCGAGGCCCATGGGTGCGAGCGCGGGCGCGAGGGCCGTGGCCGTGGCGCCGTAGACCGAGTCCTGCACGGGCACGTCGGCGAGATCGTGGCCGCCGCGCACCGGGATCGCCTGAAGGACCCACAGCGCCGCGACGGCGACCAGGATCACGGTGCCGGCCTTGCGCACGAACGAGACGACGCGCGCCCACACCCCCAGCGCCAGCGTGCGCAGGTGCGGCCGTTGGTAGTCGGGCAGGGCGATGATGAGCGGCTCGGGCCGCACGTCCCGCAGCGCGGTGCGCCGCGCCGCCAGCCCGAAGAGCACGACGAGCGCGATCGACACGAGGTACATCCCGAACACGACGGTGCCCGCGTGGCCGGGGAAGAAGGTCTGCGCGAGCAGCAGGTACACCGTGAGGCGCGCGGTGCACGAGGTCAGCGGCACCATGAGCCCGGTGAGGAGGCGTTGGCGCGCGTGCGGCAGCACCGCGGTCGCCGACAGCGCCGGCACGTTGCAGCCGAAGCCGACGATGAGCGGCAGCATCGCGCGCCCGTCGAGGCCGATCGCCCGCATCGCCCGGTCCGCGACCACCGCGACGCGTGCGAGGTAGCCGCTCGACTCGAGGATCGTCACCGAGGCGAACATGATCGCCATGAGGGGGATGAACGACACCACCGCCCCCACGCCGGCGATGAGGCCGCCGATGGCGAACGACTCGAGCCACGCGGGTGCGTGCAGCGCCTCGAGCGCCCAGGTCGCGGCACCCGTGAGCGGTCCGTCGACCAGCGCGGCGGCGCCGTCCATGAGCGGCGCGGCCACCGCGGTCGTGAGCTGGAAGACCGCCCAGACGACCGCGAGGAAGACAGGCACGCCGGCCCACGGGTTGAGGAGCACGCGGTCGATGCGGTCGGAGAGGGTCTCGCGGGCCTCCTCGGGCGAGAGCGCCGCATCGGCCACACGCTCGATCCAGTCGAAGATCTGCTGCGCGTGCGCGAGCTCGTCGCCGAGCTCGTGGTCGCGAGGCCGCGGGTCGATGCCGGCGACCCGCGGGCGGGTGCGCAGCGCCTCCTCCACGGTGGCGGCGAGCATGCGGGCGCCCGCGCCGGTGCGCCCGTTGACCTCGACCACCGGCACCCCGAGCGCGGCCGTCAACGCCTCGTGATCGGGGCGCAGCCCGCGCGCGGACGCGAGGTCGGTCATGGTGAGCGCGGCCACCACGGGCCGGCCCGCACGCGCGACCTGGCCGAGCACGTACAGCGATCGGCTGAGCGCGGTCGCGTCGAGCACCACGACGGCGAGGTCGTGCCCCGCGTCGGAGACGGCGTCCGCCGCCACCTGCTCGTCGGGCGAGCGGGCGATGAGCGAGTACGTGCCGGGCAGGTCGACGAGCGTGACGTCGACGTCCCCGGCGCGCCAGGTGCCCTCCGCCAGGCCGATGGTGGTGCCGGGCGCGTTGACCACGCGCTGGCGCGCGCCGGTGAGCTGGTTGAACAGCGTCGACTTGCCCACGTTGGGGTTGCCGACCAGCAGGACGGAGGCGGCGCGGGTGGCCGTGGTCATGCGGGGTCCACCTCGATGAGCGCGGAGGTCCGGCGGTCCACCGCGACGCGGGCGCCCGCGACCGCGACGACGCGGGCGCCCGAGGCGGCGCGGCCCGCGAGGCGGATGCGGGTGCCGGGGCGGAGCCCCATCTCCCTCAGGCGCAACGCGATGGGCGCGTCGGCGCTGATGGCGCGGATGCGGGCGACGTCGCCCGGGGCGAGGGACTGGAGCTGCACCCGACCATCGTATTTACGCAAGGTGAGGCTTGCCTAAGTACCTAGGTCCCGGGTGGACTCAGGAGGAGCGGCGTCGTGCCCCGAGGATCGCCGCCGCGGCGAGGCCCGCGACCAGCGCGCCCTGCACGAGCACCCACCGTCCCGCGGGCCCGGGGCGGCTCGCGCCCATGACGTCGCCGGCCGCGCGCGACGCCATGAGCGTCCCGCGCGACGCGAAGGACATCACCGAACCGATGCTCGCGGTGCTGGCGAGGCTGAAGGCCGAGAACGCCGAGCCGATCGACGCGATCGACGCGAACGAGCCCACGGACAGGATCGACAGCGTCGAGCCGCGGCTCGCGATCGACAGGAACGAGTCCTCGGAGGCGAGGGACCATTGCGCGCTCATGCCTCCATCGTCGCGCGGACCGGCCGCGCGCGCGAGGGGCGGGCGTCAGCGCGGCGCGTCGTGCGGCGCGATCGAGTCCCGCGCGATCTCCAGCGCGGCCTTCCACGTCGCGGGCAGCTCCCGCGCGTAGCCGATCGCGGTGTGCTGGCGTGCGAGCACCGGCGGGTATGCGCCCTGGGTGTCGAGCCCGACGCTGCGGCACAGCCACATCGCGCGCGGCACGTGGAACTCCTGCGTGCAGACGATGACGCTGGCGAGCCCGAGCCGGTCGCGTGCGTTGCGCGCCGATGCGCGCGTGTCGTGACCCGAGCCGTCGCGCACCAGCGCATCGGCCGGGACCGCGAGCTCGAGGGCGGTGCGTTCCATAGCCTCGGTCTCGTCGAGGCCCTCGCGGTTGTGCGCGGCGCCGGTGAGCACCAGCACCGGCACGAGCCCCCGGTGGTAGAGCGCCGCTCCGGCCTCGACGCGCTGGCGCAGGAACCGCGACGGGCGGCCGTCGGGCCACACGCGGGCTCCGAGCACGAGCGCCGCGTCGGCCGGCCGGAACGCGTCCGAGCCCGCCGGATGGCGGTCGCGGAGGGACGATGCGCGGGCGTAGGCCTGCGGCGCGGCCAGGCCGGCGAGGGCGAGGGGGAGCAGCCGCCTCATCGCAGCGAGTGGCGCCACGCGGACCCGCCGCGCGCGAGGGGGAGCGGGCCGCGGTAGCCGCGCAGCGTGCGCGACCGGTCCATCCAGGCCGAGCGCGGGCTGCCGGGCTCCTCCGCATCGTCCCCCGCGGCGGAGGCCATCGCGGCCGCCGCCGCGACGAGCGCCGCCAGCTCGGCCTCGTCGGGGGTGCCGCGCACCACCTTGAGGCCGGCCGCGGCGCTCAGCGCGTCCTCGGTCACAGCGGGATGTTCCCGTGCTTCTTGGGCGGCAGCGCGGCGCGCTTGGTGCGCAGCGCCCGCAGCGCCTTGACGATCTCGGCGCGCGTCGCGGAGGGCTCGATGACGGCGTCGACGTAGCCGCGGTCGGCGGCGTCGTACGGGTTGACGATGCGGTCCTCGTAGTCCTCGACCAGCGCCTGGCGCTCGGCCTCGACGTCGCCGCCCTTCGACTCGACGTCCGCGAGCGTGCGGCGGTGGAGGATGTTGACCGCGCCGCCCGCGCCCATGACCGCGATCTGGGCGGTGGGCCAGGCGAGGTTCACGTCCGCGCCCAGCTGCTTCGAGGCCATCACGATGTACGCGCCGCCGTAGGCCTTGCGGGTGATGACGGTGACGAGCGGGACGGTCGCCTCGGCGTACGCGTAGATGAGCTTCGCGCCGCGGCGGATGATGCCCTGGTGCTCCTGGCTCACGCCGGGCAGGAAGCCCGGGACGTCGACGAGCGTGATGATCGGGATGTTGAACGAGTCGCACGTGCGCACGAAGCGCGCGGCCTTCTCGGAGGCGTTGATGTCGAGCGTGCCCGCCATCTGCATCGGCTGGTTCGCGACGATGCCGACCGAGTGGCCCTCGACGTGGCCGAAGCCGACCACGACGTTGGGGGCGAACAGCGGCTGCACCTCGAGGAACTCGCCGTCGTCGACGACCGCCTCGATGAGGCTCGTCATGTCGTACGGCTGGTTGTCGCTGTCGGGGACGAGCGTGTCGAGCGCGAGGTCCTCGTCGGTGACCTCGAGGTCCGCCTCGGCGTCCCACGTGGGGGCGTCGGTGAGGTTGTTCTGCGGCAGGAACTGGATGAGGTGCTGGACGTACTCGATCGCGTCGTCCTCGTCCTGCGCGAGGTAGTGCGCGACGCCGGACTTCACGTTGTGCGCCTGGCCGCCGCCGAGCTCCTCGAACGTGACGTTCTCGCCGGTGACGGACTTGATGACGTCCGGGCCGGTGATGAACATCTGCGAGGTGCCGTCGGCCATCACGATGAAGTCCGTGAGGGCGGGGGAGTAGACCGCGCCGCCGGCCGAGGGGCCGAGGATGATCGAGATCTGCGGGATCACGCCCGAGGCCGCGACGTTGCGGCGGAAGATCTCCGCGAACTGGGTGAGGGCCGCGACGCCCTCCTGGATGCGCGCGCCGCCGCCGTCGGAGATGCCGATGAGAGGCACGCCCGTGCGCAGCGCGAAGTCCTGGATCTTCGCGATCTTCTGCCCGTGCACCTCGCCGAGCGAGCCGCCGAAGACCGTGAAGTCCTGCGAGTAGACGGCGACCTGGCGGCCGTCGATGGTGCCGTAGCCGGTGACCACGCCGTCGCCGTAGGGGCGGTTGCGGTCGAGGCCGAAGTTGCGGGAGCGGTGCCGCGCGAGCCGGTCGAGCTCGGTGAACGAGCCCTCGTCCAGCAGTTGGTCGATGCGCTCGCGGGCGGTCTTCTTGCCGCGCGCGTGCTGCTTCTCCTGCGCGGTCGCCTCGGGGGCGGTGACGGCGGCGTCGACCTTCTTGCGCAGGTCGTCCAGCGCGGACGCGGTGGACTTCGTCGGCCTCATGGGTGACACGGTTCTCCTTGGGGTCAGGACTGCCCGATAGCCTAGCCCGGTGACCACGCCTGGAGCCGACGACGTCGCCCGATCGCGCCGCCCGCTCACCGAGGCCGCGCTCGCGGACCTCGTGCCCGGCACCCTGGCACGGCTCGTGGTGGTGCCCTCGTCCCCCTCGACCAACACGCGGCTGCTGTCCGTCGCGGGGAGCGACCCCGACGCCTGGCCGCACCTGTCGGCCATCGTCGCGGATCACCAGACCGCGGGCCGCGGCCGCGCGGGACGCGCCTGGGTGACGCCCCAGGGGGCGGCCCTCACTGCATCGTTCCTGCTCCGGCCCGCGCACATCGCGCGCGAGGACTACGGCTGGGCGCCGCTCGTCGTCGGGCTCGCGACCGTGCGCGCGCTGCGCCGCCTGGGCGTGGGCGCGTGGCTCAAGTGGCCCAACGACGTGGTGGTCGAGGCCGGCGCACGCGAGATCCCCGGCTGGGGGCGGTGGCGCAAGGCGGTCGGCACCCTGTGCGAGACCGTGCCCGGCCAGGACGCGATCGTGGCAGGCATCGGCATCAACGTCTCGCAGGCCGCCTCCGAGCTGCCCGTGCCGCACGCGGCCTCGCTGGCGTCGCTGGGCGCCACCTCGCTGGACCGCGTGGCGCTGCTGCGGGCGCTCGCGGCGGAGCTGTCCGGCGCGGTCGCGCTGTGGGACGCGGGCGGCGACCACCCGCGCGCCGCGGTCGAGCAGGTCACCGCGACGCTGGGCTGGGACGTCGCGGTCGACGTGCCCGCGGGCCCGCCGGTCGCGGGCCGGGCCGTCGCGCTCACGGCGGAAGGTGCGCTCGTGGTGCGCACGGTGAGCGGCGAGGAGAAGGTGCTGCTCGCCGGCGACGTGCGCGTCCGCCGCGGCTGAACCGCCCCGCCCCTCTTCCACCGCCACCCCGCCCCTCAGCCGCCGCCACCCCGCCCCTCTCCCACTGCGATCCTGCTGCGGGGAGCTCAGCGACGGTTCTGAGAGGTTTCCGACTCCTGCGGGGAGCTGAGCGACGCCCTATACAGGCGCCACGAGCTCCTCGCCCTGGTTCCGGATGTTCCCGACCGCCCGGTCCACCTCGTGCCACACCAGCGCGGGCGCGGGCGACGCGATGGCCGCGAACAGGTCGTCCTTGCTCGAGTCGTGGTCGAGCCACGCGTCCGCCTCGTCCCCCAGGAGCATCACCGGCTGGCGGTCGTGGATCTCCTGCATGTCCCCGCGCGACGCGGCGGTGACGATCGAGCAGGTCGCCAGCCACGGCGCATCGTCCCCGAGCGCCTTGTCGCGCCAGAACTCGAACAGGCCCGCAAAGGCGAGCGGCGAGCCGTCCTCCGTGTGGATGAAGTACGGCGTCTTCACGCCGTCGACGGTGGTCCACTCGAAGTAGCCGCTCGCGGGGACCAGGCAGCGGCGCTTGGCGAAGGCGGAGCGGAAGGACGGCTTCTCGGCGACCGTCTCGGAGCGCGCGTTGAACATGCGCGAGCCGATCGCGGGGTCCTTCGCCCACGACGGCACGAGGCCCCACTTCGCGAGCTCGAGCGAGCGGCCCTCCTCCTTGCGCGCCACCACGATCGACGTGTCCTGCATCGGCCCGATGTTGTAGCGCGGGGCGAGCCGCGCATCGTCCGCGATCACGGCGATCTCGAAGGCGTCGACGAGCTCCTGCTCGGTGAGGAAGTTGGCGTAGCGGCCGCACATGCTCCCAGGGTAGGCACGTGGGCACCCACCGCATCGCCCATCCGGGGCCCTGCCAGCCCATTCCTTATCCACACCCCTTGTCCTAATTGTCCGAATCGCGCTAGCGTCGCCGCCATGGGGGGAGCCATGGGGGGCGACGTGCGTGCGCGCATCGAGGATGAGGTGCGCGCGCGGATCCGGGACACCGGCGTGGACCCCGCGCGCGATGCGCGTGCCGTCGAGTCCCTCGTGGGTGCCGCCATCGACGCGTGGGACGAGCGCGAGCTGCTGGACGGGCGCGCCCCGGTGCCGGACCGCGACGGTCTCGTGCGCGCCGTCACGGACGCGGTGGCCGGGCTCGGTCCGCTGCAGCCGCTGCTCGACGACCCGACCGTCGAGGCAATCTGTACGGTGTAACTAGGTCGCGTCCGTTCTTCTCAGTCCTCGGAGTGGCTGGCCGTGACGAGGGCGCGAACGGCGGCGGGCGTGGGGAGTGTGACGTAGACCTGTATGCCCGCGATGCGCGCGTCGACCTCGTAGCCGTCGGCGCCGAGCGCGTCGAGCATGGGGCTGTAGGCGCGGGCCTTCGCCGCCGAGAGGTAGCCGATCTTGCGGCAGTCGAGATAGACGGCGATCGCGTTGGCGTCGTAGCGGTTGCGCGGCTCGCGGTGGAGGACCCACCAGCCTTGGCGGAGGGCGGCTCGCTCGCGCTCGCGGAGCCAGTGGCCGAGGCCTACTGCCTTCCAGTCCTTGCCGCCGAGCGGGCGCAAGTCGACGACGCGGGCGGGGTCAAACTCGCGGTTCACCACCTTGACGCCGCCCGACGTGCGGCGGGCGGGCGGGGCGGCTGGCAGTGGTTGTGCGACGGGCTCGGATGGTGCGACGCGGGCGCGCTCCGGCGTGGGGGCGGGCGCCGCTACTTCGCTACGGTCCGGACGCGGGCGTCCGAGTAGCCAATCGAGAATGCCCATCGTGTGCCCCTCACTAGTAGACGTGGTTGGCACGCTAGCAACGGCGTTGCCTACGGCGACGCTCGCCACGCTGCTGTCAGGGGGCGCCGGTAGCGTCGCGGGCATGACTCACCGGAAGCCGCTCGACACGTACGATCGCGACGAACTCCTCGCCCGGGGCTTCTCGCCCGAGCCTTCGCCCGAGCCCGCTCCGGAGGCCGTAGACGCCGCCGTCGCGGCGATCGTGGCCCGCCCCGAGGCCGATCTCCCCGAGGCCGCTACGCGCGCGCTCCTGGCCGCTCTCCGGGCCGCCCAGGAGGCCGGAGCGACCTCGGCCGCCCAGGCGGACACGATGCGCGCCTACATCGGCGCACGTGAGCGCCTGGAGGCCGAGGACGCGATCGCGCGGCTCCTGCCGTAGGCCCATCAATCGCAGGAGCCCCGGAGACGCAAGAGAGCCCCGTGCTCCTAGTCCGGTGAGGGTCTAGGCGCACGGGGCTCTGAGGGGCGCGGAGGGCGCCTAGGGGCGGTTGCTGTCGCACAAGCCTCGAAGAGACTGGAGGCACTCCGTGAGGAAAGACGAAGGCCTCGCCATCGCACTTGATAGTGCGGCGAACGAGGCCGAGCGCGCGTGCGCGCGCATGTGCTATACTGAAAGATGCACCGTCTTGACTAAGACTACACCCCTCAGTCTAGCAGAGAGTCAGTTTCTCTAGATTATAGGAAGTGGCGTGACTAATCAAGCGCACGGCGACGAAAACTGGTTCGTCATGCGTATGGCGGGGCACTACCGGATACCGTCTACGAAAGGACGCCGCCATTTCCAGCACCGGAGCGCACTCTGCGCACAACCTCTTGTTGAACATCAACCCCATGCCCGGCACCTGCACCGGCGCACACAGCATCATCACCCAGAAGTTCGGGCCCGAGACGCTGAAGCGCACCGAGACCTCTTGGGAGGTTACCGGGTCGCACATCGACGCTGACCAGGCGCTGTCTTGGCTCGCCTATCGGTTTGGGGACTACGCCACGGTGGCGTGCATTGAGATCGGTGAGTCTGTCACCTCCGTCGAACTCAAGCGCGCCCTTCGTCTCTAGGTCTTGTCGCGCTGACGTGACGCGACCGGTGCCTCGGCCACCCGAGGCGCCGGTCGCGCGCTCGGTGCGCCGTTGGGTGTCGCTAGCGCGCTGTGTATTTGTCTCGGACCTCCCATCCCGCGCGGACCGCGAGGCGCCGACGCCATCCGGGAGCCTTTGCTACCCCAGAGAGGGGGTGGGCCAGGGTCAGAGCAAGCCGGGGTGAGCCTCGGGCGCGCGCTTGCGCGTGGGTCGTGGGCGTCGTGCGGCGTTGCCCTCGGCGCTCGTCTTCCGGGCGTGGTGCCAGACGCACAGAGCGCGGAGATTGCTCAGGTCGTGATTGTCGCCACGGATGATGTGGTCGACCTGGTTCGCGTGATCGCGGCAGAGCGCGCCGGTCGACGTGCGCATCTGGCAGGCGTAGCCGTCGCGCTTCAGGACGAGGACGCGGCGACGGCGCCAGTCGGCGGGTAGGCGCGAAGCGCGGGCGCTAACGGTGGTCTTCTCCCAGGGCATGATGTCTCCTTCTGTGTGGCGAGGGGCGGGCGCGATGTGTCGTACCTGGTGTGTACGGTGGTCGCCATGGAATGGAAGCCGATCGGCGAGTGGTGGGACGCCACCGATTTCGGCGATCTTCCGGGCTGGGTGGCGGCCGTTCTCACGGGCTTGGCGCTCGTCATTGCGGCACAGTCGTACGCGCGCGACGTGAAGCGACGGCGCGAGGCACAGGCCCGCTTGGTCTACGCGACGGAGACCTTCAACGCCAGGCATGAGCCCGGTCCGGTGAGGGTGGTCCCGCCGGGCGGGCGCGTTCGTGGCAATGCGGACTACTCCGTCGACAAGGGGGCGGCTGGACGCGAGAACCTACGTGTCCGCGAGACGGTGCTCCGTGTCGACATCGAGATTCACAATCGCAGCGACGAACTGATCGGGCCGGTCTTGTTCCAGGGGCCCACCGTGGCAATGCCGCCAGTGGGGTGGGCGATCGTGTCGCAGGTGATTGAACCGGGGGAGAGCGTGACGCTCGTGTTCCTGCGTCGTCCATTCAATCCGGCGGAGATGCCCCCGGTCGACGTAACGATCGCGTATCGCGACTCGTCGGGACGGTGGTGGCGGCGTGTTGGCACGGAGCCGATCGAAATGATCCGCGACGACGAGGTGCGTCGCATAGAACACATCGGTCAGCACGAGCCGCCTGGATGCGCCAGCGACGCCTAGAGCGATTGGTCTAGTAGACCCACGCGACCAAGGGGCGAGGCTCGGACATGACGGCCGCGACGATCGCGTCGAGATCCTCGGCGGAACGCTCGCCGGGCTCGGGGCTGTAGGCGGGCTCGGGCGCGGGGCGGGCGGCGGCGACGGCGATCGCGTCGAGGTCGTAGGTCTCGGTGGTGGCGGGCTTGGTGGTCATGCGTGGGTCTCCTGAGTGTTCGTGGTGAGGGCGGCGGCGCGAGCCTGGGCGCCGAGCGTGGCGAGCGGGCCGTCGCCGTAGCGCGCATCGCGCTCGACCGGGCCGGTACGCATGAGGCGCTCGACGGTCGGACTGTTGACCCGGGCGAGGAGCGCGTCGCGCTCGGCGATCTCCGCCGGTTCGATCGAGTCGAGGACGGCACAGAGTCGGCGCTTGTCGGCGCGGCGGGCCTCGTCCCGGAGGGCGCCCGGGTGGCGCGGGGCGGTGGTGGTCATGCTCGGTCCTTTCGGTTGACGGCGGGGACGATGGAGTCGGCCAGGCGCGGCCGATTGCTCGGCAGGGACGCGCCCGCGAGTGCGACGCGGGCGGCGTCGTCGGGGTCGAGGGGGCCCGACGGGCGGGCGGTGAAGGGCTTGGGGTCGGTCATGCGCGTGAGGTCCTGTCTGGTCGTGAGGTGGCGTCGGTACGGGTCAGCCAAAGGTCATTGAGCGGGGCGCCTCGCGCTGTTCCTTCGCAAACTTGGCTTCCTTTGCGGCGATGCGCTCGGCGGCGGCCTCGCGGCGGTCAGCGAGGTTCGCGGCCCGTGTGTGCGCGGGCTCGGTGCGCTCGCGGACGCGGTCGAGTAGTTCGTCGATCCCCGCGAGCGTGCTCGCCGGGTGCGTGGGCGCGGTGTGGGTGCTGTAGCCGTTCACCTTTCGGGCGGGTCCGAAGACGAGAGCCGCGACCTTCAGGAAGCGATTGCGACCGGGCGCAGTGAAGGCGCTCCCGGTTAGTGCCGCTCGCGCTTTCATGCCGTCGAAGTCCTCTTGGGCCTGGGTCCAGAGTTCCGAGGTGCGGATCCGCTGGCCGGGCTCTGCGTGCTTCTCGATGTAGCGAGCGAGCCACTGCAGCGAGATCTCGATCTCCAGCGCGCGGTACAGAGCGCGGTGCGTCGCGGCGTGCTCGCCGGGAGCCTTCGCGGGGCACCTCGGAGCCTTCTCGGGACGGGGGGCGCGCCAGAGGGGCGCGTCGCGCCGGACGACGCGGAGGACGTCGGCGAGATACTCGCGGACGTGGCGCTCGCGGCCGTTCGCGGCGAAGAGGCGGACGTCGGAGTAGGGGTCGTCGGCGAGGGCGGGGCGCCGGGAACGGAGGGGAGCCTCGGGGAGCGCGGCGAGCGCGGCGCGAAGGTCTGCCGCGAGGGCGATCTGGTCGCGGGCCGTGGGCTCACTCGTCGACCCGATGGGGCGCGTGAGGAAGGCGGAGCCGCGCTCGGGGCGGAAGGCCTCGACGCCTGCCTCCGCGAGCCACGGCACGACGAAGTGCTCCGCGAGGAGCGCGGGGGCGGGCACGGTGAGCGCGCGGTCGGCGAGAGGGCCGTCGGCGTACTTGCGGAGGACGGCGCGGTCGCGCTTGGGGCCGGAGCGGGCGCCGGAGCGGGTGAGGGCGGCGAGGGTCTGGGATGCGGTGGGCATGGTGGGATCTCCTGGTCGTGGTCGTGGTCGTGGTCGTGGGCTAGGTCGAGGGGGTCGCGATCGGGCGGGCGCGGTGCGCCTGCTGAGGGGCTCGGGTGAGGTTCTGGCGAAGGGTGTTGTTCGTAGTTCTCTAGAGCGTTTCTTGTTGGAGAGACCACCACCTCTCTGCCCTATAGGGCGGGACAGGCTGTGTCCTTCACTCTTCGCGAGAAGTCCACCTAGAGGGCCCTCGCGGGCGCCTCTCCGGCGTCGCTCGGCGGGCGGCACGCCCCTCGCCGGCGTTTACACGGGGGCGCCGACGGCCGCCACGGCCGCGCGGAGCCGCGCGATCTCGGCGTCCTTCTCAGCGACGCGCCGGAGAAGGTCGTCTACGCGATCGCGATCGCGCGCACGCTTTGCGGCCTGGCGGCAGGCGGCCGAGTGCGCCGTTGTGGCGGAGGCGGGATCGCATCCGAGGCAATGGCGTGCAGTGGCGGGCATGGGCTCTCCTTTGTCGTGAGTCACGTGAATGGGCCGAGGACAAGCCCCCACACCGCGCGCGGTGAGCCGAGGACGGGCGCGGTGCGGGGGCTCGTAGTGCTGGAGTTGGCCGGGAGTGCCGGTCTGCTCAGCGGCGCTCTCCCGCGTTCTCCGGGCCGGGCACGGAGCCACCTAGCCGGGTCGCGTTGGCGGCGTGCGAGGCCGGGAGATTTGGGGAGAGCAATTCTCAGGGGATGCCTAGGGGCGGGGCGTTCGCACAGAGCCGACGAATGGGCGGCCGGTAGAGCGTCGGAGCGCGATCCGTTCGGCCTCCGTGAGGACGACGCCGGAGGCGGTGACGACGAGGATCTCGTCCTCGCCGATCGTCCAGACGCGGCCGGTCGGGGCGGGCGCCGGAGCGGCCGGAGGCGCCACAGCGGGCCCGGGCTCGGCGTCGGCGCGGGGAACGCCGGAGCCGAGGCAGAGCCGCGCCGCGAGGCCGCTCAGGAGCGGCCGGAGGCTCACGCGCCGGTCGTGTTGATCGCGATCATGCCGCCGCCGGGGACCATGTTCACGATGCCGTTCTCGTAGTCGGCGACCGGGAGGTCGAGCGCCTTCACGCCCAGGAGTGCGATCGTGGTGCTCAGGGTCGTGCCCGACTTGGCATCGAGCGCCTGCCAGGTCGACAGCGCCATGCCGCCCTCGCGCGAGGTGCCGCCGAGCGCGGCGCCCATCGGCACGCGCGGCGCGCGGATCGCGACGGCGATCGACGACGGGATGAACACGAAGAGGTCATCGGCGCCGATCATGGTCGACTCGTACACGGGCAGGCCCGCGATCCGGTCGAGGCCGTTCGCGTTGTCGATCTCCTCGGCGAGGAGCATGTCCGCGTACACGGTCGAGCCCGCGAGGACCCGGATCGGGTTGACGGTCATGTCGGCGCTCACGCCGTTGGCGCGGAGCGCGGCGCGGGCGCGGATCACGGAGGCCTTGGGCGAGGTCGCGTCGTAGGCGATCGTCGCGCTCTTGGTCACGCCGGACAGCACGGCGGCCACGGCGTTGTCGATGTGGTTCGCGACCGACAGCGCGCTCGGGCGGATCACCTGCTTGGTGAGGTTCTTCAGGTTCAGATCGTTCTCGGCGAGGGTCACCGGGACGACGGCGTAAGCCTCGGTCGTGAGGGTGACGTCGGTCGTGGATTCGGCGACCGAGCCCAGGACGAAGTCCTCGGACGAGCCAACGGCACGGGTGCCCACGGTCGTCACACCAGGAATTCCGACCTGCACGGTCGAACCCGAACCGGCGCCGAAGTCAGTCTCGGCGTCTCGGTAGAAGTGGGAGGCGAGGCCGAGGTCCTCGGTGGCGATCTTCAGCGAGATGGTCGCGACGTCGTTGCCATTAAACGAGTTGGTCAAGGGAGTTCCTTTCGGAGCGGGTGGAGTGTGTGCGGATCTCGCCGCTAGCCGCCGGGCCTGCCCGGGGTCGACCGCGCGCCTTGGCGCGGTCGTGGCGAGAGAGGGCTCCCGACACGTCGCTCGACGGTCAGGAAGGGGGAGGGCGAGGGGGAGACGCGACGCTGCATCCGGCGGCGCGCGGGTCCTGTCTCACGAGATCAGCGCGCCGCCGTCGGGCGTCGACCGCGACACCGGGCGGAGCCCTCCGGGCCCGGCGTGCGGAAGAGTGGAAGCCCGCCATGCGGCGGGCCGAGAAGAGTGCGACGACGGGGCGCGCATTGACTAGACGCGCCCCGCCGCCATGGGCGGGGGTGCGGGACCGCTCGAAGCGCTCGTCCCAAGGAAGCCGAGCGCGGCGGTCGCCGCGACCTCTCGCGGGTTGCCCGTGACGCCCTTCTGAAACGTCACCACGAGAAGCGCCAGCGCCGCCGTCTCACAAGGCGGCGCGGGCTGATCCGGGTCCTCACCCGGACTACTGCGCGGGCCCTTGGGCCCGCTGAAGAGGAGCCCTCGGCGGAGCGCGCGTCGCGTCTCATGGGCGCGCGGCGCATCACGGCGAGGGGGGAGCGCCGGGGGAAGGAGGACCTCGGCACGAGGGACAGGCGCGGAGCCGGTCGACCAATGCCCTCGGAGAGGGACCGGGACCGGGCCTGAGATCTAGGAGGCGGCGAGGGCCTCGCGGCCAGCGGCCAGGAGCGCGCGACGTCGCTCCCAGGTGGCTCGCGATTTGCAGGGGCGACCGCAGTAGCGCGCATCCGAGCGCATCGGGGCGAGGCTCGCCCTACAGGTTAGGCAGGCTCGATCGGTGAACATGGCACCTCCTTGGCGGCCGTCAGCGGGTGTCTTCCCTTACGAGGTTGGAGTAGGCCGGGGTGCTCACATACGGGCCCGATTCGGGCGGCTTCGGCGGGTCGGGCGTCGGATCGTTACCGGGCCGCAATCAAGGGAAGCCGAGGGGCTCGTCGGAGCGGGGTGCCTGGGCGCGAGAAAGCCCCGCCGAGATCCCGGGGGGCAGGGTCTCGACGGGGCTTGGAGAGGCTACACGCTCGCGTCGTCGTCCTCGGTGCCTACCCACACGACGCGCACGCGCTCGTGGCGGACGAAGCGCGCGCCGGAGTACGGCGCGGCGGTGCACTCGACGCGCTTGATCGCGAGGCGCAGGAGCGCGCGGGCCTCCTCGACGGGCGCGGCGAGGATCGCCGGGTGTGAGATCTCGGGGTCGAGGAGAGCGGCGAGGTTCGCCTCCGGCTCCGGCAGGTCCTTCAGGCGAACCCGGAGCGCAGTGAGCCGGTCGTCCAGCCCGCGAGTGACACGCTCGTAGCGGTCGGCGGACAGTTTGCCGGTCACGAAGTGCGCGTCGTCGGCGGCCGCGACCTTCGCCTGGACCTCCTCGATATCCCGCATCAGTTCGGCGCGCTCCTGCATCGGCGCGGGGTCGTAGCGGCGGAGCCAGTGCTCCGCGACCGCGTCGAGCACGGGTGAGTCAGGCTCCATCGCTGCGAGGCCATAGGCCCAGGTGTGCAGGACGGCAGACTCGATGACGTCGATCTTGACGTTGAGCGGCGCGGCGCAGTCGACGCCGTCGGAGTGCCAGCGGCGGCACCTGTAGGAGCCGCCGAAGGTGTTGGCCGTGCGACCGCACGACGCACACACGAGGACGCCGCCGAGAAGGCTCTTCGGTTGCTTCACGGGGCGGAGGCCTCGCCCGTAGCGCCGGAGCCGTGAGTCCATCACATCGAGCAGTCGGAGCCGCTCGGACTCGGACACGATGGGTTCGGCGCCGTCGGCCATGAGAGAGACGGTCTCGCCCGTCTTTGGGTCGCGCCAGGCCTCGGTGCTCGTGCTCCACTTACCCGAGGTTTCGTCGCGGCGCTTCTCAGGCTGGAGGCCAGCGAGCACGGGAGATCGAAGCGTCGCCGACAGCGTCGACGGGCGCCACTGCGAGCCGCGCCGTCGCGTCGGCACGCCGCGCGCGTTGAAGTCGCGGCAGATCGCGAGCATCGTCTCGTCCGAGAGCAGTCGGTCGACCACTTCACGAAGAAGCGGAGCCTCCTCGGGGTGCAGGCGGAGTTTCCGATCGGAGGGGCGGCCGTCGCGCCCGTCGCCGACGGTGTAGCCCCAGGGGGCCGAGCCGCCGAGGTAGCGGCCCTTTGCGCGGTCCTTGTCCTTCTTCGCCTTCACGCGGATCGAGGTGCTGGCGGACTCAGCGCGAGCAAACTCGCTGAGCAGGATGATGATCATGCGATCGCCGGGGACGGACGTGTCCTTCTGATCCTTGAGGAAGTAGATCCGCGCGCCGAGGGTTTCGAGTTCATCCATGACGAGGCCCACTTGGCCCGCGCCGCGTCGGCTGAGGCGATCGGTCTTCCATACTGCGAGGGTCCCGACCTCGCGAGCGCGTAGCGCCGCGAGCGCGTTCTCGAAGTCCGGGCGTTCGACGTCCTTGTATCCCGAGATTCCGCGATCGCGCCACACCTTGCGAACGGTCAGCCCTGCGTCCTTGGCCCACGCGCGGAGGTCGCTCTCCTGGTTATCGAGTGAGTCCTTCCCCTCGCGGTCCACGCTGAGACGGAGGTACAAATCGACTAGATGTGCGGCGGGGTGCGGGGAGTTCATGCATCGCATGTTACATCGCACAATCACGCGAGGAGATCTGGGTCAACGCGCCCCACGAGGTCTACGTCGCGCGGCGCGGAGTCAGCGAGCTCACCAGCATCCTGCTCACCGCCGACGACGTGCGCGGGCTGGTCGAGCGGATGCTCGCGCTGGCCGGGCGCCGGCTGGATCTGAGCTCGCCGTTCGTCGACGCCGCGCTGCCGGGAGGGGAGCGCCTCCACGTCGCGATCCCCGACGTGACCAGGCGCCACTGGGCCGTCAACATCCGCAAGTACATCGCCCGCGCCTCGGACGTCGACGACCTGGTCGCGCTCGGCACGCTCACGCCCGCCGCCGCCCGCTTCCTCGGGGGAGCCGTGCGCGCGGGCCTCACCGTGCTCGTCTCGGGCGGCACGCAGGCGGGCAAGACCACCACCCTCGGCGCGCTCGCGGGCGCGATCCCCGCGCGCGAGCGGGTCATCTCGTGCGAGGAGGTCTTCGAGCTCGCCCTCCCGCTCAGGGACGTCGTCGCTCTCCAATGCCGGCAGCCGTCGCTCGAGGGCACCGGGGAGATCACGCTCCGCCGGCTCGTGAAGGAGGCGCTGCGCATGCGGCCCGACCGCATCGTCGTGGGCGAGGTCCGGGAGGCCGAGGCCCTCGACCTGCTGATCGCGCTCAACGCCGGCCTGCCCGGCCTCTGCACCATCCACGCGAACTCCGCCCGCGACGCGCTCGCGAAGATGTGCACGCTGCCGCTGCTCGCGGGCGACAACGTCTCCGACCGCTTCGTGGTCCCCGCGGTGGCCTCCGCGATCGACCTCGTCGTGCACGTCGGCCTCGAGGCAGACGGCGCGCGCCGGGTGCGCGAGATCGTCGGCGTCTCCGGCCGCGTCGAGTCGGGCGTGTTCGAGCTGTCCGAGATCTTCGCCACCCGCGACGGCGCGCTCGTGCGCGGCACCGGCTTCCCTCCCCACGCCGAGCGGTTCGCGGGCCGCGGCGTGCCGCTCGCCGAGATCCTGGCGGCCTGACATGGACGCCGTGCTCGGTCTGGTGCTGGGGACGGGTCTGCTGCTCGTGTGGCTCGCGTGGTGGGAGTCCCCGCCGCGCGCACGGGTGCGTCGCTCGCGCGTCGCCTCCTTCGAGGACCGCCTGGTCCAGGCGGGTATCCATGGCGTGACGGCGGGCGCATTCGGGGCGTCCGCGGCGGGCCTGGGACTCGTCTCGCTCGTGCTCGCGTGGTCCCTCACGGGCTCGCTCGCGGTCGCGGGGATCGTCGCGTGCGCCGCCGCGTACGCACCCGTCGCCGGCGTCACCGCGCGGGCACGTCGCCGCAGGACCCTCCTGCGCGAGGCGTGGCCCGAGGCGGTGGACACGCTCGCCTCCGGCATCCGCGCGGGCCTCGCGCTTCCGGAGGCGCTCGCGGCGCTGGGCGAGCGCGGCCCCGAGCCGCTGCGCCCCGCGTTCGCCTCCTTCGCCGAGGACTACCGCGCCTCCGGCGCCTTCGGACCGTCGCTCGACGCGCTCAAGGGGCGCCTCGCGGACCCGGTCGCCGACCGCATCGTCGAGGCAGTCCGCCTCGCCCGCGACGTGGGCGGCACCGAGGTCGGCGCCGTCCTGCGCTCGCTCGCGCGCTTCCTGCGGGACGATGCGCGGATCAGGGGAGAGCTCGAGGCGCGCCAGTCGTGGACGGTCAACGCCGCCCGGCTCGCGGTCGCCGCGCCCTGGGTCCTGCTCGCGCTGCTCGCCACGCGTCCCGGGGGCCTCGCCGCCTTCGACACGGCACCCGGCGTCCTCGTGCTGCTCGGCGGTGCCGCGGCATGCCTCGGCGCGTACCGCCTCATGCGCACGCTCGGGCGGCTGCCCACCGAGGAGAGGGTGCTGCGATGACGGCGGTGCTGTGCGCGTGCCTCGCCGCGGGGCTCGGCCTCGTGTGGTCGTGGGCGCACGCGCGGCGGTTCTCGCTCGAGCGTCGGATCGCGCCGCGGCTGCGCGGCTCGGCGGCGGTGCCGTCCGCACGGACGCCGCTCGCACGCATGATCGCCCCCGTCGCCGACGACCTCGCCCGGCTCGCCTCCCGGTGGGGCGCGCCCACGGACGAGGTCGCGCGACGCCTCGCGCGCGCGGGCCTCCGGACCACCGTCGCCCGCCACCGCGCCCAGGCGCTCGCGGCCGGCGCCGCGGGGCTCGCCGCCGGGCTCGCGCTCGGGCTGCTCGTCGGGGTGGTGCGCGGCACCGGGCCGGGCTTCGCGCTCGTGGTCGCGGTGATCGGGGCCGTGCTCGGCGCGCTCGCGCCGGACCTGCTGCTCGCCCGCCGCGCCGCGGCCCGGGCGGGCCGCATCCGTGCGGAGCTGCCCGCGGCGGCCGAGATGCTCGCGCTCGCCGTGGTCGCAGGCGAGTCCGTGCCGGGCGCCCTCGACCGCGTCGCGTCGCTCTCGCCCGGGCCCCTCGGCGACGAGCTGCGGACCGCGCTTGCTGAGATCCGCGCCGGGAGGTCCGTCGGGTCGGCGCTCGACGGGCTCGCGGCGCGCGTGGGCGAGCCGGGCGTCACGTCGTTCTGCGACGCGATCGTGACGGCGCTCGAACGCGGCACCCCGCTCGCCGAGGTGCTCCACTCGCAGGCCACCGACGTGCGCGACCGGTCGCGGCAGTCGCTGCTCGAGGAGGGCGGCAAACGCGAGATCGCGATGCTCGTGCCCGTGGTGCTGCTGATCATGCCGGTCACGGTGCTGTTCGCGCTCTACCCCGGGCTGGTCGCGCTCCGGCTCGGGTTCTAGTTCGACGAGGAAGAGGGGGATCCCATGGAGGGATGGAAGGAAGGGCTGCGGGACGACCGCGGCGACGTGCCGGGCTGGGTGCTCATCACCCTGATGACGGCCGGGCTCGTCGCCACGATCTGGGCGCTCGCCGGGCCCGCGCTCGGCGACATGTTCATCACCGCCCTTGAGTCCGTCACGGGCGGCTGACGAGGGCTCCGCCGTCGTCGAGCTGGTCCTCGTGGCCGTGCTCGTCGTCGCGGTGGCGCTCGGCGTGCTGCAGGTCGCGCTCGCCGCGCACGTGCGCAGCACGCTTACCGCCTGCGCCTCCGAGGGGGCGCGCGTGGTGGCGGTGGCGCGTCAGGGGGACGATGCGGGCGCCGCCCGGGCGGCCGCGTGCGCCGAGGCGTCGCTCGGGCTCGGCACGGTGGTCGCGGTCGCGCGCGAGGACCTCGGCGGGCGTCCCGCGGTGCGGGTGACCGTCACCGGGGACGCGCCCGTGCTGCTGTGGTCGGCGGGCACGGTCGAGGCGAGCGGGCGCGCGCTGCTGGAGGGCGCCGATGGGGCGTGACCGACGGGACGATGCGGGGGCCGCGACGGTCGAGCTCGTGGCCCTCACCCTCGTGCTGCTGCTCCCGATCGTCTACCTCGTGGTCGCCGTGTCGCGGGTCCAGGCGGGCGCCTATGCCGCCGAGGCTGCCGCCTACTCCGCGGCGCGCGGCGCCGTGGTGGCGGGCCTCGACGCGCTCGACTCCGGTGCGGACCCCGCGGAGGCGCTGGCCTCCGCGCGCGAGACCGCCGACGCGGCGGCCGCGGTCGCGGTCGAGGACTTCGGGTCGGCGTCGAGCGCCCGCGTCGAGCTCGCCTGCGAGGGGGAGTGCCTCGCGCCGGGGACGGCGGTGACGGCGAGCGTGACGGTCGAGGTGCCGCTGCCGGGGCTCCCCGCCGTGGTGCGCGCCGCGCTGCCCGCGGCGGTGACCCTCTCCGCGTCGGCGTCGAGCCCGGTCGACGGGTACGCGCCGTGAGGCGGCCGGCCGGGGACGAGGGATCCGTGACGGTCCTGACGATCGGCCTCGCGGCGGTGCTGCTCGCCGCGATCGTCACCGTCGCGGCCGTCACGCACGTCCAGCTGCAGCGCTCGCGGCTCGCGCACGCGGCCGACGAGGTCGCGCTCGCGGCGTCGGACGCGATCGACCTCGACGCCTACTACCTCGAGGGCGCGGTCCGCCTCGATCCGGAAGCCCTCGCGGACGAGGCCCGCGCTCAGCTCGCGGCGTCGGCCCGGCGCGAGGGCCTCGCCGGCGCGGTGCTCGTCGCCGCATCGTCCCCCGACGGGACCACCGCCGAGGTGACGCTCGCGCTCCGGACGCCGGTGCTCTTCGGTGCGTCGTGGTTGCCGGGTACCGTGGATCTGAGCGCGACGTCGTCCGCCCGCGCCGCACCATGACGGGGTAGAAGGTCCGCAGGCACTTGGTCCCATGCGAACTAATCCCCCCAGCCGTAACGTGAAACCCGAGGCGCCACACACCGCCATCCCGGCAGGAGCGAGCCCCACGCATCGGCCCCACAAGGGCCTTCCAACAGGGAGAGGGAGTACCAGGCCATGACCACTGAAGCCGTCGACAGCACCACGATCCAGGACGACGCGGGCGACCCCCGCGCCCACGCGTGGCGTGGCTTCACCACCGGCGACTGGTGCGACGCGGTCAACGTCCGCGACTTCATCCAGGCCAACTACACCCCCTACGAGGGTGACGACTCGTTCCTCGCCGGCCCCACCGCCCGCACCACGGGCATCTGGGACAAGCTCTCCGCGATGTTCCCCGAGGAGCGCGAGAAGGGCGTCTACGACGTCGACTGGGAGACGCCCGCGCTCATCACGTCGCACGGCCCCGGCTACATCGACGAGGACAACGAGATCATCGTCGGCCTCCAGACCGACGCCCCGCTGAAGCGCGCGATCATGCCGTTCGGCGGCTGGCGCATGGTGGTCAAGGAGCTCGAGACCTACGGCTACCCCGTCAAGCCGGAGCTCGAGGAGACCTTCTCCAAGTACCGCAAGACGCACAACGACGGCGTCTTCGACGCGTACCCCCCGAACGTCCGTGCGGCCCGCTCGTCTCACATCGTCACGGGCCTCCCGGACGCCTACGGCCGCGGCCGCATCATCGGCGACTACCGCCGCGTCGCGCTGTACGGCGTCGACGCCCTGATCGAGGGCAAGAAGCTCGAGCGCATGGAGCTCGACATGGAGCGCTCGACCGAGGACATCATCCGCGACCGCGAGGAGAACTCCGAGCAGATCAAGGCGCTCAAGGAGCTCAAGCAGATGGCGGCCTCCTATGGCTTCGACATCTCGAAGCCCGCCGCCAACGCTCGCGAGGCCGTGCAGTGGCTGTACTTCGGCTACCTCGCCGCGGTCAAGGAGCAGAACGGCGCCGCGATGTCGCTGGGCCGCACCTCGACCTTCATCGACGTCTTCATCGAGCGCGACATCGCCGAGGGCACCCTCACCGAGGAGACCGCGCAGGAGATCATCGACGACTTCGTCATCAAGCTGCGCATCGTCCGCTTCCTGCGCACCCCCGAGTACGACGCCCTGTTCTCCGGCGACCCGACCTGGGTCACCGAGACCATCGGCGGCATCGGCCAGGACGGGCGCCCGCTGGTGACCCGCACCTCGTTCCGCTACCTGCAGACGCTGTACAACCTCGGCCCGGCCCCCGAGCCGAACCTCACCGTCTTCTGGTCTGACCGCCTGCCCGAGGGCTTCAAGGACTTCTGCGCGAAGGTGTCGATCGACACCTCGGCCATCCAGTACGAGTCGGACGAGCTGATCCGCCCCGTGTGCGGTGACGACTCCGCGATCGCATGCTGCGTCTCCGCCATGGAGGTCGGCAAGCAGATGCAGTTCTTCGGCGCCCGCGTCAACCTCGCCAAGTCGCTCCTGTACGCGATCAACGGCGGCCGCGACGAGATCTCCGGCAAGCAGGTCGCGCCCGTGTCCGCCCCGCTCACCGACGAGGTCCTCGACTTCGACTCGGTCATGGAGGCCTACGACAAGCTGCTCGACTGGCTCGCCGAGACCTACGTGGACGCGCTCAACTGCATCCACTACATGCACGACAAGTACGCCTACGAGCGCATCGAGATGGCGCTGCACGACCGCACCATCCTCCGCACCCTGGCCTGCGGCATCGCCGGCCTGTCGGTCGCGGCGGACTCGCTGTCGGCCATCAAGTACGCCAAGGTCCGCCCCGTGCGCGACGAGTCCGGCCTCGCGGTCGACTACGAGGTCGAGGGCGAGTTCCCCTGCTACGGCAACGACGACGACCGCGTCGACGACATCGCCGTGGACCTCGTGGGCCGCTTCATGGAGAAGGTCCGCCAGCAGCCGACGTACCGCAACGCGGTGCACACCCAGTCGGTGCTGACGATCACCTCGAACGTCGTCTACGGCAAGCACACGGGCAACACCCCGGACGGCCGCCGCTCGGGCGAGTCCTTCGCCCCGGGTGCCAACCCGATGAACGGTCGCGACGTGCACGGCGTGATGGCCTCGGCCCTCTCCGTCGCGAAGCTGCCCTACGCCGAGGCGCAGGACGGCATCTCGCTCACCACGTCGATCGTGCCCTCGGGCCTCGGTCGCACCCGTGAGGACCAGGTGAAGAACCTCGTGGGCATCCTCGACGCGTACAACGTGTCGCAGGGCTTCCACGTCAACATCAACGTCCTCAACCGCGACGTCCTCGAGGACGCGATGGAGAACCCGGAGAAGTACCCGCAGCTCACCATCCGCGTGTCCGGCTACGCCGTCAACTTCGTCCGTCTGACCCGCGAGCAGCAGCTCGACGTGCTCTCCCGCACCTTCCACGCCGGGCTGTAGCCGCTCTCCGCAGACAGACTCCCTCGGCGCCCCGTCCCGTTCATCGGGGCGGGGCGCCGCTTCTACTATCGGAGGCAGGAGGTCCCCACATGCCTGACCAGCCCGTTCCCGTGCCGCTGCTCGCGTCGCCTCCCATGGAGGTGGCCGACCGGGAGATGGCCGCGTCCGAGGAGATCCGCGACTTCCAGACCGGCTCGGTCCACTCGTGGGACCTCGTCACCGGCGCGGACGGCCCCGGCACCCGGATGACGCTCTTCCTGTCGGGCTGCGGCATGCGCTGCCAGTACTGCCAGAACCCCGACACGTGGCGCATGCGCGACGGCGTCCGCCACACGGTCGACGAGGTGATGGAGCGGGTCACGCGCTACGCGCGGATCATGAAGGTCACCGGGGGAGGGCTCACCATCTCCGGCGGCGAGCCGCTGCTGCAGTCGAAGTTCGTGATGAACATCTTCCGCCGCTGCAAGGACCTCGACATCGCGACGGCCCTCGACACCGCCGGCCTGCTGGGCGCGCGGCTCACCGACGACGACCTCAACTACGTCGACCTCGTCCTGCTCGACATCAAGGCGGGCCTGCCGGACGTCTACCAGCGCGTCACCGGCCGGCCCCTGCAGCCCACGCTCGACTTCGCGCGCCGGCTGTCCGGGCTCGGCAAGAAGATGTGGATCCGCTTCGTGCTGGTCCCCGGCCTCACCGATGCGCCGGAGAACGTCGACGCGATCGCGGACTTCGTCGCCACCCTGGACGGCGTCGAGCGCCTCGAGGTGCTGCCGTTCCATCAGCTGGGCCGCGAGAAGTGGGAGCTGTCGGGCGAGCCGTACCTCCTCGAGGACACCCAGCCGCCGGACGCCGCGCTGATCGAGCGCGTGAAGGAGCAGTTCGCCCTCCGCGGCATCAACGTGATGTAGCCGGCCCTTCGCCAGCCGCGCCGCGCGAATCGCCCCTTGCGCGACGTGGGGAAGGCGTGCCTAGGGTGGGACGATCGCGCGCGGCCGTGACGGGGCTGCGCCCGACGGGGGGAGCCGACGATGGCCTTCACAGTGGTGGACCCGGTCGCCGGGGTCAGGCTGGCGGAGTATCCGACAATGACGGCGGCCGAGGTCGCCGCGGTGGTCGACGCAGCGGACCACGCGTTCCGCTCCTGGTCGCGCGGCGCGTCGCCGGGTGAACGGGCGGTGCCGCTCGCCCGGGCGGCGCAGCTGATGCGCGAGCATCGCGACGAGCTCGCCGACATCATCGTCCGTGAGATGGGCAAGAGCCGCGCCGAGGCGGGCTGGGAGGTCGACTGGGCCGTCGACCACTTCGCGTGGGCGGCCGAGAACGTCGAGATGCTCACCGCCGACATCCCGCTGCACTCGGATCCCGGGGTCCGCCAGGTGCTCAGGCCCGCGCCGCTCGGTGCGGTCCTGGCGATCATCCCGTGGAACTTCCCGATCATGAATGTGGTGCGCATCGTCGCCCCGAACCTGGCCGTCGGCAACACGGTCATGGTCAAGCCCGCGCCCCAATGTCCCGAGTCGGCAGCCGCCGTCGAGCGGATCCTCCGCGAGGCCGGCCTTCCGGACGGCGCCTGCACCACGCTGTACGCGGAGGTCGACCAGATCCCGGCCGTGATCGCGGACAGGCGGGTGGTCGGGGTGTCGATCACCGGATCGCGGCGCGCCGGCATGTCCGTCGCGGAGACCGCCGGCCGCCATCTCACCCGCGTGTCCCTGGAGCTGGGCGGCTCGGACCCGTTCGTCCTGCTGTCGACCGACGACATGGACGGGCTCATCGAGGGGGCCTTCTGGATGCGGAACTTCAACTCCGGCCAGGTGTGCTGCGCGGCCAAGAGGTTCATCGTGATGGACGACCTGTACGAGGAGTTCCTCGCGGCGCTCGTGAGCAGGATGCGCGGCTGCGTCACGGGACCGCCTGACGCGGAGGGCGTCGAGGTGTGCGGGCTGTCCTCGCTGGTCGCGGCCGAGCGGCTGCAGGCGCAGGTCGACCGCGCGGTCGAGCAGGGCGCGCGGGTGGTGTGCGGGGGCGGTCGGCAGGGGACCTTCTACGAGCCGACCGTGCTCGTCGACGTCGCGCCGGGCACAGCCGCCTACGAGGAGGAGCTCTTCGGGCCGGTCGCGGTGGTGCATCGGGTCGCCGACGAGGCGGCGGCGATCGCGGTGGCCAACGACACCCCGTACGGGCTCGGGGCGCGCGTCTTCACCACCGACCTCGCTCAGGGCGAGCGGGTCGCGGATCTGCTCGAGTCGGGCATGGTCGCGATCAACGCGGACCTGGGAGGCGGCCCTGGCGTCCCGTTCGGCGGGATCAAGGACTCGGGGTCGGGCCGGATCGGCGGCATCGTCGGCGCGCACGAGTTCGTCAACCTCAAGGTCCTCTCGATCGCGTCGTGACGGGCGCCGCACGCGGCCGCGGCGCAGGCGTGGGCATGCAGGAGGCCGGGACCCCGCAGGGCCCCGGCCTCCGTTCCTCACACCAGGAGGACTAGGCGGTCAACGCCGCCGCGAGCTTGTCGAACGTGTCGACGTACGCGTCGATCGCGGCGTCCGAGTGGACCACCGAGAGCGTCCACTCCTCCTCGCGGCCCGGCGTCATGAAGATGCCGTGGTTCATGTTCCACAGCCACGCGAGGTCGCACAGCTCGGCGTCCTGCGCGTTCTTGAAGCCCTCGTAGTCCGTGATCTTCTCGGTCGAGAACGTCACGCAGCCCTTCGAGCCGATGCCGACCGCGTAGCCGGGGAGGTCGTACTTCTCGATCACGGCCTGGCAGCCGGCCACGATGCGGTCGTTGAGCTCGCCGAGGCGCACGTAGGACTCGGGCGTGAGCACCTCGAGCAGCGACGCCTTCGCGGCCGCCATCGACAGCGGGTTCCCGTTGTAGGTGCCCACCTGGTAGACCTTGCCGCTCTCGACGACCGACATGACCTCCTCGGAGCCGCCGATCGCGCCCGACGGCAGGCCGCCGCCCAGCACCTTGGCCAGCGTCACCAGGTCCGGCGTCACGCCGAACTTCTCGGTCGCGCCGCCCGGAGCGATCGCGAGGCCGGTCTTGACCTCGTCGAAGATCAGCACGATGCCGTGCTTGGACGTGATCTCGCGCACGGCCTCGAGGTAGCCCGGCTCGGGCAGCACCACGCCGAGGTTCATCATGGCGGCCTCCATGATGACGCACGCGGGGAGGCGGCCCTCCTCCGCGAGGCGCTCGATGCGGCGCTCCATGGCGCCGGCGTCGTTGAACGGCACGGCGACGGTCATGTCGACGGTCGCCTGCGGGATGCCGGCGCCGTAGGCCAGCGACGCGTAGTTCTCGCGGTCGCCGATCTTGTCGTACTCGACGCCGATCGACACCATGACCGTGTCGTGGTGGCCGTGGTACGAGCCGAAGATCTTCATCACGGTGTCGCGGCCGGTGTAGGCGCGCGCGATGCGGATCGCGTCCATCGTCGACTCGGAGCCCGAGTTGGTGAAGCGCCACTTCGGAAGGCCCCAGCGGCGCGCGAGCTCGTCCGCGACGTCGATGACGTCCTCGGTCGCGGCGGCGAAGTGCGTGCCGAGCGGGTAGCGCTTCGCCAGCGCCTCGCCGATCGCGGGGTGCGCGTGGCCCTGGACCATCGAGCCGAAGCCGTTGTGGAAGTCGTAGAACTCGTTGCCGTCCACGTCGGTGATGCGGTCGCCCGCACCCGACTCGATGTAGATCGGCCACGGGTCGCGGCCCTGGTAGCTGGACGCGACGCCGCCGGAGAGGTGCTCCGAGGCGTGGGCGTACATGGCCTTGGACGTGGTGGTGCGCTCGTTCAGCAGCGCGGTCTGCTCCTCGATGAGCTGCGCGATACGGGCGCGGTCGAGCGTGACAGGCATGACTCCTCCACCCGACCGGCCTGGCGACGGGCATCTTCATGAGGTGGTTTCGCGACCGCCCGCCGGCCTGGCGCTGGGGTCGCACACCCGGGGAGTGCACCACCGACGATATCCCAGGGCGTGTTTCGAATCCATGACGGCGGCCGGACGATGCGTCGCGCACCTTCCGCGCCGCGGCCGCCGTGTCCGGAAGGGCCGCGACCGGGACGTCGGTCCTTGCGCACCGCGCCGCACCTGGGGTTCGATGCCGCTCAAGCACACCACCGTCAGGAGTGATACCCGTGGCCACCACGGTCTTCGAGCGCCAGCCCGCCGCCGCATCGTCCATCGCCGCCATGCTCGAGGGCTCGTCCCTCAGCCCGTTCTGGACGGACGATGCGCCCGGCCCCGAGCGCCCCGCGCTGGCGGGCAGCCACCGGGCCGACCTGGTGATCGTCGGCGGCGGCTACAGCGGCCTGTGGACCGCGGTGATGGCCAAGGAGCGCGACCCGCAGCGGTCCGTGGTGGTGCTCGAGGGGCGCCGCGTCGGGTGGGCGGCCTCGGGCCGCAACGGCGGCTTCTGCGAGGCCAGCCTGACGCACGGCCGCGAGAACGGCGCGTCGCGCTGGCCCGAGGAGATCGACGAGCTCGACCGCCTCGGGATGCGGAACCTCGACGAGATCGAGGCGACCGTCGCGCGCTACGCCATGGACGTCGACTTCCAGCGCACCGGGGCGCTCGCGGTCGCGGTCGAGCCGCACCAGGTCGGGTGGCTCGAGGCCGAGGACGGCTTCCTCGACGCCGACGCCACCCGCGCGCTCGTGAACTCGCCCACCTACCTGGGCGGACAGCTGAGCCCCGATGACACGGCGCTGGTCCACCCGGCCAAGCTCGCGCGCGAGCTCGCCCGCGTCGCCGAGGAGCTCGGCGTGCAGATCTTCGAGGGCTCGCCGGTGACCGCGCTCGAGGACGGCCCGGTGGTGCGCACGCGTGACGGCGTGGTGCGCGCGGGGCAGGTGGCGCTCGCGACCAACGTCTTCCCGTCGCTGCTCAAGCGCAACCGGCTCATGACGGTCCCGGTCTACGACTACTCGCTCATGACGGAACCGCTCACCGCGGCGCAGCTCGCGGAGCTCGGCTGGGAGGGACGGCAGGGTGTCGCGGACCTGGGCAACCAGTTCCACTACTACCGGCTCACCGCGGACGACCGGCTGCTGTTCGGCGGCTACGACGCGATCTACCACGCGGGCGGCCGCGTCAAGGGCGCCTACCAGGACCG
This sequence comes from Demequina litoralis, assembly GCF_030418455.1. Classification (GTDB taxonomy): domain Bacteria; phylum Actinomycetota; class Actinomycetes; order Actinomycetales; family Demequinaceae; genus Demequina; species Demequina litoralis. Next base: position 60,158 of record NZ_JAUHPW010000010.1, read on the forward strand.
GCCCGAGTCGTACGAGCGCCTCGCGAGCCACCTCCTCACGACGTTCCCGCAGCTCGACGGGATCACCGCGACGCACCGGTGGGCGGGAGCGATCGACACCAGCACCCGGTTCTGCGCGTTCTGGGGCACCGCGCGCGACGGGGACGTCGCGTACTCGCTCGGCTTCACCGGCCTGGGCGTCGGCGCGACCCGCTTCGGTGCCAACGTCATGCTCGACATGCTGGCGGGCGACGAGACGGAGCGCACGCGCCTGCGGATGGTGCGCGAGCGGCCGCTGCCGTTCCCGCCGGAGCCGCTCGCGAGCCTCGGCATCAACGCCACCCGCTGGTCGCTCGACCGTGCCGACCACCGTGAGGGCCGCCGCAACCTGCTGCTGCGCACGCTCGACCGCCTGGGCCTAGGGTTCGACTCATGAACCTCCGGCCCGGCACCCCCGTCGACCTGCACACCCTCCCGCTCGAGACCGAGCCGGTGCCCGCCGACATGGTCGAGGACGGCGCCCCGGTCGCCGGCGCGGCGGCGCTCGCCGAGGTCGGCGAGGTCGAGGTCGGCGTGTGGGAGATGACCCCGGGCGTGGCGACCGACATCGAGGCCGACGAGGTCTTCGTGGTGCTGTCCGGCCGCGCGACCATCGAGTACCTCGACCCCGCGCTGCCGACCGCGGAGGTCGGGCCGGGCTCGCTCGTGTGGCTGACGGAGGGCATGAGCACCCGCTGGACCGTCACCGAGACCATTCGCAAGGTCTACGTCGCGGGGTAGACCCGCGACGCGTCAGTCGCGGGCGCCCGGCCGCGCGAGCAGCGCGATGTGCAGCGCGGTCTGCGTCTCGCCGTCCTCGAGGTCCACCCCGAGCAGCCCCTCGATGAGCTCGAGACGCTGGTAGAACACCGAGCGCGACAGGTGAGCCGCGCGCGCCGCCGCGGTGCGGTTGCCCGGATGGCCCAGCGCCGCGCGCAGCACGCGCTGCAGGTCGCCGCCGGTGCGCTGGTCGTGCTCGACGATGGGGGAGAGCACGCGTTCACCGTGGTCGAGCAGCCGGTGGTCGTCCCGCAGCCCGCTGAGGAGCCGCGCGAGCGGGCGGCGGTCCACCCACAGCGCGGTGCCCCCCGGGGTCTCGCCGGCGTTGTCGATCGCCTCGTGCAGCGAGAGCGTCGCGGCATCGACCTCGTCGGCCTCGTGCCCGACGGTGATCGCGACGCGCGCGGAGTCGCGCAGCGCGCGCTGGAGCGCCGCGATGGCGGCGTCGTCGAGGGGACGATGCGCGGGCATCGACAGCAGCACCACGGTGAGCGGGCCGCCGGTGCGGCCGGTCGTGGCGAGGGCCCGCGCGCGGCCGCCGATGCCGAGCGCCCAGGCCTCGACCTCGGCTGCGGACGGGTCGCCGCCGCGCAGCGCCAGGCCGTACAGCAGGCGGTCGGTCACGGGCACGCCCGCGGCCTCGAGCCGCGCCGCCATCGCCTCGGGGGTCGCGAAGCGTCCCGACAGCAGCGGGTCGAGCACATGGCGTCGCGCGAGCGTGGCCCACTCGTCGCGGCCGCCGTCCGAGAGCCGGCCGAGCGCGAGCGCGATCGCGCCCTGCCCGAGCACGTTCACGCGTCCGGCCGGGTGCGCGGGCCCCGGCAGCGCGACGAGCGAGCCCCAGCGCTTGCCGCGGGCGTCGACGGGGACGACGAGCCAGCCGTCCTCGTCGCGCGGCTCGCGGTGGGCCGCGCGCGAGCGCCGCTCCCAGTCGTCGAGCACCTGCTGCTCGGCCCCGACGGGGACCTCCGCGATGAGCGCCTCGTGCGCGAGGCTCTCGAGGATCACCGGCGCGCCGAGCGCGCGCGAGAGCTCGCGGACCACGTGATCGGCGGGTGCGCCGCGCAGCGCGAGCGATGTGAACACCTCGCGCACCTCGTCGCGCGCCCGCAGCGCGGCCATCTGGCCCGCGATGATCCGGTGGTGGCCGGCCTCGGTGAGGGTGACGAAGCGCGTCTCGCGGTGCAGCAGCACGAACGCGAGCCCGTGGCGGCGGGCGGCCTCGACGACGACGGCCGGCGGCGCCGCGTAGCGGGTGCCCAGCTCGAGCACGAGCGCGGCGATGCCCGCCTCGGCGAGGCTCGCGACGAAGCGGGTGAGCCCCGCATCGTCCTCGGGCCAGGCCGTGCCCATGGACAGCAGCAGCTCGCGGCCCTCGAGCATGCGCGCGATGTCGGAGCGCTCGGACGTGTGGACCCAGCGCACCGGCGCCTCGACCGCGGGCCCGCCGACGATGACCTCGGGCAGCCCCGCGCGGAACGCGGGGTCCTCGAGCAGCTCCGTGACCGTGGGCAGGGCCGCGAGCGCGGCGCCGGTCGGACGATGTGTCGGACTGGCGGAGTAATCGCGACGGTCGGAGGGGTCCATCGGCTCATCGTATGTGTGAATCTGAACCTCAACGCACCAGCCCCGCGTCCGGCAGAGTGTCCGGCGCGTGCCGAGAGGAGAGCCGTGAGCCTGATCCGTCACCACGTCGCAGGCAAGGAGACCGGCGCCGGCGAGCGCACCGGCCAGGTCTGGAACCCCGCCACGGGCGAGGTCGTGGGCGAGGTCGCCTACGCCTCCGTCGCGGAGACCGAGGCGGCGATCGCGGCCGCGAAGGCGGCCCTGCCCGGCTGGCGCGCGACGGGCCTGGTGCGGCGCGCGGACGTGTTCTTCCGCCTGCGCCACCTGCTCGTCGAGCGCCAGGACGAGCTCGCCGCGATCATCACCCGCGAGCACGGCAAGGTGCTGTCGGACGCGAAGGGTGAGATCAGCCGCGGCATCGAGAACGTCGAGTTCGCCGCGGGCCTGGTCCACCACCTCAAAGGCGAGCACTCCGAGCAGGTCGCGCGCGGCGTCGACGTGCACTCGACCAGGCAGCCGGTGGGCGTCGTGGGCTGCATCACCCCGTTCAACTTCCCCGTGATGGTGCCGCTGTGGATGGCCGCCTCCGCGATCGCGTGCGGCAACACCGTCGTGCTCAAGCCCTCCGAGAAGGACCCGTCGGCCTCGCTGTTCCTCGCCGCGCTGTTCGAGGAGGCGGGCCTTCCCGCGGGCGTCCTCAACGTGGTGCACGGCGACAAGGTCGCGGTCGACACGATCCTCGACTCGCCCGACGTGCGCGCCGTGTCCTTCGTCGGCTCTACCCCGGTGGCGCGCGCGATCTACGAGCGCGGCACCGCGAACGGCAAGCGCGTCCAGGCCCTCGGCGGCGCGAAGAACCACATGATCGTCATGCCCGACGCGGACCTCGACGCCGCGGCCGACGCCGCCGTCTCGGCCGCGTACGGCTCGGCCGGCGAGCGCTGCATGGCGATCTCGGTCCTGGTCCCGGTGGGCGAGGAGACGGCCGATGCGCTGGTCGCCAAGGTCGCTGAGCGGATGGCGACCCTCCGCATCGGTGACGGCACCGACCCCTCCTCCGAGATGGGCCCGCTCATCACGCGCGAGCACCGCGACCGCGTCGCCTCGTACGTCACCGGGGCCGCGGCCGAGGGCGCGACCGTCGTGGTCGACGGCGCCGCCCAGGAGTTCGAGGGCGACGGCTTCTTCGTCGGCACGTCGCTCGTGGACCACGTCACCCCCGGCATGAAGGTCTACGACGACGAGATCTTCGGCCCCGTGCTGTCGGTGACCCGCGCATCGTCCTACGACGAGGCCGTCGCGCTGGTGAACGCCAACGCGTTCGCGAACGGCACCGCGATCTTCACCCGCGACGGCGGCACCGCGCGCGCCTTCGAGATGGACATCGAGGTGGGGATGGTGGGCGTCAACGTGCCGCTGCCGGTGCCGATCGGCGCGTACTCGTTCGGCGGCTGGAAGAGCTCGCTGTTCGGCGACTCGCACATCTACGGACCCGAGTCCATCCACTTCTACACGCGGTCCAAGGTGGTGACGACCCGTTGGCCGGATGCCAGCGAGTCGCAGATCGACCTGGGCTTCCCGAGCAACCACTAGGAGGGACGATGACGATCGAGAACGACGCGATGACCGGTGCCGAGGCGCGCGTGCGCGCCGACGACCGCGGGCACGTCTTCCACTCGTGGAGCGCGCAGGGGCTCATCGACCCGCTGCCGGTCGCCGGCGGCGCGGGCTCGGAGTTCTGGGACTACGAGGGCAACCGCTACCTCGACTTCGGCTCGCAGCTGGTCAACCTCAACCTCGGCCACCAGCACCCCGACCTGGTCGAGGCGATCGAGAAGCAGGCCCGCAGCCTCGCGACCATCCAGCCCTCCTTCGCGAACGACGTGCGCGGCGAGCTCGCGCGGCGCATCGTCGACGTCGCGGGGGAGACCTTCTCCAAGGTGTTCTTCACCAACGGCGGCGCCGACGCGAACGAGAACGCGGTCCGCATGGCCCGCCTCGTCACGGGCAAGCGCAAGGTGCTCGCGATGTACCGCAGCTACCACGGCAACACCACGACCGCGATCTCGCTGACGGGCGACCCGCGCCGCTGGCCCAACGAGCCCGCCGACGGCTCGGTGGTCCACTTCTTCGGCCCGTACCTCTACCGCTCGGCCTTCCACGCCGAGACGGAGTCGGAGGAGACGCGGCGCGCGCTCGAGCACCTCGAGCAGACCATCGTGCTCGAGGGCGCCTCGACCATCGGCGCGATCGTCATCGAGACGGTGGTGGGCACCAACGGCGTGCTCGTGCCGCCGCCGGGCTACCTCGCGGGCGTTCGGGAGCTGTGCGACCGCTACGGCATCGTCTACATCGCCGACGAGGTGATGGTGGGCTTCGGCCGCACCGGCGAGTGGTTCGCGGTGCAGGGCCACGGCGTCACGCCGGATCTCATCACCTTCGCGAAGGGCGTCAACTCCGGCTACGTGCCGCTCGGCGGGGTGGTGATCTCGAAGGAGATCGCGGCGGCCTTCGACGAGCGCGCGTTCCCCGGCGGCCTCACGTACTCGGGGCACCCGCTCGCGTGCGCGCCCGGCGTCGCCACGTTCGAGGTGTTCCGCCGCGACGGGATCCTCGAGCGCGTCAAGGACCTGGGCGAGCGCGTGGTGCGCCCGATCCTCGAGGGCTGGGTCGAGTCCCACCCGTGCGTGGGCGAGGTGCGCGGTACCGGCCTGTTCTGGGCGATCGAGCTGGTCCGCGACAAGGAGACGCGCGAGCCGCTCGTGCCGTTCAACGCCGCGGGCAAGGACGCCGCCCCCATGGGCGTGTTCGCGAAGGCCTGCAAGGACTCCGGAGTGTGGCCGTTCGTCCACTTCAACCGCACGCACATCGCCCCGCCGCTGGTCATCACCGAGGACGAGCTGCGCCGCGGGCTCAAGGTCATCGACGAGGCGCTGAGCGAGGTCGACGCGCTCATCGCCTGAGTCGCGACCCTGCGCGCCACCCTGCGCGCTGGGAGGTGCTCAGTGCCCGATCCGACCGATTCCGAGCACTGAGCACCTCGTAGGGCGCGGCCGAGTCGTGTCCGGGCGCGGCCGAGCCGTGCGACGGGACGATGCGCGGTGGGGCTCCCGCTCTCAGGCGAGCAGCCCCGCCGCGCGCAGCGCCGCCCACACCTGGGCGCGCCCGGCCACGGTCGCGAGGTCCTGGCCCAGCAGCTCCTGCGCCGCCGTGAGCCGCGCCCGCACGGTGTGGCGGTGCACGCCCAGGGCTCGGGCGGCCGCATCGTGCGCGCAGTCCGCCGCGAACCACGCCGCGACCGTCGGGACCAGATCGGTCCCGTGCTCCGCGTCGTGCCGCGCGAGGGGCTCGAGCGCGGCGCGCGCGACGGTGCGCGCCTCGGCCCCGTCGAGCAGCGCCAGCACGCCGGCGCCCGGCAGCTCGGCGAAGCGGGTGACCGGGCCCGTGCGCCGCTCGCGCGCGGTGCGGGCCTGCGCGAGCCCGGCCGCGACGCCGGCGAGCGCGACGGGCTCGGACAGGCCGGCCGCGCCGCCGTGGCGCAGCACCAGCTCGTCGACGAGCGGCGCCTCCGCCTCCTCGAGGATCATCACGAGGTCCCCGTCCTGCTCGGCGCGGAGCACCGGCACGCCGCGGGTGTCGAGCCAGCGGCCCACGCCGCCCACCGCCGCGAGCCGCTCGTCGGCGACGGCCACGACGACGGGGGAGGGCGGCAGGGGTGCTCCCGATGCGCTCGCCACGTCGCCTGCGAAGGCCACGTCGCCGCGCACGAGCGCGGCGAGCACTCCCGCGGCGAGAGCGTCGCGTGCCTGCTCGAGGTCCTGGCGCTGCTCGAGCGCGAGCGCCGCCATCGCGACCACGGTGGTGACCACGGCGCGGTGCTGCTCGTCCAGCTCTTCGGCCGCGATCGCCAGCACCGCGCGCAGCCGTCCGCGCTGGCCGAGCGTCTGGAGGTGGAAGGCGCGGCCCTCGACCGTGACGCCCGCGGTCGCCTGCACGCCGCGCACGAGCAGCTCGCCCGCGTGCCGCTGGAGCTCGGACACGGTCGCCGCGTCGACGCCGCCTCCCGGGTGCTCGTGCAGCAGCGCGGCCGCGTCGACGAGCCCCACCCAGGTGCCCAGGCGCCGCGCGAGCTCGGCGAGCATCGACCGCAGCCCGTCGGGCCTCAGCGCCGCGACCGCCACCGCGCGCTGCGCCTCGAGCGCCCACGTGCGCCGCTCGTACGCGACCGCGGCGAGCGCCTCGGCGTTGGCGCGGGCGAGCGCGATGAACGGGGTGTCGTACGGCACCTCCCACAGCGGCAGGCGCGCCGCGAGGCACGCCTCGACGAGCGCCTCCGGGACGCCCTCGCGCGCCACCTCGGTCCCGAAGCCCAGCCCGAGCATCCCCGAGCGCGCGAGCCGGCGCACGTAGGCGGCGTAGGGCTTCGGGTCGTCGCCCGCGTCGCGGAACTGGGTGCCGGTGGTGAGCAGCACCATGCCGCCCGCGAGGAACGGCGTCGGGTCGGCGAGGTCCGAGCTGTGCACCCAGCGCACCGTGGCGTCGAGCGCGCCCGGCGCGACGGCGTCCTCGGGGACCGCGAGGCGCAGCCGGAGCTCGGGGCGGTCGAGCAACGCCCGGATGGTGGGAGAGGCCATGGCGAGAGCCTGCCACCGTGGACAGCGAGCCGCAAGAGGTTGTACGCGGCGGCGAGTGCCCGCGCCGTCGCGGCGGGCCTAGCGTCGGGCTCATGACCACCCTCGACACCGCCGCCGACGGCGCGCCCGCCGCGACCGGCGGAGCCGCCGCCGGAGGCCCGGGCCTCGCCCAGGAGCGCCGCCTCGTCACCCCGATCCCCGGACCGCGCTCGCAGGAGCTCCTCGACCGCAAGGCCGCTGCCGTGGCCGCGGGCGTGGGCCACGCCGCGCCGATCGCCGCGGTCGCCGCGGGCGGCGGCGTCGTCGTCGACGCGGACGGCAACTCGCTGATCGACCTCGGCTCCGGCATCGCCGTCACCAGCGTGGGCAACGCCCACCCCAAGGTGGTCGAGGCCGTCCAGCGCCAGGCCGCATCGTTCACCCACACGTGCTTCATGGTGTCGCCGTACGAGGGCTACGTCGCCGTCGCGGAGGCGCTCAACCGCCTCACCCCGGGCGACTTCCCCAAGAAGTCCGCGCTGTTCAACTCGGGCGCCGAGGCCGTCGAGAACGCGGTGAAGATCGCGCGCAAGGCGACCGGCCGCCAGGCGGTCGTGGCCTTCGACCACGCGTACCACGGCCGCACCAACCTCACGATGGCGCTGACCGCGAAGTCGATGCCCTACAAGAGCGGCTTCGGGCCCTTCGCCTCCGAGGTCTACCGCGCGCCCATGTCGTACCCGTACCGCGACGGGCTCACCGGCCCCGCGGCCGCGGCCAAGGCGCTCTCGCTGATCGAGAAGCAGGTGGGCGCGGACAACCTCGCGGCCGTCATCATCGAGCCGATCCAGGGCGAGGGCGGCTTCATCGTCCCCGCCGAGGGCTTCCTCGCGGCGATCTCGGAGTGGTGCACCGCGAACGGCGTCGTGCTCATCGCGGACGAGGTGCAGTCGGGCTTCGCCCGCACCGGCGCGATGTTCGCGTCCGAGCACTTCGGCCTGGTGCCGGACCTCGTCACCACGGCCAAGGGCATCGCGGGCGGCCTCCCGCTGGCCGCGGTCACGGGCCGCGCCGAGATCATGGACGCCGCGCACGTCGGCGGCCTGGGCGGCACCTACGGCGGCAACCCCATCGCCTGCGCCGCCGCGCTCGCGAGCATCGACGCCTTCGAGACCGAGGGCCTCGTCGAGCGCGCCGCCGAGTTGGGCGAGATCCTGCTGGGCCGCATGCGCGCACTTCAGGCCGAGGATCCCCGCGTGGGCGACGTCCGCGGCCTCGGCGCGATGGTCGCGATCGAGCTCGTCGACCCTGCGACCCACGCACCCGCGCCGGCGCTCGCCGGCGCCGTCGCCAAGCGCTGCATCGCCCAGGGCGTGGTCGTCCTCACCTGCGGCACGTACGGCAACGTGCTGCGCTTCCTGCCGCCGCTGAGCATCGGCGACGCCCTCCTGCACGAGGGCCTCGACGTCGTCGCGGCCGCCCTCGCGGCGGAGGCGGCGGCATGACCGCCGCGGCCGAGCGGGCGCTCCTCGAGGCCGTCCCCGCCTCCCTGTACGTCGGCGGCGAGTGGACCGCCGCATCGTCCGGCGCCACCTTCGACGTCCACGACCCGTCCACCGGGGAGGTGCTCGCGAGCATCGCCGACGCCACGCCGGACGATGCGCGTGCCGCCCTGGACGCGGCCGTCGCCGCGCAGGACGCGTGGGCCGCGACCGCCCCGCGCAAGCGGTCCGACATCCTCCGCCGCGCCTTCGACCTGGTGCGGGAGCGCACCGAGGACTTCGCGCTGCTCATGACGCTCGAGATGGGCAAGCCGCTCGCGGAGGCGCGCGGCGAGGTCGCGTACGGCAACGAGTTCCTGCGCTGGTTCTCCGAGGAGGCCGTGCGCATCACGGGCCGCTACGGCGACAACCCCGAGGGCACGGGCCGCATGGTCGTCTCCCAGCGCCCCGTGGGGCCGAGCTACCTCATCACGCCGTGGAACTTCCCGCTCGCGATGGCGACCCGCAAGATCGCGCCCGCGCTCGCGGCCGGCTGCACCGTGGTCGTCAAGCCCGCGGCCCTCACCCCGCTCACCACGCTGCTGCTCGCGCGCGTGCTCGAGGAGGCCGGCGTGCCCGCGGGCGTGGTCAACGTCATCACCACCACGTCCTCGCGCGCCGTGACCGAGCCGCTGCTCGCGGACCCGAGGCTCCGCAAGCTGTCCTTCACCGGCTCCACCGAGGTGGGCCGCACGCTCATGAAGCAGGCCGCCGACGGCGTGCTGCGCGTGTCGATGGAGCTGGGCGGCAACGCGCCGTTCCTCGTCTTCGATGACGCGGACCTCGACAAGGCCGTCGAGGGTGCGCTCATGGCGAAGTTCCGCAACATCGGCCAGGCCTGCACGGCGGCCAACCGCTTCATCGTGCACGCGTCCGTCGCGGACGAGTTCGCGCGCCGGATCACCGCGCGCGTGTCCGCCATGAAGGTGGGCCGCGGCACCGAGGACGGCGTCGCGATCGGCCCCCTCATCGACGACCGCGCCGTCGCGACCTCGCTCGCGCTCGTGGACGATGCGGTGGCGAAGGGCGCGCAGATCGCCACCGGCGGCGCGGCCGTCGACGGCCCCGGCACGTTCGTCGAGCCCACCGTCGTCACCGACGTGCAGCCTGGCTCCGAGATCCTCGCGACGGAGATCTTCGGGCCGGTGCTCGCCATCGCGACCTTCGAGACCGAGGACCAGGCCATCGCCCTCGCGAACTCGACCGAGTACGGGCTCGTCTCGTACGCCTACACCCGTGACCTCGCCCGCGGTCAGCGCCTCATCGACCGGCTCGACACCGGCATGATGGGGCTCAACGCCGGCGTGGTCTCCAACGCTGCGGCGCCGTTCGGCGGCGTCAAGCAGTCCGGCATCGGCCGCGAGGGCGGTGCCGAGGGGATCCACGAGTACCTGTCGACCAAGTACACGCTGATCCCGCACGACTGAACGCGGCGTGACCATCCACCCCACCGAAGGAGAGACATGAGCGGCTACGCAGTAGTCAACCCTGCCACCGGCGAGCGCCTGGCGGACTACCCGACCATGACCGACGCCCAGGTGCAGGACGCCCTCGCCCTGGCCGACGGCGCGTACCGGGGGTGGTCGCGGACCTCGACGGTCGAGGAGCGCGCCGCGCTCGTGCGCCGCGTGGCCGAGCTGCACCGCGAGCGCCGCGACGAGCTCGCCGCGATCATCGTGCGCGAGATGGGCAAGCCCCTCGAGGCCGCGCTGGGCGAGGTCGACTTCGCCGCCGACATCACCGAGTTCTACGCCGACAATGCGGAGAAGGTCACGGGCGACACCCCGATCGACATCCTCGGCGAGGGCACCGCGGTGATCCGCCGCAGCCCGCTCGGCGCGCTGCTCGGCATCATGCCGTGGAACTTCCCCTACTACCAGGTGGCCCGCTTCGCCGCCCCGAACATCGTGGTGGGCAACACCATCGTCCTCAAGCACGCCCCGCAGTGCCCCGAGTCGGCCGCCGCGATCGAGCAGATCTACCGCGACGCGGGCTTCCCCGAGGGCGTCTACGTCAACGTGTACGCGTCGAACGAGCAGGCCGCGGACATGATCGCCGACCGTCGCATCGCCGGCGTCTCCGTGACCGGCTCCGAGCGTGCCGGCTCCGCCGTCGCCTCGCTCGCCGGCTACCACCTCAAGAAGGTGGCGCTCGAGCTGGGCGGCTCGGACCCGTTCATCGTGCTGTCGACGGACGACATGGACGCCGTGGTCGAGGGCGCCGTCGAGGCACGCATGGACAACACCGGCCAGTCCTGCAACGCCCCCAAGCGCTTCATCGTCATCGACTCGCTCTACGACGAGTTCCTCGAGAAGTTCACCGCCGCCATGACCGCGTGCACCGTGGGCGACCCGTTCGCCGAGGACACCGTGCTGGGCCCGCTGTCCTCGCTCGCCGCGGCCGAGCGCCTCGAGGCGCAGGTCGACGCCGCCGTCGAGCAGGGCGCGATCCTGCACGCGGGCGGCAAGCGCGACGGCGCCTTCTACTACCCGACGGTCCTCACCGGCGTGACGTCCGACATGGACGTGTACCGCGAGGAGCTGTTCGGCCCGGCGGCCGCCGTGTACAAGGTGGCGAGCGAGGAGGAGGCCATCGCCCTCGCGAACGACACCGCGTACGGCCTCGGCTCGTACGTCTACACGACCGACCCCGAGCAGGCCGAGCGCGTCGCCGACGCGATCGAGGCCGGCATGGTCTACGTCAACTGCGTGCTCGCGGACAGCCCCGAGCTGCCGTTCGGCGGGGTGAAGCGATCCGGCACCTCGCGCGAGATGGGTCTGCTCGCGGCGGACGAGTTCGTCAACAAGAAGCTCATCCGCGTCATCTGACCCGCCACGCCCGGCGCGCCCCCGAGACGTCTCTCCTCGGGCGCGCGCCGGGCGTCGTCGCGTCCGTGCGCGTGCGGGGCCCTCTGCTGCGCCCCGCCCATGGGTGTATACCCCCTGGGGTATAGTTTCCGTCATGAACCGACGCATCGTCCGCGGCGCCCTCGCCGGCGCCCTCCTCGCTCTCGTCCCCGCGATCTCCGCCTGCTCGACCGGCGCCGACGCCCCCGCGGCCGAGGTCGCCGAGTCCGTGGCCTTCGACGCCTCGCACGTGTCCGCCGCGGCGTTCGCGGTCGCCGCCGCGGAGGAGGGCGTCACCATCGTCGACGTCCGCACCCCCGCGGAGTACGCCGAGGGCCACCTGCCCGGCGCCGTCAACATCGACGTCTCCGGCGGCGACTTCGAGGCGCAGGTCTCCGCGCTCGACCCGGAGGCCGAGTACGCGGTCTACTGCCGCTCGGGCAGCCGCTCGCGCGCCGCGATCGACATCATGACCGGCGCGGGCGTCGAGCACACCGTGGGCCTCGAGGGCGGCATCGGCGCCTGGACGGGCGACGTCGTCACCGGCTGAGCCGCGCGTCAGCCCTCGGCGGCCAGCAGCTCGCCGCGGGAGACCGCGACCGCGGTCCGCCAACCCAGCCCGAGCACGAGCAGGGTCCCCGCCGCGAGGGCCGCGACCCCGACCCACGCCGCGAACGCCGTGGCGCCGGATTCGTACGCCGCGAGCAGCGCGGAGGCCGCGGCGGCGAGCGGGAAGGTGTAGGCCCACGCGCTGACCGCGAACGGCACCTTGCGCAGGTAGGCCGACTGGGCCGCGAGCAGCGCGAGCTGGAAGATCACCACGCCGAGCAGCATCATCGCGAGCGGGTCCTCCCACGAGCCGCCCAGGCGCACCCACGACAGCGACGCGACGGCGGGAGGCGCGACCAGGATCGCGAGCGTGGGAGCGAGCCGCCACGGCATCACGCCCTCGACGAAGAGCCTGCTGAGCACCACCGGCAGGAGGCCGACCCAGAACACCGCGCCGACGCCGAAGAAGTACCAGCTCACCTCCCCGGGTGCGTGCGTGACGCCCGCGAGCGGGGCCACGAGGTTGCCCACCACCGGGATGAACCACGCGGGGTGCACGTGGATCGCCTGGACGCGCGCGTCCGCGATCCACGTGCGCATCACCAGCACCGTCACGACGAACTGCAGCACCGCGCCCGGCCACCACAGCGCCGCCGAGGCCGTCTCCGAGATCGGCAGGAACGCGGTCGCGAGCACCATCATCGACACCGGGATGGTCGCGACGAACGCCGCCTTGACCGGGTGCGTCCACTCGGCGACGGCGGCCCGCGGGTGCCGCGCCACCTTCGCCCCGTACGCGGCCACGGCCGCGGCGAGCACCGCGAGGCCGAGCCAGGCGAGCGCATCGTTCACCGGCAGCGCGAGGCCGAAGGCCTCGTCCGCCCGGAACCACGCGACGGCGGTGCCGCCGATGCCCATGACGACCGCGAAGACGCCGACGGGCAGGTGGGCCAGGCTCGGCGCGGGCGGGGCGGACGATGCGGCGGCGGGCTCGGGTGTCATGGTTCCTCCTCGGCGTCGACGGATACCCCCTGGCGTATGACCCCAGTCTGGCACCGGGGGGCCGGGGGTCCACCGGGGCCCATGGTCCCGGAATCTCGGGCCGCGCGCGGGGTCGGTGGGGCCGGCGTGTCGCGCGGGCGTGTCGGCGTCGCGGTCCGTGGGTGCCGGGACGGCGTCCGTCAAGGCGTGCGGGGCGGTTTCCGGGGCCGCCGCGCCTCCGCATCGTCCCGCCGGAAGCCGCCGAAAACCCCTGGTCGCCATACCCCAAGGGGTATGAAATGCCTGGTAGTGGGCCCATGGTCCCCGGGACCTCTGCCCCGCGAGAACCGGGACCGGTCCACCTACCGTGATGGTCATGGGGATCGAGGCCCGGAGGGGGCCGGCACCCGTCATTAGGAGCCAGACAAAGATGACTACCACTGTCCCGGAGAGCGCGGCCACCGACGTCGCGACCGCCATCGACACGCTCGTCGCGAACGCCCAGGAGGCGCTCGACGCCTACAGCGTGTTCACGCAGGACGACGTCAACCTGCTCGTCAAGAAGGCCTCCGTGGCCGCCCTCAACCAGCACGGCGAGCTCGCCGTCCTCGCGGTCCAGGAGACCGGCCGCGGCGTGTTCGAGGACAAGGCCGTGAAGAACATCTTCGCGTGCGAGCACGTCACCCACTCGATGGCCCCGATGAAGACCGTCGGCATCATCCACGAGGACCCGATCAAGGGCATCACCGAGATCGCGGAGCCCGTCGGCGTCGTCGCCGGCGTGACCCCGGTCACCAACCCGACCTCGACCGCGATCTTCAAGTCGCTCATCGCGCTGAAGACCCGCAACCCGATCATCTTCGCGTTCCACCCGAGCGCGCAGAAGTCCTCGGTCGCCGCCGCCAAGATCGTGCGCGACGCGGCGATCGCCGCCGGCGCCCCCGAGAACTGCATCCAGTGGGTCGAGACCCCGTCGCTCGAGGCCACCAACCTGCTGATGAACCACGACGGCGTCGCGCTCATCCTCGCCACCGGCGGCAACGCCATGGTGAAGGCGGCGTACAGCTGCGGCAAGCCGGCCCTCGGCGTCGGCGCGGGCAACGTCCCCGCCTACGTGCACAAGTCGGCCGTGCTCGAGCGCTCGATCAACGACCTGGTCATCTCGAAGGCCTTCGACAACGGCATGGTGTGCGCCTCGGAGCAGGCCGTCATCCTCGACGCCGAGATCTACGACAAGGGCCTCGCGCTCTTCGACCGCCTCCACGCCTACAAGGTCACCCCCGCCGAGAAGAAGATGCTCGAGGAGTTCATCTTCGGCGTCACCGCGGACGGCCAGAACTGCGCCGGCGCGAAGCTCAACCCGAACGTGGTCGGCAAGTCGCCGCAGTGGATCGCCGAGCAGGCCGGCTTCTCCGTCCCGGAGGAGACCTCGATCATCCTCGCCGAGGTCTCGACCGTCGGCGAGAGCGAGCCGCTCACCCGCGAGAAGCTGTGCCCGGTCCTCGCCGTCCTCAAGGCGGAGTCCACCGAGCAGGGCCTCGACTACGCCGAGCGCATGGTCGAGTTCCACGGCCTCGGCCACTCGGCCGCGATCCACGCGACCGACGACGAGCTCATCAAGGACTTCGGCAAGCGCGTCAAGGCGATCCGCGTCATCGTGAACTCGCCTTCCTCGCACGGCGGCATCGGCGACATCTACAACGCCTTCCTGCCCTCGCTGACCCTGGGCTGCGGCTCCTACGGCCACAACTCGGTGTCGAACAACGTCACCGCGGTGAACCTGATCAACGTCAAGCGCATCGGCCGGAGGAACAACAACATGCAGTGGTTCAAGGTGCCGGCCAAGACGTACTTCGAGCCCAACGCGATCCAGTACCTGCACGACATGAACGGCGTCGAGCGCGTCACCATCGTGACCGACGCGACCATGACCCGCATCGGCATCGTCGACAAGGTCCTGGACGTCCTCAACCGCCGCTCGAACAACGTGTCGGTCCAGATCATCGACAACGTCGAGCCCGAGCCGAGCGTCGCGACCGTCCGCAAGGGCGCCGAGACCCTCCGCGCCTTCAAGCCCGACACGATCATCGCGGTCGGCGGCGGCTCGCCGATGGACGCCGCCAAGGTGATGTGGCTGCTCTACGAGCACCCGGACATCGACTTCGCCGACCTCAAGGAGAAGTTCTTCGACGTCCGCAAGCGCGCCTTCCAGTTCCCCAAGCTGGGCGAGATCGCCAAGCTGGTCTGCATCCCGACCACGTCGGGCACCGGCTCCGAGGTGACGCCGTTCGCGGTGATCTCCGACCCGGAGAACGGCCGCAAGTACCCGCTCGCCGACTACGCGCTCACGCCGACCGTCGCGATCGTGGACCCGGTCCTCACCGCGAACCTGCCCTCGCGCGTCGCCGCGGACTCGGGCTTCGACGCCCTCACCCACGCGACCGAGGCGTTCGTCTCCGTCTACGCGAACGACTACACCGACGGCCTCGCGCTGCAGGCCATCAAGATGGTCTTCGAGCACATCGAGGAGTCCGTCACGGTGGGCGGCGGCGCCGTCAAGGCCCGCGAGAAGATGCACAACGCGGCGACCATCGCCGGTATGGCCTTCGCCAACGCCTTCCTGGGCCTGGTGCACGCCATGTCACACGTGACCGGTTCGACGTTCCACGTCGCCCACGGCCGCACCAACGCGATCTACCTGCCGCACGTCATCCGCTACAACGGCAAGGTCCCGACCAAGCCGGCCTCGTGGCCCAAGGCCGAGTCCTACGTCGCGCCGGAGCGCTACCAGGAGATCGCCAAGCACCTCGGTCTGCCGGCCTCGACCCCCGAGGAGGGCGTGGAGTCCTACGCCGCCGCGGTGGAGGAGCTGCGCAACAAGGTGGGCATCGAGCGCTCGTTCCGCGAGGTGGGCGTCGACGAGACCGACTTCATGGCCTCGCTCGACACGCTGGCGATGAACGCCTACGCCGACCAGTGCGCGCCGGCCAACCCGCGCCTTCCGATCCTCGAGGACATGAAGGTGATGATGGAGGCCGCGTACTACGGCATCGGCTGGGACGACGTGAAGGCCAACCGCAAGGCCGAGGCCCCCGTCGAGGCCAAGAAGGCCCCCGCCAAGAAGGCCTCCGCAAAGAAGGCCTGACCCAAGCTGGCTCCTGGGGCTGATCGGCCCCGGAAGTCCCTCCCTCAGGGCCCCGACACCCATCCGGTGTCGGGGCCCTGTGTCGTCCCCACCCACGACTGCCAATGACACAGGTGACAGGTGTGACAGGCCGGGCGGGTGGCGCGGCGGGGTAGGCGGGGGACGATGCGCGTGCGGGTCCGCGGGGGTGTGCGGGTTTGCCATGATGGGGGCCATGAACCGCCGCATCGTCCCCGCCGCCGTCACCGCCGCCGCGCTCGCGGCCCTGCTCTCCGGCTGCGGCGACGCGGACCCGCGCGAGGCCATCGCGTCCGCGACCGCGGGCGTCAGCAGTGCGATCGACAAGGCCAACGAGATCAAGGACGAGGCCTCGCAGCGCGCCGAGGAGATCCAGGAGAAGGCCGAGGACGCCAAGCAGAAGATCGACGACGCCAGGACGCAGGTCGAGGACGCGGTCGGCTCCGCGAAGGACACGCTCGACGCCGTCACGGGCGAGTAGGCCGTCAGCGGGCGAGGTCCCGCACGCGCGCCACTAGACTTGACGCTCGTGGCCACCGACTTCGCGACCGAGATCCAGGAGCTCCGCTCGACCTTCTCCCAGATCGAGGCGGTGACCGACCCGACCAAGCTGAGGGCGCGCATCGCCGACCTCGAGGAGCAGGCCGCCGCGCCCGACCTCTGGGACGACCAGGAGAACGCGCAGGCCGTCACCAGCCAGCTGAGCCAGGCGAACGCCGAGCTCGACCGCGTGGCGCGCATGGGCTCGCGCATCGACGACCTCGAGGTGCTCGTCGAGCTCGGCACCGAGGGCGAGGACGAGGACACCCTCGCCGAGGCGGAGGCCGACCTCGCGGGCATCAAGAAGGACCTCGCCGCGCTCGAGATCCGCACCCTGATGACGGGGGAGTGGGACGAGCGCAACGCGGTCGTCACCATCCGCTCGGGCGCGGGCGGCGACGATGCGACCGACTTCGCCGAGATGCTCCTGCGCATGTACCTGCGCTGGGCCGAGCGCCACGGCTACCAGACCAAGGTGCTCGACACCTCGTACGCGGAGGGCGCCGGCATCAAGTCCGCGACCTTCGAGCTCAACGCGCCGTACGCCTTCGGCACGCTGTCCGTCGAAGCAGGCACGCACCGCCTCGCGCGCATCAGCCCGTTCGGTTCGGCCGACAAGCGCCAGACCTCCTTCGCGGCGGTCGAGGTGATCCCGCAGATCGAGTCGACCGACCACATCGAGGTCCCCGAGTCCGAGATCAAGGTGGACGTGTTCCGCTCGTCGGGCCCGGGCGGCCAGTCGGTCAACACCACCGACTCCGCCGTGCGCCTCACCCACCTCCCCACCGGCATCGTCGTGTCGATGCAGGACGAGAAGTCGCAGATCCAGAACCGCGCCGCCGCCATGCGCGTGCTCCAGTCGCGCCTGCTGCTCCTCAAGAAGGAGGAGGAGGCCGCCCAGAAGAAGGAGCTGGCCGGCGACATCAAGGCGAGCTGGGGCGACCAGATGCGCTCGTACTTCCTCTACGGCCAGCAGCTCGTCAAGGACCTGCGCACCGGCTACGAGGTCGGCAACCCGCAGATCGTCTTCGATGGCGACCTCGACGGCTTCATCGACGCGGGCATCCGCTGGCGCCGGTCCTCCCAGAACGAGGGCTGACCCCGGTTACCCCTCCACGCGGGCGCGTTCGACTCCCGTCGTTTCCAGGCATGTTCCCGTTCACATCGGGGGCTTCGCGTGGAGGGGCGCCTCGCCCGCGTGGACAGGTAAACGGGACGATGCGCGGGACCCGGCACGGGACGATGCGCAGGATAGTTGGCGCTTTGCGAACTTTTGGTGTGTGACGTACCGGACACGCCCGGCGCGGCGCGCCTCCCGGGCGGCTCCGGGACCCGTTCCTACGATGCAGACGTGGTGCGGGTCCTACCCCTCGCGCCCGTGCACATCATGATTCGACTCGACAACGCCACCAAGGTCTACAAGCGGGGCGCCCGTCCCGCGCTCGACTCCGTCTCCGTGGAGATCGAGCGCGGCGACTTCGTGTTCCTCGTGGGCTCGTCCGGCTCGGGCAAGTCGACGTTCCTCAAGCTCATCCTGCGCGAGGAGCGCCCCACCGGGGGAGACGTGTACGTCGCGGGCCGCCACCTCAACAAGCTGAGCGCGTGGCGCGTGCCGCACCTGCGCCGCGAGATCGGCGCGGTGTTCCAGGACTTCCGCCTGCTGCCGAACAAGACCGTCTACCAGAACGTCGCGTTCGCGCTCCAGGTGATCGGCAAGAGCCGCCACCACATCCAGTCGACCGTGCCGGAGATGCTCGAGCTCGTGGGCCTGTCCGGCAAGGAGAAGCGCTTCCCGCACGAGCTCTCCGGCGGAGAGCAGCAGCGCGTCGCGATCGCGCGTGCGTTCGTCAACCACCCGCCGATCCTGCTGTGCGACGAGCCCACCGGCAACCTCGACCCGGGCACCTCCGTGGGCATCATGCGCCTGCTCGACCGCATCAACCGCACGGGCACCACGGTGCTCATGGCCACGCACGACGACGAGATCGTCGACCAGATGCGCAAGCGCGTCATCGAGCTGCGCGGCGGCCAGCTGGTCCGCGACCAGGACCGCGGTGTCTACGGGCTGGAGCGAGTATGAGGCTGCGGTTCATCCTCGGCGAGGTCGTCAACGGGCTCCGCCGCAACAGCACGATGGCGCTGTCCGTCGTGCTGGTGACGTTCGTGTCGCTCATGTTCGTGGGCGCCGCGGCGCTCACGCAGATGCAGATCGACCAGCTCAAGGACGACTGGTACGGCAAGGTCGAGATCTCGATCTTCCTGTGCCCCGAGAGCTCCCGCAATGAGCAGTGCGCCGAGGGCCCGGTGACCGTGGCCCAGGAGGACGCGATCCGGTCCGTCCTCGAGGACGGCGCGCTCAAGGACCTCGTGCAGGAGGTCTACTACGAGTCCCGCGAACAGGCCTTCGACAAGTTCGTCGCCAACGACGAGGACGGCATCTGGTCCTCGCTCACCGCGGACCAGATGCAGCCCAGCTTCCGGGTCAAGCTCGCCGACCCCGAGCAGTACCAGGTGGTCGCGGACGCGACCGAGGGCCTGCCCGGCGTCGACGTCGTGCGGGACCAGCGCGAGATCTTCTCCGAGCTGTTCCGCTTCCTCAACGCCGCCACCATCGTCGCCGCGGCCCTCGCCGCCGTCATGCTGCTCGCCGCGATGCTGCTCATCACCACGACCATCCGCCTGAGCGCGCTCAGCCGCCGCCGCGAGACGCAGATCATGCGCATGGTGGGCTCGTCGCGCTCGCTCATCCAGATGCCGTTCATGCTCGAGGGCGCCGTCGCCGCGACGGGCGGCGCGTTGCTCGCCGTCGCGGGCCTGTTCTTCGGCGTGCGCTACCTGATCGACGACTGGCTGCGGAGCTCCGTCACGTGGGTCCAGTACATCGGCACGCAGGACGTGTGGTCGGTCGCACCGTGGCTGCTCGTCATCGCCGTGGGCCTCGCCGCGATCGCCTCCGTCGTGACGCTCGGGAGGTACACGCGCGCATGATGGCCCGCCTCCGCCCGTCGCTCATCGCCGCCGTCGCGGTGTTCCTCGTCGCGCTCGTCACCGGCACCCTCGTGTCCGGCGCCGATGCGGTCGGCGGGTTCCAGACGGCGTCGAGCTACGACGACGACATCGAGCGGGCCAAGGACAGGCAGGACACGTACGAGGAGCAGCTCGACGACCTGGAGGCCGCCCTCGAGGACACGAGCGAGGCGATCGTCAAGGCCGCCCGCCGGCTGCGCCAGACCGAGGCGAAGCTGCCGGCCGCCCAGGCCGAGCTCGACGCGGCCAGGGAGGCCGTCGCCCAGGCGCTGGTCCAGCAGAAGCTCGTGGCGGACAAGCTCGCCGCGGCGGAGGCGCAGGACGCCGCCATCACCGAGCAGATCGCCGCGGACGAGTCCCGCATCGACGAGCTCGAGGACATCATCGCCGCGCTCGCCCGCGCGCAGTACCAGGGCGTCGGCGACGACGAGGCGCTCAGCCTGGTGTTCGGCGCGAGCACGTCGCAGGAGTTCGTCGACAAGTTCGCCGAGGAGCACAACGCCTCCCGCGTGCAGACGAACGCGCTCGCGGACGTCGAGGAGATCGCCGCCGTCAACCGCAACCGCGGCGCTCGCCAGGAGGCGGTCCGCGAGTACATCGTCGAGCTCAAGGCCGAGGCCGACGCGCTCGTCGTCAAGACCAAGCGACTACGGGAGAAGGCCGCCGAGAAGAAGGCCGCCCTCGACGCCCTCGTGAAGAAGCAGCAGGCCATCAAGGCCGAGCTCGAGGCGCAGAAGCAGCAGGAGCTCAAGCGGCAGCGGCAGATCGCGGCGAAGCAGGAGGCCGTCCGCGACGAGATCAAGAACCTCGTCAAGAAGAAGCTCGCCGAGGAGGAGGCCAAGCGCAAGGCGGCCGAGGAGGCCGCCCGCAAGGCCGCCGAGGAGGCCGCCAAGAACAACGGCGGCTCCGGGTCGAGCTCCGGGTCGAGCGGCTCGAGCTCGGGCTCCTCGAGCGGCCTCGTCAAGGGCGCCCTCGGGTGGCCCGCGCCGAGCCACTACATCACGTCGAGCTACGGCATGCGCTTCCACCCGATCCTCCACTACTGGCGCCTCCACGCCGGCACGGACATGCGCGCCTACTGCGGCACGCCCATCTACGCGGCCCGCGAGGGGCGCGTGCAGTGGGCGACGTACCGCCTGGGCCTCGGCAACTCGGTGCTCATCGACCACGGCTACTTCGGCGGGAAGTCGCTCATGAGCAGCTACAACCACCTCTCGAGCTTCGCGGTCGGCAGCGGCCAGTACGTGACCAAGGGTCAGCTCGTCGGCTACGCGGGCAACACCGGCACGTCCGCCGCCTGCCACCTCCACTTCGAGGTCTACGTCAACGGCAACACCGTCGACCCGATGACCCTGGTGGGGTAGCCGGGGCCGCTAGACTGGTGCGTCGCGCCCGGGACCGGGCGCATGGCCGCATGCGCGCGAGGAGGTGAGCGATGGCCGAGAAGGGGATCAAGGTGGTCGCGACCAACCGCGCCGCGCGGCACGACTTCTTCATCGACGACGTGCTCGAGGCGGGCATCGTGCTCACCGGCACCGAGGTGAAGTCGCTGCGGCAGGGCCGCGCGGTCATCGGCGACGGCTACATCTACGTCGACGGCGGCGAGGCCTGGGCGGAGAACATCCACATCCCGGAGTACTCGCAGGGCACGTGGACCAACCACGCGCCGCGCCGCAAGCGCAAGCTGCTGCTGCACGGCCACGAGATCGAGGACCTCCTGCAACGCACGCGCGAGAAGGGCTACACGATCGTGCCCCTGCGCCTGTACTTCCTCGACGGCCGCGCCAAGCTCGAGATCGGCGTCGCGCGAGGCAAGAAGCAGCACGACAAGCGTCAGGCGCTGCGCGAGAAGCAGGACCGCCGCGAGGCCGAGCGCTCGCTGGGCGTGCAGCGCAACATCAACCGCTGACGCGGGACGATGCGCGGCCCGGGCGGGCGCGTGGCGTCACCGTCGCATCGTCCACCCGGCATGATGGGGCCATGGTCCGCATCGTCCTGTCCCTGCTGATCACCCTGGTAGCGGCGTTCACGCCTGCCGCCGCCCACGCCGCGGCGCCCGACGGCGGGCGCAGCGTCGAGCGCTGGGTCGCGACGTACGCGCTCCAGGAAGACGGCTCCGCACGCGTGAGCGTGGAGATCGACTTCGACTTCGGGAACGAGCCGGGTCACGGGCCGTACTGGCAGCTGCCCATCCGCCAGGGTTACGACGCCGACTGGGACCGCCTGTACGACATCACGGACGTGAGCGCCTCGTCGCCGAGCGGCGCGCCCGCGAAGGTGTACCTCGAGGAGGGGCAGTACTGGCTCGTGGTGCGCGTGGGTGACGAGGGCATCGGCGACGTCGACGGCGTGCAGACGTACGTCCTCGAGTACACGGTCCACCACGTGATGAACGAGACCACCGCCGACGAGACGGACACGGGCGAGGCGGGCGACGAGTTCTACTGGAACGCGATCGGCGACGGCTGGGAGACGCCGGTCCGCGACGCGAGCGTGACGGTGGTGGGGGCGGCCGACGTCGTCGACGCGGCGTGCTGGGCCGGGCCGTCCGGCGCGGACACGGCGTGCGACGGCGCGACCGTCACCGGCACGGACGCGACCTTCACCCAGGCGTCGCTCGAGCCGGGCGAGCCCTTCACCGTCGCGGTGCTCTATCCGTCCGGCACGTACGACACCGCGCCCGCGCTCACCGAGAGCAGCGACCTCGCGCACGCGTTCCGGCTCAACGGCTGGACCGTGGGCGGCTTCCTGGTGCTCCTGCTCGGCGGGCTCGCGGTGCTGGTGCGGCGCATCCGCGGCGCCGGCGCCGACGTCGAGTACGCGGACTTCACCCCGGGCGTCGGTCCCGCGGTCGGGGACGATGCGGCGGTGCGCCGCCGCGACAAGCGCGCGCCGGTCGCGGTCGCGTTCGCGCCGCCGGACGGGCTGCGTCCGGGCCAGCTCGGCACGCTCATCGACGAGAAGGCGGACACGCGCGACGTCACCGCGACCATCGTCGACCTCGCGGTGCGCGGCTACCTCGTGGTCGAGGAGGCGGGGGAGAAGGACTACCGGTTCGTCAAGCAGCGGGAGGCCGACGAGGGCCTGTTCCCGTACGAGCAGATGCTCTTCGACGCCGTCTTCGAGGGGCGCTCCGCGGTGACGCTCGGGGAGCTCAAGACCACCTTCCACGCGGACATGCAGGCCGTGCAGAAGCAGCTGTACCGCAACGTGACGAACCACGGCTGGTTCCGCGGCAACCCCTCGCACGCACGCGGCGCATGGGCGGGCGCGGGGGTCGCGCTGCTCGTCGGCGGCGGGTTCGCGACCCTGGCCGCGGTGATGCTCGGCACGACGATCGCGCTGGTCCCGCTCGCGTTCGTGCTGCTCGGCCTGGTGGTGCTCGCCACCACCAGCGTCGCGCCGGCGCGCACCGCCGAGGGCTCGCGCATCCTCGCGCAGACCCGCGGCTTCGAGCTCTACCTCGACAAGGCGGAGGCGAACCAGCTGCGCTTCGAGGAGGGCCATGACATCTTCAGTCGCTACCTGCCGTACGCGATCGCGTTCGGCGTGACCGAGCAGTGGGCCAAGAAGTTCGAGCAGCTCGCCGCGCAGGGCGTGCGCCTCGCGGAGCCCACCTGGTACCGGGGGGCGGCCTACGGGATGTTCTGGATGCACGCGGCGGGCTTCGGCCACCGGATGGACCAGTTCGCCACGCTCGCGGGCGCGGCCATGAGCGCGCCGACCCCCGGTTCCTCCGGCGGCTCGGGCTTCGGCGGCGGGGGCGGCTTCTCCGGAGGCGGCGGAGGAGGCGGTGGCGGCGGCGGCTGGTGACCCGCTCGCCACGATTCCCAATGACAAAGGTGACGTGTGTGACTCGGCGCCCGCCGGGCGCCAGTCACAGCAGTCACTCGTGTCATTGGGAATCGTGGGCGGTGACGCGGGTCAGGCCTTGGCGGCCTCCGCGTCCTCCGTGTGAGGCACCGGGTGCTCGCGCTCGAGCGCCGCGCCCTCGACGTCGACGTTCGGGAGGATTCGGTCGAGCCACGCGGGCAGCCACCAGGCCTTCTCGCCCACGAGGTGCATGATCGCCGGCACGATGACCATGCGGACCACGAAGGCGTCGAAGAGGACGCCCATCGCGAGGCCGAAGCCCATCGGGCGGATCATCGCGATGTGCGAGAACACGAAGCCGCCGAACACCGAGATCATGATGATCGCGGCGGCCGTCACGACCGCGCGGCCGTGACGCAGGCCCGCGACCACCGAGCGGCGGGCGTCCATGCCGTGCACGTACGCCTCGCGCATGCCGGTCGTGAGGAAGAGCTGGTAGTCCATCGCGAGGCCGAACAGGATGCCCGTGAACAGGATGGGAAGGAAGCTCAGCACCGGGCCCGGGTCATGGACGCCGAAGAGCGAGCCCAGCCAGCCCCACTGGAACACCGCGGTGACGGCGCCGAACGCCGCGAACAGCGACAGGACGAAGCCGAGCGTCGCGATGATCGGCACCAGCAGCGAGCGGAACACGACGATCAGGATGATGATCGACAGGCCCACCACGATCGCGAGGTAGAGCGGCAGCGCCTCGTCGAGCTTCTGCGAGACGTCGATGTTGCCGCTGGCCTCGCCCGCGACGCCGATGACGGTGCCGTCCTCGAGCGGCGACAGCGCGCGCAGGTCCTCGACCAGCGCCACGGTGGACTCGCTCGACGGGCCCTCGTTCGGGATCACCTGGAAGGCGAGGAAGCCGTTGTCCTCCGACGCGCCCGCCGGGGCGACCGCGGAGACGTCCTCGTTGGCCATGAGCGCGGTGGCGATGTCGACCTGCGCGGCGAGGAGGTCCTCGTCCGCGACGGCCTCGGGCAGCTCCGCGGTGACGAGGAGCGTGCCGTTGACGCCCTCGCCGAACTTCTCGTCGACGGTCTTGTAGGCGATGTACTGCGTCGAGTCGGTGGGCTCCTGCGTGCCGTCGGGCAGGCCCAGGCGCATCGACATCGCGGGGATGGCGAGGATGAGCAGGCCGATGACGGCGGCGGTGAGGCGCAGGAGCGCGCGACCGGTGCGCATCGGCTCGATCGGGGCCTCGGCGTGCTCGGGCGCGCCGATCGTCGCCCGCGCCTTCCTGCCGAGCACGCGGTGGCCGATGAGGCCGAGCACCGCGGGGGTGAGGGTCACCGCCACGAGCACGGCGATGCCGACGCAGAAGGCGCCGACGGTGCCCATGATGCCGAGGAACGGGATACCCGTGATGTTGAGCGCGAGCAGCGCCACGATGACGGTCGAGCCGGCGAACACGACGGCGTTGCCGGACGTGCCGTTGGCGAGGCCGATCGACTCGTGCAGCTGCATGCCGCGCTTGTACTGCTCGCGGTGGCGGTTGACGATGAACAGCGAGTAGTCGATGCCGACGGCGAGCGCGAGCATGACGCCGAGGATCGGGGTGACCGAGGACATCTCGACCACGCCCGAGAACGCCAGCGCCGTGGCGACGCCCACGCCGACACCGAGCACCGAGGTGATGATCGGCATGAGGGCGGGCCAGATTGCGCGCATCATCACCATGAGGACGACGAACGCGAGCAGCACGCCGACGACCTCGCCGACGCCCAGGACGCCCTCGACGCTCGTGGCGATGTCCGCCGAGAAGTTCACGGTGACGCCGGCGGGGACGGCCGCGCTCACGAGCGCGATGACCTCGTCCTTGTCCTCCTGGACGACCTCGTAGACGCTGGCGTCGAACTGGATGATGCCGAGCGCGGTCGTGCCGTCCTCGGAGACGCTGCGGATGCCGGAGGTCGCGTCCGCGAGCTGAGCGCCCAGCTCGAGCTGGGCGGCCTGCTCCTCGAGCTCGACGAGGCCCTCGTCGAGCTGTGCCTGCTGTGCGTCGATCTGCTGCTGCTGCTCGTCCAGCTGCGCCGAGGCCTCGTCGAGCTGCGCCTGCTGGTTGAGGAACTCCTGCTGCGCGAGCAGGTAGGTGGCGTCCTGCCTGGCCGCCTCGATGGCGGCGTCGAGCTGCGCCTGGTTCGCCTCGAGCTGCTCGCGGGCGGCTTCGAGCTGCGCCTGGCCCGCGTCGAGCTGCTCCTGGCCGTCCGCGATCTGCGCGCGACCGTCCTCGATCTGCTGCGGCGCGGCCTCGAGCTGCGCCATCTGCTCCTCGAGCTGCTGCTGCGTGTCGAACGGGTCGACGAAGCCGGTGACGGAGCCGACCTCCTCCGCGGCGGTCAGCGCGTCCTTGACGCCCTGGATCTGCTCGGCGGTGAACTCCGAGCTGTCCTCGGTCTGGAAGACGGCGCGGGCCGAGCCGCCCGCGAGCTCGGGGATCTCCTGCTTGAGCTGGTCGGTGACCTCCTCGGTCTCGAGTCCGGGGATGGAGAAGCTGTCGGTGAGGGTGCCGCCGAACGCGACGAATCCGCCGCCGGCCATGCCGAGGGCGAGGATCCACGCGATGATCGCGACGATCGGCCGCATGGCCGACGCGCGGCCGATGCGGTAGAGGAGGTGGGCCACAGGGGAGCCTTTCTCATGGGGTCCAGGAGGGGGACTGGCGACGATGCCGTGGCCGGCCGACGGTCGCGCGGGCGGGTGCACCGGGACGGACGGCAGGGCCTGCGGTCAGTGTAGGACAGATCGGCGAGTTGTACGACAGATGTTGGTTATCGCTTGGTGAACCGGGTGCCGAGGTGCCACAATCTCCGCGTGGACGCGCGCATCGTCAAAACCAGGAGACGCCTGCAGGAGGCGCTCTTCGCGCTCGCGCGCGAGCGCGGCGTCGACGACGTGTCGGTGAGCGACATCGCGGCGCGTGCCGGGGTCAACCGCAGCACGTTCTACCAGCACTATTCCGACAAGGAGACGCTGCTGGCCGACGCGCTCGACCTCTTCGCGGAGGAGGCCGGCGCGAGCCTCGACTCCATCGAGTTCGGCTCCGACGAGCCGCCGGAGGCGCTCGTGGTGTTCCTCCGCCACATCGAGCAGAACGCCGACCTCTACGCGCGCGTGTTCACCGAGCCCGGCTACGGCGCGGTGCTGTCCCGGCTGCGGGCGAACGCGCGCGACGCGATCCGCGACCTCGCCCCGGCGGCCGAGCCGATCGTGCCGCGCTCGGTCCCGGTCGACGTGGTCGCCGCCGGCATCACGGGCCTCGTGCTCGGCGTGATCGGGGAGTGGCTCACCATGGCCGACCGCCCGCGGGCGGACGATGCGGCGACCTGGATCTGGCGCATCGTCGCCGGCTTCCCCTCGGTGCGCGCGGGCAACGCCCCCGAAACACCCGCGGGCTAGCATCGGTCCCACGCAGGCCCTCCGCTAGGGGCGGGCCCCGCTCCTCGGGTCCTGCGCCGGAGACCGCTCATGTCCGAGCCCGCCATCGTCGACAAGTCCACCGCGGGGATCGATGCCCGCCAGTACCACGTGGGCCTCGCACCGGGGGAGGTCGGCACCGTCGCCCTCCTGCCGGGCGACCCGTTCCGCGTGCCCATGATCGCCGAGCACCTCACCGACGTCGCCGAGGTCGCCCACCGCCGCGAGCACCGCACCATGACCGGGTACTACAAGGGTCGGCTCATCACCGCCACGTCCACCGGCATGGGCTGCCCGTCGACCGCGATCGCGGTCGAGGAGCTCGCACGGGTGGGCGTCACGTCATTCATCCGGGTCGGCTCGAGCGCGGCGCTGCAGCCCGGGATCGAGCCCGGCGACCTGCTCGTGTCGGAGGGATCGCTGCGCAACGACGGCACCACCGCCGCCTACGTGCACCCGGGCTTCCCCGCGGTGCCCGACCTCACCATCGCATCGTCCCTCCGCGAGGTGGCCGAGGAGCTGGTGGAGGGCACGGGCCGCGGGGTGTTCTCCGGGATCAACGCGACCGACGACGCGTTCTACGCCGAGGGCCCCGAGTGGATCGCCGAGCTGTCGCGCATGGGGATCCTCAACGTCGAGATGGAGAGCTCCGCGATGTACGTCGTCGCTCGGCTGCGGGGGCTGCGGGCGGGCATGATCTGCGCGTGCTCGTCGAACCTGGTCGCGGGCGCGAGCCTGTACTCGGAGAAGAACTCCGCGCTCAAGGACGGCTGGCACGCCTCCATCGAGGTCGCGCTCGAGACCGCGGTGCGGCTGGAGCTCTAGGGTGCCCGCCGCCCGGGTCTTGGGCGGTGTCGGTCGTCCCGGTAGACTGGTGCCATAACTGCACAGGGGATGATCGGTTTCGACGTGTGTTTACTTCCGAAGGGAAGCGGGCCGAGAACGCAGGGTTATCTCGTTAACGACCCCTGCAAACCAATAGGTGCCGATTCCAAGCGCACCGACTTCGCCCTCGCTGCCTAAGCGAGCGCCATGAAGTCCGTCAGCCCAGGCGTGTTCCCGTCCTGGATCCTGGCGTCGACTAGGGAACTTGCTTCAGCCCTTCGTCACCGGGGGCTGCGGGACTCTTAGATGACTGGGCCCGCTCACCACCTGCCTGATGGTGGGTGAGGGGCCGAGAAAACCTTCTTCAGGCTGCGCCCGGAGAAGACTTCGGTTTGGACATGCGGACCCGGGTTCGATTCCCGGCATCTCCACGGTTGGTGAAAGCCCTCGACGCCCTCGCGGCGCCGGGGGCTTTCGCGCGCCCGGGCTGCTCGTCCTCGACCGGCTCGCCGTCGACGGAGACGACCCCGGCGATCGCGAAGTACTCGTCCTTGTCCGGGCAGCGGCCGCGCATGTCGTCGTACTCCTCGCCCGAGACCCGCTCGCCTGCGAGCTCGACGTGCTCGTCGCGAGCGATGGCGATCGGTCCGTCGGGAGCGGGGTCCATGAGGTGGTTGCCGTTGGGCCATGACGATGCGAGGTGGCCCGCGATGAGCGCGACCGGCCCATCCTCCGTCTCGACGGAGAAGCACTGGTGCCCCCAGGACTCCTCCGACACGAGCGGCCCCTCAATGATCGCGGACGCGGAGGCGGTCACGCCGTCCGGCAGGTGCGGGGTCGCCGCGCCCCGGTCGGCGACGGCGCACCCGGCAAGGGCGAGGACCGCCGCGGCAACCGCCGCGACCCGCGCTGCGCTCGGGTGCATATGGGCACTTTACCAGGTGTGACGGTGAACCCGGGGTTCCCGTGCGCGGCGGGGCGCGCGTCTTGCGGCGCCTGCCGAGCCGCCAGCGCATCGTCCCCGCGGGTGCCGCGTTGGACGGGAGGCTCCCGAAGGGAGCGGGAGCCGACGTCTCCATGAATGCCGCCTGAACGTCGGGTTTCTCCACTTTTGCCCGAACCGTGGAGATAGTACGTTTCCTGAGAGACGCGGTGGTCGAAGGCTGACCGGCCCGCTCGCAGACTCTCCGTCCCCGGAGCCTACGAACAGGAGATCAACGCATGATTCACGCATCACGCCGCGTCGCCGGCCTCACCGCTGCGGCCGCCGCCGCGGCCCTTCTCGCCTTGGCCGCGCCGAGTACGGCGCTCGCCGCCAAGGGCGGCAACGCGGAGCCGGGCAAGGGGAAGGGGTCTGGCCCGCTGCAGAGCGTCCAGCTCCTGTCCTTCAACGACTATCACGGTCACCTCGAGTCCCCCGACACCGACGACTTCTACGAGAGCGAGGCGGCCGGAGGTGGCGAGTACCTCGCGACGATGCTCGACCAGCTGCGCGAGGACGCGCCGAAGGGGCGATCGCTCACCGTGGCCGCCGGCGACCTCATCGGCGGCTCGCCGTTCCTGTCGGGCCTGTTCCACGACGAGCCGTCCGTCGAGTCGCTCGAGGCGATGGGGCTGGACGTCTCGAGCGTGGGCAACCACGAGTTCGACGAGGGCACCGACGAGCTCCTCCGCATGCAGTACGGAGGGTGCCACCCGGTCGACGGCTGCTACTTCGCCGACGACCCGTACGACGGGGCCGGGTTCTCCTGGCTCGCGGCGAACGTCGTGAACAAGGACGGCTCGGGCACGCTGCTGCCGGGCACCACGATCAAGAAGGTCGCCGGCATGAAGATCGGCTTCATCGGCATGACTCTCGAGGACACCCCGACGCTGGTCAGCCCCGTGGGCGTGGCGTCGGTCGACTTCCTCGACGAGGTCGAGACCGCCAACGCGGAGGCTGCGAAGCTGCAGAGGCGCGGGGTCGAGGCCATCGTCGTGCTGCTGCACGAGGGCGGCATCCCGGTCGAGGGCGGGGTCAGCGACTGCGATCAGGTCTCCGACCCGATCGAGACGATCGCCGAGGGCATGGACCCGGCCATCGACATGCTCGTCACCGGGCACACCCACCAGCCGTACGTCTGCGCGTTCGACGACCCGGACGGCGACCCGAGGCTCGTGACCTCGGCGGCGTCCTACGGCCGTGTGGTGACCGAGACGACCCTGGTCATCGACCGCCGCACCGGCGACGTGGACCGTGGGCGCACCACCGCGGTCAACCACATCGTCGAGGACGTCGACCCCGACCCCTCGATCACGGCCATCGTCGAGAAGTGGGACGCCCTCTCCGGCCCGCTCGCGGCTCGCGTCGTCGGGTCGGTCGACGAGGACATCACGGGCGACGAGAGCGGGGACCGCGGCATCGAGACGCCGATGGGCGACCTGGTCGCCGACGCCATCCTGTGGGGCACCGATGACGCCGACGAGGGCGGCGCCGAGATCGCCTTCATGAACATCGGCGGCGTGCGCGCCAGCCTGCTGCTCGCGCCGAAGTACGAGGAGGCGGACGGCGAGGTGACCTACGCCGAGGCGTACGACGTCAACCCGTTCGGCAACCTCATCGTCACGGTCGACATGACCGGGGCGGACATCGAGGCGGCACTCGAGCAGCAGTACGTCGCCGACCGGCGTCGCCCGAACCTGGCGCTCGGCGTCTCCGAAGGCTTCTCCTACACGTGGGACGCCACCCAGCCCGAGGGCAGCAAGGTCGTCGAGGGCTCGATGATGCTGAACGGCGAGCCGATCGACCCCGCGGGCACCTACCGCGTCGCGATGTACAACTTCCTCGCGGGCGGCGGCGACAGCTTCACCGCCTTCACCAACGGCACCGACCTGCTCGGCGGTCCCGAGGATCTCGCGAACTTCGTCGCGTACCTCGAGGCCAACCCCGGCCTCACGGCGCCCGAGGACCGGGTCGCCGGGCTGTAGCCCACCGACACGACGGCGGGGGCCGGGGCGTGAGCCCCGACCCCCTCCGTGAGGTGCTGCGTCAGCTGGCGAAGGTCGCGAGGACCTGGTCCAGCGTCACGCCCTTGTACTTCGTCTGGGGCGTCGGCACGTCGGCCACCGTCGGGTTGCGCACGAGGAAGTTGGACTCCACGAACGCGAGGTCGGCCGCGTCGACCGTCCCGTCGGCATTGATGTCGGCAGCACGGTCGGCGGTCCCGGCGGCGTCGCGGATCGCGACAGCGTCGAGGATGTCGACCACGTCGTCGCCGTTCACGTCGCCCGCGGCGAGCTGCGGCGCGATAGAGACGATCGTGCCGGCGGCCTCGCCGTCCTCGGCCGTCCGCGAGAGCGTGAGCGGCTGGTGCCACGCGAGGTGACCCGGCAGGGTGACCTCGAGCTGCCACTCCTCGTCGAACAGCGTCAGGCCGCCGCGGCCGATGGTGCCGTCCGCGCCCACCGACAGCGGGAGCACGTCGCCCTCGGGGGAGGTCAGGGTCGCGGTGGCGCCGACGGCCGAGTAGTCGCGCTCGGTGTCGATGTAGCCGGCCGCCGTGAGCAGGCCCTGGGCGTAGTAGCCGCCCGTGACCGTGGTGGTCGGCGCGAGCGCCTCGACGATGTCGAAGTGGCGCTGCATCGACACGTAGCGGCCGTCCGTGCGCTGCACGTACGTGCTCACCGTGAGGAAGCCGGTGGTCTCCGCCGCGATGGTGTCGGGCATCTCGAACGCCACGTCGATGAGCGGCAGGTCGTCACCCGTGTACTCGGTCGCGCCGTCGAACGTGATCGGGACGCGGAGCTTGCGGTAGCTCGAGCCCATGGCCACGTCCGTGATCTCGCCGGAGATGCGGCCGTACGCGGCGAACGCCTCCTGCTCGGTGATGTCGAGGATCGTGGTGTCGCGCGGGTTGTAGAGCACCTCGAGCGTCATCGTCCCGAACATGTCGGCCTTGTTCGTCGAGAACGACATGGTGATCTCGTCGCCGGCGCGCGCCTCGGTGGACGATGCGCGTCCCAGGACGTACGCCTGCGTGTCCTTGAACCACATCGACTGGACCAGCTCGCCGATGTTGCCCGCCGCGTCCATGCCGAGGAAGCGGTGCGACTGCACCGGGCTCCAGAAGAGCGACACGTCGGTCGTGAACGAGCCGTCCGCCTCCGGGTGCATCGTCTTGTACGGCGTGATCGTCGTCGAGAACATCTGGATCGCGTTGTCCGACTCGTCGATGTCGATGCCCGCGGCGCGGATCGCCTCGGTGTCGCCGTCGACCAGCGAGCCGGTCAGCTCGAACGTCGACTGGCCGTTGGCGAACTCGTAGACGTCCGCGTCGTCCAGGCTGGTCGTGAACACCGGCGCGGTGTTGTCGACGTAGACGTGGTTCGTCGCCTCGAACGTGGTCCCCGAGTCGTCGGTGCCGACCACGCGCAGCGTGTGCAGGCCCGGCTCGACGACCTCGGGCATGTGGCCGATCGGGAAGTCCTTGTCGCCGGTCAGGGGCAGGTACTCGCCGTACCAGGCGAAGGCGCCGTAGCGCAGGCCGTCCTTCATGAGCGTCGCGGACAGGCCGCCGACGTAGCCGACGTCCTCACCGGTCGCGGCGTCCACGACGAACAGGTCGATCGTGCGCGTGGGCGTCGCGACGCCCAGCGAGAACTTCGCCGCGGGGTCGTAGACGTTCTCGGCGGTCGACATGACCGGCTTCAGCATCGTGAAGTCGGTGAACGCCGCATCGTCCACGCGGAGGCCGAGGGGGAGGCGCAGCGCCTCCTCGGCCGCCTGGGCGATCTCGACGAAGGCGCCGTAGGTGCCGGTCGGGGTGCCCGCGGGGACGTCCACGACGACCTTGATATGCCTGGTCGAGCCGGGGCTCACCTTGACACGGCTCGGGAACGAGACCTCGATGCCGGAGGCGTCGAAGTCGGCCGTGCCCGCGCCGTTCGCGGTGTCGAGGGCGAGCGTGTACGTCTGCGACGAGGCCGAGCGGTTGGTGATCTCGATGTCGCGGGTGACCGTCGAGGAGGAGGTCGCCGGCAGCATGCCGAGCGACAGCGCGCCGGTGATGTCGTCGACGGTGTCGGAGCTGCCGTGGGTCGCCTCGGCGGCCCACAGGGCGTCGATCACCTGCGCGTCGGTGGTGCCGTGCACCGCCTGGCGGGGGTCCACCTGGCCGGCGCCGGACTCGAACACGCCCGAGTCGTCGCGCAGGTCGTCGGCGGTGTTCATGAGGCGGGTCTTGACGTCCGCCGGCGTGAGCGAGGGGTCCTCGCCGAGCATGAGCGCGACCACGCCCGCGACGAACGGCGTCGCCATCGAGGTGCCGGACTTGCGGCCGTAGGCGTCCGCGTAGGCGACGTCGCCCTTGGGGTCGATGTCCCAGGTCGGGACGCTCGACATCGTCGAGACACCGGGGGCGGTGAGCTCGGGCTTGATGTCGGTGGTGCCGTTGGACGGCCCGCGCGAGCTGAAGTCGGCGAGGGCGTCGCCGTCCGTGGTGATGGTGCCCATGTCGCCGAACGTCACCTCGGTGGCGCCCGCGGCGAGCGCGGTGCGCAGCGCGGCGCCGTCGGCCTGGGTCATGCCGAACGCGGGTGCGTACGCGTCGTTCTCACCGAGGTAGTACTCGATGTACCCGTCGCGGTCGTTGGAGACGAGCACGCCCGCCGCGCCGCGCTGGAGCGCGTACGTGACCATGCTCGTGAACGTGGTGCCGCCGCGCTCGATCAGGACGATCGCGCCCTGGGGCCTCTTCCCGATGTAGCCGGACGACGTGCCGTCGCCGACGTCGACGATCGGGAGGGTCTGGCCCGCGAGGTCGGTCACCGACGCCTCGTCGCGCTGGCGGGCGACGAGGCGCAGCGACGCCTCGGCCTCGCCCACGGCCGCCTCGGTCGCGGCGAGCGTGATCGAGCTGTCGTTCGCGCCGACCGTGATCGCGAGCGCCGACGTGCCGGGCGAGCCGAGCGTGGCGGCGCCGTTCGCACCGTCGTTGCCGGCCGCGATCACGGTCGTCACGCCCGCGAGCGTGAGGTTGTCCGCGGCGAGGGAGAGCGCCGACTGGTGGTCGTTGTACGAGCCGCCGAGCGACATGTTGACGACGTCCATGCCGTCGACCAGCGCGCGCTCCATGCCCTCGAGGATGTCCTCGGTCGAGCCCGAGCCGTACGGGCCGAGCACGCGGTAGCCGTAGAGCTCCACGTCGGGGGCGACGCCCCAGGCGCTGTTGCCGCCGAAGG
Organism: Demequina litoralis; assembly: GCF_030418455.1. Lineage (GTDB taxonomy): Bacteria > Actinomycetota > Actinomycetes > Actinomycetales > Demequinaceae > Demequina > Demequina litoralis. The sequence continues at coordinate 94,104 of NZ_JAUHPW010000010.1, forward strand.
AGGCGTCCTGGCCGGCGATGATGCCCGACACGTGCGTGCCGTGGCTCGTGTAGTACGGCGAGCCGGAGTACTTCTCGGGCATGCCCGAGGCCTTCCAGTCCGCGTACGTGGTCTCCATCGGGTCGTCGTCCCCGTCGACGGCGTCCCAGCCGCCCACGTACACGTCCGCGATGGCGGGGTGGCGGTAGTCGATGCCGGTGTCGAGCACGCCGACCTTGACGCCCTCGCCGGTGATGCCCGCGTCGTGCAGCGCGGCGACCTCGTCGTACGTGGTGCCGCCGCCGGTGACGGTGGTGCCCGCCTCGGTCTCCTCCGGAAGGTCGAGCGTGAGGACCTCGTTCGGCCACACGCCGGCCACGTCGGCGGAGTCGAGCAGCGAGGCGATCTCGGTACCGGTCGCCGTGAGCGCGACGGCGTTGAGGGCCTCGGTGTACGCGGTCGTGATGCCCTTCGCGAGGCCCTGGGCCTTGGCAAAGTCCGCGAAGCGCGCCTGCGAGGCCTTGACCGCAGCCTTGGCGTCCTTGGCGGACAGCGCGGTGCCTGCCTCGGCGGCGAGCGCCTGGGCGGTCGCCGCGACGGGCTGGCGCAGCAGCACGATGACGTCGGCGGGCTCGGTCGACGTGAGGTCGACGCTGGAGTCGACGTGCACCTCGTCGGGCTCGGTGAGCTGGATCGCGTGCGCCAGCGCCTGGCGCTCCGCGGCGGTGGTGGCCGCGAGGACGTCGGACGCGTCCGCGCGCTTGGCCGCGAAGGCCGGTGCGGGCACCAGCAGCGCGCAGCCGAGCACCGCGGTGGCCGCGCCGGCGGCCACGCGGGAGGCGCCGCGTCGCGGGATGAGGGGGAGTGACATGCAGGTGTCGCCCTTCCTGGAGAAAAGGGGTGAAAGGTGGGTGTCGCAACAGTGACAGCAAACGTAACGACATAGGGTGTCGCATATGTGACATGGCCGGTTCTCGCCGTCGCCCCGGGACGGGACGATGCGCGCGACGCGCCAGGGTGGGAGACGTGATGGGACTCGACGTGCTGGGCCTGGGGCCCGTGGAGCACCGTGTGTACGAGCACCTGGTGCGGCATCGTGCCGCCTCGATGGAGCGCATCGTCGCGGACCTCGGGATCCGGGCCAACGAGATCGGCCACGCGCTCAGGCGTCTGACGGAGAACGGGCTGGTCGCGACGGACGGCGCCCATGCGGACCACTACGTCGCGGCGCCGCCGGACGTCGCGCTCGGGGCGCTGATCCTCGAGCACGAGGACATGCTGCGCCGCGCCGAGGCGGAGATGCTCCTGCTCGAGCAGCAGTACCGCGACGCCGGTTCCGGCGAGGCCGACGTCGTCGACGTGGTGCGCGGACCCGAGGCGGTGCGGCACCGCTTCAACCAGCTGCAGCGCAGCGCCCGCACGGAGGTGCTGCTCTTCGTCAAGGGCGACGCCGCGGTGGTCGATCGCGACCAGAACGTCGAGGAGTCCGTCGCCATCGACCGCGGTGTGCGATACCGGTACGTGCTCGAGCGCTCGCGCCTCGACACCCCCGGCGTGATCGACGCGGTTCGCGAGGCGATCGCCGACGGCCTCGAGGTACGGGTCGCGGGGGAGCTCCCCACGCGGCTGCTGGTCGTCGACCGCGCGGTCGCGATGGTGCCGCTCGCGGCGGCGGGTCAGGACCAGACCTCGGGCGCGCTCCTGCTGAACGCTGGTGGGCTCGTGTCGCTCGCCGTGGCGCTGTTCGAGCGCACATGGTCGAGCGCGGCCCACCTGCGTCCCGCCGCGGAGGGCGGCGTCGCCTCCGCCGAGCTGGAGCCCGAGGAGCGTGAGGTGCTCGCGCTGCTCGAGCTGGGGCTCACCGACGGGTCGATCGCGAGCCGCACCGGGGTGTCCATGCGCACCGTCCAGCGCCGGGTGCGCGAGCTCATGGACCGCGCCGACGTGGAGACGCGGCTGCAGCTGGGCGCCGCGGCCGTGCGCAAGGGGTGGCTCTAGGGGACGCCGCCGCGAGCGTCGCCGCGCCCCGTCACTAGGCTCGAAGCATGACGGCGGCGATCTTCGCGACCCTCCTGGGCCTCGCCGCACTCGCGTGGAGCGCGGACCGCTTCGTGTCCGGCGCATCGGCCGTCGCGACCCACCTCGGCATGGCGCCGCTGCTGGTCGGCATGCTCGTCGTCGGCTTCGGCACGTCGGCCCCGGAGCTCGTCGTGTCCGCCTTCGCGGCGGCCGGCGGCAACCCCGAGATCGCGCTCGGCAACGCCATGGGCTCCAACATCGCGAACATCGGGCTCATCCTCGGCACGACCGCGATCCTCATCCCGGTGATCGTCCACCGCGGCGTCCTCAGCCGCGAGATGCCCGTGCTGCTCGGCATCACGCTGGTGCTCGGGCTGGTGATGCTCGACGGCAGCATCTCGCGCTTCGACGCGCTGGTCCTGCTCCTCGTCCTCGGCGCGCAGCTCGCGTGGTCGATCGGGGCGGGCCGCCGGCGCAGACCGGGCGAGCCGGAGGACGAGCTCGCGATCGAGGTCGAGGAGCGCGAGCGTCGCGCCGGCATGACGCGGCGGGCCGCGTGGGCGTGGACGCTCGGCGGGATGGCGCTGCTCGTCGTCGCGTCGCGCCTGCTCGTGTGGGGCGCGGTCGGGATCGCGGAGCGGCTCGGCTGGTCGGACCTCGTCATCGGCCTCACCGTGGTCGCGATCGGCACCTCCGCGCCCGAGCTCGCCGCCGCGGTCGCCGCCGCGCGCCGCCGCGAGACGGAGCTGGTGCTCGGCAACGTCATCGGCTCCAACATCTTCAACACCCTCGCGGTCGTGGGCCTGGCCGCCCTCATCTCGCCCATGGCGGTCGACCAGGTGGCCGTCACCCGCGACCTGCCGGTGCTGCTGGTGATGACCGGCGCCCTGCTCCTCATGGGCTACCGGCCCGGCGACCACGGCCGCATCAACCGGCTCGAGGGCGGGCTGCTCCTGGCGGCGTGGATCGCCTACACCGGGGCGCTGGTCCTCACCGCGGGCTGAGCGGGCCCGCCGCGCCGGGACCTCCGTACCTGCTGCGACGCCGCGCCCGCCCGTACCGTTGACCCGTGCTGACTCTCCCCGAAACCGTCGACGTCCACGCGAAGGCCGCGCACGCCAAGGCGACGCTGTCGCGCACCCCGGTGCGGCTCATCGTGTCCGCGATGCTCGCGGGCATGTGGATCGGTGTCGGCGACGTCCTCATGTGGTCGGCCGCGGGCCCGCTCCACGTCGACGGCAACCCGTTCGAGAAGCTCGTCGCGGGAAGCGTCTTCGCCGCGGCGCTCACCATCGTCGTCTTCGCGGGCTCGGAGCTCGCCACCAGCGCGATGATGATCCTGCCGCTCGGCGCCGTGCGGCGCACCATCTCGTGGCTGCGCGCCGGCGGGGTGCTGCTGGGGATCTTCTTCTCCAACATGCTCGGCGCGTTCGCCTTCGCGTGGGTGATCATCCAGACCGGCATCCTCGCGCACGGGCCGGCGGGGGAGTTCGCCGTCGACACGCTCGCGGGCAAGATCGCGCACACCCCGGCCGAGCTGTTCTGGCGCGGCGTCATGTGCAACGTGCTCGTGTGCGTCGCGATCTGGGCCGCCGCGCGCCTCAAGAACGAGGTCGCCAAGGCCGTCATCATCTTCTGGGGCGTGCTCGCCTTCATCGCCGCCGGCTTCGAGCACGTCGTCGCGAACATGACCACGTTCGCGATCGGCCTCCTCAGCGGCGGCGACGTGACGTGGGGCGACTTCGCCACCAACATGACCTTCGTGGGGCTGGGGAACCTTGTGGGCGGCGCCATCGTCATCGGCCTCGCCTACGCCTACGTCGCAGGGAAGCTCTCGAAGGACGATGCGGCGGGCGCCGAGGAGCTCATGGAGGAGCCGGAGCCCGTGGTCGCCAACGCGGAGGCGGACCTCGTCACCGCGCCCGGCCGCTGAGCGGTCCCGCTACCGCCCCATCGCGACGCGCTCGGGGCAGTCGAAGGGGTCGCGCGCGGCGAGGCCCACGCGGTTGAGGTACGCGATCACGATCCCGTAGGACTCGAGCAGCGAGGTCTCCGTGTAGGGGATCCCGAGCGTCGCGCAGTGCTCGCGCACGATCTCCCTGGCCCGCGCGAGGTGCGGCCGCGCCATCGACGGGAACAGGTGGTGCTCGATCTGGAAGTTTAGCCCGCCCATGAGGATCGACATCGCCCAGCCGCCGCGGATGTTGCGGCTGGTGAGCACCTGCTTCGACAGGAAGTCCAGGCGCTCGTCGCGGCCCACGATCGCCATGCCCTTGTGGTTGGGGGCGAACGAGGCGCCCATGTACACGCCGAAGACCGCCATCTGCACGCCCACGAACGCGAAGGCCATGCCCAGCGGCAGGAACAGGAAGACCGGCACGAGGTAGAGCCCGAAGTGCAGCGCGATGGAGGGCAGCTCGATCCAGCGCTGGCGGCGCGTGCCGCCGGTGACGAGCGACGCGATCGAGCGGTAGTGGAGGTTGAGGCCCTCGAGCGTGAGCAGGGGGAAGAAGAGCCAGCCCTGGCGCTGCGTCAGCCAGCGCAGCGGGCCCCGGGCGCGCGCCGCATCGTCCTCGAGGAAGGAGATGGTGTCGCGCTCGATGTCGGGGTCCTTGCCGACGCGGTTGGGGTTGCCGTGGTGGCGCGTGTGCTTGGTCATCCACCACTGGTGGCTGATCCCCACGATCACGGTCGACAGGAGGCGGCCCAGGCGGTCGTTCGCCGGGCCCGACGCCAGCACGGTGCGGTGCGAGGCCTCGTGCCCCAGGAACGCGACCTGCGTGAGCACGATGCCGAGGCCCGCCGCGATGAGCAGCTGGAACCACGAGTCGCCCAGCAGCACGAAGCCGGTGACGAGGCCGCCGAGCGCGAGCGCGAGCGCGGCGCCGAAGCCGGCGTAGAAGCCGTAGGCGCGGCGCATGAGGCCGGTGTCGCGGATGGTCGCGGACAGCTCGGCGAACGACGAGGTCATGCGGTTGACGGGGAACGATGCGGGCAGGCGCGGTGCGTCTGTCATGGGTCTCCAGGCTCGTGCGGCGACTTCCCAGCCGGGGTGAGCACGGGCGACCGTGCCGTCGATGCCGCAACCCTACGCGACCGTAGGTTAGGTGTCACGGGGACGCGCCCGATCGCCCGTCATCCTGGGATGACGTCGTCTGTGCGGGGTTCAGCGGGCGACGGTGACGCGGATCTCCGAGCCCCATGGGTCGCGCACCGCGACGGTGCGGCCGTCGTCGGCGACCGCCGTGCCGCGGTGGGCGAGCCGCTCCCGCATGGCGCCTAGGTCGTCCGCGGTGGGAAGGACGATGTCCATCGTGCCCAGCCCGAGCGACGCCGCGCGCGGGCCCGCGCCGCGCGAGTTCCACGTGTTCAGCCCGACGTGGTGGTGGTAGCCGCCGGCGGACACGAACAGCGCCGAGCCCATGTCGAGCACCTCGTCGAAGCCGAGCGCGCCGATGTAGAAGTCCTTCGCGGTGGGGATGTCGCCCACCTGGAGGTGCACGTGGCCCACGCTCGCGGCGGTCGCGGGGGCCGTCGCCTCGGCCTCGGTGAGGTGGGTGCGCAGGAAGCCGTTGACGTCGAGGTGCTCGGTTCCCATGAGCGGGCGGCCCGCGGCGTCGCGCGCCCATGAGGTGCGCGGCCGGTCGAAGTAGAGCTCGACGCCGTTGCCCTCCGGGTCGTCGAAGTAGAAGGCCTCGCTCACGAGGTGGTCGGCGGAGCCGGTGAACGAGCCGGGCGCCGCCTGTGCGACGCGCAGCACCGCCGCGGCGAGGCCCTCGCGCGAGTCGAAGAGCACGGCGGTGTGGAACAGGCCCGCGCCGCGCCGGTCGAAGCGCGGCAGGCCGCGGGTGGGCGTGAGCACCACGGTCTCCACGCCGCCGCGGCCCAGCACGTGGCGCGCGCCGTCGACGCGGATCTCCTCGAGCGCGAGCACGTCGCGGTAGTACGCGAGCATCGTCGCGAGGTCGTCGACGCGCAGCTCGACCGGCCCCATCCGGGTGCCCGACGCGATCCGGTCCTGCTCCGACGTGCCCATCCCGTGCTCCTCATGCTCTCGTCGCCATTTTGGTTGTAGCGTTAACTATATCCGATGCGCCGACGTTCCCGCCATGCCCCGGCCGCCGCTCGCGCAACGCGCCTGGCAGCGCGGCGATACGCTGACCGGGTGACCACCGTCCCCGCGCTGGCCCTCCGCGGCCTCACCAAGCGCTTCGGCTCCACGCTGGCGGTCGACCGCGTCGACCTCGACATCCCGGCGGGATCCTTCTACGGCGTCGTGGGGCCCAACGGTGCGGGCAAGACCACCACGCTGTCGATGGCGACCGGGCTGCTCGAGCCCGACGCGGGCTCCGTGGCGGTCCTCGGCGTGGACCTGTGGGCCGCGCCGGAGGCCGCGAAGCCGCTCCTCGGCGTGCTGCCCGACGGCCTTCACACCTTCGACAGGCTCACCGGCGCCGAGCTCATCTCCTACGCCGGCCGCCTGCGCGGGCTCGACCGTGACACCGTGCGCGCCCGGCGGGACGACCTGCTCGCCGCGCTCGACCTCGAGGATGCGGGCTCGGTGCTCGTCATGGACTACTCGGCGGGCATGACCAAGAAGGTGGGGCTTGCGTGCGCGCTCGTGCACGCGCCCCGCGTCCTCGTGCTCGACGAGCCCTTCGAGGCGGTCGACCCGGTGTCCGCCGGCGCGATCCGCCGCATCCTGTCCGCCTTCGTCGAGACGGGCGGCACCGTGGTGATGTCCTCGCACGTCATGGCGCTCGTCGAGCGGCTGTGCGACCACGTCGCCGTCGTCGGCTCGGGCCGCGTCCTCGACGCGGGCCCGCTCGGCGACGTGCGCGGGGGAGGGGACCTCGAGGAGCGCTTCGTCGCGCTCGTCGGCGACGTCCGCGACCAGCGGGACCTCACGTGGTTGCGACAGTCGTAGGGATCCGCCTGCGCACCACGCGCCACCTCCTGCGGCGCGACTGGTGGCGCGCCGTGGTGCTCGTGCTCGGGCTGCTGTGGGCGCTCGCGATGCTGCCGACCCTGCTCATCGCGCAGGCCGCGCTCGCGGGCCAGGACGCCGGCATCCGGGCCGATGCGCTGGTCGCCCTGTGCGCGGTCCTCACCGTGGGCTGGGCGACCGTCCCGCTCGTGGTGTCGGGGCTCGACGACACGCTCGAGCCGGCGCGCTTCCGCTCGCTCGGCGTCCCGGCGCGGACGATCATGCCCGGGCTCGTGGCGGCCGCGTTCCTCACGCTGCCCGCGCTGTTCTTCGCGCTGCTCCTCGGCATCCTGGGCTCGTCGTGGCGAGGCGAGGGGGCCGGCGTGCTGCTCACCGGCCTGCTCGGCCTCGCGCTCATGCTCGCCTCGATGGTGCTGGGCGCACGGGTGAGCGCCGCCTGGGCGGCACGGCTGCTGTCGTCGCGACGCGCCAAGGCCGCGACGGCCGCGGCGATGCTCGTCGGGCTCGCGGCGATCGCCCCCGTCGCGCTCGTGCTGTTCCGCGACGGGCTCACCGAGGTGCTCGGCGAGGACGTCGAGATCCTGCTCACCAGCCTCGCGAGCTCGCCGCTCGGCGCCGGTGCCGCCGCGCCGCGCGCCGCCGCGGACGGCGACTGGCTGGGCGCGGGCTGGCGGCTCGCGGTCCAGGCCGGCTGGGCGCTCGCCCTGCTCGCGGTGTGGCACGACAACGTCGCCCGCAGCCTCGTCGCCCCGCTCGGGCGCGGCGGAGGCGCGCGACGCCACCACGACCGCGTCCTCGACCCCACGCGCACGCCCGCGACGCCGCGCGACGCGGCCGCCGCGGCGGTGCACGCCCGCCTCGCGCGCGCCTGGACGTCCGACCCGCGCTACCTGGCCTCCCTCGCAGGCGTGCTGCTCCTGCCCGCCTTCTTCTTCGCGCTCGTCATGCCGGTCTTCGACCTCGACCGCCGCTGGGCCTACGTGGTGCCGCTCATGCTCGCCGCGACCATCGGCTGGGGTCGTCACAACGACGTCGCCTTCGACTCCACGGGGCTGTGGCTCGACGTGGTGTCGGGGCGCCTCGGCCGGGCCGTCATGGGCGGGCGTCTCGCCGCGGCCGCGGGCTGGGCACTCCCCGTCGTGCTCGCCGCCGCGGCGGGCACGCTCATCTGGACCGGGAGATGGCAGGACGCGCCGGGCCTGCTCGGCGCCTGCGTCGGCGTGCTCGGGGTGAGCCTCGCCGTCGCCGCGGTGAGCGCCGTGCTGCTGCCGTACCGCGCGCCCGCGCCCGGCGCGAGCCCCTTCGGCGCCGAGGTCGGCGCCGTGGGTGCCGGGCTCGCCGCGCAGCTCGCGTCGTCCCTCGTCGCGGTGGGGCTCGTGCCGTTCGTGGTGATCCCGTTCGTGCTGTCGCTCACGCTCGCGCCCGCGTGGGGCTGGCTCGCGTGCGCCGCGGGCCTCGTGGCGGGCATCGGCGCCTACGTCGGCGCGCTGCGGCTCGCCGGCGCCCTCTACGACCGCCGGTCGGGCCGCCTGCTGGCGGCGGTCGCCTGACAGGCCGCCGCATCGTCCCCGCGCCATGACCCGCGCGAAGCCGGCGCGCGTACGATGGTCGGCATGAGCGAGACCCTTGAGCCGATGACGCAGCCCCAGGGCGGCACCGCGACGATCGAGCGGACCGACACGCAGGAGCTGGTGGAGCCCGGCGACGCCGAGCGCTTCGCGCACTACGTCAAGAAGGAGAAGATCCTCGAGTCGGCGATGTCGGGCGAGCCCGTCATCGCGCTGTGCGGCAAGGTGTGGGTCCCCGGGCGCGACCCGAACCGCTTCCCGGTGTGCCCGGCGTGCAAGGAGATCCTCGACGCCGCGTTCGGATCCGACGACGACGAGTAACCTCGCCGCGGCCGGTCCCGGCCTTACCCTGGTCCCATGGGCACCCAGGAGCGGCTCGACACGCAGGCGGGCGTCGGCACGCGCGCGAGCGAGCCGTGGGTCACGATCGTGTGGAACGACCCCGTCAACCTCATGAGCTACGTCACCCGCGTGTTCCAGGAGTACTTCCACCTGCCCCGTCACGAGGCCGAGGCGCGCATGCGCGAGGTGCACGAGAACGGCCGGTCGATCCTCAGCGCAGGCAGCCGCGAGCAGATGGAGGTGCACGTCCAGGCGATGCACTCCTACGGCCTGTGGGCGACCCTCGAGCGGAGCGGCAAGTGAAGGGATTCGCCGAGCGGGACGGCGCCGCCGTCGCGACGCTCGACGACGACGAGCGCCTCGTCATCGCGCGCATCGTCGCGGACGTGGGCCTGCTGCTCGGCGGCGAGGACTTCGGCGCCGAACGCCACTCGTCGCTGCCGCATCGCGAGGACCTCGCCGAGGCGCTCGCCTTCCTCGACGCGCTCGCGGACTCACCCGCCGAGCCCGACGACCCCGCGCTGCTGCGCCTGCTGCCCAACGCCGCGCCCGAGGACCGCGAGGTCGCGGAGGAGTTCCGCCGCCTCACCCAGGACGACCTGCGCGCGTCCAAGCTCGCACGGCTGCGCCGCATCTGGGACGAGCTGAGCGCGGACGGTGCCGAGTGGGTGGTGCCCGCCGCCGAGGTGATGGCCACCGCCGCCGCGCTCACCGACGTGCGGCTGGTGCTCGCGTCGCGGCTCGGGCTCGAGCGCGACGAGGACGCCGAGGCGCTCCACGAGGAGATCTCGCGTGCGACCGCGGCGCTCGAGCAGGCCTCGCCCGCCGAGGTCGGCATCGACCCCGAGCGGCTGTGGCTCGGCATGGTCTACGACGCGCTCACGTGGCTCCAGGAGTCCCTGGTGTCGCTCACGCTAGGAGGAACTCGATGAACGACGCGCCGATCGGCGTGTTCGACTCGGGCGTGGGCGGCCTCACCGTCGCCCGCGCGATCATGGACACCATGCCGCACGAGTCGGTGCACTACGTGGGCGACACCGCCCACGGGCCCTACGGGCCGCTCCCCATCGCCGACGTGCGACGCCACGCGCTCGACATCATGGACGCGCTCGTCGCGGACGGCGTGAAGACCCTGGTGATCGCGTGCAACACCGCGTCCGCGGCGGTGCTGCGCGACGCGCGCGAGCGGTTCTCCAAGGAGCGCGGAGTGCCGGTCGTCGAGGTCATCATCCCCGCGGCCCGGCGCGCCGCCTCCCTGTCCCGGACCCGGCACGTCGGCGTCATCGGCACCCGCGCGACCGTCACCTCCGGCGCGTACGAGGACGCCCTCGCCGCGGCCCCCGACATCCAGGTGACCAGCCAGGCATGCCCGCGCTTCGTCGACCTCGTCGAGGCGGGGGAGACTTCCGGCGCGGAGGTGCTGCGGGTCGCGCACGAGTACCTCGAGCCGCTGCAGGAGGCCGGCGTCGACACGCTCATCCTCGGCTGCACGCACTACCCGCTGCTCGCGGGCGCGATCTCGTACGTCATGGGCCCCGACGTCACGCTCGTCGACTCGGCCTCCGAGACCGCGCGCGACGTCTACCGCGTGCTCGCCGCCAACGGGCTCGAGAACTCCGGTGCCGCGGCGCCGACCCACCGCTTCTACGCCACCGGGCCGCGGGATCGCTTCGAGGCGCTCGCGCAGCGCTTCCTCGGCCCTGTGGTGACGCAGGTCGAGCCGCTGCCCACGGTCGGGGCCGCGTCATGAGGCTCACCGTCGTCGGCTCGGCCGGCTCCACCGCGGGCCCGGACTCTCCCGCCTCCTGCTACCTCGTCGAGGCGGAGGATGCGGACGGGCGCACGTGGCGCATCGTCCTCGACCTCGGCTCGGGCGCGATCGGCCCGCTCCAGCGCTACTGCGACCCCGCCCGCGTCGACGCGGTGGTCGTGTCGCACGGCCACCCCGACCACTGCGCCGACCTGGCCGCGCTGTCCGTCCTGCGCCGCTACGGCCCCGCCAAGGACGACGGTCTCCCGCCGCTGCCGCTCTACGGCCCCGCGGGTATCGACGACCGGATCATGGAGATCGCCGGCGGCGGCGACCGCGGCGACCTCGAGCCCTTCGCCTACATGCCCGTCGACGCGGACGATGCGGTCGAGGTGGGCCCCTTCTCGCTCACCTTCGCGCGGGCCTGGCACCCGGTCCCCGCGAACGCCGTGCGCGTCGCGGGACCGTCCGCCGCGAACGGCGAGGCGACGCTCGTGTTCACGGGCGACACCGACCGCTGCGACGAGGTGCTCGAGCTCGCGCGCGACTGCGACGTGCTGCTGGCCGAGGCCGGCTGGGCGCACTCGCGCGTCAACCCCGAGGGCATCCACATGAACGGCACGCAGGCGGGCACGCTCGCACGCGACGCCGGCGTGGGCGAGCTCGTCGTCACGCACGTGGCGTCCTGGGTGGACCCCGCGCCGACCCTCGAGCTCGCGGCCGTCGCCTACGGGGCGCCGGTAGCGCTCGCGGCCCCGGGCCGCACCGTGGTGCTCTGACCCCCCGGTGACCTCTCCACGCGACCCCGCCTGAGGCCTCGAGATTCGGGGCGCGCGAGCGCGACTCGCCGGCGACACGCCCGGTTGCTGGTGGGGGAGCGCCTCGCGCGCGTGGAGAGATGCCCGAGGCGCCCCGGATAGGCTCGTCACCATGACGATCACCCGCGCCGACGGCCGCGCCCCCGACCAGCTCCGCCCCATCTCGTTCGAGCGGGGCTTCCAGAAGAACGCCGAGGGCTCCTGCCTGGTGACGTTCGGGGGCACGCGCGTGCTGTGCTCGGCGTCCTTCACCGAGGGCGTGCCGCGCTGGAAGAAGGGCTCCGGCGAGGGCTGGGTCACCGCCGAGTACGCGATGCTGCCGCGCGCCACCAACACGCGCAACGACCGCGAGTCGGTGCGCGGAAAGATCGGCGGCCGCACGCACGAGATCAGCCGCCTCATCGGCCGCTCGCTGCGAGCGATCATCGACGTCAAGGCGCTGGGCGAGAACACCATCGTGCTCGACTGCGACGTGCTCGACGCCGACGGCGGCACCCGCACCGCCGCCATCACCGGAGCGTACGTGGCGCTCGCGGACGCGATCGAGTGGGGTCGCGAGCACGGCGCGATCAAGCGCGGCGCGCAGCCGCTCACCGGCTCCGTGTCGGCCGTGTCGGTCGGCATCATCGACGGCACCCCCATGCTCGACCTGCCGTACGTCGAGGACGTCCGCGCGGAGACCGACATGAACGTCGTGATGACCGGCGTCGGCGGCTTCGTCGAGGTCCAGGGCACCGCCGAGGGCGCGCCGTTCTCCAAGGACGAGCTGGACGCGCTGCTCGCGCTCGCGACCCAGGGCAACGCGGACCTCGCGGTGCTCCAGGCGCTCGCCCTCGAGCCCACGCAGGCCTGACCGTGGCACGCCTCGCGATCGCGACCCACAACGCGCACAAGGTCGGGGAGATCTGGGGCATCCTCGCCCCGGCCGTCCCCGGCCTGGCGCGCGAGGACGTGGCCTCCGCCGGCGAACTCGGCGCCCCCTCGCCGGTCGAGGACGGCGTCACCTTCGAGCAGAACGCGCTCATCAAGGCCCGCGCGCTCGCCGCATCGTCCGGCCTGCCCGCCATCGCGGACGACTCGGGAATCACGGTCGACGTCATGGGCGGCGCACCGGGCATCTTCTCGGCGCTGTGGTCGGGCCGCCACGGCGCGGACCGGGAGAACCTCGAGCTGCTGCTCGCGCAGATGGCGGACATCCCCGACGAGCACCGCGGCGCGGCGTTCGTCTGCGCCGCCGCCCTCGTCACGCCGGACGGCGGCGAGCTGGTGGTGATCGGGCGCATGCCCGGCCGCCTCACGCGCGAGCCCGCCGGCGAGTCCGGCTTCGGCTACGACCCGATCTTCGTCGCCGAGGGCGAGTCCGTCACCAACGCGGAGCTCGACCCGGCGCGCAAGAACGAGATCTCGCACCGCGGCCGCGCGTTCCGCGAGCTCGCGCCGCACGTCGCGGCGGTGCTCGGGGGCTGACCGTGGGCGAGGCGGACCGGCCGGTGCTCCCGGACCACCTCGCGCCCGGCCTGCGGGCCGTCTTCTGCGGCACGGCGCCCGGCCTCGCCTCGGCGGCCCGCGGCCACTACTACGCCGGCCCCGGCAACCGCTTCTGGGAGTACCTGGCCGCCGCGCGCATCGTCCCCGTGGCGCTCGCGCCGGAGGACGATGCGCGGGTCACCGCGCACGGGATCGGCCTCACCGACCTGGTGAAGACCATGGCGCAGAGCCACGACCGCGGCCTGCCCTACGACGTGCCCGCGCTCGCCGCGAAGGTGGACGCGCATCGTCCCGCCTGGATCGCGTTCACCTCGAAGGAGGCCGGGACGCAGGCCGCGCGGTGGCTCGGGCTGCCGCGCCCGGGCTTGGGAGCGCAGGACTGGACGTTCGCGGGCGCGCGGGTCTTCGTGCTGCCCAGCCCGAGCGGCCGCAACCAGGGCCGCGCGTCCTACGACGGACGCGCGACCCGGCTCGCGTGGTGGGCCGAGCTGGCGGAGCTGCTGCCGCCCGTCAGCTGAGCGCGCCGCACAGGGCGAGCGCCTGGCGCAGGAGCACGTGCTGGCCGCCGGCCATCTCGGCCGCGACGTCGTCGCTCGCCGCCTCCTCGGGCGACAGCCACGTGAGGTCGAGCGCGTCCTGCTGCGGCTCGCAGTGGCCGTCGACCGGCACCACGTAGACGAGCGCGGTCGCGTGCTGGCGCGAGTCGTGGAACGGCGTGACGCCCTTGGTGGGGAAGTACTCCGCGACCGCGACGGGCACGGGGGACACCGGCACCTGCGGCATGGCCGCGAGGCCCAGGTCCTTCTCCAGGTTGCGCACGATCGCGTCCCGGATCCGCTCGTGGTAGAGCACGCGGCCCGCCACGATCGCGCGGGAGATCACCCCGTCGTAGGCCCGCAGGAGCAGCCCTACCTCGGTGATCTCGCCCATGGGATTAATCCGGACGGGGATCACGTTCACATACAGCATCGGGAGCTGGGTGCGGACGTGCTTCAGCTCTCGGTCGGAGAGCCATCCTGTCGGCTCGTCGGGCAGCTCGGCCATGTCGGTCATGAGTCTTTTCTACCTCCTGACCGCGCGTGGTCCCACAACCGCGCCGGGACGTGACAACCTGGATATCGAAACACCGTACTGAGGGGAATGGTAGGATACCCCCCCGGGGTATACGCCGAAGAGAGGAACCCATGGCAACGATCGACCTGACCACCGAGACCTTCGATGAGACCGTGAGCAAGGACGGCATCGTCCTCGTCGACTTCTGGGCGGACTGGTGCGGCCCCTGCAAGCGCTTCGCGCCGATCTTCGAGCAGTCCTCCGACGCCAAGCCGGAGATCGTGCACGCCAAGGTCGACACCGAGGCGCAGCAGGAGCTCGGGATCAAGTACGGCGTCACCGCCATCCCGACGCTGATGGCGTTCCGCGACGGCATCATGGTCTTCAACCAGGCCGGCGCGCTGCCCGGCCCGGCGCTGCAGCAGCTGGTCGACGCGGTCGAGGGTCTCGACATGGACGAGGTCCGCGCGAAGATCGCCGAGCACGAGGCCTCGCAGCACTAAGCCTTCACGCACGCGGGCCCGGCTCCTCCCTCGGGAGGGCCGGGCCTTCGCCGTGTCGGGGCGGCCGCCCCCCTCCTTCGTCGCAACCGGCGTACCCGGCCCGGGCGGTCTGGCGGGACCAGGGACGATGCGCGCGGGGCCGGATTCGTACGCCGGTGCGAGCGTGCAGCTGGGACGATGCGCGGGTCGGGCTCAGGCGGCGAGCGCGGCCGCGATCGCCGCGAGGCCGAGCGCGATGACCGCGACCGCCGCCGCGAGACCGAGCGCGCGCACGATGCGGGGGGACACCCGGGCGCCGATCGCCGCCCCGGCGATGGCCAGCCCCGCCTGCCACAGCAGCGATGCGACGCCGGCCGCGACGACGAAGACGGCCGGACCGTACGCGGCCGTCGTCACCGTGGTGACCACGCCGGCGAGGGCGAGGAAGTAGACCACGGTGGCCGGGTTGAGCGCCGTGAGCCCGACGAAGCGCGCGTAGATCCGCCACGGGCGTCCGGCCACCGTCTCCCCGGCCTCGATCGCCGGGGGCCGCAGCGCGTCGCGCAGCAGCGTCACGCCGATGCCGATGATCACCACGCCGGAGACGACCCCGATGGTCGTCATCCACGGTTGCAGCGCGTCCACGAAGTACGCGCCGACGCCGACGGCGACCGCGCAGTAGACCAGGTCCACGGACGCCACGCCGGCCGCGGCGGCCAGGCCCGAGCGGAGACCCTGCGCCATCGACTCGCGCAGGATGAGCAGCCCCACCGCGCCGAGCGGCATCGCGACCGCGAGGCCCGCGACGAAGCCCGCCGCGGCGAGCGTGAGGAGGTCGTGGGTCACGGCGCCATTGTGGTGGCGACCAGCGCGGATGCGGAAGACCCCGCACCGGGCGGGCCGGTGCGGGGTCGCAGGTGCGCGAGGGGGGACTTGAACCCCCACGCCCGAAGGCACTGGAACCTAAATCCAGCGCGTCTGCCAATTCCGCCACTCGCGCGCGCGGTCAAGGATACGGGCGCCGGGCGTCGCCGAGTTCCCGCGGGAGTCGCGAACCTCCGGAAACCGTCGCTGAGTTCCCCCGAACGAGGCCCGGCGGGGGCGACGGGTGGGGTGGTGGGGTGGGGGCGGGCGCTCAGCCCAGCTTGAGGTCGCGGCGCAGCTTCGCCACGTGGCCCGTGGCCTTGACGTTGTACTGCGCGAGCGCGACGGCGCCGTCCTCGGCCACCACGACGGTCGAGCGGATCGAGCCCTCGACCTCCTTGCCGTAGAGCTTCTTCATGCCCCACGCGCCGTAGAGGTTCTGGATGGCGAGGTCCTCGTCGGAGACGAGCGTGAAGGTGAGACCCTCCTTCTCGCGGAACTGCGCGAGCTTGGCGGGCGAGTCCTTCGAGATCCCGACGACCTCGTAGCCGGCCGCGTGCAGCGCGTCCAGCGAGTCGCGGAAGTCGCACGCCTGCGTGGTGCAGCCGGGGGTCATCGCGGCGGGGTAGAAGTACAGGATGACCTTCTTGCCACGGAGGTCCGCGAGGGTGAAGGTGCCGGAATCGGTGGGGGCGGTGAAGTCGGGGGCCGTGTCGCCCACGCTGAGACGGGTGTCGGTCATGGGGTCCACCGTAGCCGCGCCGACGGACGGCGCGGGAGCGGCGGCCGCACCCGGGTGCCGATTTCACATTCCCTGGCGAAGCCTGCTAAGGTTGTCTCTCGTGCCGCGGTGCGGTACGGAGCGCCTCTAGCTCAATTGGCAGAGCAACTGACTCTTAATCAGTGGGTTCAGGGTTCAAGTCCCTGGGGGCGTACGGAGTGCGAAGGCCCGGTCCGCGAGGACCGGGCCTTTCGCTTTCCCCGACCGGTCTCAGGCCTCGCCGGCGCCCTCGTCGGCGCTGATCCTGACCGCGGATCCGTTCGCCTCGGCGCCCGCGTCCCACAGCCCCACGAACGTACCGGCGACCGCCTCCTCGAGCCCGCGGAGGCTCGTCACCCGGAGCACGACCGCCGCCGCGTGCCCCGGCTCCCCGGCGTCGCGGGCGTGCTTCTCGAATCCGTGCGCCACCGCCCGCACCCATGCCTCGCTCGCCGCCTTGACGGCGGCGTAGCTCGCCCCGCCCGCGAGCGGACGCTCCACGGCCGTCGAGGAGACGATGGCGAGCCGGCCGGCGGGGGAGCGCGCAAGGTCGTCGAAGAACTCCCGCGAGACGTGGCGCAGCGCGGTGAGCGAGGCCTCGAGGACGCGGTAGTCCGCCTCGGTCTGCCCCGCGAGCCCGCCGCCGCCGCGCCACCCGCCCACGAGGTGGAGCACGCCGTCGACCGTCAGCCCGTCGCCGTGGAGGCGCCCCGCCAGCGCCTCGACGGCAGCCTCGTCGGTGAGGTCCGCCGCCTCGCCCCGGGCGCCGAGCGCGACGAGAGGCGCGAGCCGTTCCTCGGAACGCCCCACCGCGACCACCCGTGCACCCGCCTCGGCGAGCGCGCGCACCGCCGCGTGGCCGACGGTGCTGGTCGCCCCCGCGACCAGCACCGTCCGCCCCGTCAGGTCCGGCATCGTCATCCAGCCGTGGAACGGATGCCGGCGGTCGACTCGATGACCGGCCGCATCTTCCTGTCGAGCGCCTCGAAGAACATCGACAGCGGGAACTCGTCGTCCATGACGAGGTCGGTGTACCCCTTCGGGGGGCCGGCCAGCACCTCGCGCGGCAGGCCCTGCGCCCACACCGACGCGGGATGCGGCGTCACGACGCTCGACACGAGCGCGTGCGCCTTGAGCCAGTGCGCGGTCTTCGGCCGGTCGATCGACTCCCAGTACAGCGCGTTGATGGTGTCGCTCAGCTCGATCACCGCGTCGGCGACCCGTTCCCAGTCGATGCTGAGCTCGACGTCGCGCCACTCGATGACGTGCCGCTGGTGCAGCCACGCGAACAGCAGCTGTCCGCCCAGCCCGTCGTAGTTGCGCACCCGCGACCCCGTGAGGGGGAACCGGAAGATGCGGTCGAACAGCACCGCGTACTGCACGAGCCGCGCGTGCCTGCGCGTGTCTGCCTCGATCGAGGAGAGCTCCTCGCCCGCGGCCGCGCGCGCGTCGAGCCGCCGCTGGATCCCCACGGACTCGCGGAACGCCGTGAGGTCGCACCGCAGCTCCTCGAGCGTGTAGAGGAAGAACGGCATGCGCTGCTTGATCATGAACGGGTCGAACGGCAGGTCTCCCCGCATGTGGGTGCGGTCGTGGATGAGGTCCCACATCACGAAGGTGCGCTCGGCGAGCGCCTGGTCCTCGAGCATCGCGGCGGCGTCGGCTGGCAGCGCGAGCTTGGTGATCTCCGCGGCGGCCGCCACCACGCGGCGGTACCGCGCGGCTTCGCGGTCCTGGAAGATCGCGCCCCAGGTGAACGCCGGGATCTCGCGCATCGCGACGGTCTCGGGGAACAGCACCGCCGAGTTCGTGTCGTAGCCGGGCGTGAAGTCGACGAGCCGCAGCGAGACGAACAGCGCGTTGCCGTAGTCGCCGGCCTCGAGCGCCGCGACGAAGTCGGGCCAGATCGCCTCCGCGAGCAGCGCCTCGACGTGACGGCTCGACGAGCCGTTCTGCGTGTACATGGGGAAGACGACCAGGTGGCGGGTGCCGTCGACGCGGTGGCGCTGCGGCTGGAACGCGACCAGGGAGTCGAGGAAGTCGGGCTCCCCGAAGCCGCCCTCGACCCAGCGTGCGAAGTCGCGGGGGAGCGCCTCCAGGTACGCGGCGTCGTGGGGGAACAGCGGCGCGAGCGCACGGATCGCGGCGACGATCGTGTCGACGTGGCCGCGCGCGGAGGCGTGGGCGGAGGCATCCGGGATCGCGCCGTTCCTGACCTGCAGGGCCTGCAGCGCGGTCGCGGCCTCCTTGAGCCCCCGCCAGGCGGCGCTCGTCTCGACGCGGCGCACGTCCTCGACGACCTCGGGCTCGCCGATGACGGGCTGCGCGGTGCCGGCGGACAGGGACATGGGGACCTCCCTCGACGTCGAGTGGAACTTTTCCTGCGCCTGGTGCGCATTACAGGAAGCCTTTCATCGGACGATGCGCGGGTCAAGGATTCTGCCGGTGCCGGGCGGCGTTGTCGGCGCGGGTCTTCCGCGGCATGCGGTAGCGTCCCTGTCATGCAGGATCCGGTCGACGCGCGCCTCGTGGCGGAGGTGTCGCGCGATGCTCGCGCCACGCTCGCGCAGCTCGCCTCTCAGGTGGGGCTGTCGACGTCCGCGGTCCAGGCGCGCCTGCGCCGGCTCGAGGCCACCGGCGTCATCGCCGGCTACATGGCGCTGGTCGACCCGCAGGCGGTGGGGCGTCCGCTCTCCGCCTTCATCGAGATCACGCCGCTGGATCCCGCGCAGGTCGACGACGTCCCGCAGCTCCTCGAGCACCTCGAAGCGGTGGAGGCGTGCCACTCGATCGCCGGCGACGCGAGCTACATGCTCTTCGTCCGCGTCGGCACGCCGCCCGACCTCGAGGCGCTGATCCGCGACATCAGGCGGGCCGTCAACGTCACCACCCGCACGACGGTCGTGCTGCAGACCTTCTACGAGAACCGCCCGCTGGTGCCGGCCGCGGGGGAGCGGCCCTAGCTCGGCGCTGCCGATCCGGCCCGCGAGGGCCGAGCCGGGCGTGTTCCCGGAAACCGCCGGCGCGGGTGCCGTCGTGCGGCGAACCCGCCGCTACGACGCCGTCCGACGCTCCGAACCGCCGCGCAAGAACTGTGCGAATCGCACAAACCGCCGCAATCAGGACTGGCGAATCGCCTATCCGTGCGCTAAAAGTAAGAACGTGGGCAAAAGGGACAAAGCCGGACCGGAGGGTCCGGCGGAGCTCCTCGAACCTACCGGGTGAGGACATCGTCCTCCCCTGCCGAGGGGCTGGGGGAACGACGTCGCGACCCGTCCAGGGGGGATCACAAAACGGGGGGAACGTGATGGACATGGCTGAGCGGGCTGAGGGCATGCCGGATTTCACCGGCAGGACCGTGCTTGTCACGGGCCACAGCGGCTTCATCGGCGCGTGGCTCACTACGGTGCTCGAGCATCTCGGCGCCGACGTGATCGGGTACTCGATCAACGACGATCCCTCCTCGGCGGCTCGCGCCGCGTGGCTCGGGGACGTCTGCACCCGGCAGTACGAGGCGGATGTGCGTGACCGCGAGACGCTGTTCTCGGTCATCGAGGAGCACCGCCCCGACATCGTCTACCACCTGGCCGCGCAGGCGCTCCTGTGTCGCGGCTTCGAGGACCCGCACCTCACGTTCGACGTGAACCTGCGCGGCTCGCTCAACGTGCTCGAGGCCGCGCGCCTCGGCATGATCCCGGCGCTCGTGCACGTGACGTCCGACAAGTGCTACGTGCCCATGAAGCCGGGCGACAGCAAACTCACCGAGGACAGCCCGCTGGGCGGCTGCAGCCCGTACTCGGCGTCCAAGACCATCGCGGAGATCCTGTTCCGCGAGTTCACCGACCTCACGCGCCTCGACGGCGCCCCGTACCGCGCCACGTCGGTGCGGCTCGGCAACGTGATCGGCGGCGGCGACGACGCCGACCGGCTCGTGCCCAACTGCATCCGCGCCTTCGAGGACGAGCGCGTCTTCGCCGTCCGCGACCCGCTCGCCGTCCGCCCGTTCCAGCACGTCCTCGACGTGGTCGCGGGCTTCGTCCTCGCCGGCACCCGCCTGCTCGGCGCCGAGGAGCGCACCGTCGACGCGCTGAACTTCGCGCCGCCGAGCTCGGGCTTCACCGCCGGCGAGATGGTCTTCGAGCTTGCCCGCGCCTGGGGCGAGCCGTCGCTCATCAGCCCCGCGTGCGAGGCCTGCGCCTTCCCCGAGGACAAGCTCCTCTGGCTGGACGGCTCGAAGGCTTCGGAGCTGCTCGGCTGGCAGCACGCCTTCGACCTGCGCGGCTCCGCCGAGCGCATCGTCGACTGGATCCGCTGGGTCGACGCGGGCATGTCGCCCGCGGACGCCACGCGTCGCCAGGCGGCGGAGTACTTCGTCAAGCCCGTCGTGCACCACCTGCGCGCCGCCGCCTGACGACCCTCAGACGAAGGCCCGGTCCCCGAGGGGGCCGGGCCTCCGTGGTGCGTGGAGGGCGTCAGCCCAGCTCGCCGTCCGAGCTGAACACGAGGCCCACCATGACCTGGCCCTGACGCAGCGCGTTCTTCGTGAGCGGGCCGCCCGCGTCGAGCGAGTCGAACTGCGACACCTCGAGGCCGTACTCCTCCTCGAGCCCGATCTGGCAGAACGGCCGCTCCGGGCACTCCGGCGGGCCGCCGAGCGAGATGGTGCCGCAGGTCTCGGCGAGCTCGGTGAGCGAGGTGACGCCGTACTCGTCGGCGAACCCCTGCGTGACCGCGAACGCGTTCTGGTCCTGCGCGGCCGACGGGTCGCCGAACACGAGGCCCGCGGTCTCGGCGAGCGGCTCGAGGGCCGCGACCGTCTCGTCGACGTCGCCAGAGGCGACGGCCTCGGCGTCGGCGCCGTTCTGGGCGAGGTTGAGGAACTCCGTCACGGTGGCGGCGTACTCCGGCACCACCTGGATCTCGCCGCTCTCGAGCGCGGGCAGGTAGGTCTCGCGGCTGCCGATGGTGCGCACCTCGGTCTCGAAGCCCGCCGAGGCGAGCACGGCGGAGTAGATCTCCGCGACCGTGATGTTCTCGGAGAAGTTCGCGGCGCCGATGACGATCGAGCCGGATCCCTGCTCCGGCGACTCGATGCCGTTGTCCGCGACGTACTGGGTGGCGGCCTCCTGGGAGGTCGTGCGGTCGATGTCGACGGCCTTGTTGAGCTGGATGAGGTCGTCGGTGGTGAGCACCGCGGACACCGCGTCGAGGCCGGCGAGCAGCTCGGGCGTGGCGGCGTCGGCGTTGACGGCCGGGATGACGTTGTCGGCGTTCTGCAGCATGAGGTCGTCGGTGAGCACGGTGATCGCGTCGCCGGGCACCGGCTGGCACTCCTGCGCCATCGTGCCGTCCTCGGAGGCCGAGCCGGACGCCTCGCCGTCCGAGCCTCCCGACGCGCATCCGGCCAGCAGCAGCGTGCCGGCGGCCGCCGCGACGATCAGTGGATTCCTCGTTCGCATGTCACTCCTCGGGTAGGGGACTCACTGGGCCGCAACCTCCGATGCGGGCACGTTGTTCCCGTGCGGCCCGGTTTCCAGGGTATTCATCGTTCGGCGCGTGCGCGCGGGCGGACGGATGGACGATGCGCGGGCTCAGGCGGCGGCGACCGTCGCCCGGCGCAGGGGAGGCGGGGTGACGGCGCGCTGCACGCGGCCCAGCACCCAGTCGATCCCGAGGCAGACGGCGGCCACGAGCAGGCCGCCGGCGAGCACCTGGCCGTAGCGCTGCGTCGCGAGCCCCGAGTTGATGATGACGCCCAGGCCGCCACCCGCCACGAGCGCGGCGAGCGGCACCGTCGCGACGGTCTGCGTCGCCGACGTCCGCAGCCCCGCGGCGATGAGCGGGACCGCGAGCGGCAGCTCGACCCGCAGGGCCACCTGGAGGCGCGTCATGCCCTGCCCGAAGGCCGCCTCGCGCACGTCGGCGTCCACGCCCGACATCCCGGTGAAGGTGTTGGTGAGGATGGGAGGGAAGGCGAAGATCGCGGCCGCGATGATGACCGCGCGGTTGCCGAAGCCGATCGCGGAGGCCGCGAACAGCGTGAGCAGCGCGAGCGTGGGCATCGCGCGGGACACGTTCGAGATGACGGTGGTGACGCCGCCGCCGCGACGCACGTGGCCCAGCCACAGCCCCAGCGGCAGCGCGAGGGCCGCCGCGATGCCGACCGCCGCGAAGGACATGTAGATGTGCTCGATCGTGAGCGCGATGATGGAGTCCTGCTGGAAGCGCAGCGACCCGTCGAAGCTCGTGCCGAACATGCCGTTCGCGCCCACCCAGCTCTCGGGGGTGGTGAGGTAGTCCCACGCGTCGCCGATGGTGCTCACGCGGCGGCCTCCGCGGAGCGCGCGGCGGCCCGCGCCCGCCGGGACCGGCGACGGGTGGCGCGGGTCCACGGCATCAGCCACCAGCCGAGCAGCACGAGCGCGAGGTCGAGCACGAGCGCGAGCGCGAGGCACAGCAGCGAGCTGGTCGCGATCTGCGCGCGGTAGTTGGACTGCATGCCGCGGAACATCAGCTGGCCGAGCCCGCCGTAGCCGACGACCACGCCGACGGTGACGAGCGCCACGGTCGACACGGTGGCGATCCGCAGACCGGCGATGATGCTCGGCAGCGCGTTGGGCAGCTCGACCGTGAGGAGCATGCGCATGCGGGTGTAGCCCTGCCCGCGCGCGGCGTCGACGATGTCGGGGTCGACCCCCTGGAGCCCGACCACCGTGTTGCGCACGAGCACGAGCAGCGCGTACGCGACGAGCCCGATGAGCACGGTGGTGCGGCCGATCCCGGTGAACGGCGCCAGCAGCGCGAACAGCGCGAACGACGGCACGGTGTAGAGCACGCCGGTGACGCCGAGGATCGGTCCCGACAGCCGCGGCGAGCGCCGCACGAGGACCGCGAGTGGCAGCGCGATCGCCGCCGCGATGAGGATCGCCTCGAGGGTGAGCGTGGTGTGGATGACCAGCTGCTCCCAGACCTCGTCGCCGCTGCGACGCAGATAGTCGAGCGACAGCCAGGGATTGTCCACCCCTCGACCGTACACGTCGTCCCTGGACGGTCCCGGGGTGCGCGCTACGGTGGACCGATGGACACCAGCGGGATCGTGCTCGAGGCCGTGCGCAAGGTCTACCCGGACGGCACCGTCGCGGTCGACTCGCTCGACCTCGAGGCCCGGGCCGGCGAGGTGCTCGCGCTCGTGGGCCCCTCGGGCTGCGGCAAGTCGACGACGCTGCGCATGATCAACCGCCTCGTCGAGCCGAGCTCCGGCCGCATCCTCGTGGGCGGGACGGACGTGATGGGCCAGGACCCCGTCGAGCTGCGCCGCGGCATCGGCTACGTCATCCAGCACGTCGGGCTGTTCCCGCACCGGACCGTCGCGCAGAACGTCGCGACGGTGCCGGGCCTGCTCCGCTGGGACAAGGCCCGCACCGCCGACCGCGTCGCCGAGCTCCTCGACCTCGTGGGTCTTCCGGCGGACACGTACGGGCCGCGCTACCCGCACGAGCTGTCCGGCGGCGAGCGTCAGCGGGTGGGGGTGGCCCGCGCGCTCGCGGCGCGCCCGCCGGTGATGCTCATGGACGAGCCCTTCGGCGCGGTCGACCCGCAGGGCCGCCGTCGGCTCCAGCGCGAGTTCCAGGCGCTGCAGCGCGAGCTGGGGCTCACGGTCGTGATGGTGACGCACGACATGCGCGAGGCGGTGCTGCTCGCGGACCGCATCGCGGTGCTGTCGCGCGGGGGCGTGCTCGAGCAGCTCGGCACGCCCGAGGAGGTCACCGGCAGCCCGGCGAACGAGTTCGTCGCGGACTTCCTCGCGGACTTCGGCGAGGCGCCCGCGGCCTGAGCCCGCGCATCGTCCGGCGGGACGATGCGGCGGCGCGGGGGCGGGTCAGCGCCAGCGGCCCCGCCACCACGGCGTCTTCATGCCGGCCGCGGCGCGCTCCTCGCGCTCGGCGCGCTCCTCGGCCTCGAGCTGCGCGCGCCGGCGGCGGCGCCGGCGGCCGGTGGTGACGACGCGGTAGAACACCGCGCCCATGGCGATGAGGACGACGATCACGAGGATCGGCACGAAGATCGCGATGAGGCTGAGCGCGACCGCGGTCGCGTCCTCCGCGAACGAGGCCACGGGTGCGCCGGTGCCCGCGGTCGCGGCGTTGACGGACGGGCGGGACGCCGACTTCGCGGTGTGGACGCCTGCGGAGATGATCGCGCCGACGATGCCCGCGACGAGCGGGTTCTCCTGCCAGAAGTTGCTCTGGTCGATCACCTGGGCCGCGGCGGTCGCCGCGAAGATGACGCCGCCGACGAGGGGGCGGACGAGCGACTGCAGGAGGTCGTTGATGTGGTCGACGCCGGGGATCTTGTCGAGCACGAGCTCGGCGGCGAGCAGGAGGAGGCCGATGATGATCGCGGGCCACGACTGGAGCCAGTCGAGCTGCTCGGGCAGCACGATGAAGTCGGTGAAGCGCGCGAACAGCCCGACCATGACGAGCGGGATGAACGCGTTGAGGCCCGCCGCGGCGGACAGGCCGGCTCCGGTCAGGGCAGCGAACATGGGACCTCCTCAGACGTGCGCCGCGGGGCGGCGCCCCCGCAAGGATAGACCGCGCGGGAAAGCGAAGACCCCCGGCGTCCTGGACGCCGGGGGTCTTGGTGATGGGGTGGCTAACGGGACTTGAACCCGCGGCCCCCGCGACCACAACGCGGTGCTCTACCAGCTGAGCTATAGCCACCATCGGCCCTCGCGAAGAGGGCCACGGAAGAGTATACCGGGTCTACGGGGCTGCGGTGGACGCGCCCGGCGTCACGCGCTGCGCGGCCGTCTTGGCCTCGTCCGAGTCCGGTCCCGGCAGCGGGACGAGGATGGTCTCGCGGTAGTAGCGCAGCTCCGTGATCGAGTCGCGGATGTCGCCGAGCGCGCGGTGGCCGCCGGTCTTCGCGGGGGCCTGGAAGAACACGCGCGGGTACCAGCGGCGGACCAGCTCCTTGAGGGAGCTGACGTCGACCACGCGGTAGTGCAGGTGCTCGATCACCTGCGGCATGTCGCGCTCGAGGAACATCCGGTCCATGCCGACGGTGTTGCCCGCGAGGGGGGACTTGCCCGCGACCGGCACGTGGGCGCGGATGTACGCGAGCACCTGCTCCTGCGCGTCCTCCATGGTGGTGCCGTGCGCGAGCTCGGGCAGGAGGCCCGATTCGACGTGCATGTTGCGGACGAAGTCGCCCATGCCGGCGAGCGCCTCGTCGGAGGGCTTGATCACGACGGACACGCCGTCGCCGAGGATGTTGAGGTCGGAGTCCGTCACGAGGCACGCGACCTCGACGAGGGCGTCGGCGCCCACGTCGAGTCCCGTCATCTCGCAGTCGATCCAGACGAGGGGGGTGTCGGTCATGGCCCTCACCTTACCGAGGGCCGCGGACACGGGTGCGGGCCGCCGGGCCCAGGGACGATGCGGCGCCCGCCTTGACAGGGCGCCGCACGCATGGTTGGTTAGTTAGTGAAGTAACTAACCAGACAACCGGGAGGGCGCGTGGACGACGGCCGGCCGATCTTCCAGCAGATCGCGGAGCAGCTCGAGGCGAGGATCCTCGACGGCTCGCTGCCGGAGGAGTCCCAGGTGCCGTCGATCAACGAGCTCGCGGCGTTCCACCGGATCAACCCGGCGACCGCGCTCAAGGGGGTCAACCGCCTGGTGGACGAGGGGACGCTCTACAAGCGACGGGGGATCGGGATGTTCGTATCCGAGGGGGCGCGGGCGCGGCTGCTGGCCGCGCGCCGCGAGACGTTCCGCGCGCAGCACGTCCGGCCGCTCGTCGAGCGGGCCGCGACGCTCGGGCTGAGCCCCGCGCAGCTCGCGGACATGATCAGGAAGGAGGCGGGGGAGTGACCGCCATCATCGAGGCCACGGGCCTCAGCCGCCGCTTCGGCGACGTGCACGCCGTCGACGGCGTGAGCTTCGAGATCCAGGAGGGGTCCATCTGCGGGCTGCTGGGCCGCAATGGTGCCGGCAAGACCACGCTGATGAACCTCGTGACCGGCCAGGACTTCCCGAGCTCGGGCGCGGTGCGCGTCCTCGGCGAGGACCCCGTCGAGAACGCCCGGGCGCTCACGCGCCTGTGCTTCATCAAGGAGTCCCAGAGCTACCCCGACGCGTACCGCGGGCGGCACGTGCTCGCCATGGCGCCGCGGTTCTTCCCCCACTTCGACGCGACGCTCGCCGCGCGCCTGGTCGAGGACTTCGGCGTGCCGGTGAACCGCATGATCAAGAAGATGTCGCGCGGGCAGCGCTCGGCGATCGGGGCGATCGTCGGCATCGCGTCGAGGGCCGAGCTCACGCTGCTCGACGAGCCGTACGCCGGGCTCGACGCGGTCGCGCGGCACATCTTCTACGACCGCCTGCTCGAGGACTACGCCGCCCACCCGCGCACCATCGTGCTGTCGACCCACCTCATCGACGAGGCCGCGGACCTGCTCGACCACGTCCTCGTCATCCACGAGGGCCGGATCGAGATCGACGCGGCCACCGAGGACCTGCGCGGCACCGCCTCGACGCTCGTCGGCCGCAAGGCCGACGTCGAGGCCTTCGTCGCGGGCCGCGAGGTGCTCGCCCGGGAGCACATCGGCGGCATCGCCTCGGCGACCGTCGCGGGCCTGAGCGGCGACGACAGGGCGCGCGCCGCATCGTCCGGCCTCGAGGTGACGCCGGTCTCGCTCCAGCAGCTCATCGTGCGCCGCACCGGCGGCGCGACCCCCGCAGAGGAGGTGGCGTGATGGCCGCCGTCGCCGACACCGCCCGACCCGAGGCACTCGTGCCCGCCGGCCGTCGCATCTGGAACGTGGTGCGCCTGCATGCGGCGAACCCATGGCCGTCGCTGATCCTGCCGTGGATCGTGCTCGTCTCGATCCACGCGCTGACGTGGACCATCTGGGCGATCATCAGCCACTATGCGGGACCTGGCATCGAGGAGGACGCGTTCCGCTACGCCGGCGGCGTGAGCTGGCTCGTCATCTACATGATGATCATCGCGATCCAGGCGATGAACGCGGGCTTCCGCTTCGCGCTCGGGTTCTCGTCGACGCGGCGCGAGTACTACCTCGGGACCGTGGCGTTCTTCGCGATCATGGCCGTGGTCTTCGGGCTCGGGCTCGGGCTCCTCGCCCTCGTCGAGCGCGCCACCGGCGGGTGGGGGCTGAACGGCTCGTTCTACGCCCCGGCCTACCTGTACGACGAGCCCTTCGGCGTGGTCGCGTTCCACTACTTCGCGCTCTACCTGCTGTTCACGTCGATGGGCGCGATGATCGGCGCGCTGTTCGTGCGCTGGAAGGCCTACGGCCTCTACCTCTACTTCGGTGCCCTGGCGCTCGCCCTCGTGGCGCTCGTGTGGTGGCTGCTCGACGCGGGCTGGGGCCCGGTGGCGGACTTCTTCACCGGCAACCCGCTCGCGGTGGTGATGGCGTGGACGCTGCCCGTGAGCCTCGCGTTCGGGGTGCTCGGATGGGCCGTGCTGAGGCGGGCGCCCGCGCGCGGCTGAGCCTCCCATGGCGACCGGGCCCGCGCATCGTCCCCCGGGACGATGCGCGGGCCCCTCGCGCGTCCAGGGAAAGTGAGCATTCACATCCCGCGGCGCGATCGACGCGCGTGAGAGCGCGACCGCGGGCGGGGAGGCGTTATCCAAACGTGACCAAAACCCACTTGTGAGGGCTCACATTGTGAGCGCTAATATCCGAGACACGGGGTCCTTCGCGGGGCTCCGGGGGCAACGCGCTCGACCACCGGCAACGACGCCGGGCCAGAACAGGGAGGTTCTGAGAATGAAGAAGCGTTTTCTTTCCACCATCGCGATCGCGGGCGCCGCAGCCATGGCGCTCACCGCGTGCTCGTCCGATCCGGACACCGGCTCGAGCGACTCCGCGGACGGGGGCGGCGGTGGCGACGTCATCACCGTCGGCTTCGCGCAGACCGGCTCGGAGTCGGGCTGGCGCTCGGCCAACACCGAGTCGATGAAGGCAGCGTTCTCCGCGGAGAACGGCTTCGACCTGGTCTTCAACGCCGCGGACAACGACACGGCGGCGCAGATCGCCGCGGTGCGCTCGTTCATCAACCAGGGCGTCGACGCGATCGTCATCGCGCCGATCGTCGAGGACGGCTGGGACGACGTGCTGCAGGAGGCCGCGGACGCGGACATCCCGGTGATCCTCGAGGACCGCACGGTGTCCGCGTCGGAGGACCTGTACGCGGCCTGGATCGGCCTCGACTTCGAGCAGGAGGGCGTCACCGCGGGCGAGTGGGCCGCGGCGGAGTTCGGCGACACCGAGACGAACATGGTGGTGCTCGAGGGCACCACGGGCTCCGCGCCCGCCAACGACCGCGCGACCGGCTTCGACGCCGCGATCGAGGGCACGATGATCACCAAGCTCGACTCGCAGACCGGCGACTTCACCCGCGACGGCGGCAAGTCGGTGATGGAGGGCTTCATCCAGAACTACGGCGTCGACGGCATCGACCTGGTCTACGCGCACAACGACGACATGGCGCTCGGCGCCATCGAGGCGATCGAGGCGGCCGGCGCGGTGCCGGGCGAGGACATCAAGATCATCTCGATCGACGCGGTCCACGACGGCATGCAGGCGCTCGTCGACGGCAAGATCAACTACATCGTCGAGTGCAACCCGCTCCTGGGCGACCTCGTGGCGGCGGCGGTGACCGGCGTGGTCAACGGCGAGTCCGTCGAGCCGGTCCAGTACGTCGAGGACCTCGCGTTCGACCAGGCGGCGGCCGAGGCGGCGCTGCCGGACCGCAAGTACTGATCCCCGCGATCACGACCTTGCAGGGCAGGGACACCGTTCGGGGGGTCGGCGCCAGCCGGCTCCCCGAACGGGCCCCCGCGACAACCCGAGCCAGAAAGCTGCACACCATGCCTGCGGACAACGAGGTCCCCCCGATCGTCGAGATGCGCGGAATCACCATCCGCTTCCCCGGCGTGCTCGCCCTCGACGACGTCGACTTCACCCTGCGACCCGGCGAGGTCCACTCCCTCATGGGGGAGAACGGTGCCGGCAAGTCCACCCTCATCAAGGCGCTCACCGGCGTCTACGCGATCGACTCCGGCACCATCAGGGTGGCCGGGGAGCAGCGCACCTTCCACAGCGCGTCCGACGCCCAGGAGGCGGGCATCTCGACGGTGTACCAGGAGGTCAACCTCTGCGGGAACCTCACCGTCGCGGAGAACGTGATGCTGGGCCACGAGCCGCGCAAGGGCGGCGGCATCGACTGGCGCGCCACGCAGCGCGAGGCCGCGCGGCACATGGAGAGCCTCGGGCTGGCCATCGACCCGCGCTCGATGCTCGCGAGCCACTCCATCGCGATCCAGCAGCTGGTCGCGATCATCCGCGCGATGGTGCTCGAGGCCAAGGTGCTGATCCTCGACGAGCCGACGTCCAGCCTGGACCGCGGCGAGGTCGAGCAGCTCTTCGACGTCATCCGCGACCTGCGCTCCCAGGGCGTCGCGATCCTCTTCGTCTCGCACTTCCTCGACCAGGTCTACGAGATCTCCGACCGCATCACGGTGCTGCGCAACGGCGCGCTCGTGGGCGAGCACCCGGTCGAGGAGCTGCCGCGCGACGCGCTGGTGACCAAGATGATCGGCCGCGAGCTCGAGGACCTTGCCACGCTGGAGAAGTCCTCGCACCGCGCGATCGACCGCACCGGCGCCCCGGTGGTGAGGGCCGAGGGGCTCGGCAGGCGCGGCGTGCTCGAGCCCGCGGACCTCGACGTCTACGAGGGCGAGGTCGTCGGCATCGCCGGGCTCCTCGGCTCCGGGCGCACCGAGCTGGTGCGCCTGCTGTACGGCGCGGACCGCCCCGACGCGGGTCGGCTCGAGGTCCGGGGCGCGCCCGCGAAGGTGCACTCGCCCCGGCACGCGATCGACCACCGCATCGCGTTCTCGTCGGAGAACCGCCGCGAGGAGGGCGTGGTCGCGGACCTCACCGTCGCGGAGAACATCGTGCTCGGCATGCAGGCCCGGCAGGGCTGGATGCGGAAGGTGCCCAGGAAGGATCAGGACGCGGTGGTCGCCGAGTACATCGAGGCGCTCGGCGTGCGTCCCGCGAACCCGCATGCGCTCGTGGGCAACCTCTCGGGCGGCAACCAGCAGAAGGTGCTGCTCGCGCGCTGGCTCGCGACGGCCCCCGAGCTGCTCATCCTCGACGAGCCCACGCGCGGCATCGACGTCGGCGCCAAGGCCGACATCCAGAAGAAGGTCTCCGAGCTGTCGTCTCAGGGACTCTCCGTCATCTTCATCTCCTCCGAGCTGGAGGAGGTGCTTCGATTGGCCCAGCGGGTCGCGGTGATGCGCGACCGCAGGAAGATCGGGGAGCTCGACTCGACCCAGGTCGATCTCGACGGGCTCATCGACTACATCGCCAACGCCGGCGAAGGGAGCGCGGCATGAGGTCCATCTGGAGGCACCGGCTGTTCTGGCCGGTCGTGGCGCTGCTGACGCTCATCGCGGTCAACTCGATCGCCCGCCCCAACTTCATCAAGCTCAGGGTCCGCGACGGCGAGCTCTTCGGGGCGATCATCACGATCCTGCGCGACAGCGCCCCGCTCATGCTCGTCGCGCTCGGCATGACGATCGTGATCGCGACACGCGGCATCGACCTCTCCGTCGGCGCGATCATGGCGGTGTCGGGTGCGGTGGCGCTCACCATCATCGACGGCTCCGACGACCCGGGGAACCTCGCGACGGTGCTCATCGCGGTGGTCGTGGCGATCCTCGTGTCGATGGTGCTCGGCGTATGGAACGGCTTCCTGGTCGCGGTGCTCGGGATACAACCCATCATCGCGACGCTCGTGCTCATGCTCGCCGGCCGCGGCGTCGCGCTCCTCATCACCGGCGGCTTCATCACCACGGTCAACTCCGAGCCGTTCTCGTACATCGCGACCGGCTACCTCTTCGTGCTGCCGTTCGCGTTCTTCATCTCGGTCGCCGCGATCACGGTGATCGGGCTCGTCGAGCGGCGCACCGCGCTGGGCGTGCTCACCGAGGCGGTGGGCATCAACCCCGAGGCGAGCCGCCTCGCGGGAGTGCGCTCGCGCGGCATCATCTGGGGCGCGTACATCGTCAGCGGGACGCTTGCGGGCCTCGCGGGCATCCTCTACGCCTCGAACATCCGCGCCGCGGACGCGAACGCGGCCGGCGTCTTCATCGAGCTCTACGCGATCCTCGCGGTGGTGCTGGGCGGCACGTCGCTCAACGGCGGCAAGTTCTCCATCGCGGGGACCGTCATCGGCGTGCTCATCATCCAGACCCTCGACTCGACCATCCTCTTCCTGGGCGTCCCGTCCGCGCAGAGCCCGGTGTTCTTCGCGGTCGTCGTGGTCGTCGTGGTGGTGGTGCAGTCGCCGCGCATCAGGAACGCGCTGAGCAGGATGTCACGCTCACGTAAGCCCCAGGCGGCCGTGGTCGAGGACGTGGTCGAGGACAAGCAGAAGGCCGAGGTGGCGCGATGACCGCGATGGCGACCGGGACCGGGACGCGGGCAGCCGGCCCGTCGTTCCTGCAGACGTTCGTGAGCCGGCACGGCAGCATGATGCCCACGTTCGCCGCGGTGGCGATCCTGCTGGTGCTGTTCGTCGGCGCCGAGATCTTCCTGCGCGGCGACTTCATCACCCCGCGCAACATCTCCGCGCTGCTGCTCGACAACGCGTACCTGCTGGTGCTGGCGGTCGGCATGACGTTCGTGATCCTCACGGGCGGCATCGACCTCTCCGTCGGGTCCGTGATGGCGTTCTCGGGCATCCTCGGGGCGAGGCTGCTCGCGGAGGGCACGCCGGCCTTCGTCGCGGTCCCCGCGATGCTGCTCGGCGGCGCCGCGATCGGCCTGATGATCGGCATCCTCGTGCAGTACTTCAACGTGCAGCCGTTCATCGCCTCGCTCGCGGGCCTGTTCCTGGGGCGCGGGCTCGCGTACGTGGTGAGCCTGTCCTCGATCAAGGTGGAGGAGCCCGGGATCCTGTGGCTGCAGTCGACGCGCATCCGCCTGGGCGACTGGTACATCACCCCGACTGGCCTCATCGCGCTCGGCGCCGTCGCGATCGCCGCGTTCGTCCTCCACCTCACGCGGTTCGGGCGGACCATCTACGCGATCGGCGGCAGCGAGCAGTCGGCTCGCCTCATGGGCCTCAGGACGGCCCGCGCCAAGGTGATGGCATACGTCATCAGCGGCCTCTGCGGGGGGCTCGCCGGCCTGGTGCTGACCGCGTACTCGGGCGCGGGCTACCCGCGGAACGGCATCGGCACCGAGCTCGACGCGATCGCCGCGGTCGTCATCGGCGGCACCATCCTCACCGGCGGCCGCGGATACGTGATCGGCTCGATGATCGGCGTCTTCGTGTACGGCACCATCAAGACGATCATCTCGTTCATGGGCGCGGAGCAGTCGTGGATGCAGATCATCGTCGGCGCGCTGCTGCTGCTGTTCATCGTGGTGCAGAGGGCCATCGTGGCCCGGTCGGAGGGTCGACGTTAGCGGTCTGCCAGCCGCGTCGACCGTCGCACCTCGTCCCTGCCCTGATAATGGGGCGGTGGACGAGGTGCGGCCGTTGCTGGAGCTCACCGGCGCGACGGTGCGCTTCGGTGCCGATGCGGCGCTCGACCGCGTCGACTTCCGGCTGTTCCCCGGCGAGGTGCACTCGCTCATGGGGGAGAACGGCGCGGGCAAGTCGACCCTGATCAAGGCGGTCACGGGCGTCCTCCCGCTCGACGCCGGCGAGCTGCGCCTCGAGGGCGACCACGTGGTCTTCGCCAGCCCCCACGAGGCCCAGGCGGCGGGCATCAGCACCGTCTACCAGGAGATCGAGGTGCTGCCGAACCTGTCGGTGGCGGAGAACATCTGCCTCGGCCGGGAGCCGCGCCGTGGCGGCGTCATCAGCGTGCGGCTCATGCAGGCTCGCGCCCGCGAGATCCTGCTCGACCTGGGCCTCGACATCGACCCGGCGTCGATGCTCGGCCAGCACTCGGTCGCGGTCCAGCAGCTCGTCGCCATCGCCCGCGCGATCTCCACCGACGTGCGGATCCTGGTCCTCGACGAGCCCACCTCGAGCCTCGACCTCGACGAGGTCGCCGAGCTGTTCCGCGTGATCCGCGACCTCAAGTCGCGCGGCGTGGCGATCCTCTTCGTGTCCCACTTCCTCGATCAGGTCTACGAGATCTGCGACCGCGTCACCGTGCTGCGCGACGGCGCGTTCGTGGGGGAGTACCTCACCACCGAGCTGCTGCGCATCGACCTCGTCCAGAAGATGCTCGGCCACGACATGGCCGCCCTCAAGGAGCGCGAGCACGGGGACGACGCGGCGCCCGACGCGGCCGTCGTGCTCGAGGCGCGCGGGGTGTCGGCGGCGCACGGCATCGCCGACGCCGACGTCGAGCTCGGCGAGGGCGAGGTGCTGGGGGTCGCCGGGCTGCTGGGCTCCGGACGGACCTCGCTGGCCCGCACCCTCACCGGCGTGACGCGCGCGCAGGCGGGCATCATCCGCATCGAGGGCGGCGACGTGCACCTGGACTCGCCTCGCCGCGCCATCTCGCTCGGCGTCGTTTACTCGTCCGAGGACCGCCGCCGCGACGGCATCGTCGCGGAGCTCAGCGTGCTCGACAACATCACGCTCGCGCTGCAGGCCGAGCGGGGCGTGCTGCGCCAGATCCCGGCCGCGCGGCGCCGCGAGCTCGCCGCCAGCTGGGTCGAGGCGCTCGACATCCGTCCGCCCGACCTCGACCGGCACGCCGGCACCCTGTCGGGCGGCAACCAGCAGAAGGTGCTGCTCGCACGCCTGCTCGCGCTGTCGCCGCGCGTGCTCGTGCTCGACGAGCCGACCCGCGGGATCGACGTGGGCGCGAAGGTCGAGATCCAGAACCTCGTCGGCGAGCTCGCGGACAACGGCATGTCCGTCGTCTTCATCTCCGCCGAGCTCGAGGAGGTGCTGCGCGTGGGCGACCGCGTCGCCGTCGTCCGGGACGGCCGCATCGTCCGCACGGCGCCCGCGGGCCTCCTCACCGCGGACTCGCTGCTCGCGCTCGTCGCGCAGCCCGACGAGGACGGCGAGTAGGCATGCCGGAGGACAAGGGCGCGAAGGCCGCGAACATCTTCGACGTCGCGCGGCTCGCCGGCGTCTCGCACCAGACGGTGTCGCGCGTGCTCAACGGCATGCCCAACGTGCGCCCGGCCACCAAGGAGCGCGTCGAGAAGGCCATCGCGCAGCTCCACTACAGCCCGTCGCCCGCGGCGCGCGCGCTGGTCACGCGCCGCACGCGCACCATCGGGCTGCTCACGCCCACCGTGACCGACCACGGCCCCGTCGCGATCGCCATGCACGTCAACATCGCCGCGCGCGAGGCGCGCTACTCCGTCGACGCAGTGAGCGCCCCCGAGGACGATCCGGCGGTGGTGCGCGCGAGCATCGAGGGGCTGCTGAGGCAGCGCGTCGACGCGATCGTCGTGGTCGTCGCCCAGGCGGCCGCGCTCGAGGTGGTGCGCGGTCTCGACCTCGGCATCCCCGTGGTCGCCGCGGCGTCGACGCCGCATCGTGACCCGCGCATCGTCTCCATCGACCAGTACCGGGGCGCGCGCGCCGCGGTGCGCCACCTCGCCGAGCTGGGGCACACGCGGATCCTCCACGTCGCGGGGCCGCCGGACGCGCCCGACGCCGCGGAGCGCGAGCGCGGCTGGCGCGACGAGCTCGCGTCGCGCCGGCTCGAGGTGGTCGAGCCGCTGGTGGGGGACTGGTCGGCCGCGAGCGGCTACCGCCTCGGCATCGAGCTCGACGTCGACGCGGGCGAGGCGATCTTCGTCGCCAACGACCAGATGTCGATCGGGCTGCTGTCCGCGCTGCGCGGGCGAGGCCTGGGCGTGCCCGAGCATGTGAGCGTGGTGGGCTTCGACGACATCCCGGAGGCCGGCTACCTCTACCCGCCGCTCACCACGATGCGCCAGGACTTCGAGGCGCTGGGCCGCCTGGTCATGCACAAGGTGCTCGTCGCGCTCGAGGAGCACGCCGCGGACACGGCGGACACCCCGATCCCCACGCAGCTCGTGGAGCGCGCGTCCACACGCGCCGTCGACGGCGCGTAGGCGCTCAGGCCTCCGCGGCGACGAGCGCGGGGCGGCGCTTGAACGACGCGCGGCGGTACTGCGGCGGCCAGTAGTCGATCTCGGCGCCCAGCTCGTGGGCGGCGCGCAGCGGCAGGTGCGGGTCGCGCATGAACTCGCGGCCCACGAACACGGCATCCGCCTGGCCGGACGCGACGATCGCCTCCGCCTGATGCGCGTCGAC
Organism: Demequina litoralis; assembly: GCF_030418455.1. GTDB lineage: Bacteria > Actinomycetota > Actinomycetes > Actinomycetales > Demequinaceae > Demequina > Demequina litoralis. Next base: position 129,494 of record NZ_JAUHPW010000010.1, read on the forward strand.
GATCTGGCCCACCGCCGTGGCGGCGATGCCGGAGCGCTCGCGGATCGCGGTGGCATGAGGCACCTGGTAGCCGGGAGCGACGGGGATGACGGCGTCGGGCACGAGGCCGCCAGTGGAGGTGTCGACCAGGTCGGCGCCGGCCTCGCGCAGCCACTGCGCGACGGTGACGGTGTCGTCGAGGGTCCAGCCCTCGGGCTCGCGCCAGTCGGTCGCGGACACGCGCACCAGGACGGGCACGTCCGCGCCGGCGACCTCGCGGACGCGACGAACCACGTGCAGCAGGAGCCGGGCGCGGCCGACGAGGCTGCCGCCCCAGCGGTCGTCGCGCGTGTTCGACAGCGGCGACAGGAACTGGTGGAGGAGGTAGCCGTGCGCGGCGTGCACCTCGAGCACGTCGAAGCCGGCCTCGAGCGAGCGGCGTGCCGCCTCGCCGAACGCGTCGACCACGGCCGCGATGCCGTCCTCGTCGAGAGCCTCGGGCACGGCGTAGCCGTCGAAGGCGAGCGCGGACGGGGCGACGGTGGTCCAGCCGCCCTCGCTCGCGGGCACCGAGCCGGAGCCGGTCCACTCGCGGTACGTCGAGGCCTTGCGGCCGGCGTGCGCGAGCTGGACCGCGGCGAGCGCGCCCTGGCCGTGGATGAAGCGGACGATGCGGGCCCACGCGTCGCGCTGGGCGTCGTTCCAGATGCCGGTGTCCCAGGGCGAGATGCGCCCCTCGGGCAGCACCGCGGTCGCCTCGGCCATCACGAGCCCGGCGCCGCCGCGTGCGAACGAGCCGAGGTGGACGAGGTGCCAGTCGTCGGGCATCCCGTCCTGCTCCTCGCACGAGTACTGGCACAGCGGGCTCACCCACAGGCGGTTGCGCGCCTCGACGGCGCGGAGGGGCAGGGGCGAGAACAGTGCAGACGTCATGCGTTTCCTTCGACGGGGGGACCCGGTCCATGATCGCGGTTCCCGATGCGTGCATGAACACCCGGAGGTCCCGGGGGATTCCTGCACCGGGTGCGGTAGGGGTGGCTCAGGCGCGCGCGACCGCGAACCACATCGGCGGGATGAGCGACAGCAACGCGTCGACCGCCTCGTCCGGGTCGAGGGGAGCGGGGGTGTTGAGCCATGCCCGCAGCGCGCCCGCGGTGCCCTGGCCTACGAAGGCGGCCGCCATCGCCACGCGCGTGGCTTCCGGACCGGCCTCCGGCATGCCGTGCGACCGGGCCAGCGCGCCGAGGCTGACCTCGACGTGGTTGGCGACGAGGGTCGCGAGCACGGAGCCGCGCGGATCGTCCGCCGCCGTGAGGCCCTGGCGGTACACGGCCTGGTGCGCGAGCACGTGGCCGACGAGCACGAGCTCCGACGCCCGCCAGATCTGCTCGACGCCGCCGGGGTCCGCCGCGACCTGGCCGAGGAAGTCCGCGCGGATCTCGTCGAGCTCCCGCTCGAGCACCTGCGCGAGGAGGGCGGCCGGCGACGTCGCATGGTTGTAGAAGGTCGCGCGGGTGACGCCCGCGAGGCGCGCCACCTCGGTCACCGTGACCCGCTCGATGGGGCGCTCGGCGGCGAGCGCGAGGACCGCATCGGCGAGCGAGTCGGCGCTCCGTGCGAACCGCGGATCGGTGGTCACGGGGCCAGCCTAGCCCCCCGCACCTGCGAGGACGCCAGGACCGCCGCCGTCCCGCCGCCGTCCCGCCGCCGTCCCGCCGCCGTCCCGCTGCCGTCCCGCCCCCGCGTCTCCTGCGAGGTGCTCAGCGCGCGTTCGGGCT
>NZ_JAUHPW010000011.1 GCF_030418455.1 Demequina litoralis
GGCCGGGGGGGTCCCCTGGGGGGGGGGGGGGGGGGGGCGGCGCGCGCGGCGCGCGCCGCGCGGGGCCTCCGTGGAATTTACATCGTTTACCGAGGCGGCACAAAAGCGGAGGGACCACGGTCCTCCCACGCATGCGCCGCGGCACGCCCGGCCGCCTCGAGCCACCGGTCCGGCTCCCGCATCGCGGCCTCCCGCGAGCCCGCGAGCGCCGTCAGCGACGCGGACCACACCCCGGGGTCGACCGCCACCTCGCCGGCCACGACCGCCACCCGTGGGAAGGCCGCGAGCGCATGCCCGGTCACCTTGCCCAGCGAGGACTGCGAGTCGAAGCGCCCCTCCCCCGTGACCACCAGGTCCGCGTCCCGCCCCGCCTCCTCGAGGCCCGTCAGGCGCGCCATCTCCGGCGCGCCCTCGACGAGCGCGGCGCCCCACGCGAGCAGCGCATAGCCCACGCCTCCGGCGGCGCCGGCGCCCGGCACCGTCGGGTCGGCCCCCAGCCGCGCGGCGACCGCCTCGAGGCGCTCCTCGAGCACGGCCACGTCGAGAGCGGACGCGCCCTTCTGGGGCGCGAAGACGGCGGCCGCGCCCGCCGGTCCGAGCAGGGGCGCGCGCACGTCGCACAGCACCGTGGCGCCGCCCGGGGGCGGCCGCCGGTCGCCGAGCGCCTCGAGCACGGGCAGCCCTCCGTCGGTCGACGCCGATCCCCCGAGGGCGACGACGAGCCGCGTCGCACCCGCGTCGAGCGCGTGCGCCATCACCTCGCCGAGCCCGCGCGAGGTCGCGCGCAGGGCGTCGAGCTCCGGCATCAGGTGCATCCCCGCGACCACGGCGAGCTCGCACAGCGCCGTGCCGTCCCCGAGGTCCAACCATGCGCCCACCACGGGAGCGCCCGCGGGACCCGTGACGAGGCCGCGGCTGCGCAGCTCCGCCTCGGGCCGCGCGTGTCGCACCCCGGCGAGCGTCCCCTCGCCGCCGTCGGCCTGCGGGATCTCGACCACCGCATCGTCCGGCCGCACGGACCTCCAGCCGCGCGCGATCGCGGCGGCCGCACGCTCGGCGGGCCACGTCCCCTTCAACGTGTCCGGCGCGACGACGACGCGCATCGTCACGCCTTGCCGCGCGCCCGGGCGACCACCCGCCCGCGCTGCGAGCGCGGGAAGCGGTCGAGCATCGCGCGGATCTCCGCGGCGGTCGCGTCGGAGCCGAAGATCTCGGTCGGCGGCTCGAACATCACGCCCGCCGCGAGCGGGCCCGCGTCCACCGGGTCGAAGCCGAGCGCGTCGACGAGCGCCGCCACGGCCGCCCTGGCACCCGCATCGTCCGCCGCGACCGCGATGCCGCGGCGGTCCGGGTCGCCCGCGGGCCGCCCGAGGTTCTCGAGCTCCCACACGCTCGCATGGTTGAGCGCCTTGACGACGCGCGCGCCGTCGAGGAAGGCGGCCACGGTCTCGGACGTCGAGGTGGTGGGGTCCTCGAGGTCGGGACGGGCGCCGTCGATCTCCCACCAGTGGTTCATCACGTCGACGACGATCCGGTCGCGCAGCAGGTCCGCCGGCAACGACCGGTAGCGGCCGAGCGGGATCGCGAGGATCACCACATCGGCGGCGCACGCAGCCGCCGGGTCATCGCCGGACGATGCGACGGTCACCTCGATCCCCGCGTCGCGGCACAGCCGCGCGATCGCCGCGCCGAACCGGCCGGCGCCCAGGATGCCGACGGCGCGGTGCGCCGAGGGTGCCACCTCGTCGCGCGCATCGTCCACGCGCACGAGGCTACCGATCCCGGGTCAGGGACGCTCGACCTGGATCACCGCGTAGATGCCGTCCTGCGGCACGAGCGCGAGGGCGTCCTCGCACGGGACGCCGGCCGCCGCGAGGAGCTCCGCGACACCCGCCATGTCCAGGGTCGGCCCCGTGGGCCATCCCAGCGCCGCGCAGCCCGCGCACGGCGGACGGTCGTCGAGCATCACGGAGAACACGAGCGTCCCACCCGGGCGTACCAGGGCATACGCATCCGCGAGCGCGGAAGGCGCCTCGTCCGGCGAGACCGTGGACAGCAGCGCCAGAGCCTCGACGAGGTGCTGCGTGCCCGCCTCGACGACCGCCGCGGGCGAGGCAGGCTGGTCCTCGACGCTCACGAACCGGTGCGCGCCGGGGTCGATCCCGTGCGCGAGCGCCACCCGACGGCTCGCGTCGAGCGCATCCGTGCAGGTGTCGACGAAGGTCGCGGACACGTCCGCCCCGACGCCCCGCGCCCCGGCCATCGCGGCCACGAGCGGGAACGCCGGACCGCACGACAGGCTGGCCCAGCGCAGCGTGCCTGCCACGTCGACGGCCGAGCGCTGCGCGATCCACTGCAGCACGCGGCCGCGGACCCGCAGGGCGCGGGCGTCGGTCGCGGCCGTGAGGTAGCGGCGCGCATGCGCGTCGAGCTCCGGTCCGGTGAACATGTCGTCGCCGTCGGGCCGCGACAGCCGCGGCTCGGACGGCAGGTAGACGTTGGGCAGCGCCCCGGGCGTCCCCAGGCGCGCGACCCACTGCGCGAACGCGCCCGGTGAGACCGGCGAAGGATGCTCGTCAGGCCCCAGCGGCATCGCGTCGTCGGACTCGTCCGACACGTCCAGCCGCACCATCCTCAGCCCCGACGGATCCAGCGCGGCCCCTACTGCTCGCACGTCGCGCGCGATGAAGCGACGAGCGGCCCCCTCAGCCGTGTGCACCATCAGAACCTCCGCATCCTCCGCCGGTCGACGGTCCCCCCAGGACACTTTCCGGCGGGGTGCACCGCCGGCTCAGCATGACGATGTTAGGCACGCCGGGCGAGATCAGGCAATGACTGAGTTATCCACGGTAGTGAGGGCACCCTCACAAGTGGGGGCTCACGCGATGTCCGAGCCCCGCGTCACAATGGAGACCATGTCCGACGACCTGGCGACCACCCCGACCCCCTCCGCCGCGCCCGCGGAGGCCGCTACGAACCCGGCGGACGACGCGGCCACCGTGCGCCGCAACTCGGTGGTGATCTGGGTCCTCATCGTCTCGGCGTTCGTCGTGATCCTCAACGAGACCATCATGGGTGTCGCGCTGCCGCACCTCATGACCGACCTCGGGATCACGGCGGTCGCGGCGCAGTGGCTCACCACGGCGTTCCTGCTGACCATGTCGATCGTCATCCCGGTGACGGGCTTCCTGCTGCAGCGCTACCGCACCCGGCCCGTCTTCCTCAGCGCGATGGCGCTGTTCACCGCGGGCACCCTGATCGCGGCGCTGGCCCCCGGATTCGAGGTGCTGCTGCTCGCGCGCGTGGTGCAGGCCGGCGGCACCGCGATCATGCTGCCGCTGCTCATGACCACGGTGATGCAGCTCGAGCCGCCCGCGACCCGCGGGCGTCGCATGGGCTCGATCTCGGTGGTGATCGCGGTCGCGCCCGCGATCGGCCCGACCATCTCGGGGCTGATCCTCTCCGCCTTCTCGTGGCGGTTCATGTTCGTGTTCGTGCTGCCCATCGCGGCGGCGGTGCTCGTGCTCGGCTGGCGCCTCATGCGGGACGTCAGCGAGACGCGCGAGGCACCCATCGACGGCCTCTCGGTCGTGCTGTCGGCGCTCGGCTTCGGCGGGATCGTGCTGGGGCTGAGCCAGATCGGCGAGGCGCGCGGCGACGGGCTGCCGCTGTCGACGGTGCTCGCCGTCGCGGTCGGCGCGGTCGCGCTCGCGCTGTTCGTGTGGCGCCAGCTGGTGCTGCAGCGCATCGACGACGCCCTGCTCGACCTGCGCACGTTCCGCGCGCGCACGTTCTCGGTGTCGATCGCGATGTTCGTCGTCATGATGATGTCGCTGTTCGGCATGATCATCCTGCTGCCCATCTTCATGCAGGAGGTGCTCGGCCTGTCCGTGCTGCAGAGCGGCCTGCTGCTCCTGCCCGGCGGCCTGCTCATGGGCCTGTGCGCGCGCCCCGTGGGCCGGGCGGTCGACCGCTTCGGGCCGCGGCCGCTGCTCATCCCGGGCTCGGCGATCGTCGCGGCGACGCTGTGGACCCTGTCCGCGATCCTGGACCCGGGCACGCCGTGGTGGGCGCTGCTCGCGTGCCACGTGGCGATGAGCGCGGGCCTCGCGCTGATGTTCACGCCGCTGTTCGCCGCGAGCCTCGGCGCCCTCCCGCGACACCTGTACTCGCACGGCTCGGCCACGGTGTCGACGGTCCAGCAGGTCGCGGCCGCAGCCGGCACGGCGCTGTTCGTGTCGACCATGGCCGCTGTCGCCGCGGGCGAGGTCGCGACCGGCGCCGCGGAGGCCGAGGCCATCGCCGCCGGCATCCGCGCGGCGTACCTCATCTCCGCCTCGCTCGCCACGACCCTCGTGATCGGAGCGTTCTTCATCGAGCGGCCCATCGACTCGCCCGAGCCGGGGCACGCCGCGCACTGAGCGGCGCGGAGCGGGCGGGCACCCTCGGGTCCCGCCGTCCACCAGCTCCCCGCAGGAGTCGCGGATCCCCCGGAACCGTCCGCCAGCTCCCCGCAGGAGTCGCGGATCCCCCGGAACCGTCCACCGGCTCCCCGGAAAGGGCGCGAGCGGATGAAGGGCAAGCGTGCGGAGCCCACCGCCGACGCTCAGACCTCGAAGCGCGTGACCTCGCCCGCCTCCAGCACCGCCGCCACCCGTGCGGTCATCTCGGCGCTGAGCCGCGGCAGGTCGTCCTCGTCGAACCAGCGGACCTCGAGGTTCTCGCCGTCGGCCGGGAACGGCTCCCCGCTGATCCAGCGGAACCGGAAGGTGAGGTCGAGGAACTGCACGTGATCGCCGTTGGGATAGACGGCGGGATCCTGCACATGCACCCACGCGAGGGTCTCGGGCTCCGCCTCGACTCCCGCCTCCTCACGGAGCTCGCGCGCGGCGGCGACCGCGGGCTGCTCGCCGGGATCGATGATGCCGCCGATCGTCGCCCACGTCAGGAAGTCCGCACGATGCGCAAGCAGCACCTCGCGCACGCCCGGCCGCGAGGACGAGGGCCGCACCACCACCGCGGTCGCGCTCATGAGCCACAGCGGAGCATGACCGACCTTCGCCCGCAGCGCGTGGATGAAGTCGGGCGTCGCCATGCGGTCACGCTACCCGGCGCGCCGGGCCTGGACCAGGGGCCCGACCAGGGCCGATGCCCGACGGCCCGTCAGAACGACCAGCGGCACACGTCGCCGGGCGCGAGGCCCGCGGCGACGCGGTTGGCCATCTCCTCCGACATCTCCGGCAGGTCGTCCTCCTCGTACCAGGCGGCCTCGAGGTTCTCGCCGTCAGCGGGGAACGGCTCCCCGCTGACGTAGCGGAAGCGGAACGTGAGGTCGAGGTACTGCGACCGGTCGCCGTTCTCGTAGCGCATCTCGGGCAGCGAGTGCACCCACACGAGCGCCTCGGGCTCGGCGACCACATCGGCCTCCTCGAGGCACTCGCGCGCGCCCGCCACGGCCGGCTCCTCCCCGGGATCGACGATGCCCGTCACCGGCGTCCATGCGCCGTTGTCCGCGCGCCGCACCAGCAGCACCTGCCGCGAGCCGGGCCGCGCGGGCGAGGGCCGCAGCACCACGGCGGTCACGCCGGGCAGCCACAGGAGGTCGGTGCCGATCTTGGACCGCAGGTCGAGGATGAACTCGGGGGTCGCCATGGCGTCACGCTACCGTGCGCCAGCGATGGTCCGGCCGCCGCGCGGCGCCCGCCGCGACCCGCACACCGGGCGGTGGAACGACGGCCCGCACACGGGGATCGCCCCTCTCAGGCAGAGGGTCCCTCGACGGTCGTCCAGCCCGGATGCTTGGGCAGCCGGCCGTCGCCCGACGAGCGCCCCGTGAGCCGGCGGCCGATCCACGGCAGCACGTAGCGCCCCACGTAGGCGGCCTCCGCGAGGACCCCCGGACGGCCCGCGTCGCCCTCGGGCGCGACGGGCAGGTCGGTCTCGACGTCCAGCGCGGCGAGCACCCGCGCGGCGACGCGCGAGTGGCCCAGCGGGTTGAGGTGGATGCGGTCGGTGTCCCAGTAGGCGGCGCGGCGCATCTCGGGGTCGCGGTAGTTGTCGACGAACGTCACGTGGTCGTGCTCGGCCTCGAGGCGGTCGACGATCGCCATGAGCTCGTCCGCGCGCTCCGAGAAGGAGCGCCCGCGCGGGAGCCGCTCGGTCGGGTCGGGACCCGAGAGGATGACGAGCCGCACCCCCGCATCGGCGGTCCGGTCGACGACCCGTCGGGTGAGCGCCTCGACGCGCGCGCCGTCCCAGCCGGGCCGCATCATGTCGTTGCCCGAGCCGTTGAACGTCAGCACGTCCGGCCGCGGGTCGAGCGCGAGCGCGGCGTCGAGCTGCTCGGTGGCGATCGGCTCGATGAGGCGGCCGCGGATCGCGAAGTTCGCGTACTCGACGGAGCCGTGCGCGGCCGCGAGGCCGAGCGCGACGAGGTCGGCCCACCCGCGCATCGTCCCGTCGGGCTGCGGGTCCCCGACCCCCTCCGTGAAGCTGTCGCCGATCGCTGCGTATCTCACGACCATCGACCCTAGACCCTTCCCGCCGGGTGTCCGCGCCCGCCCGAGGCACGGACCCGCGGCGAGGGGTGGGGCGGCGACGCCTCGCGCCACCCCACCCCGCCGCTCACGCGCCGGAACCGTGCTCCGCGGGCTCGCCCACCGCCCGGTCCACGGCGCCCTCGACTGCCAGCTCGGCGGCGCGGGCCGCGGCATGGCGCCCGGCCAGGTAGCCGAAGACGAGCGCCGGGCCGAGCGTCGAGCCTGCTCCCGGGTACGTGCGCCCCACCACCGAGGCCGAGCAGTTGCCGGCGGCGTAGAGGCCCGCGATCACGGCACCCTCGGTGTCGAGCACGCGGGCGTGCTCGTCCGTCAGCAGCCCGCCCTTGGTGCCGAGGTCGCCGAGCACGATCTTCACCGCCACGAACGGACCCTTCGCGATCTCGCCGAGGTTCGGGTTCGGGCCGTGCGTCGGGTCGCCGTAGTACTGGTCGTACGCGTCCTTGCCGCGCCCGAAGTCCTCGTCGACCCCGGAGCGCGCGAACGCGTTGAAGCGCTGGATGGTGCGCTTGAAGGTCGGCTTGTCGACGCCCATCTTCTCGGCGAGCTCCTCGAGCGTGTCCGCCTTGACCGCGACGCCCTCCTCGTAGAGGTGCTTGGTGCCCATGAGGAACGGGTTGTTGAGGTAGCGACGCCGGTGGCGCACGTCGAGGACCATCCAGCTGTGGTTGGTGCGCTCGAGGCCGCGCTCGATCATGGCGTGGCCGAAGTCGACGTAGCTGGTCGACTCGTCGACGTAGCGGCTGCCCTCCTGGTCGACGACCATCGAGAACGGCATCGAGCGCTCGGAGACGATGAAGATCGGCCCGGACTTGCTGCTCGGCGCGACGGAGGGACCCCACCACGCGTCGTCCATCAGCGCGACGTCCGCTCCGTGACGCATCGCGACCTCGATCGCGCCGCCCGTGTTCGCGGGGTTGCCGGACGACTGCTCCTGGTCGAGCCCCTGGTACTCCGCGCGCCATGCGGCGTTGTGGTCGAAGCCGCCGGCGCCGAGGTGCACGCCGACGCGGGTGCGGATGCGGCGCTCGCCGCCCGGCCCACCGACGACCGCCCCGAGGCACACGCCGTCCTCGATCACGAGGTCGACCACGGGCGACTCGAGGCGCACCTCCGTGTGCTGCTCGAACTTCGCGATGTACATGAGGCGCGCCGCGAGGGACATGCCCAGCCCGGTGAGCCGCTTCCCGGTCGCCAGGCCGCCGAGCGCCCGGAACACCAGCGTGGCGCCCCCCACGAAACCGCTCGGCGTCGACCATGCGCGCGCGAGCAGGTACGTGTCGCCCGCGAACAGCGGCAGCCCCGGCGGCAGCGTCTCCCTGGCGTGGCCGTACCAGTCGCCCAGGTCCTTGACGTCGAACGGTGCAGGCTCGACCGTGCGCCCGCCCGCGATGCCGCCGGGCAGGTCCGGGTAGTAGTCCGGGTACTTCTTGGCGGTCTTCCACACCAGGCCGTGGCCCTCGAGCCAGGTGTGGACGGTCGGCGCCGTCCGCACGAAGGCGTGGCGGCGCTCGAGGGACGATGCGGGCCCCACCTCCTCGGGTGTGCCGACGCATGCGTCCAGGTAGGTGAGCACCTTCTCCTCGGAGTCCTCGACCCCGATCTCCTTCATGCCCGGGTGGCCGGGCAGCCAGCACCCGCCGCCGCTCATCGCCGTCGAGCCGCCCCACTCGGGCGAGCCCTCGACCACCAGCACCTCGAGCCCGTCGTCGGCCGCCGCGATCGCCGCGGACATCGCCGCCGCACCCGTCCCGGCGACCAGGAGGTCGACCTCCTCGTCCCACTCCGCCATCGTTCTCCCCTTCGAGTCGGAACCGGACAGCGTTGTCCGGTAGCGAGGTCGACATTACCGGACAACGCTGTCCGGATGAAGGGTGCGACGGCCGCGCGGGGCGCGCGCCGCAGCGATGCGAGGCGGGCTCGCGGAGACCCCGGGTCGAGCCGGTCGGGTGGGGACGCCCGCGCCTCAGCCCATGCGAATCACGAGCGAGCCGCCGGCGCGGCCGGCACGCAGGTCCATCAGCGCATCGTCCACCCCGTCGAAGCCGTACGTGGTGACGGCGGGCGCGAGACGCAGGTTGCGCGCGAGGGCGAGGAACTCGGCGCCATCGGCCCTGGTGTTGGCGGTGACGGAGCGCAGGTCGCGCTCGAAGAAGAGCGACCTGTCGTAATCGATCCCGGGGATCGGCGACATGTGGATCCCCGCGCTCACCACGGTGCCGCCGCGCACCGTCGCATCGAGGGCCTGCGTGAGGATCGCCCCCACCGGCGCGAACACGATGGCGGAGTCGAGCGGCTCGGGCGGGGCGGCATCCTCTCCGCCGACGAAGTCGACCTCGAGCTCGCGAGCGAGCGCCTGATTGCGCTCGCCGCGCGTGATCGCGACCACGGTCGCGCCTGCCGCCTTGGCGAGCTGCGCGGTGATCGACGCGCTCGAGCCGAAGCCGTAGATCCCGAGCACCCCGCCCGGCGGGAGGTTGGCGCGGCGCAGCGCACGGTACCCGATGATGCCGGCGCACAGCAGCGGCGCGAGGCCGAGCGCCTCCTCGTCGCGCGGCAGCGGGTACGCGTACGCCTCGGGCACCGTGAGGAGCTCCGCATAGCCGCCGTCGTGGTCCCAGCCGGTGAACGTCGCCTCGGGGCAGAGGTTCTCGCGGCCGGACCGGCACCAGCGGCACGTCCCGCAGGTCCGGTGGAGCCACGCGACGCCGACCCGGTCGCCCTCGTCGATCGACCGCACCGCCTCGCCCGCGCCGACGACCGTCCCCACCACCTGGTGGCCGGGGATCACGGCGGGACGATGCACGGGCAGGTCGCCGTCGATGACGTGCAGGTCGGTGCGGCACACACCGCACGCCTCGACGCGCACGAGCAGCTCGTCGGCGGCGGGCACCGGGTCGGGCACGGACTCGCGTCGCAGCGCGCCGTCGCGGACCTTCCAGGCGTCCATCGGCACCTCCCCCACCAGTGAAGCACCGCGCCGAGGACGCCGCCCGGGCACCCGGAGGCACCCGCACGCACCAGGCGGGACGCTCCCCGGCGTCGCGCCCGCCACGGATTGCGCGCCCATCTACATCGTTGTACAGTCGCGTCGGCGAGGTCACCGACGTCCTCGCAGCAGTCTCTGTCCAACGATGAACAGGAGATGATGTGGCCCTCAGCCGCAGCACACGCCTCACCTTCGGGGCGATAGCCGCCACCGCCGCCCTCACCGGCGCGGCCGCCGCGACACCCGCGTGGGGCGACCAGCCCGCCACGCCGCCCGTACCGACCTTCGACGAGGTCACCGTCCACGACCCGTCGATCGTGACGTCGGGCGACGAGGTCTGGATCTTCGGATCGCACGGCGCGTCGGCGTACACGACCGACCTCATGCACTGGACCCAGAACTCGATCGACCTGAGCCAGGACGCGGACAACCCGCTGTTCGAGGACATCTACGCGGAGCTCGAGGAGACCTTCGCGTGGGCGCAGACCAGCACCCTGTGGGCCTCCGACGTGATCCAGCTCGCGGACGGCCGCTACTACCTGTACTACAACGCCTGCAAGGGCGACTCCCCGCGGTCGGCGCTCGGCGTCGCGGTCGCCGACGACGTCGACGGCCCGTACGAGGACCTCGGGATCCTGCTCAAGTCCGGCATGTGGGACGAGGAGTCCGAGAACCCCGGCGAGATCTACGACGCCACCGTGCATCCCAACGCCGTCGACCCCGACGCGTTCTTCGACGCCGAGGGCGACCTGTGGATGGTCTACGGCTCGTACTCCGGCGGCATCTTCATCCTGCAGATGGACCCCGAGACCGGCCTCCCGCTGCCCGACCAGGGCTACGGCACGCACCTCGTCGGCGGCAACCACGCCCGCATCGAGGCGCCGACCATCCGCTACGACGAGGAGACCGGCTACTACTACCTCTTCCTGTCGTACGGCGGCCTCGGCGCCGACGGCGGCTACGAGGTCCGCGTCGCCCGCTCCGAGAAACCCGACGGGCCGTACCTCGACGCCAACGGGCACGACATGTCGACGGTCGCGGGCGCGCCCGGCACCATCTTCGACGACGACTCGATCGAGCCCTACGGCGTCAAGATCATGGACGGCTACCTGTTCACGCGCGAGGTCGGCGACCCCGGCACCGGCGAGGGCACCGGGTACGTCTCCCCCGGCCACACCTCCTGGTACGACGACCCCGCCACGGGCGACTCGTACATGGTGCTGCACTCCCGCTTCCCCGGCACCGGCGAGATGCACAACGTCCGCGTCAACAGGATGTACATGAACGCCGATGGCTGGCCCGTCGTGTCGCCCTTCCGCTACGCGGGCGAGACCGACCGCAAGATCAAGCGCGACGAGGTCGTGGGCACCTGGCAGGTGGTCGACCTCGGCACCGAGGTCAGCGCCGCGCCGGATCTGCCGGTCGACGTCACGCTCACCACCAACGGCAAGCTCACGGGTGGCCTCACCGGCACGTGGAAGCTCACCGGGCACGACCAGGCCGAGCTCATCACGCCCGATGCCACGTACACGGGCGTGTTCGCGCCCGTGTGGGACGACCAGCGCGAGACCTGGACGGTGGGCCTCACGGTCCAGTCCTCGGAGGGCGTCTCGCTGTGGGGCCGGCAGGTCGACGTGCTGAGCGGCCAAGCCGCGGTGGACGCCGTCGTCGCCGACCTCACGCTCGGCGACACGTCCGCCGTGGTCGCGGACCTCGACCTGCCCACCACCGGGACCGGCGAGACCACCATCGCGTGGACCTCGTCCGACCCGGCGCACGTGTCCGCCACCGGCGACGCCACCCGGCCCGGCGTCGGGGAGGACGATGCGACGGTGACCCTGACCGCGACGATCGCCAACGGCGCTGCGGTCCAGGCCGTCCCGTTCTCGGTGGTCGTCAAGGCGCGACCCGAGCCCAGCCTCGTGGGCGCATGGTCCTTCGAGGGCACGCTCGCCGACGATGAGGCCGCCCTCGGCACGCCGTGGGTCACGGGCGACCGGGCCGACAACACCGGCGGCAGCGTCTCGTACGCGCCCGACGGCGTCGACGGCGCCGCGCTCCACCTCGACGGCACCTCCGGCGTGCGCCTCCCCGACGGGCTCGTCCAGGGCGACACGTACTCGGTGTCGATGTGGCTCCGTCCCGAGAAGCTGACCGGGTTCACCACCGCCTTCTTCGCCGCGAGCGCGTCGAACAGGTGGCTCAGCGTGGTCCCGCAGGGCTGGAACGGCGAGACGATGCTGTGGTCCAACGACGGCGCCGGCTGGTACGACGGCATCACGGGGCAGCTCGTCCCGGTCGGCGCGTGGACGCACGTGGCGTTCACGGTCGACGCCGGCGAGGTGGCGCTGTACGTCGACGGCACGGATGTGGGCGCGAACCCGGCGTTCACCGATGTCCTCACCAGCCCGTCCGCCACCTTCGCGCTCGGCGTGAACTACTGGGACACCCCGTTCCAGGGCGACATCGACGAGCTCGCGGTGTGGACGTCGGCACTCTCCCCGGAGGACGTCGCCGCGCTCGCCGCCGGCTGACCCCTCCCTTCCCAGGAGCGGGGGCGCCCTACCTTCCCGGGGCGCCCCCGCTTCGCCGTGTCCGGGGACGATGCGCGGGCCGGGGGCGGGTTTGGAGCGCGTGTTTACAACGTTGTACAGTTGCGACCACGTCGGCGCCCCGCGCCGCCCGCTCTGTCCAACGACGCACAGGAGTACCCGCATGAACCGCACCCGTGCCGCCGCCGCGGCGGCCACCCTCGCGACCGCCACCCTCGCGCTCAGCGCGTGCAGCGCATCGTCCGGCGGCCTGCCCGACCTGCCCGCCCCGACCTTCGACGAGGTCACCGTCCACGACCCCTCGGTGGTGACGGCGGGCGACGACGTCTGGGTCTTCGGCTCGCATGCCGCGTCCGCGCACACGACCGACCTCATGAGCTGGACGCAGAACAGCATGAGCGTCGGCGACGCGGACGCCGCGGGGCTCTTCGACGACATCCGCGCCGAGCTCGCGGAGACCTTCGCGTGGGCCCAGTCGGACACCCTGTGGGCGGCCGACGTGGTGGAGCTGCCCGACGGCCGCTACGCGATGTACTACAACGCCTGCGAGGGCAGCTCCGCGCGCTCCGCGCTGGGCCTCGCGATCGCGGACTCGGTCGAGGGCCCGTACGTGAACCAGCAGATCCTCCTCCGGTCCGGGATGTGGGACGAGGAGTCCGAGAACGCCGGCGAGGTCTACGACGCGACGGTCCACCCCAACACCGTCGACCCGGACGCCTTCTACGACGAGGACGGCGACCTGTGGATGGTCTACGGCTCGTACTCGGGCGGCATCTTCATCCTCGAGATGGACGAGGAGACGGGTCTCCCCGTCGAGGGTCAGGGCTACGGCGAGCACCTGGTCGGGGGCAACCACTCGCGCATCGAGGCGCCGTCCATCCGCTACGACGAGGAGACCGGCTACTACTACCTGTTCCTGTCGTTCGGCGGGCTGGACGCCTCCGGCGGCTACGAGGTGCGCGTCGCGCGCTCGGAGAGCCCCGACGGGCCGTACGTGGACGCCGAGGGCAACGCCATGGCGGACGTGGCCGGCGCGCCCGGCACCGTCTTCGACGACGCGTCGATCGAGCCGTACGGCGTCAAGCTCGTGGGCGGCTTCGAGTGGGCGGACGGCCCCGGCATGGGCGGCGATCAGGGCTACGTCTCCCCCGGCCACAACAGCTGGTACGACGACCCCGAGACGGGCGAGTCCTTCCTGGTCTTCCACTCGCGCTTCGCGAGCACCGGCGAGATCCACGAGGTGCGCGTGCACCAGATGTACATGAACGCCGAAGGCTGGCCGGTCCTCGCGCCCGCCCGCTACGCCGGGGAGGGCCTCGCCGCGGTCTCGGCCGACGACGCGGCCGGCACGTACCAGGTGGTGCTGTTCGACAAGGTGATCTCGCCGTTCGTGCCGACCTCGGTCGCGGCGACGCTCGAGGCCGACGGCACCGTCTCCGGCGGCCTCGAGGGCACGTGGGAGCTGGGGGACGATGCGGCGGTCACCGTGACCACCGCCGCCGCCACCTTCTCCGGCGTGGTCGCGCCGGTGTGGAACCCGACCGCGGCCGCGTGGACCTGGGGCCTCACGGTGGTGTCCGAGGGCGGCGTCCCGCTCTGGGGACGGCAGGACGGGGCCGGCGCCTAGGCTGGTCGGCGTGACGGACCCCGCCCCCGCATCGTCCCGCCGCGCGATCTTCCTCGACGTCGACGGCACCTACGCCCACCACGGCCGCGTGCCGGAGGCGCACGCGGAGGCCGTGCGCGCCGCCCGCCGCGCCGGACACCTCGTGCTGCTGTGCACCGGGCGCCCGGTGTCGCTGCTCCCCGAGCACATCACCGCGGCCGGCTTCGACGGCTTCATCGCGGGCGCGGGCGCGTACGCGATCCTCGGCGACGAGGTGCTGCTCGACACCCGCTTCCCCGCCGCCCTCGCCGCCCGTGCCATCGAGGCGCTCGACGCGCACGGCGCGCTGTACTTCCTCGAGGCGCCGGACGCGACCCACGCGCGCCCCGCGACGATCGAGGCGATGTCCGCCTTCCTGCCGCGCCGGAGCGTCCACTCCGACGCCGAGGAGCGCGGGCGTCGCGACGTGACGTCCGCGCTGCGTCCGAGCGAGGAGCTCGCGGGGGTCGAGTTCGGCAAGATCACGAGCGTCCACGCCGAGGTGCCGCTGCCGGAGATCGCCGCGCTCGTCGGTCCCGACGTCGCGGTGATCCCGAGCTCGATCCCCGACCTCGGGCCGGGCGCCGGCGAGATGTTCCTCGCGGACGTGCACAAGGCCGTCGGCATCGCCGCGGTGGTCGAGCGGCTGGGGCTCGAGCGCGCGCAGGTGGTGGCGTTCGGCGACGGCCCGAACGACCTCGAGATGCTCGAGTATGCGGGTGTCGCGGTCGCGATCGAGGGCTCGGACCCGGAGCTGCTGGACCTCGCCGACCACGTGGCCGGACCGCCCGACCGGGAGGGCCTCGCCGCGGCGTTCGCGGAGCTCGGCCTGCTGGGCTGAGCTCAGCCCTCGGCGTGCCGGGCCTCCCGGATCCAGCGCGCGACGTCCTCGGGCGCGTCGCACATGGGGAAGTGGTTGCCGCGCGGGACCACCTCCTGACGCGCGCGCGGGAAGCGGTCGCGCCAGCGGCGCTGGAAGCCGAAGTAGTCGTTGCGTGCGCCGAAGACCGTGGTGAGCGGACGGTCCGCGAGCGCGTCGAGCGCGCGGTCGGCGGCGGCTGGCACGTCGGTCCGAAGGCCGTCACGGAAGTAGTCGTGGGTCGCGCGGGACGCGTCGGCATCCATGAGCCGCAAGAACGCGGCGCGCGTGGCCGGATCCCATCGCCGGCCGGCGCCGAGCCCGGTCGCGGTGGCGCGCGGCAGCCACCTGGACGCGCCGTCGAGCGCGCGCATCGGCGCGGATCCCATCGCGGCGAGGCCGATGCGGAGCAGGGCCGAGTCCGGCGCCCAGCCGAACGTGTTGACCGCGACGAGGGCGTCCACGCGATCGACCCGCTCCCCCGCCGCCGCGAGGGCGGCCGGCCCGCCGAGGTCGTGGAACACGAGCGTGAGATCGTTCAGGCCGAGCCCGTCGATCACGTCGCCGACGGCGCGCGCCGCGCCCGCGAGCCCGGGCGGCCCGCCCGACGAGGCCCCGGTGAGGCCGTTGCCGGGGGCGTCGAGCGTCACGCAGCGGTGGTCCGTCGACAGCAGCGCGATGACGTCGCGCCACACCAGGCTGGTCATGCCGGCATGGACGAGCAGCACGGTCGGGCCCTGGCCGACGTCGGTGACCGCGATCCGTCCGGTCGGGGTGGCGAGGGAGGCGACGGGCCACGGCCAGGCGCCCCCGCGCAGGTGCTCGGGTCGGATGTCTGTGGTCGGGGACATGGTGCCCTCCGTGATTACGGCCGACGTGCGTGGGGCGTCGCGGCGGGCGCGCCGACGCCGCCCGCCGCGAAGGAGACGAGCCGGCGCACCTGCTCGTCGAGGGTGTCCGCGCCGAGGAGCGCGGGCCCGTCGAGGTCCGGCGCCTCGGCGAAGAGGCCCTGCACCACGGCGACGACGAGCCCGAGGCGCAGGCGCAGCTCCGCCGGGGGCACCTCGGGAAGGCACCCCGCCAACCGCGCGAGGAAGGCCTCCGCGACCGGATGGAACTGCGCCGCCATCAGCGCGGCGACCTCGGGCGTGGGGCGGGCGTAGGCCTCGCCGAGGAAGCGCGTGAGCGAGGCGCGCCCGTCGCGGCGCAGGCGGTCGATGAGCTCGAGGTCGGGTCGCAGGAAGGCCTCGAGCACCGCCGCCGGGCCGGCCGCCTCGTCGAGGCCGTCGAGCAGCGCGAGCCGTCGCGCGTTGAGCGGCGCGACGTGACGGTCGAGCATCGCCCGCATGAGGCCGTCGCGCCCACCGAAGTGGTAGTGGATCGCCGCGACGTTGACGCCCGCCTCGCGCGTGATGGATCGCAGCGACAGCGCGTCGGTGCCCCCGCTCGCGGCAAGGCGTTCGGTCGCGTCGAGGATGCTCTCGCGAGTGCTGGACGATGTCATGACGCCACCGTATCAAACACCGTTTGAAACATCGATGGGATTGCGTGTGAACGCGTGCTTACCAGGAAGGTCCCGCCCGCAGCGCGGGCGCGCGACCTCTCAGGACTCCTCGGCGGCCGCCCTCACGAGCGCCGCGAGGGCCTCCGGGCCGAGCCCGAGCGCGCGGCCCCGGGAGGCGAGCGCCTCGGCCTCCGATCGCAGCTCGGCAAGCGCATCGGCGCGCGACGAGACCACGGCGCCGCGCCCGCGGCGCATCTCGAGCAGCCCCTCGTCGCGCAGCAGCTGGTAGGCCTTGAGCACGGTGTGGAGGTTGACGTCGAGCGCCTCGGCGACCTCGCGCGCGGACGGCAGCCGCTCCCCCGCGCCGAGGCGGCCGACCGCGACCTCGCGCCGCACCGAGGCTGCGATCTGGTCGTAGAGCGGCGCGGCCGAGTCGGGGTCAATCCTGAGCAGCATGGGCGTCCTCCGCGACGGCGGCGAGCACGGCGGCGGCCGTGGTCGGGTCGTCCACGGTCACGACGAAGCGGCGTCCGCCGCGACGGGTGACCTCGAGCGCGGGACCCGAGCGCATGATGACGCCCGTCGCCCCGGGGACCGAGCGGATCCCGTAGCCGCCGTACTGCGCCAGGCCGGAGACCTCGGTGGGGGCGGCGACCTCGACGTCCGCGGCGGGCACGCGCATGCGCACGATGCGCGCGGCGGACCGCACGGTGAGGCCCGTGGGATCGATCCGCACGTGGAAGACGGTGAACGATGCGGCGAGGAACGCGAGCAGCACGGCGAGCCCCGTGACGATCCACGCCACGGCCTCGTCCCCGACGAGCCAGTTGGCGACGGCCGCGACGACCGCGACCAGGACCCCCGCCACGATCGCGGCGAGCGCCGGCGGGCTCAGCTCGGCCCTCCCCACCCACACCGTGCGCTCGCCGGGCTCGCGCGACAGCGGGCGTGCGGCCACCGCCTCGCGGCGGCGCTCCTCGTGGCGGGGCTGGACGAGCCAGCCGAGCGCGCCGACGACCAGCGCCGAGCCGAGCCCCCACCACATCGTCGGCAGGACGGACGGCGCCTGCGCGGCGTCGTCGAGGCCGCGCTGGATCAGCAGCGAGCCGACCATGAGGACGGCCATGAGGGTCGCGAGGCCGGCCGCCACCGCCGGCATGAAGCGGAGCACGAAGCCGCGCTCGCCGCGCCGGATCGAGCGCAGGCCCGAGGCGCCGAGGACGATCGGGAGCACGCCGCCGACGACCACCGTCATGACCGGCACGAGCGCCGGGGACGCGAAGCCGTCGGGCGAGCTGCCGCTCCAGTGGGTCGCGACCGGGTCCGGGACGTCCCCGATCACCGCGAGCTCGAGCCCCACCGCCACGGCGCACAGCACCGCCGGCGTCACCACGCCCACGGCCGTCGCGCGGCCCAGGGCGCCATCGTTCGTCGTCATCGCCACTCCTCGGCAGTTGTTATAGATGAACTATAACACTAGGCGCGCCCCGTTCCCCCGACAGTGCGCACGGATCTCGCCCCGACACGCCGTGGAACTCGGCCGATGCGCGGCCTCGGCGCGGCGTGTCGCCGCGGATTCCGTGCGGAGTGTCGAAGGGCGGCGCTCAGGACACCGCGAGCGCCTCGCGCGCCATCTCCGTCACGACCGCGAGGTCGAGGTCCTCGAGCCGCCGGAACGTGACCGCCGCCGCGCCGGTCCTCACCTTGCCGAGCCGATCGGCGTACCGGTGCGCGAGGTACGCGCCGTCCGCGACCGCGTTGACGTAGAGGCTCACATGGCCCTTCTGCTCCGCGAGCCCGATGAGGAACCACTCGACGTCCTCGCCGCGCGGGCGCGGCTGCGAGATGTCGCCGTAGCCCACGATCGCCTGCTCGGTACCGCCCCAGAAGACGCCGCGCCACAGGGTGCGGGACACCCCCGGCATGCCGGCGCGCAGCGCCGCGTCGACCGCGACCAGCAGCTCCGCGCGCGGGCTCGCGGCGAGGAACGCGTCGACGTCGTCGTCGGTCCGCCGCATCGAGTCGGGGCCGGCCATGGCACACCTCCTGTACCGCCGCATCGTCCCACGCGACGGCTCCCGCCGCCCGGGAAACACGAAAGGCCGCTCCGAAGAGCGGCCTTTCGCCAAGTGCTGTCTCAACACTTCGTGGAGCTGAGGGGACTCGAACCCCTGACCCCCTGCATGCCATGCAGGTGCGCTACCAGCTGCGCCACAGCCCCGTCATCCTTGCGGATTCCGTGCTCCTGAGAGCGAGATAGATACTAGCCCAGATTCTTGGCGAAGTGTTAATCGGCGTCGGCCGACTCGTCTACCAGCGACGACGCGATGGATAGGCCGTAGCGGGCGACGGACCAGCGGTCCCCCGTGGACTCGAGCACGTTCCAGTGGGCGTGCGGAAGCTTCCCGAGGACGGTCGAGTGGACGTCGAGCCCGAGCAGCGCGAGCGAGCCGAGCATGATCGCGGAGCCGTGGCTCACGGCCACGACGAGGCGCGCCCCCTCGCAGGCCTCGGCGAGCCCCTCGGCGACGCGGGCGGCGACGTCGGTCGCCTTGCCCCAGCCCTCGATGCGCGGGTCGAGGCCCTGGTGGCGCCGGTCGTACTCGCGGGGCCAACGCTCGCGCACCTCGTCGAGCGTGAGGCCCTCCCACTCGCCGTACGAGCGCTGCGTGAGGCGCGCATCGGGGCGGGCGGGCACCCCGGTGAGGGCGGACAGCTCCGCGGCGGTGTCGGCGGCGCGCAGCAGCGGCGAGCAGACGATGCGGTCCGGCGTGCCGTAGGTGCCGTGGAGCACCCCGGCGGCCTCGCGGGCCTGGAGCCGCCCCTCCTCTCCCAGCGGCACGTCGAGCGAGCCCTGGAGGCGGCCCTCGGCGTTGTAGCCGGTGCGCCCGTGGCGCATGAGGACGAGGACGGTCACGACGCCACCTCGACGGCCGGCGCGCCCACGTTGTGGCTCTCGAGCGACCAGCCGCCCGCGGCGGACGGGACGAGGCGCGACCACGCGGCGTTGTGGAGGCTGCCGAGCGTGCGCCCCTCGAGCGGGAGGCCGAGCATCGCGAGCAGCAGCATGCGGCCCGACGAGCCGTGCGCGACGAGCACGAGGTCGCCGGGCGTCCGCGCGACCCACTCCTCCACGGCGGCGGTCGTGCGGGCGGCGACCTCGGCGTGGGTCTCGTAGCCGTCGAAGTCGGGCTCGTAGCCGGCCTTCCAGGCGGCGTGGTCGTCGGGGAAGCGGGTGGCGCGCTCATGCGCGTCCAAGCCCTCCCACGGGCCGTAGCGGCGCTCCCCCAGGCGCGCGTCCTGATGCATCGACGCGGGCCGGTCGCCCACGATGATGCGCGCCGTCTCGACGGCGCGGCCGAGCAGCGAGGAGACCACGACGGGCTCGCCCTCGAGGGCCGGCCACAGGGACGATGCGGCGGCCCGGGCCTGCGCGCGCCCCGTGTCGTTCAGCGGGATGTCGGTCGAGCCCTGGAGCCGCCCCTCGCGGTTCCAGTCCGTCTGTCCGTGCCGGACGAGGAAGACGCGCGTCACTCGCCGAGCTGCAGGTCGATGACCGGGCAGTCCTTCCACAGACGCTCGAGCTCGTAGTAGCCGCGCTCCTCGTCGTGCATGACATGGACGATCACGTCGTTGAAGTCCAGCAGCGCCCAGCGGCCCTCGCGGATCCCCTCGCGGCGGATGGCCTTGGCGCCGTGCTGGTGGAGCTCGTCCTCGACGGCCTCGGCGATCGCGGCGACCTGGCGCTCGTTGGACGCGGACGCGATGACGAAGGCGTCGGACAGCGGCAGGTGCGCCGAGACGTCGAGCGCGAGGATGTCCTCCGCCTTCTTCGCATCGGCCGCGTGCGCGGCGGCCCGGACCAGCTCGAGGGCCCGCTCGGTGGCGCTCATCAGGCGTTCCCCGTGAGGTGCCACACGAGCACGCCGAGCAGGAACGCGACGGCACCGATCACCGCGAGGTGCGCCCACGCGAAGTGGTGCGCGCCCTCCTCGGGGGCCTCGGGCTGCGGGCGGCGCGGGTACTCGTCGCCGGGAGCGCCGGGCAGGTCCGTGCCGGACGGCTCGTCCCCGACCTCGCCCGCGGGGGCCGTGCCCGCGGAGGACGACGTCGACGCGTAGCCGTGCATGATCTTGGTGAAGTCCGGGATCGGGATGTCCTCGGACGGGGCGTAGTCGGCGACCTCGCGCGTCTGGGCCTGCGCGAGCGGGTGGGCGTCCCACCGCGTGGGCGCCGACGCGCTCGCCTGCGCGACGTGACGCATGCCCGCCGGCACGATCGCGGAGCCGCCCGACGGCGTCGCCGACGTGGCGGTCTCGGTCGCGGCCTCCGCCTCGACGGGCGCGGGGGCCTCGGTCACGGCGGTGCCCCGCTGCGGGAGGCCCTGGGCGGCCGCCTCCGCGGCCAGGGCGGGCGCGTAGGTGTCCTCGAGGTCGTCGGCGGCGTCCTCATCGGGGGCGCTGGCCGACTCGGCCTGCGCGTAGACCTCGGCGGGGTCGAGCACCTCGGTCTCGACGTCCTCCTCCATCACGCCGGGCTCGGCGCCCTGCGGCTCCACCTCGGGGGAGGACACGGCCTCGGGCTCCGCCTCCGGGGCGGCGTCCTCCGCCGGCACGTCCTCGGGCGCCTCCGCAGGCTCCGGCGCCGGCGCGCGCCGGGCCTGCTGCGCGCGGGTGATGCCGGCCATCGCCTCGGCGGTCAGCCGGCGGATCTCCGCGGCCGGGTCGTCGGCGTCGGGCTGGGGCGCGGGCGTCTCGGGGGTGCCGCCGGGAGGCGTCACGGTCTCGCCGCGGGCCACCCGCTCCTCGAGGCGACGCGCCTGCAGCGAGCCCGGCGGGAACAGGTGACGGTACTCCTCGGGGATCGTGTCGATCGCACCCGTGGGCGTGGGCTCCTCGGCGACGGGCTCGGGCTCGGCCTCCGCGACCGGCTCGTCCCCGGCCTGCGGCTCGAACGCCTCGGGCTCCGGCTCGGCGGGCTGCTCCGGCTCCGGCTCCGGCGCGACGGCCTCGACCATCGGCTGGGTCTCCTCCTGAGGGATCACCTCAGGCTCCCAGGCGTCCTCGGGCGCGGGCTGGGCCTCGGCGGCCGGCTTCGGCTCGGGCTCGGGCTCCGTCATGACGGGCTCGTCGACAACGTCCTCGGGCTCGACGGGCGCCTCCGCAGCAGCCTCGGCCTCCGGCTCCGGCTCTGCCTCCGGCTCGGGCGCCTCCACGGCTGCCGCCTCGGGCTCGGCCTCGGGCACAGCCTCGGCCTCCGGCTCCGCCGCACGTTCCGCACGACGGCGGGCCACCATCTCCTGCGCCTCGAGGAGGTCCGGCGTCATCGCGGGCAGCTGGCCCGTGGCGATGAGCTCCTCCTCCTGGGTCCACGTCTCGACGCCGCGCTCGCCGCGCTCGAGCGCGCGGCGCTCCTTGCGGGTGAGCGGCGTGCCGTCGGGATGCGTCGGCGGACCCGGGACGGCTGCGGTGATCGGCGTGGTGGGCTCCTCGGGGGCGGCCTTCCTGAGCTCGGCCTCTCGACGCTCTCTGCGCGACAAAGGCCTGCCCTGGTCAGTCATCAAGTCCTCCGTAGTAGAGCCCGTTCATGGCGATGTAGTCGGCCACGGATCGGGGTACAAGGTAGCGGATCGGCAACCCGGCCCTCACCCGGCGACGCACATCGGTCGACGATATCGCCAGCGAAGGGGTCTCCACCAGGATATGTGGCCATTCCGACTCCTCCAACGAATGACCGGGCCGTGTCACTCCCACGAAGTTCGCCAGACCCGGCAGCCGGTCGGCGTCCCGCCACTCGTCGAGCCGTGCCAGCGCATCGGCCCCGGTGATGAAGAACAGCTCGGCGTCGGGCCGCTGCTCCCGCAGATCGACGAGGGTGTCGACCGTGTAGGTGACGCCGCCGCGCTCGATGTCGACGGGCGACACCGCGAAGCGCTCGTCCTCCGCGGCCGCGAGCTCGCACATCGCGAGCCGATGCGCGGGCGACGCGGCGTCGATCCCCTGCTTGAACGGCTGCGAGTATGCGGGCGTCAGCAGGATCTGGTCGAGCCCCAGGCGCGCGCACACCTCCGAGGCCGCCGCGAGGTGGCCGTGGTGGATCGGATCGAACGTGCCGCCGAGCACGCCCACTCGCGCGAGGGGCGACCCCACGTCAGTGGCGCGTGCCGACGCTCCGGAACGCGTACGTCACGAACAGCAGCGCCATCAGGCCCGTGAAGGCCAGCAGCCCGATCGCGGGCGCGCTGATGGGGAGCTCGTTGACGACGTGCGACGTGGTCTCGACGGCCTCGGTGATCATGGGGGGACTCCTCCTGATGTTGTCTCCCGCGATTATGGCACCGCCGGGGACGATGCGGGGACGGCTCAGCCGCGGATGTGGCCCTCGCCGTACGCGACCCACGTCGTCGTGGTGAGCTCGCCCAGCCCCATCGGGCCGCGAGCATGCAGCTTCTGCGTGGAGATCCCGATCTCCGCGCCGAGGCCGAACTCGCCGCCGTCGGTGAACCGGGTCGACGCGTTCACCATGACAGCGGCGGAGTCGATGTGGGCCACGAAGTGCTGCGCCGCGTCGATGTCGTTGGTGACGATCGCCTCGGTGTGGCCCGTCGAGTAGCGCGCGATGTGCGCGATCGCCTCGTCCATCGAGTCGACGACCTTGACCGCGAGGTCGAGCGACAGGTACTCGGTCGCCCAGTCCTCCTCGGTCGCCGCGACGGTGGGGACGTTGGCCGGCGCGAGGTCGGCCGCCGCATCGTCCGCGTGGATGGTCACGCCCGCCTCGTGGAGCTGCTCGAGGATCACCGGAAGGTAGTCGGCCGCGTCCTTGTGGACCAGCAGCGTCTCCGCCGCGTTGCACACGCCCACGCGGTGGGTCTTGGAGTTGAGCACGATCGCCGCCGCACGGTCGAGCGGCGCGGACGCGTCGAGGTAGACGTGGCAGTTGCCCTCGCCGGTCTCGATCGCGGGCACCGTGGACTCGCGCACCACGGTCTGGATGAGGTCGCGGCCACCGCGCGGCACGAGGACGTCGACCAGCCCGCGGGCGTTCATGAGGACGCGCGCGCCCTCGCGCCCGTACGCGTCGATCGACTGCACCGCGTCGCGCGGCAGGCCCACCCCCTCGAGCGCGTCCTGGAGGACCTCGACGATGACCTCGTTCGAGCTCGCCGCCGCCGATCCGCCGCGCAGCACCGCGGCGTTGCCGGACTTCAGCGACAGGCCCGCGGCGTCGACCGTGACGTTGGGTCGCGCCTCGTAGATCATGCCGACCACGCCCATCGGCACGGCCTTCTGGATGAGGCGGATGCCGTTGGGCAGCGTCGAGCCGCGCTTGACCTCCCCCACGGGGTCGGGCAGCGTCGCGACGTAGCGCAGCGCCTCGGCGATCGTCGCGATCCGCCCCTCGTCGAGCGCGAGGCGGTCGAGCAGGCCCGGGCTCATGCCGTTCGCGCGGCCGCGCTCGAGGTCCTTCGCGTTGGCCTCGACGATGCGCGCGCCCTGGGCGACCAGCGCATCGGCCATGGCGTGGAGCGCATCGTTCTTGACGGTCGTCGTGGCGGTCGCGAGCGCGCGCGAGGCGAGCTTGGCGCGACGGCAGGCCTCGAGGACGGCGGACTCGACATCGGTGGGGATCGCGGTCTCGGTCATGGCACTCGAGTCTAGGAGCCTCGAGGGTGCCTGCCCAGGGGTGGCTGGCACCTTCCCCCTGCCGCCGGGGGACGATGCGGGGGCTCAGCGGCCCCGGGCGGGCGCCACCGCCTCGGCGACGGTCGGCGCGACGGCCGGAGCGACGGCCGCCTGGCGACGTCGGCGGACCGCCTTGTCGACCTCGACGACGACCATCACCGCGAGGGTGAGGCCGAGGCAGGCCAGCCACTCCCAGCCGGTGAGGGACGACGTGTCGAGCCATCGCTGGAGGAAGTCCAGCTCGGTGGCGAGGACGATGAAGGCGATCGGCCACAGCAGCATCCGGGGGCCGCGTCCCCACGGCCCGGTGAGCCCGGTCTCGGGGTCGCGGCGCAGCTGCAGCCCGGTCGTCAGCGTGCCGAGCGCGACGATGACGAAGGCCATCGTCATGGGCTGCGAGGCCTCGTCGGGCGAGAGCTCGTCGCTGCCGACGAGCAGGGGCACGAGGGCGGCGAGGAACAGCGCGCCGCCGTAGACGAGCCAGCGCCCCACGTTGCGCGGCGACGCGATGCCCGCCGACGGGTCGCGGGGCGGCCGCTGCATGAGGCCCGGCGGCTCGGGCTCGAAGATGATGACGAGCACCGAGAAGATCGCGACCGCGAAGTTGAGGACGAGGACCATGACCGGGGTGAGCGCGACACCCTCGTTGAGGTTGATGAGGCTCGCGACCACGAACAGCAGCAGCAGGGCGATCAGCTGCGACAGCTGGAAGGTGAGGTACGAGGTGATCTTCGCGTAGACGACCCGCCCGAGCTTGACCGCCCCAACGAGCGTCGCGAAGTTGTCGTCGGTGAGGACCAGCTTCGCGGCCTGCTTGGTGACCTCGGAGCCCGACCCCATCGCCACCCCGATGTCGGCCTGCTTGATCGCCGCCGCATCGTTCACCGCGTCGCCCGTCATGGCGACCACCTCGCCGCGCGCCTGCAGGCGCTGGACGAGCCGGAGCTTGTCCTGAGGCGTGACGCGTCCGAACACCGACAGGTCGTCGAGCCTCGCGTCTACCTCGTCGTCGCTGAGGGCGGCGAACTGGGCGCCCGACAGCCCCTCCCCCGGCAGGTCCAGCTCGCGCCCGATGGCGGAGGCGGTCACCACGTGGTCGCCGGTGATCATCCGGACGTCGATGCCGGCGGCGTGCGCCTCGTCCACCGCGACCTTCGCCTCGGGACGCAGCGGGTCGACGATGCCGACCACGGCGACGAATCCCAGCTCGCTCACCGCCGCCATGGGATCCGCGAGGACCGCCGCCTCCTCGGCGACCTCGAAGACCCGCAGCGCGAGCGCGAGCGTCCTCAGCCCCTGCGACGAGCGGTGCTCGATCTCGGCGGTGACGTCGTCCGCGAGCTGCGCGACCGGCACGGAGTCCCGCGTCGGCAGGTAGGCGTGCGACGAGCGCGCGAGCAGCACGTCGGGGGCACCCTTGACCACCGCGACGAGCCGCCGCTCCCCCTGCCACTCCACGTGGTGGAACGTGGCCATGAACTTGTAGTCCGAGTCGAACGGCACCTCGGCCTCGCGCGGGAAGCGCCGCTGCGCCTCGGGCACGTCGACGCCGAGCTTCTGCGCGAGCACCACGAAGGCCGCCTCGGTCGGGTCGCCCACGACCACCCCGTCCGCGCTGACCGTCGCATCGTTCGGCAGCGCGAGGGCGTAGGCGATCGGGGCGCCCAGCGGGATCTCGTCGCCCTGCGTGCGCCGCACCCGGCCCTCGAACGAGTACCCCGAGCCGTCGACCGTGAAGGTCTCGCCGCCCACCCACACGCTGCGCGCCATCATCTGGTTCATCGTGAGCGTGCCGGTCTTGTCCGAGCAGATCGCGCTGGTCGCGCCCAGCGTCTCCACGTCGTTGAGGGACGCGACCACCGCCTTGGCCTCCGCGAGCCGCGAGGCGCCCCACGACAGCAGGCCCTGGACGAACGTGGGCAGGCCCGTCGGGATCGCGGAGATCGCGACGGCGGTGCCGAGGAACATGAGGTCGGAGAACGACTGCCCGCGCGTGATGCCGAGGCCGACGATGAGCACCACCGCGCCCCACGCCACCGCGCCGATGATACGGGTGAGCGCGGACAGCTCGCGCTGCAGCGGCGACTTCACGCGCTCGACCGTCGACAGCATCGTCGCGATCGCGCCCATCTCGGTCGCCATGCCGGTGGCGACCACGAGAGCGGTGGCGGTGCCGCGCGTCACGGACGTGTTCTGGAAGAGCATCGCGGTGCGGTCGCCCAGCGCCGTCTCGGGGTCGGGCAGCGCCGCCGCGTTCTTCTCGATCGGCGCGCTCTCGCCCGTGAGCGCCGACTCCTGCGTCTCCAGCGTGCTCGCGCGGACGATGCGCGCGTCGGCGGGGACGATGTCGCCCGCCTCGAGCTCGATGACGTCGCCCGGGACCAGCTCGGGCGCGGGGATCGCCGCCACGGCGCCGTCGCGGCGGACGCGCACCTGCGGCACCTGCATCGTCGCGAGGGCGTCGACGCTCGCCTGCGCCTTGCGCTCCTGGCTCGCGCCGGACCACACGTTGAAGACCACGAGGAGGCCCACCATGATCGCGGTCGACACCTCGCCGATCGCGGCCGAGATCACGGTCACCGCGATGAGCATGAGGTTCATGGGGTCCGCGAGCTGGCGCAGCGCGAGCTGCCACAGGGTCGCGGCCTGCGCCGCCGTCAGCTCGTTCGGACCGTAGCTCGAGTAGCGTTCGCTCGCCTCGACGGCGGTGAGTCCGTCGAGCCCGACGCCCAGCTCCGTCGCCGCGTCCGCGGGCTCCATGGACCACCACGCCGTCGCTGTCCGCTCGGCCGATTCCGTGCTCATACCAGGCCCCCTGTCTCGCTCCCTCGAGTCTAGGGACGGGTGCGACGGCGCGCACGGGGAGCCCGCGCGACCGCGATTCCCAATGACATGGGTGCAAGAAGTGACGCGTGGGACCGGTGTGACGGCTCCGAGCTCACCAAGGATTCACATGCGTCACATGTGTGATGGGGAACCGACTACAGGACCACCAGGTGGTCGATGTGGATGAGCTCGCGCGCGTACGCGTCGCCCAGCACCTCGCCCAGCGCCTCGGTCGACAGCCCCTTCATGCGGTCGGCCTCCTCGGAGGAGAAGCCCGCGAAGCCGCGCGCGACCAGCGAGCCGTCCCGCGCCACGAGGTCGACGGGCTCCCCCGCCTCGAAGTCGCCGCGGATCTCGACCACGCCGGCCGCGAGCAGCGAGGCCTGCCGGCCGCGCAGCGCGCGCACCGCGCCGTCGTCGAGCACGATGCCGCCGCGGGTCTTCGCGGCGTCGGCGAGCCACTGCAGGCGGGTCGTCTCGGGCTTGCCCGTGGGGAGGAACAGCGTGCCGACGTCCTCGCCCGCGACCGCCCGCTCCGCATCGTGCGCCGAGGCGAGGACCACGTGGACACCGGAGTTCGTGGCGAGCGACGCGGCCTCGATCTTGGTGATCATGCCGCCCGTGCCGACGGCGGAGCCGCGTCGGGAGATGTCGATGCCGTGGAGGTCGTCGGGCCCGTGCACCTCGACGATGCGACGCGCGCCCGGGGTGTCGGGCGCGGCCGTGTAGAGCGCGTCGACGTCGGTGAGCAGCACGAGCGCGTCCGCGCGCACGGCCGTGGCGACGAGCGCGGCGAGGCGGTCGTTGTCGCCGAAGCGGATCTCGTCGGTCGCGACCGTGTCGTTCTCGTTGATGAGGGGCACGACGCCGAGCGCCAGCAGCGACTCGAGCGCGCGGCGCGCGTTGCCGTAGTGGGCGCGGCGGACCATGTCGTCCGCGGTGAGCAGCACCTGGCCCACCGTGAGCCCGTAGCGCGCGAACGCGACGGTGTAGGCGTGGACGAGCTTGCCCTGGCCCACCGAGGCGGCGGCCTGCTGCAGCTCGAGGTTCGTGGGGCGCGCCACCAGCCGGAGGGGCCCGATGCCCGCGGCGATCGACCCGGACGTCACGAGCAGGACCTCGCGGCCGTCGGTGCGCGCCGCTCCCAGCACGTCGACGAGCGCGCCGAGACGTCCCTCGTCGAGCTGACCGTCGGGTCCCGTGAGCGACGACGACCCGACCTTGACGACGATGCGCCGTGCCTGCGCCACGACCGCGCGCGCCTCGCTCACATGACCTCCCGGGGGACGGATACCTGCGAGAAGGCTACTCGTCGTCCTTGGACGGATCGGTCCAGTGGCCCGCATCGCGCTCGGTCCACAGCTCCTCGCGGGCCGCGGCGCGGGCGTCCATGGTCTCCTTGTGCTCCTGGCGCTTCTCCGCGCGGGTGGCGCGGTGGTGGCGCTCGTGCTGCTCGATGCGCAGGTCCGACCCGCGCTGGCCGAGCAGCTCGGCGCCTGCCATCATCGTGGGCTCCCAGTCGAAGATGATGCCGCCCTGGCGCGGGCCGATGACGACCTCGCAGCCGGGCGTCGCGCCGGCCTTGAACAGCCTCTCCTCGACGCCGGCCTTGGCGAGGCGGTCGGCGAGGTAGCCCACGGCCTCGTCGTTGGCGAAGTTGGTCTGCTTGACCCAGCGCTCCACCTTGGTGCCGCGCACCTGGTAGTAGTCCTCCGCGCCGTCGCGCACGTGGGTGACGGTGAAGCCGGACTCGTCGACGGCCTTGGGGCGGATGACGATGGGCGCCTTCTCGAGGACCGGCACCTTGGCGCGCTCCTCGTCGACCATCTTCGCGAGCGCGAAGCCGAGCTCGCGCAGGCCCTCGTGGCTGACCGCGCTCACCTCGAAGATGGGCATGCCGCGCTCCTCGAGGTCGGGGCGCACGATCTCCGCGAGGTCGCGGCCGTCGGGCACGTCGATCTTGTTGAGGATGACGATCTGCGGGCGCTCGGCGAGCGGGACGCCGCTGATGGCCTCGTCGCCGGAGTAGGCGCGCAGCTCCTTCGAGATGATGTCGAGGTCGCGCAACGGGTCGCGGTCGCTCTCGAGGGTCGCCGTGTCGAGCACGTGCGCGATGACCGAGCAGCGCTCGATGTGGCGCAGGAAGTCGTGGCCCAGGCCCTTGCCCTCGGAGGCGCCCTCGATGAGGCCGGGCACGTCCGCGATGGTGAACTTGGTGCCGCCCGCCTCGACGACGCCGAGGTTCGGCACGAGCGTGGTGAACGGGTAGTCCGCGATCTTGGGGCGCACGCGGCTCATCGCGGCGATGATCGAGGACTTGCCCGCGCTGGGGAAGCCCACGAGCGCGACGTCCGCGATGGACTTGAGCTCGAGCACGACGGAGGCCTCGTCGCCGGGCTCGCCCAGCAGCGCGAAGCCCGGGGCCTTGCGCTTCTGGGTCGCGAGGGCCGCGTTGCCGAGGCCGCCGCGTCCGCCCTGGGCGATGACCAGCTCCGCGCCGTCGCCGACGAGGTCCGCGAGGAACTCGCCCTCGCGCGTCTTGACGATGGTGCCGTTGGGCACGCCCAGGCGCAGGTCGGCGGCGTTGGCGCCGTGGCGCAGGTCGCCCGCGCCCTGCTTGCCGTTCTCCGCGGTGCGGTGCGGCGCGTGGTGGTAGTCCAGCAGCGTGGTGACCTGCGGGTCGACCACGAGGACGACGGAGCCGCCGCGGCCGCCGTTGCCGCCGTCAGGACCGCCGAGCGGCTTGAACTTCTCGCGGTGGACGGAGGCGACGCCGTGGCCGCCGTTGCCCGCCGTGACGTGAAGCGTCACGCGGTCGACGAACGATGCCATGGGTGCCTCCTGAAGGCGGCCGTGCCGGACGATGCGCGGGATCCGCTCCCCCGCATCGTCCCCAGCCTAGATATGAGTCAGGGGCGTCGCCTCGCGGCGCCGCCCCTGACTGGAAAACCTGTGTACGAGTGCTTACGCCTCGACGATGTCGACGACCTTGCGGCCACGACGCTGAGCGAACTGGACCGAACCGGCGGCCAGCGCGAACAGGGTGTCGTCCTTGCCGCGGCCGACGTTGTTGCCGGGGTGGAAGTGGGTGCCACGCTGACGGACGATGATCTCGCCCGCGTTGACGACCTCGCCGCCGAAGCGCTTCACGCCCAGGTACTGGGGGTTCGAGTCGCGACCGTTGCGCGAGGAGCTCGCGCCCTTCTTGTGTGCCATGAGTGTCTCCTCGCTTACTTGATGCCGGTGACCTTGAGGCGCGTGAGGTCCTGGCGGTGACCAATGCGCTTGCGGTAACCAGTCTTGTTCTTGTACTTGAGGATGGTGATCTTCGGGCCGCGCTCGTCGCGCACGACCTCGGCGGTCACCTTGACCTTGGCCAGCGACTTCGCGTCGGCGGTCACCTTGTCACCATCGACGAGCAGCACCGGGGCGAGCTCGACGGTCGAACCGGCGTCGGCCTTCAGACGGTCAACGACGACGATGTCGCCAACGGAGACCTTCTCCTGGCGGCCACCGGCCTTCACAATCGCGTACACCATGATCTATTCCTCGTGAAACTCGTTGTTGTACCCCGCGAGGGGGTCAGATTCCTGCCGCAGCCGCTCCCGATGAGGGCGCAGGCAGGGCCTCAGCGCTCGGCGCGCCGACGTACAAATGTACCCGCTCGACCCGTCTCGGGTCAAACCGGGAGCGTCGCGCACCCCTCCCCTCCCGACAGTGCGCACGGACGCGGCCGCGACACGCCGAAGGAACGGGGTACCTGAAGGATCCTACCCGGCGTGGCGGGCCGGATTCCGTGCCTGCTGTCCCGGGTGGACGATGCGGCGCGGGCACCTGTCCACGCGCGTGAGGCGCTGCTCCACACGAGGACCCCGATGTGAACGTCACCATGAGCGGATCGGGACGGTCGCGGTGGGGCCCGCGTGGACAGGTCACCGGGAGGCGGCTAGACCCGGGCGCGCGCCTCGATGGCGGCGCCCCAGCGGGCCATCTGGGCGGCGAGCTGGCGCTCGAACGACCGGGCGGTGCGGGGCTCGAGGGCGCGCTGGAGCAGCCGGCTGAGCGGGTCGCGCAGCGACAGCTCGGCGCGCACGTGCCACGCGACCCCGGTGAGCCCGTCGGCGCCGCGCCTGGGCTCGACGAGGGTCGTGGAGGTCTGGACGAGCGCCCCGTCGCGCGCCTCGCTGCGGACCACGACGGGATCCGCGGACACGAGCGTCGAGACGTTGCGCTGCCGGAGGATCCCCGCCCTCACCACCGTCGTCCACGTGTGAGGGAACCCGGGCACCGACTCGATGAGGTCGCGGACCTCGTGGCCGGCCGCGCTCCCGGACCACGCGACGTCGAGGGAGGCCGCACGGATCTCGTCCGGAGACGCGTCGAGGCGCGCCGCATGGCGCGCGTCGAACACGAACTGCTGTCGCGTCACCCCTGCTCGGAGTCCTCGCGCGGTGCCTCCTCGGCGGCCGGAGCGCCGTCCGTCGCGGGCTCCTCGTCCGCGCCCGGCTCGGGCAGCACGATCGGCACGTCGATGACCTTCTCGGCGTCGCCGGCGTCGGTCACGACCTCGTCGTGGTCGTCGTGGTGGTGCGCCTTCTCGGCGGCCGCGGCGATCGAGGCCAACGTCGCCTTGACGGCGGCGCGGGCCTCCTCACGGTCGTCGAGCGCGTGGGTCTCTCCCTGCACCGGGGTGTGCGCGTGCGCGTCCTTCTCGGGCTCGGGCTTGTCCTGCTTCTCCTGCTGCGGCTTCTGCTGCTGCTGGTTCTGCTGGTTCTGGCCCTTGTTCTGCTGGCCACCTCGCGAGCCGCGCGAGCGGCGGTTCTCGGGCTGCTTCTCGCTCGCCTCGGCCACGGGCTCGCCGTGGACCAGGAAGCCGCGGCCCTTGCAGTGCTCACAGGTCTCGGAGAACGCCTCGACCAGGCCCTGGCCCACGCGCTTGCGGGTCATCTGCACCAGACCCAGCGACGTGACCTCGGCCACCTGGTGCTTGGTGCGGTCGCGGCCCAGGCACTCGATGAGGCGGCGCAGCACGCGGTCGCGGTTCGCCTCGAGCAGCATGTCGACGAAGTCGATCACGATGATGCCGCCGATGTCGCGCAGGCGGAGCTGGCGGACGATCTCCTCGGCGGCCTCGAGGTTGTTGAGCGTCATCGTCTCCTCGAGCGTGCCGCCCTTGCCGACGAACTTGCCCGTGTTGACGTCGATGACCGTCATCGCCTCGGTGCGGTCGATGACGAGCGAGCCTCCCGAGGGCAGCCAGACCTTGCGGTCCATGCCCTTCGCGAGCTGCTCGTCGATGCGGGACTCCGCGAACACGTCGCGGTCGCCCGTGAACTTGTGCAGGCGCGCCATGAGGTCCGGAGCGACCTGGCCGACGTACATGGACAGCGAGTTCCACGTGTCGTCGCCCTGGATGGTGAGCGAGTCGAAGTCCTCGTTGAAGATGTCGCGGACCACGCGGATCGCCATGTCGGGCTCGCCGCGCAGCAGCTTCGGCGCCTTGGTGCCGGGCTTCGACTCGTCGAGGATGGTCTGCCACTGGCGCTTGAGACGCTCGACGTCGGCGCGCAGCTCGTCCTCCGAGGCGCCCTCGGCCGCGGTGCGGACGATCACGCCGGCGTCGGAGGGGATGACCTCGCGGAGCAGCTTCTTGAGACGGTTGCGCTCGGTGTCGGGCAGCTTGCGGCTGATGCCGGTGACGCCGCCGCCGGGCACGTAGACGAGGAAGCGGCCCGCGAGCGAGATCTGCGAGGTGACGCGTGCGCCCTTGTGGCCGATCGGGTCCTTGGTGACCTGCACCATGACCGTGTCGCCCGGCTTGAGCGCGAGCTCGATGCGCTTGGCCTTGCCCTCGAGGCCCGCGGCGTCCCAGTTGACCTCGCCGGCGTACAGCACGGCGTTGCGGCCGCGGCCGATATCGACGAACGCGGCCTCCATGCCGGGCAGGACGTTCTGGACGCGGCCCAGGTAGACGTTGCCCGCCATCGACTGCTGGGCCTGGTGCGAGACGTAGTGCTCGACCAGCACATCGTCCTCGAGCACGGCGATCTGGACCCGGCCGTCCTTCTCGCGCACCACCATCGAGCGCTTGACGGACTCGCGGCGGGCGAGGAACTCCGCCTCGGAGATCACGGGGCGGCGGCGCTGGCCGTCGCGGGAGTCGCGGCGGCGCTGGCGCTTGGCCTGCAGGCGGGTCGAGCCCTGGAGCTGGTCGTCGCCGGAGGACGACGACGAGCCGGACGACGAGGACGAGCGCGAGCCGCGGCTGCGGCTGCGGCGGCGACGGCGCGAGCCGCCCTCGCCCTCGGAGTCGTCGGAGGAGTCGTCGTCGGACGATGCGTCGGACGGGGTCTCGCCCTCGTCCTTGGCGGCACCCTCGTCGGACGATGCGTCGGCCTCGGCGCCCTCGGCGCCGTCCGTGCCGTCGGTGGACTTCTTCTTGCCGCGTCCACGGCCGCCGCGGCGGCGGCGCCGGCGCGGCGAGCCGCCCTCGGAGTCGTCGCCGTCAGGCTCGCCGGACTGGTCGGCGCCCTCGGCGGGAGCGGCGTCGTCGGCCGCGGGCTCGTCGGCGCGGCCGTCCGAGGCGGCGCGACGGCGCTGCCTCGACGCGGGCTTGGTGCCCTCGCCGTCCTTCGGCTCGGCGTCCTGCTTCTGCTCGGCGGCAGCGTCGGCCTTGGGCTCGGCGTCCGCGGCCTTCTTGGCCTTCTTCTTGGCGCCCGAGCCCTTGCCGCCGGAGCGCTTGGCCTTGGGCGCCTCGTCGACGGAACGGTCCTCGGCGGGCGCCGCGGGCGCCTCCGGGGCGGAGAAGGGGGATGCGGGCGGCGGGGTCGCGGACGCCGGCGGACCGGCGGGCGCGGAGGCGCGGCGCGAGCGGGTGGGCTCGGGCGCCTGGAAGATGGGGGCGGAGACGGTGCTCTCGGGTGCTGCGGTGCTTTCCTCGCTCAAGGCGGGTACCTCGAATCGGGACCGCCCACACGCGGTCCCGACCTCATCGTCGTTCGCGGCTCACGATCCGTG
Organism: Demequina litoralis; assembly: GCF_030418455.1. GTDB lineage: Bacteria > Actinomycetota > Actinomycetes > Actinomycetales > Demequinaceae > Demequina > Demequina litoralis. Next base: position 33,635 of record NZ_JAUHPW010000011.1, read on the forward strand.
GCCACGGAAGTCTGCTGGTCGCGGCGGACAGCGGCGATCTCGAGCGCCCATCCCCGTTTTCTCCGCTCGTGGCCTGTAGGCCTGCGGGATCGGTCGGGACTGGCAGCTGCGTCCTCGCTGCGTCTGTCGCGCGGTGGGCGTCCGGTGTGGCTGGGCGCCTGACCTATGGGACATTGTGTCACAGCGCAGGCCGAAACCCCGAAACCATGCGCCCGCCAGGCGCGTCGCGGACCGTCGAGGCGCCCCGACGACGGCGCTGGTCCGATGCCGTTCCGTGACCTCGGCGGGGACCTAGGTCCTGGTGCGCGAAAACGCGCGCCCGAGTAGGTTTTGCGCTTAGAACACCTAGGAGGTCCCCGTCCCATGGAAGCTCTCGAGCTTGCACGGTGGCAGTTCGGCATCACCACCGTCTACCACTTCGTCCTCGTCCCCCTCACGATCGGCCTGTCGGTCCTCGTCGCGATCATGCAGACCGCATGGGTCCGCACCGGCAACGAGAAGTGGCTCCGCCTCACGAAGTTCTACGGCAAGCTGCTGCTCATCAACTTCGCGCTCGGCGTCGCGACCGGCATCGTGCAGGAGTTCCAGTTCGGCATGAACTGGTCCGAGTACTCGCGCTTCGTCGGCGACGTGTTCGGCGCGCCGCTGGCGATGGAGGCGCTGCTCGCCTTCTTCCTCGAGTCGACCTTCCTCGGCCTGTGGATCTTCGGCTGGGACCGGCTTCCCAAGAAGCTGCACCTGCTCACGGTGTGGGCGTTCGCGATCGGCTCGACGCTGTCCGCGTACTTCATCATCGCCGCGAACTCGTGGATGCAGCACCCCGTGGGCGCGGAGTACAACGCCGAGACCGGGCGCGCCGAGATGACCGACATCGGCGCCGTGCTGACGAACAACACCACGCTCGTCGCGTTCCCGCACGTCATCGCGACCGCCTTCCTGGTCGCGGGCACGTTCGTGGCCGGCATCGCCGTGTACTGGATGGTCCGCAGGCACCGCGAGGACGCCGGCCACAAGGACCTCGGCATGTACCGCACCGCCGCCCGCTTCGGCGCCGGCGTGATGATCCTCTCGGGCATCGCCGTCATCATCACCGGCGACCTGCAGGCGAAGCTCATGTTCGAGCAGCAGCCCATCAAGATGGCCGCCGCCGAGGGCCTCGTCGAGACCGAGCAGCCCGCACCCTTCTCGCTGCTCGCGATCGGCAACCTCGCGGGCGACGACCCCGCATCGGTCCAGCACCTCATCGAGATCCCCGGCCTGCTGTCCTACATGGCGACCGGCGACTGGAACGCCGAGATCGAGGGCCTCGAGGAGCTGCAGGAGCAGTACGCCGAGCGCTACGGCGCCACCACGCCCGACGGCGAGGAGATCGAGTACCGCCCCAACCTGGCGGTCACGTACTGGTCATTCCGCCTGATGATCGGGCTCGCGGCGTTCTCCGCCGCGCTCGCGCTCGGCATCCTGTGGTTCACGCGCAAGAAGCGGACCGAGATGCCGGGCTGGATGAAGACGCTCGCGGTCGTGTCGCTGCCGATGCCGTACCTCGCGGCGAGCTTCGGCTGGATCTTCACGGAGATGGGCCGCCAGCCGTTCGTGGTCGCGCCGAACCCGACCGGGTCCGACCAGATCATGCTGATGACGATGTTCGGCTACTCGACGTCGGTCAGCGCCGGCGAGGTGCTCACCTCCATGATCGTCTTCACGATCGTCTACGCCGTGCTCGGCGTGTTCTGGTTCCGCCTCATCCAGCGCTACGCGGTCGAGGGCGCTCCGGTGGTCGAGGAGCCCGTGGTCCGCAAGGACGACGACCAGTCCACGCCGCTGTCCTTCGCGTACTAAGGAGTCCCCGCTCATGGATCTCGCACTCGTCTGGTTCATCCTCATCGCGGTCCTGTGGACCGGCTACCTGGTCCTCGAGGGCTTCGACTTCGGCGTCGGCATGCTCATGCCGATCATCGGCCGGTCGAACAAGGGGCGCCGCGTGGTGCTCAACACCATCGGCCCTGTGTGGGACGGCAACGAGGTGTGGCTGCTCACCGCGGGCGGCGCCACCTTCGCCGCCTTCCCCGAGTGGTACGCCACGATGTTCTCCGGCTTCTACCTGCCGCTGCTGCTCATCCTGCTCGCGCTGATCGTCCGCGCGGTCGCGATCGAGTACCGCGGCAAGATCAACGACGAGACGTGGCGCTCGCGCTGGGACTACGTCATCATCGGCTCGGCCTGGGTCCCCGCGATCCTGTGGGGCGTCGCGTTCGCCAACCTGGTCCGTGGCGTCAACCTCGACGCCGACCACCAGTACGTGGGCAACTTCTTCGACCTGCTCAGCCCGTTCGCGCTCCTCGGCGGCGCGGTGACGCTCGCGCTGTTCCTCTCGCACGGCGCGATCTTCCTGTCGCTCAAGACCGACGGCGAGATCCGCGAGCGTGCCGAGGCCTTCGCCCGCAAGGCCTCCCTCGCGACGGTCGCGGTGGCCGGCGTGTGGGCCGTGTGGGCGCAGCTCGCCTACTCGCGCAACACGTGGACCTGGGCGGCCGTCGCGCTCGCCGCGGTCGCGCTGGTCGGGGCGTGGTTCTCGACGCTCAAGGGCCGCTTCGGCTGGGCGTTCATCGCCAACGCCGTCGCGATCGTCGGCGCCGTGGTGCTGATCTTCGGCGCGATGTACCCCAACGTCATGCCCGCGATCAACGACCCGGCGAACTCGCTCACCATCGACAACGCGTCCTCCACCGACTACACGCTCACCGTGATGACGTGGGTCGCGGTCATCATGACCCCGATCGTCCTCGCGTACCAGGCGTGGACGTACTGGGTGTTCCGCAAGCGCCTGTCGATCGAGCACATCCCGGAGCACAACGAGCTCACCTTCTCGAAGGGCTGACCGCCTCGATGAAGCCTCTCGATCCGCGGCTCGTCCGCCGGATCGGCCCGGCCCGCCGCCACATCCTCGTGACGGCGGGCCTGGGCTTTGTCACGGCCCTGCTCATCCTCGTGCAGGCCCTGGTCATCGCCCGCCTCCTCGCGCCGATCCTCTCCCCCGTCCCCCTCGCCGACGACGGCCTCCACTGGTGGGGCCGCATCGTCCCCGAGGGCGCCCGCACGCTCGCGACGGGCCTCGCCGTCCTCGCCGCCGTCGTGCTCGCCCGTACCGCGGTCGCGTGGCTGCAGGAGCGCCTCGCGCACCGCGCGGGCGTCCGCGTCATCTCGCAGCTGCGCGAGATGGTCGTCGACCACGTCGCGACGCGCGGACCGCGATGGTCCGCAGGCGGCCGCACCGCCGAGGTCGCGACGCTCGTCACCCGCGGCCTCGACGACCTCCTCCCCTACTTCGTGCGCTACCTGCCGCAGCTGGCCCTCGCGGTGACGGTGACGCCGGTCATGCTGGTCGTGGTGCTCGGCCTGGACTGGCTCTCCGCGGTCATCGTGTTCGCGACGCTGCCGCTCGTGCCGGTGTTCATGATCCTCGTCGGCCTGGTCACGCAGGAGCGGTCCGCGCGCCACCTCGCGGCGATGCAGCGCCTCGGCGCGCGCACGCTGGACCTCATCGAGGGCCTCCCCACGCTCAAGGCGCTGGGTCGCGAGCGCGGTCCCGCGGCGCGCGTGCGCGAGCTCGGCGACGCGCAGCGGCGCGCCACGATGGGCTCGCTGCGCGTCGCGTTCCTGTCCGGCATGGTGCTCGAGCTGCTCACGACCCTGGCCGTCGCGATCGTCGCCGTCACCATGGGCTTCCGGCTCATCGCCGGGGAGATCGGCATCGAGACCGCGCTCGCGGTGCTCGTCCTCGCACCCGAGGTCTACCTGCCGCTGCGCAACGTCGGCACGCACTTCCACGCCTCCGCCGACGGCCTCGCCGCCGCGGACGCCGCCTTCACCCTGCTCGACGAGGAGGACCCGGCGCGGGCGCGCCGACCGCTCGGCACGGCCCCCGACGCGCGCGGCCGCGTGCTCGAGGTGTCCGGCCTCGCGGTGGCCACTCCCGACGGCACGCGTCTCGCTCCCGCCGCGCTGAGCTTCGCCGCGGCCCCCGGAGCGATCACGGCGCTGCGGGGCCCCAACGGCGAGGGCAAGTCGACGGCGCTGCTCGCGCTCACGGGCCTGCTCGCGCCCGATGCGGGCACCGTCGCCGTGGGCGGCACCGCCGTGCTGAGGGACGATGCGGCGGTCGACGAGGCGTCCTGGCTCGCCCAGGTCGCGTGGGTGCCGCAGCGGCCCGACCTCGGGCCCGCGGGCCGCACCCTGTCGCTCGGGCAGCGCCAGCGGCGCGCCCTGGCGCGGGCCTTCGAGTCCGGCCGCCCGCTGATCCTGCTGGACGAGCCCACGTCCCACCTCGACCGTGCGTCGCGGGCCGACGTGATCGCCGGGATGCGCGCGCTCGCCGAGGCGGGCGCGACGGTCGTCGTGGCGACCCACGAGGCCGAGGTGCTCGCGGCCGCCGATGCGGTGGTCGAGGTCACCGCGGCGCGCGCGGAGGCGGCGTCATGACCCGCCGCACGTCCGACCTCTCCCTGCTGCGCGAGGCGATCCGCGACACCGGCGTGAGCCGGTGGGCGATCACCCGCGCGATCCTCGCGGGCACCATGGCGCTCGGCTCCGCGGTCGGGCTCGCGGCCGTCGCCGCGTGGCTCATCGCCAAGGCCGCGCAGATGCCCTCGCCCGCGGACGTCGCCCTCGCGGCGACCATCGTCCGCTTCTTCGGCATCTCCCGCGGGCTCTTCCGCTACCTCGAGCGGCTCGCGTCGCACGATGCGGCGCTGCGCGGCGTGGTGACGCTCCGCGAGCGCGCCTACGACCGCCTCGCGCGCTCGGGCGCCCGCACGGTGCTGGGCCTGCGCCGCGGCGACATCGTCGCGCGCATGGGCGCCGACCTCGACGCGATCGGCGACGCGGTGGTGCGCGCGATCGTCCCGCTCGGGGTCGCCGCGACGGTGTCCGCGATCTCGGTCGCGATCGTCGCGATCCTGCTACCGACCGCGGGCCTCGCGCTGGCCGTGTGCCTCGTGCTCGCGGGCGTGGTGCCGGCCGTGCTCACCGCCCGCTCGGCGCGCATCGCCGCGGTGGCGGGCGCGCGGGCGCACGCCGAGGTGTCCGCTGCCGCGCTGTCCGCCATGGACGGTGCGACCGAGCACCGCGTGTGGGGCACGCTCGACGACGCGGCCGGCGCGCTGCGGGACGCCGACCGGGACGCCGAGCACGCCCACGAGCTGGCGGCGCGGCCCGCCGCGTGGGCCGCGGGCTTCCAGGCGCTGTTCTCCGGTGTCGCGCTCGTGGCGCTGGTCGCGCTCGGCGTGCTCGCGGTGCGGTCCGGCGACCTCGACGGCCCGTCCGCCGCGGTGGTCGCGCTGCTCCCGCTCGCGGCCTTCGAGGCGGTGGGCGCGGTGCCCGCCGCGATCATGCAGTACTTCCGCTCGGCGGCGGCGGCGCGCCGCCTCGCCGAGCTCGTCGACGAGCCCGGCGAGGACCCGGCGACGGCGCCGCGGGAGGCACCCGCCGCATCGTCCCTCGCGCTCGACGCCCTCAGCGTCGCCTGGCCCGGGATGACCCCCACCCCGCCGGTGAGCGCGCGCGTCGCGCCCGGTCAGGTGCTGGCGGTCGTGGGCCGCTCCGGGGTGGGCAAGACCACGCTGCTCACCACCATCGCGGGCGCCCTGGCGCCCGCCTCCGGCGACGTGACGCTCGACGGGCGGCCCTCCTCCCCCGCCGACACCGGCACGGTGGTGGCGATGACCGCGGAGGACGCGCACGTGTTCGGCACCACGGTCCTCGAGAACCTGCGCGTGGCTCGCGGCGACGTCACCGAGGCCGAGGCATGGGACGCGCTCGCGCTCGTCGGGCTCGACGCCTGGGTGCGCGGGCTGCCCGACGGGCTGCACACCGAGCTGGGCGCCGGCGGACGGTCGGTCTCGGGCGGCGAGCGCCGCCGCCTGCTGCTCGCGCGGGCGGGCCTCGCGCCCGCGCCGGTCGCGCTGGTGGACGAGCCCGCGGAGCACCTCGACGACGCCGGCGCGGACGCGCTGCGGGCGTTCGTGTCACGGATGCGGGCGGAGGGCCGTACCGTGGTGCTCGTCACCCACGACCTGTCGCTCCTCGACCTTGCGGACTCGGTGGTGAGCCTCGATGACTGAACCTGCCCCCCGGAAGGAGTCGCGCTTGTCGGACGCGATGACCGACGCGATCGTCTCGCTCAACCAGGAGCTGGACCTCGCGCACACGCTCGACATGTTCCTCACCGCGCTGATCGACCAGACCGGCGCGAAGTACGCCGCGATCAACGTGCTCGACGAGGAGGGCATCAGCGTCGAGTTCCACTACAAGGGCATCCCGTCCGGCGTGTGGGAGCACATCCAGCGCGCGCCCAACGCCGTCGGCGTGCTCGGTCAGATCCCCGACGAGGGCACCCTCGTCCTCGCGGACCTCACGCAGCATCCGGCCTTCCAGGGCATGCCGAAGCACCACCCGCCCATGGGCTCGTTCCTCGGGACCTCGCTCAAGGTGCGCGGCAGCGTGTTCGGCTACCTCTACCTCGCGAGCAAGCCCGGCGAGTTCACGGCCGAGGACGAGGCCTCGGTCGAGGCCCTGGCCGCCGCCGCATCGGTCGCGATCGACAACGCGCAGCTGTACGAGAAGGCGCTCGCGCGCGAGCGCTGGCTGACCGCGTCGCAGGACATCACCACCGCGCTCCTCGCGGACCCGGGCGACGAGGAGGTCTTCGAGACCATCGTGGAGTCCGCGAAGGACCTCGCGGGCGCGGTCAACGCCGCGCTCGTGCTGCCCGGCGTCGACGGCAGCTGGACCATGGAGATCACGTCAGGGCCGCGCGCGGGCGAGCTGCTCGGCCTCGAGCTGCCGGCCGAGGGGCGCGCGATCGAGGTGATCCGCTCCGGTCGGGGCGTGACGTCCACGGAGCCGCCCGGGTCGATCGTGCTCGACGCCGTGCAGTCCTTCGGGCCCACGATGTACGCGCCGCTGAGCGCCGAGCACCGCCCGGTGGGTCTGCTCATGCTGTGGCGCGATCGCGGCATGGCGTCGTTCACCGCGGAGGACCTCGAGATCGCGCAGCGCTTCGCGACGCAGGCGGCCATGGCGCTGTCCGTCGCCGAGCTGTCGCATGTGAAGAGCAAGACGACGCTGCTCGAGGAGCGTCAGCGCCTCGCGGACGACCTTCACGACTTCGTGTCGCAGGAGCTGTTCGCGACGGCGATGCAGCTCGAGTCCGTCTCGCACGACGTCGAGCCGCGCATCGCGACGCGGCTCATGCGCACGCTCGACCACGTCAAGCGCGCGCAGCACGAGGTGCGGGGCGTCATGAGCTCGCTCGCGGGCCAGCGCACGTCCGAGCCGATCTCGGAGCGCATCCGCCGCGAGATCGTCATGGCCACCGACTCGATGGGCTTCGCGCCGCGCGTCAAGGTCGACTGGGCGGAGGTGTCGCACGCGATCGCGGGCGAGCCGTCCCTGTCGGACGACGTGGTCGCGGTGGTCCGCGAGATGCTCTCGAACGTGGCCCGCCACGCGGAGGCCACCTCGGTCTACATGGAGATCTCGGGCGCCGAGGGGCGCCTCGTGGTGTCGGTCGTCGACGACGGCATCGGCCCCGTCGGCGCGACCAACCGCCACTCCGGCACGTCGAACCTCGCGAACCGCGCGCTGCGCCGCAACGGCACCTTCACGCTCGCGCCGTCGCGGCCCGGCGCGTCACGCCCCGGCACGTACGCCGAGTGGAACGTCGAGGGCCAGGGGTAGCCGCCCGCTGTTCGCCTCTCCACACAGAGGTGCCCGGATCCGCAGGGATCCGGGCATGTCCTCGTTCACATCGGGGTCTCGTGTGGAGCAGTGCACCGCTCGCGTGGAGGGGTACCCGGCGCGGGGCGGCTGTGGGCCGCCGCAGGCTAGCCGCGGAAGGAGTGCGCGCGCTTGGCGGTCGCCCACGCGACCACCTGGGTGCGGCGCTGGAGGCCCATCTTCGCGAGCACGCTCGTGACGTGGTTCTTGACCGTCTTCTCGGCGATGCCGAGCTTCTCGGCGATCTCGCGGTTCGCGAGGCCCGCGCCGACGAGGTCGAGCACCCGGCGCTCCATCGGCGTGAGGCGGGCGACCACGTCGTCCTCGTGCACGGAGATGTGCTGGCCGTGCTCCCGACCGCTCGCGGCGTCGCGGACGGCCTTGAGGACCTCGTGCGAGTCGGCGGTCTTGGCGAGGAACACGTCGGCACCGGCGTTGCGGGCCGCGGCACGCGCCTCGTCGTCGTCGTAGCTGGTGAGCACCACGATGTGGGTCTCGGGCAGCTTGGCGCGCACGTGGTTGATCACGTCGAGGCCGGTGCCGTCGGGAAGGCGCAGGTCAGACAGGATCACCTGGGGTCGGACTGCCTCCGCGCGGCGGACCGCCTGCGCGACCGTCGACGCCTCGGCGACGACGGCGATGCCGTCCGCCCGCTCGAGGATGTCGCAGATGCCACGACGCACGACCTCGTGGTCGTCGAGAACCAGCACGGTGATGTCAGACATAAGCAGAATGCTACCCCGGTCCTAGGACCCGGGACCCTTGCGACGCGCGCTCCACCGGCGCTGGCAGCGGGGGCACCAGTGGGTCGAGCGCCCGCCGATCGTCTCGCGGCGCAGCGGTGAGCCGCAGCGGGTGCACGGCTCGCCCGCGCGCCCGTACGCCTCGAGCGAGCGCGAGAAGTAGCCGGACTCGCCGTTGACGTTGACGTACAGCGCGTCGAAGGACGTGCCGCCCTGGGCGAGCGCCCGGGACATCACCTCCCGACCGGCGTCCAGCAGCGTGCGGGCGGACGATGCGGTGACGGCGTGGGCGGGACGCTCGGGGTGGACGCGGGCGAGCCACAGGGCCTCGTCGGCGTAGATGTTGCCCAGCCCGCTCACCACGGTCTGGTCGAGCAGCACCTGCTTGATCCCTCGGGCGCCGCGCCGCAGGGCCCGGGCGGCCGCCGCATCGTCCAGCGCCGGGTCGAGGGCGTCGCGGCCGATGTGCGCGACCGAGGCCGGCAGGACCGGCAGCGGCGTGCCCTCTCCCCCGGGGCCGCCGTCGGGCGCGGCGACGAGCGGCTCGACGTGCAGGTAGCCGAACGTGCGCTGGTCGAGGAAGTCGAGGGTGAGCGCGGGTGCGGCGAGGGTGAGGCGCGCGCGGCAGTGACGGTGCGGCTCGGGGACATCCGTGTGGACGCGGAACTGGCCCGACATGCCCAGGTGCGCGGACAGCGCGAGGAGGGGCGCATCGTCCCCCTGCTCGGGGGCGAGCTCGGCCCACAGGAACTTGCCGCGGCGGACCCAGCGCGACAGCACGAGACCCTCGGTCTCCGCGGAGAACTCCGCGGGCCCGCCGGGCAGGAGGCGCACGCACGAGTCGCGCAGGACGTCGGCGCGTGCGATGCGGGCGCCGGTGACGAGCGACGCGAGTCCGCGGCGGACCGTCTCGACCTCGGGAAGCTCAGGCAACGGCGTGCTCGGGTGACGGCGGGCGTCAGGCGTCGGTGAGGACCGCGTACGCCTCGGCCGCGGCATCCTGCTCGGCGTGCTTCTTCGCGGTGCCGGTGCCGGAGCCCTTGGGCTCGCCCGCGATGAGGACGGTGGCGGTGAAGCGGCGCGCGTGGTCGGGGCCCTCGCCCGTGACCTCGTAGACGGGGCTGCCGAGGCCGCGCTCGGCGCAGGCCTCCTGGAGCGACGTCTTCCAGTCGAGCGCGACGCCGGAGGTCGCGGCGGCCTCGAGGCTGGGGCCGACCAGGCGGAGCACCACCTCGCGGGCGGTGTCGATGCCGTGCGTGAGGTAGACGGCGCCGAGGATCGCCTCGAAGGCGTCGCAGAGAATCGAGTCCTTGTCGTTTCCGCCGGTGGCCTTCTCGCCCTTGCCCAGCAGGATGCAGGGGCCGAGGCCGATGTCGCGCGCGACCACCGCGAGGGCCCGCTGCGAGACGCAGGCGGCCCGCATCTTCGCGAGCTCGCCCTCGGGGAGGTCGGGGTGCGCGTGGTAGAGGCGGTCCGTCACGACGATGCCGAGGACGGAGTCTCCCAGGAACTCCAAACGCTCGTTCGTCGGGAGGCCTCCGGCCTCGTAGGCGAACGAGCGGTGGGTGAGCGCGAGCACCAGCAGGTCGGGGTCCACGTGGACACCCAACCTGCTGATCAGGGCGTCAGCTGCCTGCTGCCCTGGAATGCTCATGCTCGTCATTCACGCCGTGAGGCGTGGTGCCTCAGCCAGCGTGCTCGGTGCGCAGCGCCTCGACGTACTGGCGCCCGTTGTAGGCACCGCACGACGGGCACGCGGTGTGCTGCAGCTTGTCGGCCTTGCACTGGGGGCACGTCGAAAGGTTGGCAGCGGTCGTCTTCCACTGCGAGCGACGTGCACGCGTGTTGCTGCGCGACATCTTGCGCTTCGGAACAGCCACGGCTAACTCTCTTTCTCGTCGGTCAAACTCTTGAGTGCGGCCCACCTCGGGTCCAGCACCTCGTGCGCGTGATCCGGGTCGTCCGCGAGGCGTGCTCCGCACTGGTCGCACAGCCCCGGGCAGTCCGGGTCACACAGCGGCGTGAACGGGAGGTTCGTCACCACCGCGTCTCGCACCACCTCTTCGAGCTCGAGGTTCTCACCGTCGAACTCGAAGACGTCCTCCGAGTCCTCGTCCTCGCCCGCGGTACGCGAGTCGGGGTACTCGAACAGTCCTTGGACCGGGGCGGCAACCTGCTGCCGCACCTCGTCCAGGCACCGTCCGCACTCCCCGATCGCCGTCCCGTGGACGGTTCCGGAGACCCAGATGCCCTCCTGCACGGATTCGAGGCTCAGCTCGAGCCTCACCTCCGCGCCCTCGGGCACTGCGATCAGATCGGTGCCGAGGACCGCGGGGGCCGGGAAGACCTCGGAGACAAGCCTCTGCGCACCCGGGCGCCGCACGATGTCTCGAACAGAGAAGGTGTACGGCGAGGGAGCAGGGCGTGAAGTGTGAGCCACACGCGCCTCCTGGTCGTTCCGGTCCGCGGGGACCTCGGCCCGCGCCTGTCGGCAGGGCCAGCCCACAACTGTACGCGATGCGGGCGGATTCGGCCAACTCGTCGAGCGGACCGAGGCTCCATTCTCGCACGCGCGTGAGGGCGGGCGTCGCCTGGCCGCACCACCGCCGCCTGCGGTGCCCCACCCTCACCGCCTGCGGTGCCCCACCCTCACCGCCTGCCGTGCCCCACGCTCACCGCCTGCTTCCGGGGAAGTGAGCGACGGTTTCAGGCGGTCTCCGACTTCTGCGGGGAGCTGGTGGACGGCACCGTCCGCGAGCTCCCCGTGGGAGTCGAGGACTCCTCAGGACCGCCGCTCAGCTCCCCGAAGCGCCAACGACCGGCGTCGATCCTGGTCGCGGCGTCTCTCAGCGGGCGCGCTCGGCCGCCAGCGCCGCCGCGACCGCGTCCACGACGCCGTCCGGCACGTAGCGGCCGATCGAGCCGCCGTGGCGCGCGACGTCGCGCACCAGCGACGAGGCGACGTGGCTGAGCGCGTTGTCGCCCGTGATGAAGACCGTCTCGATGCCGGTGAGCGACCGGTTCATGAGCGCCATGGGCCGCTCGTAGTCGTAGTCGGCTCCGCCGCGCAGGCCCTTGACGATCACGCCGGCACCGATCCCCTTGCAGAAGTCGACGAGCAGCCCCTCGACCGGGACCACCTCGACCCCGTCGAGCGGCTGCGTGGCCCGCTTGGCGAGCGCGACGCGCGTCTCCAGGTCGAGCAGCGGCGTCTTGGTGGAGTTGTGGGCGACGGCGATGACGACCTTCGAGAACATCGAGCGGGCCCTCGTGGCGATGTCGACGTGCCCCCAGGTCATCGGGTCGAAGGAACCGGGGAAGACTGCCGTTGTCATGGCTCGACGCTACCGCCGTCGGCATCGTCGGCCAACTCCGGCGCCGCGCGCCGCGCGTAGTGGATCGCGGTCTCGCCGTAGGCCTTGGAGGCGACCGGGACGAGCGACGCGGGCCAGGGCGCCGCTCCGGCCCGCGAGGCCCACTCGAGGACCGCGACGCCGTCCGGTGCGAGGCGCTCCCCCACCCCCGCGAGGACCGCGGCGAGCTCGGACGGCGCGATGTCGTACGGCGGGTCGAGCAGGATCACGTCCCACGGCTCGTCGCCGCGCGACAGGAAGGGGCGCACGCGCTCCTTGACGACCCGCGCATCGGCCCCCGCCGAGAGGTCGCGTGCGTTCGACCGCAGCACGCCGACGGCGCGCGCGTCGGCCTCCACGAGCGTCGCGTGGGCCGCCCCGCGGCTGAGCGCCTCGAACCCGAGCGCGCCCGAGCCCGCGAACAGGTCGAGCACGCGCGCGCCGCGCAGGTGGTCGCCGTGGTCGAGGCGGCTGAACACCGCCTCGCGGACGCGGTCGGTCGTGGGGCGGGTGCCGCGGGGCGGCACCGCGAGGCGGCGACCTCCCCAGCGGCCCGCGATGATCCTGGTCACGCCCCCAGCCTAGGGGTCACGCCTCGATGCGGCGGAGGACCTCCAGGCATGCGCGAGCGTTGTGGTACGGGCACTTCCAGGGGCCCATCTTGAGGTCCCCGGTGCCACCCGACCGCGGCCGGTTGTCCGGTCCCAGCCGCGCGAACCACTCGCCGTGCGCGTGGTCCTTCATGTGCGTCTCGATGAAGTCCCAGGTCCGGATGGCCGCGCGACGGTCCTCGGCCCGGCCGCCGAGCTGGAAGGCGTTGAGCCACCCCACCACGCCCTCGGCCTGCGGCCACCAGTGGCGGTCGAGGTCCGTGGGCCCGTCGGGTGTGCCGGCGTAGAGCACCGCGCCGTCCGCGTCGACGCCGCGGGCGCGCACGGCCTCCGCGAGGTCGAGCGAGGCCTCGCGGGTCCGCCACTCGAGGTCGGGGTCGGCGACGCCGTGCAGCGCGAGCGCCTCCCACGCGTCCCACAGCAGCCACGAGGTCTCGATGTCGTGCCCGTACGACACGCCGTCCGAGCACGGGTCCCACGTCTGGTCGAAGTACAGCCGGCAGTGCGTGAAGGGCGCATCGGCGAGGATGCAGTCGAGGGTGGTGCGCAGGAGCGTCTCGAGCGACTCGCGGATCGCGAGGGCGGCGGACGAGCGCAGCAGCTCGGTCAGCCCCTCGAGCACGTGGAGGTTGGTGTTCATCGACTTCGGCACGTCGGGGTCCAGCTCCGACAGCGCGAGCCGCGCGGTGGGCGACCAGTCGCGCGCGAGCGCCTCGACGTAGCCCCCGTACTCGAGGTCGCGGGCGGAGGCGTCGAGCGCACCGGCGAGCCATAGCGCCCTGTCGAGCGCCTCCCCGTCGCCGGTCGCGCGGGACCAGCGCGCGAGGCCGTAGATCGCGAACGCCTGCGCGTACACCTGCTTGCGGTCATCCAGCACGGAGCCGTCGGGGGCGAGCGACCAGAACACACCGCCGTGCTGCGGGTCCCACATGGGACCCACGAGGACGTCGAGCGCGCGGCGCGCGGTCGCGAGGTGGCGCTCGCGGTCCGCGGGCAGGGCCTCCGCCGCCGCGGAGAAGGTCCACAGGATGCGGGCGGCCAGCACCGCGTGGCGCGGCAGGTCGTCCAGGTAGTCGAGATCGTCGCTGACGCCGCCGCGGAGAGCCCCGTCCTCGGCGAAGGCGTGCGCCTCCCAGAAGGGCAGGATGCCGCGGGCGAGCTCGCGCTCGGCGAGGTCGCGGAGGGCGGACAGCTGACGATCGGCGCTTATGGCTTCCGTCATACGCAGAACTGTAAACGCTCTCAGGCGGGACCTCGGCACCGCGCCCACCGGGCGCGACGGCGTCCCGCCGAGGTACCTGGCCGGACGCCGACGCTCAGGTCCCGGGCACCTCGAAGGGCGCGAGGATGTCGAGCAGCAGCGCCTTGGCCGCGCGCCGGATCCCGGGCGCCTCGGACTCGCGCGGGCCCGCGATGTCGAGGCTCGGCGGTGTCCCCGGCACCTCGGCGAGCAGCTCGGCGAGCGTGTCGCGCGCGGCCTTCGCGCCCTCGAGCGGCCGGCGCGGGTCGATCGGCACGATCGCGGTCGGGCGGTCGAGCCGCTCGGCGGCGCGCAGCGTGATGCCCGTCCCCGGCGAGGTCGAACCCTCGGTCAGCACGACGAGCACGGCACCAGCCTCGCGCACGTTGAGCGACGTGCGCTCCGCCGGGTCGGCCGACAGCGTCTCGCGCAGCAGCGGATACGAGCCGCGCACGCCAGGGGCGGTCGGCATGTCCTCGGCCCAGCCGCCGGCCGGGCACCAGCCGCCGTACTCGAGTCCCAGCTCGACCGCCACCTCGAGGGCCGCGCGGTCCACGCCGCTCTGGCCGCCGGACACGATCCGGAGGCCGCGCGAGGCGTCGAGGCGACGCGTCACGATCGCGATAGGAAGTCCTCGCGCTCTTCGTCCAGCATGTCCGCGATCGTATCCGCGAGGGCGGCATGCGCGCCCAGCGACGGGTCCGCGGCGACCAGCGCGGCGGCCTCCGCGCGCGCCTCCTCGATGAGCCCCGCGTCCCGCACCACGCGCAGCAGCCGCAGCGAGTTGCGCCCGCCCGACTGGGCCGCGCCCAGCACGTCGCCCTCGCGCCGCAGCTCGAGGTCCTTCTCCGCGAGCTCGAAGCCGTCCGTGGTGGCCGCGAGCGCCGCGAGCCGCTCGTGCGCGACCGTGCCCTCCTCCGCGTGCGACACCAGCAGGCAGATGCTCGCCCGGTCGCCGCGTCCCACGCGGCCGCGCAGCTGGTGCAGCTGGGAGATCCCGAAGTGCTGGGCGTCCACGATCACCATCGCGGTCGCCTCCGGCACGTCGACGCCCACCTCGATCACGGTCGTCGCCACCAGCACGGGCGCCTCGCCCGACGAGAACCGGCTCATCGCCGCGTCCTTCTCGTCGGCGGACAACCGCCCGTGCATCACCCCGATCCCCACGCCCGCGAGCGCGGGGTTCGCGCGCAGCGCCTCGGCGACCTCGAGGACCGCCGCGAGCGGCGGACGGGACGATGCGTCGCCCCCGGCCGCCGCATCGTCCCCCTCGAGCGCGTCGAGCGGGACCTCCTCGGCCTCCTCCTCGGTGTCGCCGTCGATGCGCGGGCACACGACGTACACGCGGCCCCCGCGGTCGACCTCCTCGCGGACGCGCGACCAGACACGCTGGACCCAGGCCTCGTTGCCGGCCGGTACGAGGTGCGTGACAGTGTCCTGGCGGCCGGCGGGCCGATCGCTCAGCACCGAGGTCTCGAGGTCGCCGAACACCGTCATCGCGACGGTGCGCGGGATGGGCGTCGCGGTCATGACGAGCGTGTGCGGGACGCGCTCGCCGCGGGCCCGCAGCGCGTCGCGCTGCTCGACGCCGAAGCGGTGCTGCTCGTCGACCACCACCAGCCCGAGGTCGGCGAACTGCACGGTGTCGCTCAGCAGCGCATGGGTGCCGACGACGATGCCCGCGGCTCCCGAGGCGGCCTCCGCGAGCGACGCGCGGCGCTCGCGCGAGCCCTGCGATCCGGTGAGGAGCGTGACGCGCGTCGCGTGGTCCGCGGCGGTGAGCATGCCCCCGTCCGCGAGGGGGCCGAGCAGCGCGCGCAGCGACCGGGCGTGCTGGGCCGCGAGCACCTCGGTGGGCGCGAGCAGCGCCGCCTGCCCCCCGGCGTCGACCACCTGGAGCATCGCTCGCAGCGCGACCACGGTCTTGCCCGCGCCGACGTCGCCCTGGAGCAGGCGCAGCATCGGCGTCGCGCGCGCGAGGTCGGCGGCGATCGACTCCCCCACCTCGCGCTGGCCGGCGGTGAGGTCGTACGGCAGGCGCGCATCGAGCGCCTCGACCATCCCACCGGCGCGGGCCGGACGCGGCACGGAGGCCAGCGCATCGTGGTCCGCGCGCCGCCGCGCGAGCGCCGTCTGGAGCACCAGCGCCTCCTCGAAGCGCAGGCGGGCGCGCCCGCGGCGGTGGTCCGCCTCGGTCTCCGGGACATGCACGAGGCGCAGCGCCTCGAGCAGCGTGGGCAGTCCGCGGCGCGCGCGGATCTCCTCGGGGATGGGATCGGGCACGCCGGCCTCGACGAGCGGGTCGAGCGCCGCGCGCACGGCACGGCCGATGCGCCACGTGGGGACCGCCGCCGCGGCCGGGTAGATCGGGATGGGACGGGACGCCTCGGCGAGGGCCTCGTCCTCGTCGGCCGCGTCGACGCCGACGATCAGATAGTCCGGATGCGTGAGCTGGCGCCGCCCGCGGTAGTCGCCAACCGTGCCGGTGAAGAGCCCGCGCCGGCCCGGACGGAGCTTGTCCTCGTGCATGCGCAGCACGCCGGCGCGCTTCGCGAAGAACGTGAGCTGGAGGCTGTCGCGACCGTCGGTGACCACGGCCTCGAGCATCGCGCCGCCGCGCGAGCGCATCTGGCGGACGGTGGCGGTGCGCACCTCCGCCATCACGGTGACGTGCTCGCCCTGGCGCAGCTGCGCGAGCGGCGTGAACTCGCCGGGTGCGCCGTAGCGCCGCGGGTAGTGGCGCAGGAGGTCGCCGACGGTCTCGAGTCCCAGCTTGCCCAGCGATCCCGCGGTGCGCGCGCCCAGCACCTTCGTCAGCGGCTCCTCGAGGCGGTCGGTCATGCGGGCGCGGACTCCACGCCGATGAGGATGGGCGGCCACTCCTGGCCGCCCGGGTAGACCGCGACGTCCGCGCCGGGCGAGCGGGCCTCGATCGAGACGCGTGCCTCGTCGCCCACCGACTCGTCGATGCCTCGCGCGAGCACCAGGGTCACCACCTCGGTGCCTGGGCCGACGAGGCCGTCGAGGTCCTCGTCGAGGGCGTCGCCGGTGCTCTGCCCGACGGTGGTGGCCGCCACGGCCACGCGCATGAGCGCGGCGACGTCCTCACCGGGGGTCGCGAGCGCGGACGCCGCGACCGCGGAGATGACGTGGGCCTCGTGCGAGGCCTCGATGACCACGAGGCGGGGCTTGCCCCGCTTCTCCGCGAGCGCACGGGCGGTCGCGAGGAGCGCCGGGTTGCCCGCGACAACGATCGCCTCGGCGCCCGAGGCGTCGCGCACCGCGCGGTTGAGGTCGCGCTTGCGCAGCGAGGACGGCTCCGGGACGACGAGCACGACGGCGCCGGCATCGGCGAGCGGCTCCGCGAGGCCGGGACAGGTGGTGAGGGCGACCACGCCCGTCGCGGCGCGGTCGTGGACCATGCTCAGCGTGATCGACCGCACGACGATCTGGTGGGCGTCGAGCTCCTCCGCGATGGTGACCGCGAGCGCGGGGTGGTCGGTGTGGACGTGCGCGTGCAGGAGCCCGTGCGCGCTGGTGACGGTCACCGAGTCGCCGATCCCGCCGAGACGCTCGACCACTCCGGCGCGCTCGTCCTCCTCGCGCTCGGCGACGAACATCACCTCGTAGGCGCCGCCGTCCTCCTCGCCGTGCGCGGGATGGCCCGGCTGGACCACGTGGTGGTGGCGCCCCGGCAGCTCCCACGCCACGGCCGGATGGTCGACGAGGGCGTCCTTGCCGGCGATGGTCTCGGCGAGCATCTCGAGCTGGAGGACAAGCGCGGCCGCCCCGGCGTCGACGACTCCCGCCGCGCGGGCGCTGGGGAGCTGCTCCGTGGTGCGGGCGAGGCCCTGGCGGGCGCCGTCGACCGCGGCGACGATCACCTGCTCGCGGGTGCCGCCCTCGTTCGCGACGCCGTTGGCGGCGCGGGCCGCGGCGCGCGCGACGGTGAGGATGGTGCCCTCGACGGGAGCACCCACCGCGGCGTACGCGGCCTCCGCGGCGCGCCCGAGCGCGAGCGACAGCCCCCGCGCGTCCACGCTCTCGAGGCCGCCCTTGGTGTCGATCACCCGCAGGAGGGCGCTGAGGTACTGGCTGACGATCACGCCGGAGTTGCCGCGCGCCCCCATGAGGGCGCCGCGGGCGAAGGCGGCCGCGACGTCGCGATGCGAGGCATCGGCGGGCAGGCGCGCGATGGCACGGTTGCCCTCCTGCAGCGTGAGGAAGACGTTGGTGCCGGTGTCCGAGTCCGCGACCGGGAACACGTTGATGGCGTCCAGGTGGCCGCGCGACCGGTGCACGGCGTCGAGCCCGGAGCCCAGCCAGCGGCGCAGCGCATGCGCTTCGCTCACGGGTCACCTCCGGCACTGGAACGGCCTCGGCTCGCCGCTCGCGTACTATCGTGTCACGCCCCGCCGACAGCGCGGGCACCCCGCCCGGCCATGGCCCCGCAGCACGTGGGTTTGCCGCATTCGCGGGTTCTCGGTTACCCTAGTGCGGTTGCCCGAGCACCCGGGCCCTCAAGCTTTGCGGATCGATCACACCGGTCCGCGCCGGAAACTAGGAGAACTATCGTGGCTGCAACCTGCGACGTCTGCGCCAAGGGACCGTCCTTCGGTCACAACATCTCGCACTCGCACCGCCGCACCAAGCGCCGCTGGAACCCGAACATCCAGCGCGTCCGTGCCGTGGTCGCGGGCACCCCGAAGCGCCTCAACGTGTGCACCTCGTGCCTCAAGGCCGGCAAGGTCCAGCGCGCCATCTGATGGATGCGCGCTGACGCGCGCATCGGCGCGGCTGACAGCCGACCCACCCAGAGACGGACGTCCTCCTCGGAGGGCGTCCGTTTTCGCATGCCCGGACGATGCGACGAGGGGCGGCCACCGGGAGCCTTGGCCGTCCACGCGTGACCGCCCGAGGACCGAACTCTCCAGGAACGACGGGAAGGCCCGCCTCATGCGGAGTGGACACCCGTCTGGTTTCGGGTGATGCTGACAAGGTTGGACGCTGAAAAAGGGGCAGTACAAGGGGGTCCGCCCGTGAGCGACGACGACCAGAGCATCCCTGAGAACGCTTCGGAGCGCGCGAGTGCTCTGCCGGACGTCGTGCGCGAGAACCTCAAACGGGGCATCGCCGCGCTCGTCGCATTCATCGTGGCGGCCGTGGTCACCTCGCTACCCTCCATCGGGCTGGGGTTCAAGATCACGGCCGCAGCCCTTGCGCTCGTGTCCCTCATCGCGGCGTTGATCTGGCTTGGCGACTCCTGGGAGCAGTGGCGCGCTCATGTCGGCCAGCGATCAGTCGTCCTCGGCGCGCCGGCCGCGTTGGCGGTGGGCTCTCTCGCGCTCGGCGCGCTTCTCTGGGTCGAGCCGCTCAGTCTGGACTCACCGGCCCACATGATCGTCGTGGACTCGTCCGCCTCGATGGCCGAGGCGTTCGACGGCGGCGAGTCCAAGCTGTCAGCCGTCCAGGAGTCGATCGGGCGGCACACCGCCGACACAAGCTTCCAGACAGGCTTGACCGCGTACGCCGCGGACGACTGCGATGACAGCGCCGCGGGCGTCGAGGAGATGGTTCCGCTCGGCTACGGAACTGGGGATGCGATCACGAGCGCAGTATCGGGTCTGTCCGCGCACGGAGCCGCCAACCTGGTGAGCGCCGGAGACCAGGCGCTGGACGCGCTCGAGCCATTCGCCGACGGCGTCAGGAAGAAGATCACCTTCGTGGTCGGGTCGCTGCTCGACGAATGCGGCGGGTCGATCGAGAGCCTCATCACCAAGCTCGAGCGCGAGGGCATCTCGACCGAGATCGACGCAGTCGGCATCAACGTGGTCGCCGTTGGCGTCGGAGACGGCGAGCAACAGCAGGAAGCCGCCGAGAAGCTGGCAGGCATCAGCGTGAACGTCACCTTGGCCGACGACCCCGAGGAGCTCGAAGCCGCCATCGAGGAGATCCTCTACATCCAGGCGATCCAGGATGGGCTGGACCACATGGACGAGCAGGTCCGGGCCGTGCACGAGAGCGGCAACGCGGTGCTCGACGCAGTCTGGGACGGCGAACCGATCGAGACGGTCGAGACGCTGATCGGCGACCTGCAACGCACCGTCCGCGTCGGCCGCGCGAGCTTCGAGGCGATGTCGGGCTCCGACGAGGATGCCATCCTGGCTACTGCCGAAGAGGGCTTTCTGCGCTTGATGGGCATGATCGAAGGGGACATCATTCCTGCAGCACAGCGTGCTTCCGAGACCAACCTCTCGCTCGGCGAGGAACCATCCGACGCCGACGTGACGAGACGCGACGATGCATTCGACGCTCTCGGCGAGAAGGTCGACGAGTACAACCTCGCCTTCGGTGAGGTCTCCGAGGAGATCTCGATCGCGATCGAAGGTTGGGCGGCCCAGCTCTGAGATCGCGAGGCGCCGAGCGTCGAGACGCGCAGACGCGGTCGCAGCCCGCCCCGGCTCAGCCCCCGAAGTGGTCCCAGCCGAGGTCCTCGGGCACCTCGCCGTCGACGCGGACGCCCGCGAACGCGTCCGTCGTCTCGCCGATGACGGTCCACCCCGCCGGCACCGCGGACCCGCGCGGGAAGACCGCGAGCATGTGATGGTCCTCGCCGCCCGTGAGTGCCCACGGCCGCGGGTCGATCTGCAGCTCGAGAGCCGCGAAGCGCGCACCCTCGTGCACCGGGACGTCCGCGGCGCGGATCGCGATCCCCACCTCGGAGCGGCGCGCGATCCGCGCGGCGTCGCGCAGCAGCCCGTCGGAGATGTCCATGAGCGCGGTCGCGCCGTGGAGCGCCGCCTCGAGACCGGCGCCGATGCGCGGGCGCGGGCGCAGGAACAGCCCGATCGTCTCCTCGTCGATGCGCCGACCCTCCGTGAGCTGCACGTAGCCCGCCGCGGCCGCCCCGAGCGGCGCGGACACCGCCACGACCTGCCCGGGCAGCGCATCGTCCCGCGTCACCGGCTCGGTGCCGTGCGTCTCCCCCAGGACCGTGACGCACACGGAGACCTCGCGCGCGCCGGAGAGGTCTCCGCCGATCACGCCGACGCCGTGCGGCTCGCACGCCTCGCGCAGCCCGTCGGCGAAGCGCAGGACCCAGTCGGCGTCGAGCGACGGCGGCGCCGCGAGCGTGACCTGGAGCGCGGTGGGCACGGCGCCCATCGCGTCGATGTCCGCGAGGTTCTGCATCGCGGCGCGCCAGCCCACGTCCTCGGGGCCGGACCAGTCCATGCGGAAGTGGCGGTCCTCCATGAGGATGTCCGAGGACACCACGAGGTCGCCGTCGACCGCGAGCACCGCCGCGTCGTCGCCGGGGCCCAGGATCTCGGAGTCGGTCACGGGAAGCCGCGGGGCGAAGGCCGCGATGAGCGCGTCCTCCCCCATCTCGCCGATCGTCGTCATGGCGTCAAGCGTAGGGCGGGACGATGCGGGACCCCGCCACACGCCCGGGTCGCGATCGCGCCGGGGTTGCGCGAGCATCGTGCCATGGAGATGCCCCGACCGACCGACGCGCAGAAGGACGCCTTCCGCGCGCTCGTGCCCGACGTCCCGGGCGTCGAGGTGCGCCCCATGTTCGGACAGCTAGCCGCGTTCGTGGGCGGGCACATGTTCATGTGCCTGTTCGGCGACCGCGTCGCCTTCAAGCTCGCGTCCCCCGACCTCGAGGCGGCGCGCCGCCTCCCCGCGGGTGAGCCGTTCGCCCCCGGCGGGCGGACGATGCGCGAGTACGTCGCGCTGCCGCTCGCGGCCCCCGGCCCCGACGACCTGGTCGGGCAGGCCCTCGCCTACGTATCGACCCTGCCGCCGAAGCCGGGGCGCTGAGCCGCCGGCGTCACGCGACCGCGACCACCACCTTGCCCGCGACATGCTGGGCCTCGAGCGCGGCGAGCGCCTCGGCGGTGCGGTCGAGCGGGTAGGTCCGCTGGATGATCGGGCGGACGCGGCCCTCCGCGAGCCAGCCGGCCATGCGCGTGAGGTTCTCGCGGGACGGCTCGGTGCCGACGACGACCACGCGGCGCCGCACGAACGGACCGAGCGCCTTGGCGCTGAAGATCGCCCAGGCCGGGCCCAGCAGGGGCCCGCCGCCGAGCCCGCCTGCGCCCAGGTAGACGCCGTCGGGCTCGAGGATGCGACGCAGGCGCACGAGCGAGGTGGTGCCCACCGTGTCGTAGATGACGTCGAACGTCTCGCCGCAGTCGAGCACGTCCTCGCGGGTGTAGTCGATGACGCGGTCCGCGCCCAGGAGCGACACCATGGACGCGTTGCGGCCCGAGCACACCGCGACCACGCGGCTCGCGCCCAGCACGCGCGCCACCTGCACCGCCATGTGGCCCACGCCGCCCGAGGCGCCGATCACGAGGACGCTCCTGCCCTCGCAGCCGCCGCCGTCCTCGAGCCCGCCGAGCGCGGTGATCGCGCCGATCGGCACGGCGGCCGCCTCCTCGTCGGTCACGCCGTCGGGGGTGCGGGCGATCTTGGAGGCGTCGGCGACCGCGTAGTCGGCGCACGCGCCGAAGCCGAGGAAGCCGAACACCCGGTCCCCCACGGCGAGCCCGTCGACGCCGGGGCCGAGGGCGTCCACGGTGCCCGCCGCATCGGCCCCGACCACCCGCTCGCCGGGCGAGAAGAGGCCCTGCGAGAAGCGCGCGAGCCACGGGTCGCCGCGGTAGAGGTGCCAGTCCCACGGGTTGAGGCCTGCGGCGTGGACGCGGATGCGCACCTGACCCTCGCCCGGCTCCGGGATCGGGATCTCGCGCAGCTCGTGCGTCTCGGGTCCCGCGTACCTGTCGTAGGTCACCGCCTTCATGGCTCGACCACCACCTTTCCTGCAGCATGCCGGGATGCCACCCGGCCCATGGCCTCCGCCGCCCGGTCGAGCGGGTGGACGGAGTCGATGTGGGGACGGAGCGAGCCCGCGGCGAGCATCGCCCCGAGCTCCTCCAGGTCGGCCCGGTCGGCCGTCGAGAGGTAGGTGACCACGCGGCGGCGGGTCACCAGGTCGAGCCACCGCGCACGTAGGACGCGACGCAGCCCGCCGCCGTCCGGTCCGGGCTCGCCCGAGTTGGGCAGCATCACGCCGCCCTCGCGCACCAGCGCGAGCATGTCGCGCAAGGCGTGGTTGCCGACGTTGTCGAACACCACGTCGAACCGCTGGTCGAGGTCGAGGACCGGCTCCCGGGTGTAGTCCACCACCCGGGCCGCGCCGAGCTCCCCGACCCAGCCGACGTTGCGGGTCGAGCACACCGCCGTGACGGTCGCGCCCTGCGCGGCGGCGAGCTGGACCGCGAGGTGGCCGATGCCGCCCGAGGCCCCGTTGACGAGCAGCGTCTGGCCCGGCTCGAGGCGCGCGGCCCGCAGGCCGTGCATGGCGGCGAGGCCCGTCATCACCGCGGCCGCGGCGGTCGCGGCGGGCACCGCCTCCGGCAGCACCGCGACCTTGGCGGCGGGCGCGACGGCGTACTCGGCGAGCGAGCCGCGGGCCTCCCCGAAGATGCGGTCGCCGACGCGGAGGTCCGTCACGCGCTCCCCGACCGCGACGACCGTGCCCGCGACGTCGCTGCCCCGCACGGGGCGGCGCGGCCGGCGCAGGCCGTACGCGAGGCGCAGCACGCGCGGCTCGCCCCGCATGAGGAAGACGTCGGCCGGGTTGAGCGCGGCCGCCTCGACGCGGACGAGCACGTCGGCGGCGCCGGGGCGCGGCACGGGGACGTCCGCGAGGGCGAGCCGCTCGACGCCGCCGTACGCCTCCTGGGCTACGGCGCGCATCGTGGCCGGGACCGCGGCGGTCATGATCGGACCGCCGGTCGGCGCGCCCGGGGCGGCGCGGTCACGTGGGCGTGGACGATGCGCGGCCCGGGTGCCGCGGGCCCGAGGACGGTGACGCCCGCGAGGCGGGCGGGGCTGGTGGTGGATGTCATGGTGACTCCCCGTACGAGAGCGCTCTCTCCGGCATCCGCGAGGCGCCGACGGCGCCCGCGGGAGGGGTCTCCAGCGACGGGGGCTAGGCCGCCTCGTCGGGATACTGGAAGACCGCGTCGAGCGGGACCTCGAGGGCCCGCGCGATCTGGAAGGCCATCTCGAGCGAGGGCGAGTAGCGGCCCTGCTCGATGGCGATGACCGTCTGGCGGGTGACGCCGATGCGCTCCGCCAGCTCGGCCTGGGTCATCTCCCCGTGCGCGAACCGCAGCGCGCGGATCGCGTTGGTGACCTTGGTGGACCGGCCCATCACAGACCCGTCCGGTACGCGTAGGCGCGGCTGCCCGCCGCGATGATGCCGGCGATCAGGCCCGCGAGGAAGAGCGTGTTCGCGGCCCAGAAGCGGTCGAGGTCGAGCATCAGCAGGACGGTCGCGGCGAGGCCGCCGAAGGACGACATGCCGTACGCCCGGGCGTTGCCGAGGCGCTCGATCTGCTTGTCGCGCTCGTCGCCGTCCTCGAACTCCGCCTTCTCCCCGGAGACCTCCGCCTGGATGGCGGTCGCGATCGCCGAGGCGATGGTGCCGAGGATGATGAACACGATGAGCGAGCCCCACGCCCACAGCATGGGCGTGACCCACGAGATCTCCTCGAGGGGACGGTCCGCGGCCTGCGTGAGGATGACGGTGAAGTAGACGATCCCGACGAGCGGGAACACGACGAGCGTGGCCCACACGGTGCGTTCGGTCATGGTCATGGCATCCCCCGATGTCAAAGGTTCTTGACATCTCGAAGGTAAACCCGGCTTGACACGGTGTCAAGAGTTCTTGACATGGCCCGCGGCCCCACTTCTGGTGCCCCCCGGCATGGGGGCACCGCGGGAGTCAGGCGTGCGCGCCCTGGAGCCACGCGCCGCGGCGGGTGATGCGGGCGTACGCGATCCCGAGGAACACCCCTCGCGCGACGTTGAAGAGCAGGAAGGCGCGCCACAGGTCGTGGTTGCGCGCATCGTCGATCCACCACAGCCCGGCGAGCAGCGCAGGCACGAAGACGAGCAGCGCGGACTCGGCCATCGTCACCGCCATCGCGCGGGTGCGCCCCGAGCCGAGGAACACGCCGTCGCACAGGTACGCGAGCGACGAGGCGAGGGGCAGCCACACGACCCAGCCGATGTACTCGTCAGCAGCCGCCGTCACCTCCGGCAGGGACGTGAGCACCGCGATGAACGGCCCCGACGCCACCAGGTAGAGCAGGCTGAAGACGGCGCCGATCGCGACGGCGGGCAGCGCCGAGGCCGCGACCGCGCGATGGAAGGCGGGCACGTCGCGCCTGCCGATCTCGCGCGACACCATCGCCTCGGCGGCGTGCGCGTAGCCGTCCTGGCCGTAGCTCGCGAGCAGCATGAGCTGCATGAGGATCGCGTTGGCCGCGAGGATGTCGGGGCCCAGGCGTGCGCCGTACGCGGTGACGAACGTGAGCACCGCGTAGAGGATCGCCGTACGCACGAAGAGGTCCGTGTTCATGGCCGCCAGGCGTCGCCAGCCGGACCGCAGACCGCGGCCCCGCCAGCGCCGCACCGCGGCACGCACGGGCGACGATGCGGCGCGCCACCACAGCACGACGGCGAGCGCGAGGCCCAGCCACTCGGCGATCGCGGTGGCGGAGGCCGCTCCCGCGGCGCCCCAGCCGAGCCCGCCGACGAATGCGACGTCGAGGCCGAGGTTGACGACGTTGACCGTCGCGACGATCGCGAGCGGTCGTCGGGTGTCCCCCGCGCCCACGAACCAGCCGGAGATGACGAGCGTGAGCAGCGCCGCAGGCACCGACGCCATGCGGATCCACGCGTACTGGATCGCGAGGTCGCGCACCTCGCCCGCCGGCGCGAGGACCGACATGATCCCGGGGATCGCGACCCACTGGAGGATCACGGCGCCCGCGCCGATCGCGACCGCGAGCATCGCCGCGCGCTGCGCGTGGGCGACCGCCGCATCGTCCCTCCCGGCGCCGAGCGCCCGTCCGACGAGCGACGTGGTCCCGGTGCGCAGGAAGCCGGTGAGCCACATGATCGCGCTCAGCACCGTGGCGCCGAGCGCGACGGCGCCGATGTTGGTGGCGTCGGAGTAGTGGCCCAGCATCGCGGTGTCCACCAGCCCGACGAGCGGGACGGTGACGTTGCCCACGATCGCGGGCCAGGCCAGGGAGAACGCGCGCCGATGCGGGAGCTGGGCGAGCGCGGTCACCGGGCAACGCTACACCGCGGCCCGGACACCGCCGCGGGCCGGGTGGCGGGCGCGCGGCGGGCGGTCGGGCGGCACCGCCGGCGCCCGTAGGCTGGGCGCATGCCCCGCCCGCTGCCGCTGCTCGCGCTCGCCGTGCTCGCGGCGCCGCTGGCCGGCTGCGCGAGCCAGTACCCC
Source organism: Demequina litoralis (assembly GCF_030418455.1). Lineage (GTDB taxonomy): Bacteria > Actinomycetota > Actinomycetes > Actinomycetales > Demequinaceae > Demequina > Demequina litoralis. The sequence goes on from NZ_JAUHPW010000011.1 coordinate 59,689, forward strand.
GTCGATGCGGCACCGTACGCCGCCGACCCCGACTGCGCGCGCGTGATGCTCGCGGTGCCGGACGTGCTGGGCGGGCTCGACTACCGCGAGACCACGTCGCAGGCCACGGCCGCGTGGGGCGACGAGTACCCGATCGTCATGCGCTGCGGCGTCGAGCCGCCCGGCCCCACCACGGACGAGTGCCTGGCCGTCGAGTCCGGCGGCACCACCGTCGACTGGCTCATCCTCGACGAGGACGACGCGTGGCGGACGGTGTCGTTCGGCCGCTCCCCCGCGGTCGAGCTGATCGTCCCGAAGGTGCGCGCCCAGGACGCGGTGGGCGACCTCCTCGCGGAGGTGTCGCGCGCGGTCGCAAAGGCGCCGTCCAACGGCCTCGCCTGCCGCTGAGTCCCTCCCACCCGGGCGCTCCTCCACGCACGCTCGGCTCGACACGGGCCGGTCCGACCGTGTGCCCGTTCACATCGCGGGTCTCGCGTGGAGGAGTGCCTGAGCCGCGTGGAGGAGCTTCCGGGGGAAGGTCAGCGCAGGCCCACGGGGCGCTCGAGCGCGACCGTGAGCAGCGTCTCGACGAGCTCGCCGTACGAGATGCCGGCGGCGGCGGCCATGCGCGGGTACATCGACGTGGGCGTGAAGCCCGGCATCGTGTTGATCTCGTTGACCACCACGTCGCCGGAGTCCGTGACGAAGACGTCGACCCGCGCGAGCGACTCGGCGCCGACCGCGAGGAAGGCGCGCTTGGCGTAGTCCGCGACGGTCGCGGCCACGGCACCCTCGAGCGAGGTCGGGCACAGCAACGTCACCGCGGCCTCGTCGAGGTACTTCGCGTCGAAGTCGTAGAAGTCGTGGTCGCCACCGGTGATGATCTCCCCGGCCGGCGACGTGAGCAGCCCGCCCGCGGTCGCGAGGACCGCGGTCTCGACCTCGCGGCCGACGACGGCGGCCTCGATCAGCACCTTGGGGTCGTGCTTCTGGGCGTCGGCGACGGCCGCGTCGAGCGCGGCCCAGTCGGACACCTTCGAGATGCCCATCGACGAGCCGGCGCGCGCGGGCTTGACGAAGACGGGCAGGCCCAGCGCCTCGATCTCGAGCCGCTGCTCCTCGAGACCGCGATGCGCGGTGATCGTCACGTCGCGCGCGACCGGCAGGCCGGCGTTGCGGAACGCGGTCTTCATGAACTGCTTGTCCATGCCGGCGGCGGACGCGAGCACGCCGGACCCGACGTAGCGCACGTCCACGAGCTCGAGGGCGCCCTGGATGGTGCCGTCCTCGCCGAACGGGCCGTGAAGCAGGGGGAACACGACATCGATCTCGCCGAGCTCCCGGAGCCCGTCGGGCCCCGCGACGCGCCACGCGCGCGAGCCCGCCTCGAACGGCGGCAGCACGACCTCGTCGGAAGGAGGCACGGTGGGCATCGCGCCGGACGCGATCGCCCAGTCGGCGGGATCGGACGAGGCGAGGGTCCAACGACCCTCGCGGGTGATGCCGATCGCGACGACGTCCCAGCGATCGCGGTCGATCGCCCCGAGCACACCGCCCGCGGTCACGCACGAGACGCCGTGCTCGGTCGAGCGGCCGCCGAACACGATCGCGACCGTGGGCCTCGCCATCAGTCGACCTCCGACTTGCGCGGCCGGGACAGCAGCGCGCCGATGACGGACTCGACCGGGGCCTCGCCCGCGAGCATCGTCACCACGCCGTCGCAGATGGGCACGTCGACGCCCGCGCCGCGCGCGAGCTCCTGCACCGCGGACGCGGTCTTCACGCCCTCGGCGGTGCCGCGCGTGAGCGAGATCGCCTCGTCGAGCGTCCGCCCCTGGCCCAGGTGCGAGCCGAGCGTGTGGTTGCGCGACAGCGGCGACGCGCACGTCGCGATGAGGTCGCCCATGCCGGCGAGACCGGAGAACGTCTCGGGACGCGAGCCGAGCGCGAGACCCAGCCGCGTGATCTCCGCGAGGCCGCGCGTGATGACGGTCGCGGTGGTGTTGTTGCCGAAGCCCAGCCCGTCGGTGATGCCCACCCCCACGGCGATGACGTTCTTGTACGCGCCGCACAGCTCGACGCCCACGAGGTCGTCGTTCGTGTACGGACGGAAGTAGGACGATGCGGTCGCGGCAGCGACCAGCTCGGCCGCCTCGGCGTCCACGGACGCGACGACGGTCGCGGTCGGCTGCCGCTGCGCGATCTCCTTCGCGAGGTTCGGCCCGGAGACCGCCGCGACGCGCTCGGCGGGCAGGTCCCAGACCTCCGCGAGCACCTCGGACATGCGGGCATGCGTGCCGAGCTCGATGCCCTTCATGAGCGACACGGCGACCGCGCCGGAGGGCACGAGGCCGGCGAACGGCGCGATGATCTGGCGCGCATGCTGCGCGGGCACGGCGACGGCGACCACGTCGGCGCCCGCGAGCGCCTCCTCGATGTCGGTGGTCGCGCGGATGCCCGCGGGCAGCTCGACACCCGGGATCGCGCCCTCGTGGCGGCGGTCGTCGCGGATGGACCGGACCACCGCATCGTCCCTGCCCCACAGGGTGACGTCGGTGCCGGCATCCGCCATCACGGCGGCGTACGTGGTGCCCCACGCACCCGCGCCGAGGACAGCGGCGCGGGTCATCGGACGGGCCTCCCGCCGTCGCCCTTCTTGCGCACGTCGTACGGCGTCTCGGGCGGCGTCTCCCCACGGATGTCGGCGACCATGCTCGTCAGCGTAGCCATGATGCGGTCCGTGGCGGCGCGCAGGGTGGCGGTGTCGAGGTCGCCGCCGCGCAGGTCGTCGAGGTCGATCGCGGGCCCCGCGACCACGGTGATGGTCTTGCGCGGGATCGGGTGGACCATCTTGCCGTAGCGCGGCAGGAGACGATGCGCGCCCCACTGGGCGACCGGGATGACCGGCACGCCCGTGGACAGCGCCATGCGGGCGACGCCGGTACGGCCGACCATGGGCCACAGGTCGGGGTCGCGCGTGAGCGTGCCCTCGGGGAACATCGCGATCATGTCGCCGCGCTCGAGCACGTCGACCGCCGCGTCGACGGCCTCCGCCGCGCGCGACGTGCCGCGGTGCACCGGGATCTGGTCGAAGCCGCGCAGCAGCCACCCGATGAAGGGCGCGCGGAACAGGCTCTCCTTCGCGAGGATGCGCGGCGGGTGGCCGTTGTTGTAGAGGAAGTGCGCGAGCGTGATGGGGTCCGCGTACGAGACGTGGTTGGACACCGCGATGAAGCCCTGGTCGGCCGGCAGGTGCTCGGCGCCGTGCCAGTCCTTCTTCGTCACGGACGTCATGAGCGCCTGGAGGGGGCGCGCGGCGTTGCGGTAGAAGCGCGAGGCGGGGGTGGGCACGGCCTACTCGACCTCGGCCCCGAGCGCGGCGAGCTTCGCGCGGAAGTTCTCGTACCCGCGGTCGATGATGCCGATGCCGTGCACCGTCGAGGTGCCGTCGGCGGTCAGCGCCGCGATGAGGTGGGAGAAGCCGCCGCGCAGGTCCGGGACCTCGATCTCGGCCGCCTGCAGCGGCGTCGGCCCCGAGATCACCGCGGAGTGCTTGAAGTTGCGCGCGCCGAAGCGGCACGCCACGTCGCCGAGGCACTCGCGGAAGAGCTGCACCTGCGCGCCCATCTGGTTGAGCGCATCGGTGAAGCCGAAGCGGTTCTCGTAGACGGTCTCGTGGACGATGCTGAGGCCCTTGGCCTGCGTGAGCGCGACCACGAGCGGCTGCTGCCAGTCCGTCATGAAGCCGGGGTGCACATCCGTCTGCAGCGCGATCGAGCGCAGGTCGCCGCCCGGGTGGTAGAAGCGGATGCCGTCGCGGACCACCTCGAACTCGCCGCCGACCTTGCGGAAGACGTTGAGGAACATGCCCATCGTGCGCTGCTGCGCGCCGTGGACGAAGATGTCTCCCTTGGTCGCGAGCGCCGCGGACGCCCACGAGCCGACCTCGATGCGGTCGGTCAGAGCGACGTGGTCGTAGCCGTGGAGGCGGTCGACGCCCTCGATGGTGATGGAGCGGTCGGTCGACACCGAGATGATCGCACCCATCTTCTGGAGCGTGTCGATGAGGTCCTTGATCTCCGGCTCGACCGCGGCGCCCTCGAGGTGCGTGATGCCCTCGGCCATGACGGCCGTGAGGAGCAGCTGCTCGGTCGCGCCCACCGACGGGTACGAGAGCTTGTGCTTGATGCCCTTGAGGCCGTTCGGCGCGGTGAGGTAGAGGCCGTCCTCCATCTGCTCGACCTCGGCCCCGAACTTCTGGAGGATCTCGAGGTGGAAGTCGATGGGACGGTCGCCGATGCGGCAGCCGCCGAGGTCGGGGATGACGGCCTCGCCGAGGCGGTGCAGCAGCGGGCCGCACAGCAGGATCGGGATGCGGGAGGAGCCCGCGTGGGCGGCGATCTGGGCCGCGTCCGCGCGCACGAGCGCCGAGGTGTCCATGGAGAGGACGCCGGACTCGACGTCGTAGTCCACATCCGTGCCGTGGAGGCGGAGCAGGGAGGACACGACGGAGACGTCGCGGATGTCGGGAACGTTGCGCAGGGTCGACGGGGTGGAGCCCAGCAGCGCCGCGACCATCGCCTTGGAGACGAAGTTCTTCGCGCCGCGGACGGTGATCTCGCCCGTGAGGGGGCGGCCGCCGGTCACCCGGATGGAGTCGGTCATGCCGACCATCTTCCCCCATCGGCGCCCTCTCGCCCGCATCCGGGGGCGTCGCTACGCTGACGGCGTGACCGCCGCCGCACTGTTCGCCGGGCTCGCCACGCTCGACATCGTCCAGCTGGTCGAGCGGCTGCCCTCGCCCAACGAGAAGGTCGCCGCGCTGGAGTTCTCGGTGTGCGCGGGCGGCCCCGCGGCCAACGCCGCCGTCGCGTTCGCACGATGCGGCGGCTCTCCGACCCTGGTGACGGCGCTGCCCGCGCACGAGCTCACCCCCCTCGTCACCGCGGACCTCGCGCGCTGCGGGGTCGCCGTCCACGAGGCCGCCGCCTACGACGGCCCGCCCGTCACCGCGTCGATCATGGTGACCCGCGCGACGGGGGACCGTGCCGTGGTGTCGCCCTCCGGGGTCGCGACCGGCGGCGGGCTCGCCCCGACCGTCGAGGCGCCGCTCGACGGCGTGGGTGCGGTGCTGGTCGACGGCTACTTCCCCGAGGTCTCGCTGCCGCTCGCCGCACGGGCGCGCGCCGCCGGCATCCCGGTCATCCTGGACGCCGGCTCGCACAAGCCGCACACCGACCGCGTGGTGGCCGCCTGCGATATCGCGGTCGTGTCCGACGACTTCGCCCCGCCCGGCACCGGCGGCGCGCCCGACGCGGTGCTCGCCTACCTGTCCGGCCTCGGCATCGCGGCGGCCGTCATCACGCGCGGCGCGGGCCCCGTGCTCTACCGGACCGCCGCATCGTCCGGCGCGGTCGACGTGCCGCCGGTCGCGTCGGTGGTGGACACGCTGGGCGCGGGCGACTTCTTCCACGGCGCGCTCGCCTGGCGGATCGCCTCCCTGGGGCGGGACGATGCGCGGCTGCCCGAGGACATCGCGTTCGCGGCCGCGGTGGTCGCCGAGTCCCTGGGGTCCTTCGGGACGCGCGCCTGGCTGGGCTGAACCGGCGCCCTGCCCCCGACCCCGCGCCCCTCTCCCCCGCGCCCCGCTCCTCCGCGCCAACCGGCGTACGGATCGCCGCTCGCTCCGCCGCACCAGGGACGATGCGCGCGTGCCGGGCGTCTGTACGCCGACTGCGGCGGGGTGTCGGGGGTGTCGGGGGTGGGCTCAGCCCGGGATGACGAGGTCGGCGGCGCCCCGCGACGCGCCCACGAGCCGCGCGTTGGCCGCGTCGACCGTGTCCACCCAGGCCACCGCATCGTCCCGCAGGCGGCCGGTGGCGACGCGACGCTCGATCAGCCGCTCGCGCGCGACCTCCCACGGCACGTCGAGGAACCACAGCGCGTCGAGCGCCGGCCGCACCGCCTCCCAGCCGCCGCCCACGCCCAGGTAGTTGCCCTCCGTGACGACGATGCGCGCGCCCGCGGGCACGACGAGGCCGCCCGGGACCACGTCGTGGAGGTCGCGGTCGTAGTCGGGCGCGAGGACGTCCTCGCGCGCCGCGCGGACCCGGCGCAGCAGCGCGACGAAGCCGTCGACGTCGAAGGTCTCGGGCGCGCCCTTGCGGTCCGCCAGTGCGCGGCGCGCGAGCTCGGCCGCGGACAGGTGGAAGCCGTCCATGGGGAGGTACGCCGCGGCGGCGCCCGCCGCCCGCAGCCCGGCGACGAGCTCCCGCGCGAGGGTGGACTTGCCCGCGCCGGGGATGCCCGCGATGCCCAGGATCGCGCGGTCCTCCGCGGCGAGCGCCGCCGCGCGCGCGACCAGCGCGTCCGTCATGGCACGGTCACGAAGACGTCGAACAGCTCGGGATGGTGCGCGTGGACGAGCACCGCGAACACGATCGCGTCGAACAGCAGGTGCACCGTCACGACGTACGGCAGAGACTTGGTGCGCGCGAAGATCCACCCCTGCACCAGCGCGAACGGGATGGTGAGCAGCGGCCCCCACTCGCGGTACCCGAGCTCCCACAGGAAGCTGACGAACACGACGGACTGGAGCACGTTGGCCAGCGCCATCGGGAAGTGGCTGCGCAGCAGGGCGAAGACGATGCAGATGAAGAACAGCTCGTCCCACAGCCCGACCGCGTTGACGCCGACGAAGAGCCGCGCGATCTCGACTCCGCCGTCGAGGTCGGGCCAGTTGAGGTACGCGCCGGAGCCGATGAAGTAGAACGGCAGCACGAGGTAGCCGACCGCCACCACGACGGCCAGGTAGATCCACTGGGTGCGGCTCCACCGCTGTCCCGTGCCGATGGGGAAGGTGATCGCGCGGTCGCGGAAGACGAGCCGCGAGATCAGCGTGGGCACCACCACCGCGAGGCCGAGCGCGGCGGTGAAGCGCGCCATCCCGGCGTCGGACAGGTCCGCCTCGAGCGAGATGGTCGAGATGATCGCCTGGCCCAGCGCGATCAGCGCGAGGTCGCGGCCCAGGCGCCGGTCGACCGCGAGCCCGAGGAGGACGCCCGCCACGAGCGGCACGTAGCCCCACGGGCGCACGTGCACCGCGAAGAGCAGCACCGCGGCGCCGCAGACGAGCGCCGCCGCCAGGATCCGTGCGGTGGTGCGCGCGTCGGCGCGCAGCGCGGGCACGTCCGGGGCGGTCGCGGTCATGTGCGCGACTATGCCAGACGAACGATTCCCCACGACGACAGTGACAGGTGGGACGCGGCGGTGCGCGCGGCTTTCCACGAGACCTTCCCCGCCGGTGATCCCCCTGCTACGTTCGACGCGCAGCCGACGAAGGGACCCCGGCGCGATGCCCGCTGAGACCGAGACCACCCGCCGCATGACCTGGCCCGGGCTCGTGGGCCTGCTGCTCGCCTTCCTGCTCGTGCCCTCGTTCGTCAGCGTGCTTTTCCTGCATTCGCAGTCCGAGCGGCTGTTCCCCGACGCGCACGCGGGCCTCAAGGTCGCGATCGTGCATGCGGTCGGCACCGCGATCGTCGTGCTTGCCATCACCGCCAAGCGCTGGTGGCCGGCGGTGCTGAGGGACCACATGCCGGCGCGCGGCTGGGTGTGGCTCCCGTCGCTCGCGATCGTCACGGTCGCGATCGGCCTCGCGGACTGGGGCCGGGTCGGGACGGCCGGCGCCGCCGCCGTCGCCGCCCTCGCGCTCGGGACGTTGATGATCGCGACCGGCGAGGAGCTCATGTTTCGCGGCGTCATGGTCGTGTTCCTGCGGACACGCATGGGCGAGCTCGGAGTCGCGCTCGTGACGTCGCTGGTGTTCGGCCTGTCTCATGTCCTCGCCGGGCCGGTCCAGGTGGTCTTCTCGATGCTGCTGGGCTTCGTGCTCTACACGGCGCGACGCGTCTCGGGAGGAATCGCCGTGCCGATCCTCGTGCACCTCGCGTGGGACCTCAGCGTGTTCACGTCGTTCCTCACGGCGGATCCGGCCGACGGTTCCGACGCGTCCGTCGCCCTCGCGCTGGTGAACATCGTCGCGGCGATCGTGCTCGCCGTCCTGTGGCGCAAGGTGACGCCCGCATCGTCCCCTGACCCCGCAGCGTCGCTGCCGACGGCCTAGCCGCCCGAACGCCGCGAGGGCCGCACCCCTCGCGGGATGCGGCCCTCGACGGACGATGCGCGGGTTACGCGTCGACGGGGCGCGCGGCCTCGATGTGGACGCTCGGCAGGTGCTTGGCCGGGAGCGTCTGCGGGCGCCACGCGGCGCGCGTCTTCTCGAACTCGGTGATCTCGCCCTCGTGCTGGAGCGTGAGGCCGATGTCGTCGAGGCCCTCCATGAGGCGCCAGCGGACGTAGTCGTCGATCTCGAACGGGACCGTGAGCTCGCCGCAGGTGACCGTGCGGTCCTCGAGCGAGACGGTGATCTCCTTGCCGGGCTCGGCGTCGAGCAGCTTCCACAGCAGCTCGACGTTCTCCTGGCTCACGACCGCCGCGAGGAGGCCCTGCTTGCCGGAGTTGCCGCGGAAGATGTCCGCGAAGCGCGAGGCGATGACGACCTTGAAGCCGTAGTCCTTGAGCGCCCACACGGCGTGCTCGCGGGACGAGCCGGTGCCGAAGTCGGGGCCCGCGACCAGCACGGAGCCCGCCTTGTACTCGTCCTTGTTGAGGATGAAGTCGGCGTCGCCTCGCCAGGCGGCGAACAGCGCGTCCTCGAAGCCCGTGCGCGTGATGCGCTTGAGGTAGACCGCGGGGATGATCTGGTCGGTGTCGACGTTCGAGCGGCGCAGCGGGACGCCGACGCCGGTGTGCGTGGTGAACTTCTCCATGTCGGGTCTCCTTCTCAGACCAGCGCCGCGGGGGCGTCGACCAGGTCGTCGGGGCTGGACAGGGTGCCGCGGACCGCGGTCGCGGCGGCGACGAGCGGCGACACCAGGTGGGTGCGGCCGCCCTTGCCCTGGCGGCCCTCGAAGTTGCGGTTCGACGTGGACGCCGAGCGCTCCTGGGGCTTGAGCTGGTCCGGGTTCATGCCCAGGCACATCGAGCAGCCGGCGTTGCGCCACTCCGCACCGAAGTCGAGGAAGACCTTGTCGAGGCCCTCGGCCTCCGCCTGCAGGCGCACGCGGGCCGAGCCGGGCACCACGAGCATGCGGGTGTGCGGCGCCTTCTCGCGGCCCTGGATGATCGCGGCGGCGGCACGGAGGTCCTCGATGCGGCCGTTGGTGCACGAGCCGAGGAACACGGTGTCGATCGGGATCTCGCGGAACGGCGTGCCCGGGGTGAGGCCCATGTACTCGAGCGCGTTGACGGCGGCCTCGCGGTCCGCCTCCTCGGCGAAGTCCTCGGGGCTGGGCACGTTGGCCGACAGCGGCAGGCCCTGGCCCGGGTTGGTGCCCCACGTGATGAACGGCTCGAGATCGGCGGCATCGAGGTCCACCTCGGTGTCGAAGACGGCGTCGTCGTCCGTGGTGAGCGTCCGCCAGTAGTCGACGGCGGCGTCCCAGTCCTCGCCCTCCGGGGCGTGCGGGCGTCCCTTGACGTACTCGAAGGTGGTGTCGTCGGGGGCGATGATGCCGGCGCGCGCGCCCGCCTCGATCGACATGTTGCAGATGGTCATGCGCGCCTCCATGGAGAGCGCGCGGATGGCCTCGCCGCGGTACTCGAGCACGTAGCCCTGTCCGCCGCCGGTGCCGATCTTCGCGATGATCGCGAGGATGATGTCCTTGGCGGTCGAGCCCTTGGGCAGCGTGCCGTCGACGTTGATCGCCATGGTCTTGAACGGCTTGAGCGGCAGCGTCTGCGTGGCGAGCACGTGCTCGACCTCCGAGGTGCCGATGCCGAAGGCCAGCGCGCCGAACGCGCCGTGCGTGGAGGTGTGCGAGTCGCCGCAGACGACCGTCATGCCCGGCATGGTGAGGCCGAGCTGCGGGCCGACGACGTGGACGATGCCCTGGTCGGCGTCGCCGAGCGAGTGGATGCGGATGCCGAACTCGGCGGCGTTCTCGCGCAGCTTGTTCACCTGCTTGCGCGAGGTCTCGTCCGCGATCGGCAGGTCGATGTCGAGCGTGGGGGTGTTGTGGTCCTCGGTCGCGATCGTGAGGTCCGGGCGGCGGACCTGGCGGCCGGCGAGCCGGAGGCCCTCGAATGCCTGAGGCGAGGTCACCTCGTGGCACATGTGCAGGTCGATGTAGATGAGGTCCGGCGCGCCGTCCTCACCCTTCCGGACCAGGTGGCTGGTCCACAACTTCTCGGCGAGGGTGGTTCCCATCGCGAACTCCTTCACAGGTCGACATCTCATGATTTGAGACGTTAGTATCGCTCCGTGGACAATCATAGCGGTGTTGGAGTCATTGACAAGGCGGCGGCGATCCTGGGGGCCCTCGAGCAGGGGCCCGCGACGCTCGCCGAGCTCGTGGCCTCCACCCACCTCGCCCGCCCGACCGTGCACCGGCTCGCGCTCGCCCTCGAGCACCACCACCTCGTGGGCCGCGACGCCTCGGGCGCGTTCGTCCTGGGACGACGCTTCGCCTCGCTCGCCGCGTCCGTCAACGAGGACCGCCTCGTGTCCGCCGCGCAGCCCGTCCTCACGGTCCTGCGCGACCGCACCGGGGAATCCTCCCAGCTGTACCGCCCGCACGGCGACGAGCGCATCTGCATCGCGTCCGCGGACCGGCCCGTGGGCCTGCGCGACTCGATCCCGGTGGGCACCACCATGACGATGAAGGCAGGCTCGGCGGCCAAGGTGCTGCTCGCCTGGACAGAGCCCGAGCGCATGCACCGTGGCCTCGCCGACGCGCGCTACAACGCCGCCGAGCTCGACCGCGTGCGCCAGCAGGGCTTCGCCGAGAGCGCGAGCGAGCGCGAGGCGGGCGTCGCCTCGGTGTCCGCGCCCGTGTGGGGCGCCGCCGGCACCGTCATCGCCGCCGTGTCCATCTCCGGCCCGATCGAGCGCCTCACCTCCACCCCGGGGGCCGTGCACTCGGGCGCCGTCATCGACGCGGCACGCCAGCTCACCGAGGTGCTCCAGCGCACCGTCATCGCGTAGGGCGGCGCGGCCCGCGCATCGTCCCGCCGCGAGGGTGACATAGGTCCCTGGCGTGTGCCCGCGCGCCCGCTCACCCTGATGGCATGGACATCGTCGTCTTCGAATCGCTGTACGGCAACACCGCCGCCGTCGCCGCCGCCATCGCGGACGGCCTCGGCGAGGGCGCCCGCGCGCTCACCACGTCCGAGGCGACACCCGAGATCGTCGCCGCCGCCCGCATCGTCGTCGCGGGCGCGCCCGTGCATGCGATGAGCCTGCCGACCACCGCGAGCCGCGAGTCCGCGCGCTCCAAGCCCCAGGGCGCCGACCGCATGCCCGCCGACCTCGGCCACATGCCGATGCGCGAGTGGCTGGCCGCGCTCCCCCGCGGGCCGCGCCTGGGCGCCGCCTTCGACACGCGGGTCCGGGGCCCCCTCGGGCACGGCGCCTCGAAGGCGATCGCCCACACCCTCGAGGCGGACGGCTTCACGCTCCTCGACGGCCCCCGCGGGTTCACCGTCCACATGCACACCTCCGCATCGGAGCCCGCGACGCTGCTCGCCCGCGGCCAGCTCGACCTTGCGCGCGAGTGGGGCACCCACCTGAGGGAGCGCGCCGGCAGCCTCGTGTGACCGTCCCGCTACCGTGGGACGATGCGCGCGATCGTGATCTTCGACGGCGACTGCGGCCTGTGCAACGGCTTCGTCGAGTGGCTCCTGCGCCGCGATCGCGAGGGACGCTTCCTCATCGCGGGGTCGGCGGGCGCGCCCGGCCGCGCCGCGCTCGAGGCCTCCGGCCTGGGGACCGGGATCGCCCGGTCCAGCATCGTCGTGTGGGACGGCGGCGCGGGTCGGGTGAGGACCGATGCGCTGGTGAGGATCGCGCGCGGCCTCCCGTGGCCGTGGCGCGCGGCCGTCGCGCTGCGCATCGTCCCGCGCGTCCTCCGGGATGGCGTCTACGACCAGGTCGCGCGGCGCCGGCCGCGGCGCGCCGCCGAGGATCCGGCATGCGGCATCCCGCCTGCCGACCTGGTCGCGCTGTGGCGGTCGCGGCTCGCGACGACGGCGGACGTCGCTGCGCTCGCATCGGAGCCCGGACACACGCCAGCGCCCCGCACCTGAGGGGGCGTGCGGGGCGCTGGGGTGACGCTCGGGGGCCGGCTGGGAGGTCGGCGCGCCCGAGCGGTGCGACGGCGCCCCCGCTGAGGGGGTCGGGGCGCCGTCGACGTGCTGGGGGCTAGCGCGAGCCGAAGCCCGCGCCGCGTGCGGCCGACGTGCCCGAGCCGCCCGACCACGACGAGCCGCCCGACCACGACGAGCCGCCGTCGCGGTCGGAGCCGCGCTGGTTCCCGTAGCCGTTGCCCTGCTCGCGCTGGGTCGATCCGTTGCCGCGCTCCGTGGCGGCGTCCTCGTCGCGGTCGCGCTGAGGCGAGGTGAGGCGGGGCTTGGTCGTGGTCTCGGGAGCGGAGCCCTCGACCTCGGCACCGGCCTCGACGTCGGACTCGAGCTCGGCCTGAGCCTCGTCCTCGGTGGTCGCTTCGTCGGAGGCGTCCTTGTCCTTCTCGACCTTGTCGCCGTGGCGCTCCTGCCACTTCTCGCTGTCCGCCTGCCACGCGACGTGGAGGCTGCGGTGGCGCTCGGCGACGCCCTGGCCGAAGTCCTTGCCGGTCGCGTCGGTGCTCTCCATCCACTCGAAGATCTCACGGAGGCACTCGTGGACCTTCTCGGAGACCTCCGAGCCGGTGTCGCCCTCGGAGTCCTCGGTGGTCTCCTCGGTGGTCGAGGCCTCGTCCTCGGTCGACTCCTCGGTGGACTCGTCGGTGGACTCGGACTGCTCGTCCTCGAGGGCCTCGTCGCCGAGGACCTCGGCGACCGCCTCGTCGACGAGCGCGATCGCGGACTCGGTGTCGCCCGACTCCTCGGCCTTGCGGGCCTCGTCGATGCGCTCCTGCGCACCCCCGTTGCCGAGGCCGAGGCGCTCGATCGCGCGGTCGAGGCCGTAGAGGGCGTCGCCCGGCGCGGCGGAGTCCGCCGCCGCGGTGCCGCCGACCATGCCGGCGAGCAGCAGGGCCGCGCCGCCGGCGAGGGCGGTGCGGACGCGGGTCTTCGAACGACGGGCCGGGACTGCGGCGGGTGCCTCGTCGGCGGCCGCGGCGGCGACGCTCGCGAGCATCGCACCGGCGCGCTCCGCCTCACTCGCGGACGGCGCCGCGTCGAGGCCGCGCAGCTGCGCGATGGCGTCGGCAGCGTCGCCGAGGTTCTCGGTGGGCTTGCCGGAGAGCAGGCGCTCGATGTCGCGGTCGTCGAAGTCGCGGTTCGTCATGCCCCTGTCATCGCCGGGGCGGACGGATCGGTTACACCGGATCGAGAATTCCTCGATCGAGGTCGCGACGAAGGGCGGCGACGGCTCGGTGCTGCGCCACCTTGACGGCCGACTCCGAGGCGCCGACGACCTCCGCGGTCTCCTTCACCGAGAGTCCCGCGACCACGCGCAGCAGGAGAACCTCGCGCTGGCGGGCGTTGAGCCGGCACAGGAGGCGGTCGACGGTCTCGGCCTGGCCCCGCAGGAGCGCGTGCTGCTCGGCGCTCGGAGCGGCCTCGCGCACCAGCAGCGCCAGCGTCTCGTCCGCGACCGGCGCCTCGGGCCGGCGACCGGACCGGCGGTGCGCGTCGACCATGCGGCGGTGCGCGATCGAGAACACCCACGACCGGAAGTCGCCCTCGCCGCCGGTGAACGATGCGATGCCGCGCGCGACGTTCAGGAAGGTGTCCGCGGCCTCGTCCTCGGGCGAGGGCGAGCCCTTGCCGGCGAGGTAGCCGCGCACCGGTCCGGCGAGGTCGCGGTAGATCTCTGCCCAGGCCCAGTCCTCGCCCACACGGGCGGCGGAGAGGATGGATTCGAAGGCGGGGCCGAGGGTCATGCGCGGGTCGACGCGCACTGCGGCGCGAGCGCTCGAGGGCTGGGCATGGTGGGCGACGCTAGCACGAAGCGGGGCCTTCGCCGCACATCGGACAACGACGACCAACGGGGCGCAGCGCCCGGGAACGACGAAACCCCCTCGCCCGCTTGGACGAGGGGGTTTCAGTGGTAGCCCCGACGGGATTCGAACCCGCGCTACCGCCTTGAGAGGGCGGCGTGCTAGGCCGCTACACAACGGGGCCCTAGCTGCTTTCGCCACCCTGACCGGGCGGCTGGCGCGAGATAAGACTTTACAGCATGTCCGGCGCGGATTCCAAATCCGCCCCCGCGACCGCGCTCCTGGCCGCCCCCATGGTGACATATCCAGGGGATTCGCCCCGCGTGCGGGCCCGCCGCAGCCGACCCGGGGCCCTCGACGTGACCGAGGTCACATGCGGACCGGGAGGCCCCCACCCCGGCACCACCGGCACCGCGCAGCTCGGCCTCGCGTCCGATTGGTACCAATCCGGACGACATCGGCCTCGAACGTGCGGATTGGTACCACTGCGGCGGCGGGCGGCAGGCGGCGGGCGGCAGTCCCACCTCGCGGGGCGCCGGACGCGCCAGGGCCACCCCTCCCCCGCATCGTCCCGCCCCCTTGCCGCCCCACGATGCGTTATGTAAAGTTGAGCGAAGGCGACTCAACTCTTGAGCCGCATCGCATGATCACAGGAGGTTCGCATGACCGCTCAGCCCATGGCTCCCGGCTCGGAGGAGCAGCAGAGCGCCCTGGAGCAGTTCGGGCAGGACTTCACCGCCCTGGCCGAGCAGGGGGCGCTCGACCCCGTCATCGGACGCGACGAGGAGATCCGTCGCGTCATGCAGGTGCTCACGCGCCGCACCAAGAACAACGCCGTGCTCATCGGGGAGCCCGGCGTCGGCAAGACGGCCATCGTCGAGGGCCTCGCCCAGCGCATCGTCGCCGGCGACGTCCCGTCCAGCCTCAAGGACCGCCGCGTCATCGAGATCGCGATGAGCTCGATCGTCGCCGGCGCCGCCTTCCGCGGCCAGTTCGAGGAGCGCCTCAAGGCCGTCCTCAAGGAGGTCGAGGAGTCCGAGGGCCGGATCATCCTCTTCGTCGACGAGCTCCACACGATCGTGGGCGCCGGCCGTGCCGAGGGCTCCGTCGACGCGGGCAACATCCTCAAGCCGATGCTCGCGCGCGGCAAGCTCCGCATGATCGGCGCGACCACGCTCAACGAGTACCGCGAGCACGTCGAGACGGACAGCGCCCTCGAGCGCCGCTTCCAGCCCGTCTACGTGGGCGAGCCGAGCATCGAGGACACCGTCGCGATCCTGCGCGGCCTCCAGGAGAAGTACGAGGTCCACCACGGCGTGAAGATCACGGACGAGGCGATCGTCCAGTCCGCGCGCCTGTCCGACCGGTACATCACCGAGCGTTTCCTGCCGGACAAGGCCGTCGACCTCATCGACGAGGCCACGTCCGCGCTCAAGATGCAGCTCGACTCCATGCCGATCGAGCTCGACCGCGCCCGCCGGCGCATCATGCAGCTCGAGATCGAGCGCACGCAGGTCGCGAAGGACAAGTCCGAGCACGCCAAGCAGCGCCGCGAGGAGATCGACGCCGACATCGCGCGCCTGCGCGAGGAGTCCGACAGCCTCAACATGCGCTGGGCGCGCGAGAAGGACCTCATCGTGCGCGTGTCGACCGCGACCGAGCGGCTCGAGTCGCTGCGCGGCGACCTCGAGCGCGCCGAGCGCTACGGCGAGCTCGAGAGGGCCGGCCGCATCCGCTACGGCGAGATGCCCGCCGCGGAGGCGGACATCGCCAAGGCCCGGGCGGAGCTCGACGCCATCCCCGCCGACGAGCGCATGCTGCGCGAAGAGGTCACGGGCGAGGACATCGCCGCGGTGGTCGCGCGGTGGACGGGCGTGCCCGTCGAGAAGCTGCTCACCGACGAGTCGGGCAAGCTGACGCACCTCGAGGACCGTCTCCACGAGCGCGTGGTCGGCCAGCACCGGGCCATCACCTCGGTCGCTGACGCGATCCGCCGCGCCCGCGCCGGCATCTCGGACGCCAACCGGCCCATCGGCTCGTTCCTCTTCCTCGGCCCCACCGGCGTGGGCAAGACCGAGCTGGCCCGCGCCCTCGCCGAGCAGCTGTTCGACGACGAGCGCGCCATGATCCGCATCGACATGTCCGAGTACATGGAGTCCCACGCGGTCAGCCGCCTCATCGGCTCTCCCCCGGGCTACGTCGGATACGACCAGGGCGGCCAGCTCACGGAGGCCGTGCGTCGGCGCCCGTACAGCATCGTCCTGTTCGACGAGGTCGAGAAGGCCCACCCGGACGTGTGGAACGTGCTGCTGCAGGTGCTCGACGACGGCCGCCTCACCGACGGCCGCGGCCGCACCGTCAACTTCACCAACACGATCATCGTGATGACGTCCAACCTGGGCTCGGACATCGTGCTGGCGTGGGACGGCGAGGACCGGGCGGCGCTGGAGGCGTCGCTGCACGAGGTGCTGCGCCGCGCGTTCCGGCCCGAGTTCCTCAACCGCCTGGACGACGTGGTGGTCTTCGACCGCATCGACCCCGCCGCGATGGAGGGCATCGTCGGGACCGAGCTCGCGAAGAACGTCGCGCGGCTGGCGGACGCCAAGGACATCGTCCTCACGGTGGACGATGCGCTGCGGTCCTCGCTCGCGAGGGACGGCTTCGATCCGGCGTTCGGCGCGCGGCCGCTCAAGCGGCTCATCCAGACGCGGCTGCTCAACGAGCTCGCGAAGGAGATCGTCGACGGACGCGTCCGCGAGGGCGACGAGGTGACGGCCGGCTGGGACGGCCAGCGGGTGACGCTCACCGTCGGATAGGACGATGCGCGGGGCCCGGGGGCGCGACGCTCCCGGGCCTCGACGCGTCAGGCTCCGGCGCGGTCGCGTCAGGCTCCGGAGCCGTCCCAGCCGTCGAGGCCGCCGTCGTCCTGCGCGAGGGCGTCGAGATCGCGCTGCGGGAGCGTCTCGGTGATGCCGTCGATGCGCTTCCAGTCGGGGATCGCCGTCCTGCTCCCCCGCCGCGGCACGAAGCGCGCGCGCTCGCCGGTGCGATGGACGTAGCGGCCGCAGTTGGGGAACACCCGCCCGACCGCCACCTCGACCACCGCCTGCGCGCCGTAGTGGGATGCGACGCGCTCCGGCTCGGTGACGACCGAGGCCGTGCCGTGGACCCGCAGCCGCCACGGCCGGTCCTCGTCGACGAACAGCAGCGCCACGCGTCCGTCGTCCTCGATGTTGCCGAGCGTGCGCCACATGCCGTTGCCGTCGTAGCTCGGCAGCTCGATCGAGGCGGGACCGGTCACCCGGACGAAGCCCGGATCCCCGCCCTTGTACGACACGTCGGGCCAGCCGTCCGCGTCGGTGGTCGCGATCCACAGCTTGGACTGCTGCGCGATGAGCGCGGCGTCGCCCTCGTCGAGCTCCTCGCGCACCACGCCGCCGGCGATCGCGTCCGCCAGCCGGCGGGTGTCGAAGCGGTCCTGGAGTCGCCGCGCGCCGTCTCCGTAGAGCCGTCCTGCCCGCGCATCGTCGCCCATCGTCGTCCCCCGCAGCCGCCGGTGCCCCCACGATGGCACACCCCCGGACAACGCGAAAGGGCCCGCCATCAGGCGGGCCCTCTCGTCGAACAGCTGGGCTACAAGGATTCGAACCTCAACTAACGGAACCAGAAACCGTCGTGCTGCCAGTTACACCATAGCCCACTGCGTTCCAGCGGAACGGAGAACCACTTTACCCGACTCCGGCGCAGAACCCAAATCGCCTCATCCCGCCGCGTGTCGGATCGAGTCCAGCACCACGACCCCCGCGGCGTCGCCGTCGCAGTAGTGACCGAGCGTCCCGTAGTAGCTGTCGGTGCGGTTGCCGCCCGGCAGGTCCGCGAGCACCGCGACCGTGCCCGTCGCCGTCACGGCGTCCCCCGCAAGGTACACCTCCGTGCCCAGCTGAGCGCCGCCCGCCGGCCCCGGGACCGCGCCCGGCGGCCACACGATCCACGGCTGCTTGCCGTTGTCGCGCTCCAGCATGAGGCAGCCGTTCGCGAGCACGCGGACGGTGCCGCTGAGCTCGAGCCGCGCACCGGGCAGGTCGCCCACCGTCTCCTGCGTCGCGAGGTAGCCGCCCACCGCATCGTCCTCCGGCGCGTCCGTGCAGGCCGCGAGCAGGGACGATGCGGCCACGAGCGCCACGACGAGCCTCACCATGGGCTCACCGTACGCCGCGAACGCGGCTACAGCCCCAGCGCCGCCGGCAGGTCCGCGAGCGAGCCGATCCGCACGAGCCCGTCGCGGGGCGCGCCGTCGCCGCAGAGCCCGTCGACGTCGCGCGAGTGCGCGCCGGGCCGCTCGATCCACACGCCGAGCCCCAGCCCGGCCTGGACCGCGCCGAACGGGTCGACGTCGAACTCGTCGCCCACGTACGCGACCTCGGACGGATCGAGCCCGAGCCGTTCGCACGCGAGCGCGTAGACCCGCGGGTCGGGCTTGCCGACGCCGAGCGAGTCGACCCCGACGAGCATGGGCATCCGCGCCAGCCCGCAGGCGGCGAGCTTGATCTCCTGGTAGCCGTGATCGGCGTTGGACAGCCCGCCGTACGGCAGGCCCGCCGCGTCGAGCGCGTCGAGCGCGGGCGCCGCGTCCTCGTGAGCGGCCCAGCCCTCACGGAAGTACCGCTCGAACGCGGTGTCCCACACCTCGTACGCCTCGGGGTCCAGGTACGGCCCGTCGAAGATCTCGTGGAGGTCGTTGGCCCGGCGGTGGCGCTGCTCGCGGTGGGTCATCTCGCCGCGGGTGTGCGCGCGGTACCAGCCGTTGGCGTCCTCGCGCCACACCCGCACCAGCTCGTCGTGGTCGACGTCGCCGAGGTAGTCGACCGCGACGGAGGCGAGCGCGTGCCGGAACGCCCCGCGGGTGTCGACGAGCGTGTCGTCGACGTCGAACAGGACGCCCCGGATCACACGCGTCCTCAGAGCGACGCGCGCAGGCTGCGCAGGCGGGTCAGCGCGTGGTCCTTGCCCAGGATCTCCATGGACTCGAACAGCGGCGGCGACACGAGACGGCCGGTGACCGCGACGCGCAGCGGCCCGAACGCGAAGCGCGGCTTGATGCCCATCTCCTCGACGAGCGTCGCGCGCAGCGCCTCCTGCTGCGCCTCGGGCGAGAAGTCCTCGAGCGCCTCGAGCACCGCGATCGACGCGTCGAGGATCTCCGCGGCGTTCTCCGGCAGCTTCGCGCGGGCCGCGTCCTCCACCACGATCTCGTGGTCCTCGAGGAACAGGAACCCGAGCATGCCGGGCGCCTCGCCCAGGAGCGTCATGCGCGTCTGGACCAGCGGGATCGCCTCGGCGAGGGTCTGCTCCTCGTGCGGGGTGAGCTCCTGGATCTCCGCGGTCGACAGCAGGCCGGCGGCGTGGAGGTAGGGCACCACGCGCTTCGCGAACTCGCCCGGGGGCAGCATGCGCATGTGCTCGGCGTTGATCGCCTCGGCCTTCTTGAGGTCGAAGCGCGCGGGGTTGGGCGTGCAGTCCGCGATGTCGAAGGCCTCGACGAGCTCCGCGGGCGTGAAGACGTCGCGGTCGGGGCCGATGCTCCAGCCCAGCAGCGCGAGGTAGTTGAGCAGGCCCTCGGGCAGGAAGCCACGGTCACGGTGGTGGAAGAGGTTGGACTCGGGGTCGCGCTTGGACAGCTTCTTGGTGCCCTCGCCCAGCACCATCGGCATGTGCGCGTACGCCGGGACCGCGTCCGCGACCCCGAGCTCGACCATCGCGCGCCACAGCACGATCTGGCGCGGGGTGGAGGACAGCAGGTCCTCGCCGCGCAGCACGTGCGTGATCTTCATGAGCGCGTCGTCGACCGGGTTGACGAGCGTGTACAGCGGGATGCCGTTCGCGCGGACGATCACGTAGTCCGGCACGGTGCCGGCCGGGAACGTGACGGTGCCGCGGATGAGGTCCTCGACCACGATGTCCTCGTCGGGCATCCGCATGCGCAGCACGGGCTCGCGACCCTCGGCGCGGAACGCGGCCTTCTGCTCGTCGGTGAGGTCGCGGTCGAAGCCGTCGTAGCCGAGCTTGGGGTCGCGGCCCGCGGCCTTGTGGCGCGCCTCGATCTCCTCGGGCGTCGAGAAGGACTCGTACGCGTAGCCGCCCTCGACCAGCTTCGCGACCACCTCGGCGTGGAGGTCGTGGCGCTCGGACTGGCGGTACGGGCCGTACGGGCCGCCGATGCCGGGGCCCTCGTCGTAGTCGATGCCCAGCCAGCTCATCGCGTCGAGCAGCATCTCGTAGCTCTCCTGCGAGTCGCGCTCGGCGTCGGTGTCCTCGATGCGGAAGACCATGTCGCCGCCGGTGTGGCGGGCGTAGGCCCAGTTGAACAGCGCGGTGCGGACCATGCCCACGTGGGGCAGGCCGGTGGGCGACGGGCAGAAGCGGACGCGGACCTTGCTCATAGTTCTTCCTTCTTCACGCCCGGGTGGGGGCGCACGATGCGGGGGTGGGCCGGGGTGGGGCCCGTTACTGGCGGCGGAGGACGGGGTTGCGCAGCACACCGAGGTCCTCGACCTCGACCTCGACCACGTCGCCGTGGTTGATCGTGGTGACGCCCGCCGGGGTGCCGGTGAGGATGACGTCGCCGGGCAGCAGCGTGGTGACCTCGGACACGAGCGACACCACGGTCGCGACGTCGGTCACCATGTCGGCGGTGTGGCCCTTCTGGACCTCCTCGCCGTTGATGCGGCCCACCACGTGGACGTCGTCGTGCGCGAGCTCGGTCTCGATCCACGGCCCGAGAGGGAGCGACGTGTCGAACGCCTTGCCGCGGAACCACTGGTTCTCCTGGCGCTGCACGTCGCGCGCGGTGACGTCGTTGGCGCACGTGAAGCCGTAGATGTACTGCTCCGCGTTCTCGGGTGAGACGTCCTTGCACACGCGGGAGATCACGATCGCGAGCTCGGCCTCGAGCTGGACGTCCTCGGCGTAGTGCGGCAGCACGATCGGGTCGTCCGGCCCCACCACGGCGGTGTTGGGCTTGAGGAACAGCAGCGGCATGTCGGGGACCTCGCCGCCCATCTCCTTGGCGTGCTCGGCGTAGTTCTTGCCGAGGCACACGATCTTCGAGCGCGGGATGACGGGGGCGAGCAGGCGGACGTCCTCGGTGAGCTTGATCCGCTCGCCGGTGACGGTGCCCGGCGTGTACATCGGGTCGCCGGTGAGCACGACGAGCTCCTCGGCGCCCGGCTCTCCATCGACGATCGCGTACTGGGGCTCGGCTCCGGTGGTGAAACGGGCGATACGCATGGGCTCCAGCCTAGTCGCTCGCGTGCGCCCCGCCCGATGCCGGGGAGCCGCCTCGCCCCGTGCCTACGATGGGCCGCATGGGAGAGGCAGCCGACCGCATCGTCGCGACCGCGGACGAGGGGCTGGCCCGGCTGCTCGCCCGCACCGACGCCCACCGGGACGCCGACCTCGGCGCCGTCTACCGGGACCGACGCGTCGCGGACATCCTCACCCACCTCCACACGTGGCACCTCCTGCTCGAGCGCTGGCTCGCGGACCACGCGGCGGGCCGGACCCCCGCGTATCCGGCCGACGGGTACACGTGGGCCACGCTCGGCGACCTCAACGACGCGCTGCACTCCGCGCATCGTCACCTCGCGTACGACGAGGCGCGGGCAGCCACGGTCGCGTCGCACGCCCGCGCGATCGCGGCCGTCGCCGCGCGGGACGATGCGACCCTGACCTCGCCCGACGCGCATCCGTGGCTCGACGGCGACCGTCTCTCCGCCGTCGCGCACGAGTGCCTGGGCGGGCACTACCGGTGGGCCGGCGAGCTGCTCGACCGGGCCGGGGTGCCCGCATGAGCGGGAGCCGCATCGTCGGGCTCGACGTCGCGCGCGGACTCGCGGTGCTCGGCATGGTCGCGGCGCACGTGGGCGCGGACGGCTCGCGCGGCGACGGCGAGCCGTGGCCGTGGCTGGTCGCGTCGCACGGACGCCCGTCCGCCCTGTTCGCGGTGCTCGCGGGCGTCACCATCGCGCTCATGCTCGCCCGCGCGGGCGGACGGGACGATGCGCGGGCCGTCCGGCACACGCGTGCCCGGGTCGCGACGCGGGCGGGTCTGCTCGTCGTGCTCGGTCTCGTGCTCGCCGAGCTCTCCACCGGCGTCGACATCATCCTGGTGAACCTGGGCCTCATGATGCTGCTCGCGATCCCGCTGCTGCGCGTCCCGTCGTGGGCGCTGCTCGGGATCGCGGGCGTCGCCTTCGCCTTCGGCCGGATCGCCGTCGAGGCCGTGCGACCCGGGGGCTGGTGGGAGGCGGCACCCGTCGTGGGGCGGCTGTGGAGCCTCCACTACCCCGCTCTCGCGTGGATCGGCTACGTGCTGCTCGGCGTCGTGGTCGGACGCCTCGCGCTGAGGACCGCTCGCACGCAGGCGCTGCTGGTGGGGCTGGGCCTCATGGCCGCGGCCGGGGCGGCGCTCGTGCGCATCGTCGCGGGCGACGGCGCCGTCACGGGCCTGGTCGCGCACTCGTACACGCCCGTGGAGATGGCCCACAACGCGGGCGTCGCGGTGGCCGTGATCGGCGCCTCGTGCTGGGCGGCGCCGCGGGCGCGGGCGCTGCTGAGCCCGGTCGAGGCGGTCGGCGCGATGGCGCTGTCGGCGTACGTGCTGCAGGTGCTCGTCATCTGGGTGGTGGGCACCGAGATGGTCTACGAGCCCTCGAACGTCGCGCTCGTCGCGCTCGAGCTCGTGCTGCTCGCGACAGCCTGGGGCTGGCGACGCGCGGGCATGGGCCAGGGGCCGCTCGAGCGGGTGCTCACCGCCGCGTCCAACGCGGCGGGCGACGTCGCCGTACGGGCCCTGCCCGCGCCGCGCGACCCCGAGGAGGTGTCCGCGTGAGCGTCGCCGACTGGCTCATGGCCGGGGACCCGGCGATCCGCTGGCAGACGATGCGCGACCTCCTCGACGCCGACCCGATCGAGGTGGTCGACGAACGCGCGCGGGTGGCGCGCGAGGGCTGGGGCGCCCGCCTGCTGTCCCTGCAGCTCGAGGACGGCAGCTGGGACCACGGCGCATGGTGGCCGTCGGGCCGCCGGGACACGGACGACGGCCAGCCGTGGACGTCCACCGCGCACGTGCTGCTGCTGCTCACGCACCTCGGCGTCGACCCCGACGCGCACCAGGTCCGCGAGGCGGTCGGCCGGGCATTCGCGAGCGTCCGCTGGGAGGACGGCGACCAGCCCTTCCTCGAGGGCGAGAGCGAGGCGTGCTCGCTGTCGACGGCCATCTCGATCGGGGCGTACTTCGGCCAGGACATGGCGACCCCGGTGAGGCGGCTGGTCAAGGACCGGCGCTCCGACGGCGGCTGGAACTGCGACCCGCCGTGGCGTTCGTCGCGGTCGAGCTTCCACTCGACCATCGGCGCGCTCGAGTCGCTGGTCGCGCATCGTCGTGCGACGGGGGCGCTGGCGCCGGAGGCGGGCGAGGCCTTCCTCGACGGCCAGGACTACCTGCTGGACCGGCACCTCATGCGGCGCCGCTCCACGGGCGAGATCGTGGACCCCGCCTACCAGCGCTTCTCCTTCCCCACCTACTGGCACTACGACGTGCTGCGCGCGCTCGAGCACCTCCGCGAGTCCGGCGCCGAGCCCGACGAGCGTGCGGGCGAGGCCATCGACATGCTGCGCGCGCGTCGCTCGGCGGTGGGCACGTGGCCTCTCGAGAACACCCACCGCGGCAGGGTGCCGTTCGTGATGGAGGACGGCGACGGCCGGCCGAGCCGCTGGAACACGCTGCGGGCGCTCCGCGTGCTGCGCTGGTGGGAGGAGCGGGCGTAGCGGCCCGCGGCGCGGTTCGCCTCAGGCGGGCGACGGCGGCATCGGCGCATCGTCCGGACCCTCGACCCGCGCCGGGCCGGGCGCGGTCCTCACCGCGCCGATGCCCGCGATCGTGACGAGCACGATGCCCGCCGCGACGCTCACGGTGAGCGTCTGCCCGAGCAGCACCAGGCCGGTGACGGCCGCGAGCGCGGGGGCGAGCGCCATCAGGATGCCGAACGTCTCCGCACGCAGGTGCCGCAGCGCCGTGATCTCGATGCCGTACGGGATCGCCGAGGAAAGCACCGCGACCGCGAGGCCCAGCGCGAGGATCCGGGGGTCGAGCAGCGCCGTGCCGACCACCGCGAACGCGGCCGGCAGCGTGACGAGGGCGCCCACGCTCATCGCCAGCGCGATCCCCGTGAGCCCCGGCATCGCCGCCCCCGCCGCGCGCGCCATGAGGATGTAGACCGCCCAGAGCGCGGCCGCGCCCGCCGCGAACGCCACGCCCACGAGGTCGAGGTCATGGGCCGTGCCGCCGAGCAGCAGCACGCCCGCCGCGGCCGTCCCCGCCCACAGGAGGCCGCGCATGCTGCGGCTCGCGACCACGCTCAGCGTGAGGGGGCCGAGCACCTCGATGGTGACCGCGATCCCCAGGGGGATGCGTGCGATGGCGAGGTAGAAGAGCACGTTCATCACCGCGAGCGCGAGCCCGTACCCGAGCACGATGCGCCAGTGGCCGCGCGCCGCGCCGCGCAGGGTGCGCCGCGCGACGAGGACGAGCACCAGCGCCGAGAACGTGAGACGCAGCGCGACCATGCCGACGGGGCCCGCCTGCGGGAAGACCATGACCGCGACGGCGGCGCCGGCCTCCTGGCACAGCAGCCCGAGGATGACCAGGAAGGGCGCGACGGTCGCGGCGCGGGAGTCGGTGGGCACGGCACAAGAGTGGCAGGTCGCGGTCGACCCGCCGCCTGCGACACCGGCTGACCCGTCCACAGATCGATGACAAGGCTTGCCAAGCCGCGTAGCGTGAAGTCATGGCCACGATGAACGTCTCCCTTCCCGACGCCCTGAAGGACTTCGTCGAGTCGCAGGTCGCGGAAGGCGGCTACGGCACCAGCAGCGAGTTCGTGCGGGAGCTGATCCGCCGCGAGCAGGAACGGCTCCGCCTCCGCGCGCTCGTGCTCGACGGCATGACCTCCGGAGAGGGGTCGGTGCTCGACGCGGCCTACTTCGAGTCCCTGCGTGGTCACGCGCGAAGGCTCGCCGACGGCGCCGCATGAGTCCGATCCGCCTCGTCACCACGCATCGAGCGGACGAGGACATCGCCACGGCGTCGGCGCACTACGTGGCACATGCGGGCATCGAACCGGCGGTGGCCTTCATCGACGCGCTCGAGACGGCGATCCGGTCGCTCGCCGAGAATCCGGCGATCGGATCGACCCGGTTCGCCATCGCCACCGCGATCCCCGACCTTCGCGGCCTCGCCCTGCCGCGCCTCCCCTTCGTCGTCCTCTACACCGCAGATGCCGACGCCCTGCGCATCCATCGGGTCCTGCACACCGCGCGAGACCTCCCCCAGGAACTCGACGACCGGTCGTGACTGGGCGCCGGCCACCGCGCAAAACCGGAGCCCGGGTGACAATGGACGTCATGACCATCCTCGGCTCCCCCACGCTCGCGCGCGCCGAGTGGGAGCCGCTCGCCACCGCTCACGCCGCCGACGCCGACGCGCTCACCGCGGGTCACCGCGAGCGCAAGGGCCGCGGCGAGCGCCACGCGATCGAGGACTTCCTCTTCGAGTACTACTCGACCCGGCCCTCGCACCTGCGCCGCTGGCACCCGGGCCCCGGGGTGGTGCTCGAGGACGCGCCCGAGCATGCGGCATGGCGCTTCTACCGGACCTCCGCGGGGCGGACCGAGGTGGACGTCGTCGCGTTCCTGGAGGCGCGCGGCGCCACCGTCGACCACATCGAGCGCCTCCTGCGGGCGACCGCGAGCAGGCCCGCGCGGCTGGGCTGCTTCGGGCTCCACGAATGGGCGATGGCCTACCGCGCGGGCGACGGCATCCGCCACCCGCTTCCTCTTCGCCTGGGTCAGGACGGGACCGATGCGGTGGTCGAGTCCCACCCCATCGCGTGCTCGCACTTCGACGCGTTCCGCTTCTTCACCCCGGACGCGCGGCCCCTCAACACGCTGCAGCCCACGCGCGAGTCGCAGGTGGCGCTCGAGCAGCCCGGGTGCCTCCACGCGACGATGGACCTGTACAAGTGGGCGTCCAAGCTCGCCCCGGCCGTGCCGTCGAGCCTCCAGCTCGAGGCGTTCGCCCTCGCGCTCGAGGTGCGGCGGGTCGACATGCAGGCGTCCCCCTACGACGTGTCGTCGTACGGCCTCGACCCGATCGCGGTCGAGACCCCGCACGGCAAGCGCGAGTACGCGGACCGGCAGCGGGACTTCGCGACGCGCGGCGCGAAGCTGCGCGCCCGCATCGTCGCCTCGATCGAGACCCTGCGGGAGCTCGCCGACGCCTGAGCGGCACCCTTGTCGCCCCGGCGGCCCCTCACTAGGGTCGACGGTCATGAACGAGGCGACAGGACGGGACATCACCTTCGGCGAGCTGATCGCCTTCTTCGTGCTCGCGTTCGCGATCTCGTGGGCGGCGTGGCTGCCCTCGGTGCTCGACTCCACGGGTCTCCTCGACCTGCCCGATGCGGTGGGCATCCTCGGCATCGTCGGGCCGTTCGGCCCCTTCATCGCCGCCCTCGTCCTCACCCGCCGGGCGGGTGGCGGCGCCGCGGTACGCGCGCTGCTGCGCCGCGGCTGGAGCCGCGACTTCGACCGGCGATGGCTCGTGCCGACGCTGCTGCTCGCCCCCGCGATGGCGCTGGTCACCGTCGGTGTCATGGCGGCGACCGGCCAGGAGGTGTCCTGGGACGACGGGCTGCCGCTCGTCGCGATCGTGCCGACCTTCCTCATCATCCTTCTGCTCAACGCCGCCCCCGAGGAGTACGGCTGGCGCGGCTTCGCGCTCGGCCCGATGCTGCGCTTCCACGGCCCGCTCTCCGCGAGCCTGATGCTCGGCGCCGCGTGGGGCATCTGGCACCTGCCGCTGCACTTCATCGACGGCACCGTGCAGGCGGCGATCCCGGTCCACGAGTTCGTGCTCCAGCAGATCGTGCTGGCGGTCCTCTACACGTGGCTGTTCGTCAACACGGGCGGCGCGGTGTCGATCGCGATCCTCTTCCACGCGGTCGCGAACATCGTGGGCGCCGCCGTGCCGTACTGGACCACCGCCGAAGGCCGCTGGACCGGGTTCGCCGTGCAGGTCGCCTTCGCGGCAGTCATCGTGGTGGTGTGGGGCCCGCGACGCCTGACCCGGCGGCCCGAGCCCGTGGACGCGGAGGCCTGACATGAGCACGTGGGACCGGATCGACCGCTTCGAGGGTGATCCTCTCGACACGAGCCTCTGGGTCCCCGACTATCTCCCGCACTGGACCACCCCCGAGCGCTCGGGCGCGCGCTACCGCTTCGTCGGCGGTGGGATCGAGCTGCTCATCGAGCACGACCAGCACGCCTGGCGTCCCGAGGACGGCGACTTCCGCGTCTCGCACCTGCAGACCGGCGAGTTCGCCGGCCCGCTCGGGTCCGCGGTGGGCCAGCACCGCATCGGGCGCGACCTGCGGGTGGTGACGGAGAGGACGATGCGGCGGCTGTGGGCGCCGCCCCGCGCGGGCGCCGTCGAGGTGGTCGCGTCCGCGAGCGCCGACCCCACGTGCATGCTCGGCATCTGGCTCGTGGGGCACGAGTCGACCGGGCCCGACGACTCCGGCGAGATCTGCGTGGCCGAGGTCTTCGGCGACAAGGTGACCGCCGCATCGTCCGTGATCCGTGCCGGGATCAAGGCGCACCACGACCCGCGGCTCGTCTCCGACCTGCGCGACGTCGTGCTGGCCATGGACGCCACGGAGCCGCACACCTACGGCGCGGCGTGGGACTCCGAGGGCGTGCGCATCTCGGTCGACGGCGTCGAGATCTACGGCACCGACCAGGTGCTCGGCTACCCCCTCCAGCTCATGCTCGACCTGTGGGAGTTCCCGCACGGGCGCCGCGACCCCGCGGGCTACCCCAAGTCCGCGGTGATCCGCGAGGTGCGGCTGCGCACCGACGACTAGATGAACAGCGTCTGAGCCCCCTCGGACAGGTCCATGAAGTCGGCGGCGGTGATGATGTCCTCGACGTCGTCCCGGAGGTCCTCCATCGTGAGCTTCTGCATGTCGGCGCTCATCTTGCACGCCCACAGGCGTCCGCCCGACGCGACGATCTGATCGAGGAACTCGTCGACCGGGGGCACCCCGAGGTCGTCGATCTGCTTCCTCATCATCTTGGTCGCGACCCACGTCATGCCCGGGAACGGCGACAGCCACTGCGGCATGCGGCCGCCGAACGGCAGGTGCATCGCGGTGTTCCCGACCGGGGTGAACGTGAGCTTCTGCTGCCGCGACTTCGTGATCATGTCGAAACCCCAGAACGTGAAGAACAGGTCCACCGCGATGCCCTCACCCAGCGCCGAGTTGGCGAGGACGAGGCCCGGGTAGGCCATGTCGAGGTTGCCCTTCGAGCAGATGATGACGAGCTTGCGGTCGGTCTCGTCGTCGTCGCCGAAGTCGGGGACGACGCCCGGCTGGGTCTGCATGTCGGTCATGGCGCGCCTCCTCAGACGCATCCCGCGGGCTTGGGCAGGCCCGCGATGTAGGACATCTTCTTGCCCGGCTTCTTGGGGAACAGCGCGAACTGCTTCTTGACCGGGAAGCCGCCCACGGCGTTGACGCGGCGGGTGGTGGCGGTCTGGCCGGTCTCGGCGTAGTCGGCGCGCAGGAACCGGACGACGTCCCAGTGCTCGGGGGTCATCTCGATCCCGATCTGGTCCGCGAGCTGCTGGGCAAGGTCCTCGTCCCATTCGTCGTACTCGGTGAGGAAGCCCTCCGCGTCGACGTGGATCTCGCGGCCGGCGAGGGTGGTGGTGCTCATGTCTCCTCCTAGGCGGGGACGCGCTTGCCGCGCATCGACATCTGAGCGGGTAGGGGAAGCGGTCGGCCGGGAAGCAGCATCGACCAGTAGACGGGCTCGAACGCGAGCTTGCCCCAGTGGTTGAACCGGGACTCCTTGAGCAGCGGCAGCGGGCCCACCGCCGGCACCGGGAACATCCCCGGCAGCGGCTCGGTGTCGTAGTTGAAGTCGATGAGCATGGCCTTGCCCGCCCCCGACTCGATGAAGCACGTGGCGTGGCCGTCGAAGCTCTCGACCGGCTCCTCGCCGTTGATGATGCGGACGAAGTTCTCGGGGAACACGTCGAGCTCGAAGTGCGCGACGGCGCCTGCCTTGGATGTGGGGACCGCGGCCGCGTCGCCGACCGCGAAGATCTCCGGGTGCTCGGCGTGCCGGAGGGTGTGGTGGTCGACGGGCACGAAGTCGAGCTCGTCGCCGAGGCCGGACCTGCCGACGAACGCGGCGCCCTTGTTCACCGGGACCGTCACGAGCAGGTCGTAGGGGACCTCGCGCTCGTCGAAGGACACGACCTTGCGCGCCTCCGCATCGACGCTCTCGATCATGAAGTCCGGCTCGACCGCGATCCCCCGCGTCTCGAGCATGTCGCCGAAGGCAGCCGCCGCGACGGGCTTGGTGAACGCCCCCGACAGCGGCGTGACGAACGTGATGTCGACCTTGTCGCGGATGCCGCGGCGCTTGAAGTAGTCGTCCGCCAGCAGCGTGAACTCGAGCGGCGCCACCGGGCACTTGATCGGCATCTCGGAGATGTGGACCACCAGCCGGCCCCCGGTGAAGCCGGCGAGGGCCTTCCGCAGCGCCACCGCATCGTCGAACGTGTAGAAGGAGTGGACGGCGCCGTGCCAGTCGTCCTCCATGCCGGGCGTCTCCTCGGGATGCGGGGAGGTGCCCGTCGCGACGATGAGGTAGTCGTACGGGAGGACGGTGCCGTCCTCGAGCGCGACCGTGCGGGCGTCCGCGTCGACGCGGTCGATCTGCGCCTGGATGCGGGTGACGCCGTCCGGGATGAGCGGCGCGGCCTTCCGGCGCGCCTTGTGCGGCCGGTATCTGCCGAAGGGGATGAAGAGGAAGGCCGGCTGATAGTAGTGCGTGCCGCGCTGGTCGACGATCGTGATCTGCCAGTCGTCCGCGCCGAGCAGCCGCCGCAGCTTGTTCGCCGCGATCGTGCCCGCCGTGCCGGCTCCGAGGATGAGCAGCCTGCGCATGACGCGCCCCCTCCATTGGGTCCGGGGACGTCCGGGAGGCGGCCCCGATACTCCCGACGGTATTTCCGTGGGGTGGGCTCGGAAAGGGACCATCGTCCCTGCCAGAGCGGCGCGTCGGCCGCGCGGGCCTCGCGTTCCGCGGCCCCAGGGTGTACGAATGCCCTGGCAGAGGCACCGCTCTCGAGGCGAGCGAGAACCCGGGGGGGACGTATGCGGGAACGGGTCGCGGCGGCGGTCATGGCGGTGCTCTGCGCGACTGTGGTGGCGGGATGCTCCGGCACGCCTGCCGGCGCGGAGGAGGCGGTCGCGCGCCTCGCGGCCCTCGACATCGTCACGACCGTCCCGCCCGAGGGGACGCTCGTCGCGTACGCCGAGGACCTCGGCAGCGACAGCAGCATCACCGCACGCAACGCCGGCGTGGTCGCCGTGTACGCGACCTCGGCGGACCTCGACGCGATCGCCGAGCACTACCTCGCGACCTTCCCGGAGTACGACCTGGGCGAGGAGTGCTGCACGAGCGCGGACTCGATGGTGCTCAAGGGCTGGTCCGATGACACCTACGCCGACGTCACGATCAACCGCGGCAGCCCGCGCTACCGCGGCTTGAGCACCCCCGAGCCGAGCTTCGCGGCATCGAACGCGGACCTGTACGTGGTGGTCGACGTAGCGCCGCGCCCGGATCTCAACGCCGGCGCGTAGCCCGGCGCCCCCGTCGCGCTACCGGGCCGCATCGACCCCGCGGTTGGCGAGCTCGTCGGCCTTCTCGTTGCCGGGGTCCCCCGCGTGGCCCTTGACCCACACCCACGTGATGTCGTGGCGGCCGAGCTGCTCGTCCAGCGCCTGCCACAGCTCGACGTTCTTCACCGGCTTCTTGTCCGCGGTCTTCCAGCCGTTGCGCTTCCAGCCCTTCATCCAGGACTGGGCGCCGTTCTTCACGTACTGCGAGTCGACGTGGAGCGTGACCTTGCACGGCCGGTTGAGCGCCTTGAGACCCTCGATGACCGCGGTGAGCTCCATGCGGTTGTTGGTGGTGACCTTCTCGCCGCCGAAGAGCTCGCGCTCATGGCCGCCGGCCTTCATCCAGACGCCCCAGCCTCCCAGCCCGGGGTTGCCCTTGCAGGCGCCGTCGGTCCACATGTGCACATCGGTCAGGGTCTCGGTCACCCGGAAACCGTACCCGGGCGCGGGCCATCGGGAGCGCCACCCGCCGCATCGGCCACAATGAAGCCATGTCCCGCAAGCACGCCGCCGGCGGCTCCACGCCCGCCGTCCACGCCCTCATCGAGGCGGGCGTGCCGCACACCCTGCACCCGTACGAGCACGATCCCGCCTCCGACCTCAGCTACGGTCTCGAGGCCGCGGCGGCCCTCGGCGTCGACGCGGACCAGGTGTTCAAGACGCTGTGCGCGTACGTCGACGGACGCCTGTCCGTGGGCATCGTGCCCGTGTCGGGGATGCTCGACCTCAAGGCGCTCGCGCACGCGCTCGGCGGCAAGAAGGCCGAGATGGCGCCACCCGCGGATGCCGAGCGCGCCACCGGCTACGTCGTGGGCGGCATCTCGCCCCTCGGCCAGCGCAAGGCCCTGCCCACGGCCGTCGACGAGACCGTCGAGCTGTGGGACACCGTGTACGTCTCGGGGGGCCGACGGGGCCTCGACATCGGGCTCGCCCCCGCCGACCTCCTCGCCGTGACCCGTGCGGTCGCGGCACCGATCGCGAAGGAGTCCTGATGGACCTCTCCCCCACCCCCACCGGCTGGGACTACGCCGCCGCGCTCGAGGAGGTCAAGGCGCGCGTCCACATCGCCGAGGCCGCCGCCGGACGCGCCGGATCCGGGGTTCGCGTCCTCGTCGCGACCAAGACCTGGGACGCCGATGCGGCGGCCGCGGTGGTGCGCGCGGGCGGCACGCTCGTGGGAGAGTCCCGCATGCAGGAGCTCGATGAGAAGGGCGAGGCGCTCGCCGCGGCCGGGGCGCGCGTGCACGTGATCGGTCAGCTGCAGCGCAACAAGGCGGCCACGGCCGTGCGCTTCGCCGAGTGCGTCCAGACCGTCGACCACGCGCGCCTCGCCGAGCGCCTGTCGCGCCTGTGCCTGGAGGCCGAGCGCGAGCTCGACGTCATGATCCAGGTCAACGTGTCCGGCGAGGAGTCCAAGGCGGGGGTCCACCCCGACGAGGCCCTCGCGATCGCGTCCGCGGTGCAGGCGCTGCCCGCGCTCACGGTCACCGGCTTCATGACGATCGGGCTGAACTCGCCCGACGAGGCCGCGGTGCGCGAGGGCTACGCGCGGCTGCGCGAGATCCGCGACCAGGCGCTCATCCGCTCCGAGCGCGGTTCGGTGGGCCTCGGATCCGCGTGGGAGCTGTCGATGGGCATGTCCCAGGACCTCGAGTGGGCGATCGCCGAGGGCGCGACCATGGTGCGGATCGGCACGGCGGTGATGGGCGAGCGCTCGTACGCCTGATCGGCCGCCTGCGCGCCGGGTGGCGTGCCGGCTCGCGCGCCGGCGTCCGCGGTGTGAGACTGGCGGGGACGCCAGGCAGAGTGCCGCCGAGGGGGGCGTGCACAAGGAGGGTCCATGCCCCACTACCACCTCGCGATGTACTACGACACGGCCGGCCCCGTCCCCGACGACCTCCCCCAGATCATGGCGGAGGTCGAGACGCTCAACGAGGAGATGCGCGACAACGGCGCGTGGGTGACGGCCGGCGGCTTCGCCCCCGCGACCGAGGCGCGCGTGGTCGCCGCCGACGCGGAGGGCGCCGAGACCACTCCCGGCACCTACCTCGACGGGCACGAGCAGCAGGGCGGCTTCTGGGTCATCGACGCGACGAACATGGGCGACGCGATCGTGTGGGCCGAGCGGGCGAGCCGCGCGCTCCGCCTCCCCGTCGAGGTGCGCGAGCTGCGCGAGGACTAGCGACGGGCGGGCCGGGCGCCCCCGCACGGCCCGCCCGAAAAGTTAGGGAAGGTTTCGCTTGCTGGCGAGACCAGCACCGATGTTCCTACGCTTGACAGGTGACCCAGTCGGAAACCCACCCCACCGCATCGTTCCCGGACGAGGAGGCCGTCTCCGGACGGCTCAACGCGCTCCGGGCCGGCGTGCTGGGCGCGAACGACGGCATCGTGTCGATCGCGGCGCTCCTCGTGGGCGTGGTCGCGGCCACCGACAACGCGAGCATCATCCTCACCACCGCCGTCGCGGGCATCGCCGCGGGCGCGCTGTCGATGGGCGTGGGCGAGTACGTCTCCGTCTCCAGCCAGCGCGACGCCGAGGCGGCGCAGCTCGAGCGCGAGCGGCAGTGGCACGACCACCGGCCCGAGTGGGAGCTCGAGCAGCTGACGCTGCTGCACATGGA
This sequence comes from Demequina litoralis, assembly GCF_030418455.1. Lineage (GTDB taxonomy): Bacteria > Actinomycetota > Actinomycetes > Actinomycetales > Demequinaceae > Demequina > Demequina litoralis. The sequence continues at coordinate 93,109 of NZ_JAUHPW010000011.1, forward strand.
GACCGGCATGTCCGAGGCGACGGCCCGTCAGGCGGCGATCGAGCAGACCGCCCACGACCCGCTCGCCGCGCATGCGCGCGCGCACCTCGGCATCGACCCCGAGGAGCTCGTCAACCCGTGGCACGCGGCGTTCGCGTCGCTCGGCGCGTTCACGCTCGGCGGCATCTTCCCGCTGCTGGCCGCGGTGCTCGCGCCGCACGACCTCAAGGCCCCGCTCACGTTCGCCGTGGTGATCGTCGCGCTGGCGATCTCGGGCACGGTCTCCGCGCGGCTGGGCCACGCCCCGCGGACGCGGGCGATCGTGCGCAACGTCGTGGGCGGATCGCTCGCGATGGCGATCACGTACGGGATCGGCTCGTTCTTCGGCGTGCACCTCTGACGGTGCGACGCGCTACGGCACCAGGTTGAGCCACTCCTCGGTCGCGAACTTCGACCCGACGCGGGCCTCCGCCTCGGCCACCTCCGCCTCCGTCACCCCGCCCGGCCGCGTCGCGTAGCGCGACCGGAAGTGGTCGAGGAATGCCGTGATGACGTCCGCCCGCTCCATCCCGGTCTGGCTGCGCAGCGGGTCGACGCGCTTGTTCGCGCTCTTGGTGCCCTTGTCGGACAGCTTCTCGCGGCCGATGCGGAGCACCTCGAGCATCGCGTCGGCGTCGATGTCGTACGCCATGGTGACGTGGTGGAGCACCGCGCCCGAGACGTACCGCTTCTGCGCGGCGCCCGCGATCTTGCCGGCGGGCGAGGCGATGTCGTTGATCGGCACGTAGGTGGCCTCGATCCCCAGCGACCGCAGCGCACCCAGAACCCAGTCGTCGAGGAACGCGTACGACTGCTCGAAGCTCAACCCCTCGACCAGCGACGTCGGCACGTGCAGCGAGTAGGTGATGGTGTTGCCGGGCTGGATGAACATCGCGCCGCCGCCGGAGACGCGCCGCACCACGGTCATGTCGTGCTTCGCGGCGCCCTCGTCGTCGATCTCGTTGCGCCACGACTGGAAGGAGCCGATCACCACGGCGTTGCTCGCCCACTCCCACACGCGCAGCGTCGGGCCGCGGCGGCCGGCGGCGACCTCCTCGGACAGCACCTCGTCGAGCGACATCTGCAGGTACGGCTCGCGCGGCACGTCGTGGATGACGTCGAAGGTGTGGTCGTGCCAGCTGGTCGCGTGGCCGAGCGCGCGGCGCACCGCGATCGCGACCGCCTCCGGCGTGAAGCCGATGAACTGCGCGCCCTCCGACACCCGCGCCACCGCCGCCGCCATCTGCGACACGGTCGCGGTCGCGGACAGGCCGGACAACGCGCGCGTGATGTCGAGGATCGCCTCGGCGGGCTCGAGGAAGAAGTCGCCCGAGATCACCACCCGGTCGATCGTGCCGCCCGCGGAGTCGAGCTCGACGTCCGCGACCACGAGCTTGCCGCCAGGAACCTTGTACTCGCCATGCATGGGGTCAATTCTCCCCCGTGCGGACGGGTGCCCCTGACGGCGGGACGATGCGCGGCCTACGGGTGGGGCGCGACGCCCGCCTTCAGCAGGCCGTAGAACAGCGAGTCGGTCAGCGCCTCCCACGACGCCTCGATCACGTTGGGGCCCACGCCGACGGTGCGCCACTGCGTGCCCGTCTCGGTGTCGACGGTCGTGATGAGCACGCGGGTGATCGCGTCCGTGCCGTGCGCGGCGTCCATGATGCGGACCTTGAAGTCGGTGAGGTCGAAGCGCTCGATCTCGGGGTACGCCCCCGCCAGGGCGCTGCGCAGCGCGTGGTCGAGCGCGTTGACCGGGCCGTTCCCCTCGCCGACCGTGACGAAGCGCTGGCCGCCGCCCGCGCGCAGCTTGATGACGGCCTCGGCGTCCGCGTCGCGCGGGTTGCCCGGCGCGGAGGAGACGCGCACGCGCCACGTCTCGGTGTCCCAGTACTTGGGCGCCTCGCCCAGCTCCCACCGCAGCAACAGCTCGAAGGACGCGTCGGCGGCGTCGAAGGTGTAGCCCTGCGCCTCGGCGTGCTTGACCCGGTCGGTGACGCGGCCGAGCAGCTCGGGCCGACCGGTGAGGTCGAAGCCCAGCTCCTTGCCCTTGAGCTCGATCGACGCGCGTCCGGCCATCTCGGACACGAGCATGCGCATGTCGTTGCCCACGTGCTCGGGCTGGGTGTGCTGGTAGAGGTCGGGGTCGACCTTGATCGCAGACGCGTGCAGGCCCGCCTTGTGCGCGAAGGCCGACGCGCCCACGTACGGCTGGCGCGCGAACGGCGCGATGTTGGTGATCTCGGAGATGGTGTGCGCGATGCGGGTCGACTCGCGCAGCCCGTCGCCCTTGAGCGCGCGCACGCCACGCTTGATCTCGAGGTTCGCCGCGACCGCGACGAGGTCGGCGTTGCCGGTGCGCTCGCCGTAGCCGTTCACGCAGCCCTGCACGTGGGTCGCGCCGGCGGCCACCGCGGCCATCGAGTTCGCGACCGCGCAGCCCGAGTCGTTGTGCGCGTGCATGCCCAGCTGCGCGGAGGTCCGCGCGCCCACCTCGGTGACGATGCGGGTGACGTCGTCGGGCAGCATGCCGCCGTTCGTGTCGCACAGCACGAGGGACGATGCGCCGCCCGCCTCGCCGGCGAGCAGCGCCCGGAGCGAGTACTCGGGGTCGAAGCGGTAGCCGTCGAAGAAGTGCTCGGCGTCGAGGACCACGCGGCGGCCCTCGCCCACGAGGAACGCGACGGTCTCCTCGATCATCGCGAGGTTCTCGTCGCCCGAGACGCGCAGCGCCCGCTCGGCGTGACGGATGTCAGACTTCGCGACCAGCGTGATGATGGGCGCCTCGGAGTCGAGCAGCGCCCGCACCTGCGGGTCCGAGGCCGCCGAGGTCCCGGCGCGTCGCGTCATGCCGAAGGCCGCGAACTGCGCGTTCCTGAAGGACAGCTCCTTGGCGACCAGCCCGAAGAACTCGGTGTCCTTGGGCACCGCGCCCGGCCAGCCGCCCTCGATCACGCCCACGCCGAGCTCGTCGAGCAGCGGGGCGATCGCCATCTTGTCCGCGACGGACAGGTTCATGCCCTCCTGCTGCGCGCCGTCGCGCAGGGTGGTGTCGTAGATCTCGACCGTGAGATCCGTCATGGTGGTCAGCTCCTCGAGTTCCGGCGTGGTCCGCGTCCCCAACAAAAAAGCCTCCCAGGGGTGCGGGAGGCTGCGCGTCGGGGGTGGCCCGACGCGCTACAGAATGATGATCGCGGTACGCATCGGGGCCATTGTGGCACACCACGGGGACGACGCGGCAGAGGCGCCTCACCGCGCCCGGCCTGCCATGGACGAGCAGGGGACGATGCGGCGGTCGCGCGACCGCCGCATCGTCCCGTGCCGCGTGCGGCCCTACGGCGCGACGAGCATCTTCATCTCGGTGTTGCGGCCCTCGCCCAGGAGGTGCTTGATGCCGCCCTCGACGATGTCGTCGAGCTCGATCACCGAGCTGATGAGCGGACGCGGGTCGATCGCGCCGGAGCGCATCGCCTCGATGGTCTCGGCATAGTCCTCGTCGGTGTAGCCGAACGAGCCCGTGAACGACTTCTCGGACATCACGAACGCGTTGACGTCGACGGGGAACTCGCCGTGCGCCACCGCGACGTACACCGCGGTGCCGCCGGTGCGGAGGCCGCCGACCGCGGTCTCGAAGGTGATGCGGCCCACGCCGGAGGCGTCGAAGGACACGTCGGCGCCCACGCCGCCCGTGAGCTCCTTGATGAGCGCGACCGGGTCCGTCTCGCGCGGGTCGACGGCGGTGGCGCCGAGCTGCTCGGCGAGCCCGCGGCGCGCCTCGCCGGGCTCGGAGACCACGATCGTCTCGGCGCCGCGCGCCTTGAGCGACATGACGACCGCGAGGCCCACGGGGCCCGCGCCGACGACCAGCGCGTGCCTGCCGGCGACGTCGCCGACACGCTTGGTGGCGTGCCACGCGACCGCGGTCGACTCGACCATGGCGGCGACCTGCGAGCCGAGCTCCTCGGGGAACGCGAAGACCTGGTCGGCGTCGAGCACCACGTGCGAGCTGAACCCGCCGCCACCGCCGTTGATGCCGGTGAAGCCCCAGGCGACGCAGCGGTTGCCCGCTCCCGCCTGGCAGGCCTCGCACTCGCCGCACCAGCGGTTCGCGCGGACGGCGACGAGGGTGCCGACGGCCGGGCCGTCGACGCCCTCCCCGAGCTCGACGACGCGGCCGCCGAACTCGTGGCCGAGCACGTGCGGGCCGGAGCAGCCGAACAGCGGGTGGACGAACTCGTGCGGGAACATGAACTGCTCGAAGAGGGCGAGGTCGCTGCCGCAGATGCCGGCGTGCTCGACCTCGATCTTCACGGTGCCGGGGCGGACCTCGGGCTCGGCGATCTCCTCGACGACGGCCTCGCGGGGACCGTGCAGGCGCAGAGCTTTCATGGGGGGACTCCTGTACTGCTTCTTGCCGCGCCGACGCATGCGCGGAGGGGACTTGAGGACGCGTCGGATGCGTGCCACGGCGACCTTGCCGCGGCTGCAACGCGAGCACGCTAGCCGATTTCGTCACTCAATGCCACCCGGGGCATGCGAAGGCGGGGACGATGCGGCTCCGGGGTGCCGCATCGTCCCCGCCGGGTCGACGCTCGCGACGGACGGGCGTGACGTCGCCTCTCGGCGAGATCGTGCCTCGCGCGTCGTGCCCGAGTCGAACGGGTGGACCGGATGTCGCCTCCCGGCGAGGTCCGTCCCCTCCCCCACGACTCAGGCGATGATGAACGGCCTGATGCCGCCCGAATCGAGGGTGTGGCGTGCCCGCCAGTCCCTCGGGTCGTGCTGGAGCTCCCGCTCATGGAGCACGACCATCTCGTGGTGGTGCTCCTGGCGAGCGTGCCTGCGCTCCTCCGCTGCCATGCCCCGGTGCCGTCCTGCGCCTGTCCTGCGGTGCAGGTGCGGCAGGTCGGTGAGCAGGCCCTGTCGGTACGGGCGCTCTGCGGCGATGGTCATGATCCCTCTCCCTGGATGTCGCGCCGGCGCATGCTCAGAGCAGTCGAGCGTGCAGCGGCAGGCTGAACGAGTCGCCGAGGTTGCGCATCACCACGTCGGCGGGCGGGAGCGCGGTCTCGTGACGGTAGCGGGAACGCTCGCGGCGGCGGGCGTTCGCAGCGGCGAAGCGGTCGGACACGGCTCGCAGGGAGTCGCGTGCACGGCCGACGAGGTCGCTCGGCGCGGGGGCGACGACCCCTTCGCCGCCGAACGGACGGACGGTGTGTGCGGACATTGCTGATCCTCTTCCTGAAGAACGGTTGACGTGTGCGCCGTGTGACCGGCTATGCGATGAGGCGGAAGGCGCCTCGCCCGGTGGCGGCGGCCTGTGCCTGGGCCTGCGCGTCGGCGATGCGCTCCATGAGGGCGGACCGGGCGACGGCCCACGCCCGCAGGCGCGAGATCTCGGTGCCGGCCCAGTCGACGAGCGCAGCGGCCGCGCCGGGCGCGAACCCGCGGACGGCGTCGGCGAGGCGCTCCATCTCCTCGCGGTGCGCCGCGGTGCCCTCCTCGGCAAGCGTGGGCCCGAGGTCTGCTGCGGTGATCTGGATGGACATGACACCCTCCTCTCTCTGCGTTCGTTCGGTGTCGATGCCAGAGTGCGCGCGGCGCGTGTGAAGGGCCGTGTGACGCAGCACACATTCGCAAAGTTCCTGAGAAGTCACCGCTCTAGCAGGAGCGATGCCGGCACGACCGGGGTTGCGCTCGTCGCTAGGCGGGCTGCGGAACCTTGCCGCGGAGCGCGTCGAGAACGGTCTCGGCACGGGCGAGGAGCAGCGGCATGTCGCCGCGCGCGGCCACCTGCAGGGCCAGCTCGGCATGCGCGCGGGCCCGCTCGCCGTCTCCTACCTTGAGGGCGACCTCCGCGTCGGTCACCTGGACCTCCGCCTCGAGCCACTTGTAGGAGTCGTTGATGCGCCGGCATGCGGTCCCGGCGTGCTCGAGCCACGGCATCGCGGCCGCGGTGTCGCCCTCGGCGACGAAGGTGAGGCCCATCACCTTGGCGGTCACGCCCTCCCAGCAGGGGTCCTCGAGCTGTCGCGCGAGCGCGTACGAGGACTCGATGTCCGCCCGCACCGCCGCAGGCGCCTCACCCTTGGCGAGCCGCACGTGCGCGTGCCATGCCTCGGGCCACGGCCGGATGGCGGTCCACCCCTCGCTCTGCGCCTGACGCTGGGCCTCCTTGGCCCACCTCTCCGCGGCCGCGAGCCAGCCCGACAGATAGGCCGCTCGCGCGGCGTGGGACATCGCCCAGATGCCCCTCTTGACGCTGCCGGTCTCGCGGCAGAGGTCGATCGCCTCGTCGAAGCGCTCCAGGGACGCGTCCAGCCGCCCCCAGTCGGCCAGGTGGACGGCGTCGTAGGCGGCCACGGCGGCCCGCACACGCGGGTACGGGTTCGCGACCTCCCACGCAAGGGACAGCCCCTCGACGGCGCACTCGCGGCGCGCCGCGAGCACATCGACGTACGCGAGCTCCGCGAGGGCCTTCGCGGCGATCTCCTGCTCGCCCGCGGAGGTGGCCGCCTCGCGGGCGGCATCGAGCACGATCGCCCCCTCGTCGTCGTAGCCCCGCGCGGCGTGCACGAGCGCGCTGCCGAGCTCGAAGAGGCACGTCGCGCTCAGCAGCGAGTCGCCGGCGCCTTCCGCGGCGGCGACGGCGCCACGCAGCGTGGCGATCCCGCTCCCGGCCGCGCCGGCGCCCACCGCGGCCCTGCCCGCGGTGAGCAGGGACTCGGCGGTGGCGATCGAGGACACGCCCGCGGTGTTGGGCGTGACGGGCGGGCGCGCGGCGGCGCTCAACGCCGGGCTCGGCGGGGCTCCGAGCTCGCGCATGAAGGCCGCCTCGGTCGCGGCCACGTGCCGGTGCGCGGAGATCCGGTCGCCCGCCGCGATGAAGGCCTTGACGAGCAGCACGTGCGGCCCCTCCTCGAGCGGGGCGGTATCCACCATCGCGGACGCCAAGGTGAGGGCACGCGGGTGGTCGTGCGCCGACATCGCGCGCAACGCCTCCTTGCGCAGCGCTCCGATGACGTCGCCGGCCACCCGCTGGCGCTCGACGAGCAGCCAGGTGTCGAAGGCCGGCGAGGCCTGCACGTCGATGCCCTCGAGGAACTCCCCGCGAGGGACGGGGGTCGGCAGGTTGCCCCCGGCGACCAACTCCACGTCGAGCTCGGTGCCGTCCTCCAGCCCCGCCACGATGGGGTTGCCCAGCAGCGCCTCGGGCATGCCGAGGCGACGGCGCAGCTCTGCCAGCGACCACCGCAGCGCGGCCATCGGGTCGTCCGCCTCGGAGAAGAGCTCGTTGACGAGCTGCTGCCGTGAGATCAGGTCGGGCGACCGCACGATGCGGGCGAGAAGCGCCCAGCACTTCGCGCCGCGCGGGCCCTGAAGCGTCAGGCCGTCACGCACGAGCCGGGGCTGACCGATCAGGCGAACCGAGAGCATCGATCCCTCTCTGCATGCACGGCCCCAGACTACGTCCGGTTCGTCCGTTTCGAAAGGGTCCGCCGCCTGCACCTCTCCGTGCCGGTCCGCGCGAGGCGGGCCGCGATTCCCCTGGTAGCAGCGGATCAACAATGCCCGGGTACGACGAAAGCCCCCCAACGGTGTT
>NZ_JAUHPW010000012.1 GCF_030418455.1 Demequina litoralis
CGCCCCCCGGCCGCGCGGCCACCGGGGGATGGGGGGCGGCCCCCCCTGGGGGGCCCCGCCCCCTGGGCCCGCGTCGACCGAGCGCTACACGGTCTCGACGACGTCGACCGGCACGGTGACGTCCGCGCCCGCCCGCAGGTCCTCCGCGCTGAGTCCGGCGTGGAGCCGGAAGGTGCCCGGCACCGCGGACCAGCCGTCGTGCCAGCGCTGGAACCGGCGCGCCGGGAGCGGCACGGACAGCTGCGCCTCCTCGCCTCCGTCGAGGCGCGCGACGGCGAAGCCGGCGTGCCAGCGCATGGGCATGTCGTCGGCGTCGGCGGGGGCCTCGAGGTAGAGCTGCACCACCACCTTGCCGCGCCGGTCGCCCGTGTTGCGCACGCGCACGCGTGCGGTGGCGTCGCCCGCGAGGGCGTCGCCTGCGACGGTCACCTCGTCCACCTCCCAGGAGGTGTAGCCGAGGCCGTGGCCGAAGGGGAACGCGGGGCGTGCCCCGGACCGGAGCCACGCGCGGTGGCCCACGTGCACGCCCTCGGTGTACGCGAGGTGGCCGTCGACGGGCGCGACCTGCGCGACCGGCACCGAGGCCTCGTCCGCGGGCCAGGTCACGGGGAGGCGGCCTCCCGGCTCCGCGTCCCCGCCGAGCACCGCCGCCAGCGCGGTGCCGAACTCCTGACCCGGGAACCATGCCGCGATGGCCGCGGCGGCGGAGTCGCGCCAGGGGAGCAGGACCGGAGAGCCCGAGTTGACCACGACCACCGTCCGCGGGTTCGCGGCTGTCACCGCGGCGACGAGCGCGTCCTGTGCGCCCGGCAGGGCGAGCGATGTGCGGTCGAAGCCCTCGGACTCGACCTCGCTGGACGTCGACACCACGACGACCGCGACGTCGGCGGCGGCCGCCGCGCGGGCGGCCTCCGCGATGAGCTCGCGTGCCGCGGCGCGCACGGGGGGCAGTCCGACGCCGAGCGCGATCGAGTCCGGGATGCCGCCCTCCACCGGCGTGATCTTGACCACGATCTCGAGGGGCCCGCCGTTCGCGGGCAGCTCTATCTCCTCGAACGGGGGGTTGAGTACCGCCGTCGCGGGGTCGTCCCCCGGGCGGGTGCGGAGCGAGCCTCGCGCCGCCTCGGCGCCGTTCACGAGCACGCGGTAGTCCGAGAGCCCCGCGACGCCGAACGGCACCGTGTCGCCGGGAACCTCGGGCGAGTAGGTGAAGGCGAGCTCGACGGTCGCGGCGCGCAGCGCCTTCGACTCCGCGTCGAACGACACGACGCGGGAGGCCGTGCGCGTCTCCTCGTCGAGCACGCCGCCGTCCCCGTCGAGGTAGCGGACGCGCATGCCCGGCTCGCCGGACGGCGTGCGGAGGCGGTCGACGGGGATGTCCGCGAGGCCCGACTGCACGACCGCGCCCCGCGACCATGACACCGCGGCCTCCGGCCATCGCGCGGCGATCCCGTCGAGCGGGCTCGACACGGTCGCGGGGATCACCGTCGCGCTCCCTCCGCCCTGGGTGCGGGCGTCGCGCGCTCCCTCGCCGATCACGGCGATGGACCGCGGCGTGTCGAGCGGCAGGATGCCGTCGTTGCTCAGCAGGACCATGCCGGCCTCGGACGCCTCGCGGGCGGTCGCCACCGTCGCCTCCGCCGCGGGCGCGGCGATCCGCGCGGGCTCCGGCGCGCCCTCGAGGGCGCCGACCCTCGTGGCCAGGCGCAGGATGCGCCTCACCTTGTCGTCGACGATCTCCTCGGCGATGTCGCCGCGGCGCACCGCGGCGACGAGCGCGTCTCCCCAGGGCGACGCGGGTCCGGGCATCGCGAGGTCCTGTGCGGCGCGCGCGCTGTCGAGCGACCGCACGGCGGTCCAGTCGGAGACCACGACGCCGTCGAAGCCCCACTCGTCCTTGAGGGGCGTGCGCAGCAGCTCGTGCTCGCTCGCCGTCGTGCCGTTGATCGCGTTGTAGGCGCTCATGACGAGCCAGGCGCCGCCCTCGGTGACCGGTCCCTCGAACGCGGCGAGGTAGACCTCTCGGAGCGTGCGCTCGTCGACGTCGGACGATGCGGTGAAGCGCTCGGTCTCGGCGTCGTTGGCGACGTAGTGCTTGGCCGTCGCGCCGACCCCATGGTCCTGGATGCCGGCCACGTAGGCGGTCGCGATCGTCGAGGTGAGCAGCGGATCCTCGCTGAAGGCCTCGAAGTGGCGGCCGCCGTAGGGCGAGCGTTGGATGTTGATCGTCGGGGCGAGCACCACGTCGACGTTCTTGCGGCGAGCCTCGGCGCCCAGGCCGTTGCCGACCTCGCGGACGAGCTCGGGGTCCCACGATGCGGCGATGGCCGTCGGCGAGGGGAGGTTCACGGAGGGGCTGCGCTCGTCCCACGTGTCGCCCCGGACGCCGGCCGGCCCGTCCGACATCACCATGGGTCGCAATCCGATGGACTCGATGCCGTGCAGCGACCAGCTGTCCCGGCCGGTGAGGAGCAGGACCTTCTCCTCGACGGAGAGGCGGGAGAGCGCCGCCTCGATCAACGGCTCGTGCGCCGTGGCCATGTGAACCTCCTTGTTCGGCAGATGACCCGATCGTAACGCAAAACCAATCAATGATTGGGCCCGTCGTCTGTACGATGCGCTTATGCAGCCGAGGGGTTCGTACGCAAAGGGGCTCGCGAAGCGCGAGGAGATCCTCGACGCCGCGCTGGAGTGCTTCGTCGACAAGGGCTACGACCGCACGTCCGTGCGCGAGATCGCGAGGGCCGTCGGGCTGAGCCAGGCGGGGCTGCTCCACCACTTCCCGAACAAGGAGTCGCTCTTCCTCGAGGTGCTGCGGCGTCGCGACGAGCAGTCCGTGTCGGGCAACGAGGAGCGCGGTGTGCACTCGGTGCACGGCCTGATCGACGCCGTCGAGCGGAACAGCTCGCAGGCGGGGCTCGTCGGGCTGTACGTCGTGATGTCGGCCGAGAGCGCGCACACCGAGGGCCTGGCGCGCGAGTTCTTCCGCGGCCGCTACGCGTGGGTGCTCGACGATATCGCCGCCGACGTCGAGCGCATGCAGCGCGAGGGGCAGATGATCAGCCGCCTCACCGCCCGCGAGATCGCCTCGCTCCTGGTGGCCGCGGCCGACGGCCTCCAGATCCAGTGGCTCCTGGATCCCGAGGGCGTCGACATGACCGAGCGCATGCGCGCGCTCGTCGCCGCCTTCGAGTCCTGACATCCCGCGAGGGCGTTTGCCCTCCCGCGCGCCATGCAATACCGTTCAATGAACGGGACTCCGTGAGTCCGGATTCGAAGGAGAGTCATGGCCCTTGAGGTGACGCGCGTCCGCATCGAGCACCACGCGCCCGGGAGGATCGGCATCGGCGAGACAAGGCCACGCCTGTCCTGGCAGATCGCGGGCGCGGAGCCCGGCTTCGTTCAGCGCGAGGTGGAGGTGCGCCTGTCCCGGACGATGCCGGGGGAGTCGCCCGTCACCGGTGTGATCGCGCTCGAGGGGCCCGATCAGGTGCTGGTCCCCTGGCCCGGCGAGGACCTGCGCTCGCGCGAGGCGTTCGAGGTCGCCGTGCGCGTCCGCGACGCGGGGGCGTGGAGCGCGTGGAGCGATGCGACCGTCGCCGAGGTGGGCCTGCTGCGCGCCGACGACTGGAGCGCGCGACCCGTGGGCGCGGCCGGCGATCCGGGCGCCGGGCCGCATCGGCGACCCGAGCGCCTTCGACGGGAGTTCGCCCTTCCGGCCGGGATCCGCCGGGCCCGCGCCTACGTCACCGCGCACGGCGTCATCGAGCTCGAGATCAACGGGCAGCGGGTGGGCGACGAGATCCTCACCCCCGGCTGGACCTCGTACCGCCACCGCCTGCGTTACGCGACCTTCGACGTCACCGACCTGCTGCGCGCGGGCGACAACGCGATCGGCGCCTGGCTCGGCGATGGATGGTGGCGCGGACGCCTGGGCTTCGGCGGCGGCCTCAAGGACGTCTACGGCGACCGGCTCGCCGCGATCGTGCAGCTCGAGGTGGAGGCCGAGGACGGCACCGTCGCGCGCATCGTGACGGACGACTCCTGGTCCGCCGGGCCGGGTCCCATCCTGATGAGCGACCTCTACGACGGCGAGCGGTACGACGCCCGCGAGGAGGGCGACGGCTGGACCCTGCCGGGCTACGCGGCGGAGGGCTGGGCGCCCGTCACCATCCGCGACGACGGGGGCGCCGCGCTGGTCGCGCCGACCGGCCCGCCGCTGCGGGTGGTCGAGACCCTCGATCCCGTCGCCGTGGAGGCGAAGGGCGAGGGGCGGTACATCCTCGACTTCGGCCAGAACCACTCCGGGAGGCTGCGTCTCCGGGCGGACGGCCCGGAGGGCACGCTGATCCGGCTGCGCCACGCCGAGGTGCTCGTCGACGGCGAGCTGTGCACCGAGCCGCTGCGCACCGCCGAGGTCACCGACGAGCTCACCCTCGCCGGCGGATCCACCGAGTGGACGCCGCGGTTCACGATCCACGGCTACCGGTACGCCGAGGTGTCCGGCTGGCCGGGCGACCTCGCGCCGGGCGACGTCGTCTCCGAGGTCATCCACTCCGACATGGAGCGTCTCGGCTGGTTCGAGTCCTCGGACCCGCTGGTAGACCGCCTGCACGAGAACGTGGTGTGGAGCCTGCGCGGCAATTTCGTCGACATCCCCACCGACTGCCCGCAGCGCGACGAGCGCCTGGGCTGGACCGGCGACATCCAGGCCTTCGCGCCCACCGCATCGTTCCTCTACGACGTGACCGGGCTGCTCGGCTCGTGGCTCCAGGACCTTGCGGCGGAGCAGATCGAGTACGACTGGGTGCCGCCGTACGTGCCCTACCTCGAGATCCCACCCTTCGACAAGCTGCCCCGCGACCCGATGGCCGTGTGGGGCGACGTCGCGCTGCTCACGCCCCTGGCGCTGTTCGAGCGCACGGGCGACCGCGGCCTGCTCGAGCGCCAGTACGCGAGCGCGCAGGCCTGGCTCGCCTCGGTGGAGGCGGGGGCGGGGCCGGACCGGATCTGCGCCGGCACCGAGCAGCTGGGCGACTGGCTCGACCCGAATGCGCCGCCGGAGGACCCGACGCGCGCGATGACCGACCGCTACCTGGTCGCGACCGCCTACTTCGCGTGGTCCGCGCGGCGCCTCGCGCGCACGGCCGAGCACCTGGACCGCCCGGACGATGCGGCGCGCTACGACGCGCTCGCGGACGAGGTGACCGAGGCGTACGCGGCGCGGTACATCACGCCCGACGGCCGCGTCCAGGACGACAGCCAGACGGCCTACGCGCTCACCGAGGCCTTCGGGCTGTGGCCCGACGAGGCCACGCGCGAGCGCGGGACGGCGCGGATGGCGGAGCTCGTCGACGCGGCCGACGGCCGGGTGTCGACCGGCTTCGCGGGCACGCCGCTCGTCACCGACGCCCTGTCCGGCTCGGGCCACCTCGAGGCTGCGTACCGGATGCTCGAGTGCCAGGAGGCCCCCTCGTGGCTGTACGCCGTGCTCAACGGCGGCACCACCATCTGGGAGCGCTGGGACAGCCTCCGGCCGGACGGCACCGTCAACGCCGGCGACATGACCTCGTTCAACCACTACGCGCTGGGCGCGATCGCGGACTGGATGCACCGCGTGGTCGCCGGCATCGAGGCGGTCGAGCCCGGGTGGCACCGGATCCGGTTCGCGCCGCGTCCCGGCGGATCGCTCACGCACGCGGCGGCACGCCACCTCACGCCCTACGGCGAGGCGTCGATCTCGTGGGAGCTGTCCGACGGCACGCTCGCGGTGGACGTCACGGTGCCGGTCGGCGCGACGGCGTTGCTCGACATGGGCGACGGCGAGCGGGAGCTCGGGCATGGCACGCACCGCGCCTCGGTCGCGTGGCCCCCGGCCGGATGAGCGCTCGCGACTTCCCCGAGGGCTTCCTCTGGGGCGCGGCCACCGCGGCGCACCAGGTCGAGGGCCAGAACGTCAACTCCGACTGGTGGGCCTTCGAGCACGCCGCGTTCTCCGCGGCGCGCGAGAGCTCGGGCGACGGGATCGACCACCGCCGCAGGTTCCGCGAGGACTTCGACCTGCTCGCGTCGCTGGGGCACAACGCCCACCGGCTGTCGGTCGAATGGGCGCGCATCGAGCCGGCGCCGGGGGAGTTCTCACAGCTTGAGCTCTCGCACTACCGCGAGGTCCTGCTCGCGCTGCGCGAGCGTGGCCTCACCTCGTTCGTGACTCTTTACCACTTCACGCTGCCGCGGTGGTTCGCCGAGCGCGGCGGCTGGACGGCGCACGACGCTCTCGACCTGTTCGCGCGCTACTGCGCGGTGGTGATGCGGGCGCTCGGCGACGTGGCGGACATGGTCTGCACGGTCAACGAGCCGCAGATGGTGGCGCTCCACGGCTACCTCGAGGGGTACCACCCGCCGGGCGTCACGAACCCCACCCTCTGGAAGCGCGTGGGCCGCACCCTGCTCGAGGCGCATCACCGTGCGGTGCGCGAGGTGCATGCGGCCTCGGACGCACCGGTCGGGCTCGTGGTCCAGCTGCCCCTGCTCGCGCCCGCCCGGGACGATGCGGTGACGCGGGCGTTCTGCGACGAGATGACCGCGGAGATCGTGGACCTGTACCTCGACGGCCTCCGTCCCGGGGACGGCGGGGACTGGCTCGGCGTGCAGTACTACCGCAAGAACTGGGTCGACCCCGTCCTGCCGACGTACTTCGCCCCGCCGCCGCCCGGCACGCCCGTCACCCAGATGGGCTGGGCGGTCCACCCGGAGGGCCTCGCGGCGATGCTGCGCCGGGCCTCCGCGACGGGGCTGCCGCTGTACGTCACCGAGAACGGGATCGCCACGGCCGACGACGAGGAGCGCGTCGACTACCTCGAGTCCCACCTGGGCGCCGTCGCCCGGGTGATCGGGGAGGGCCTCGACGTGCGGGGCTACCTGCACTGGTCCGCCTTCGACAACTTCGAGTGGTCCGAGGGCTACCGGCCCCTGTTCGGCCTGATCGCGGTGGATCGCGCGCATGGCTTCACCCGCACCCCCAAGCCGAGCGCCCACGCCTTCGCTCGGGTAGCCCGCACCGGGCGCCTGGCGGCGCTCCGCGACACCGATGAGGAGACCACCGCATGAGCGCCACCCGGATGCACGGGCACGTCGACCCGCGCTTCGCCCCGATCCGCGAGATGCTCGACGGCTTCCTCGTTCGGGACCCGTCGCTCAGCGCCCAGCTGTGCGTCCACGTCCGCGGCGAGCGCGTGATCGACCTGGTCGGCGGCGAGTCGCTCGACCACGACTCGGTCACGGGCGTCTACTCCGCCACGAAGGGCATCGCCGCGCTCACCATCGCGCGCCTGCTCGACTCCCGCGCGCTGGCGCTCGACGCCCCGGTGGCCGAGCACTGGCCCGAGTTCGCCGATGCGGGCAAGGACCGCGTGACCGTCGGGGACCTCCTGTCGCACCGCGCGGGCCTGCCGATCCTCGACGACGTCGTGCCCCTCGACGAGCTGACCTCCTCGGCGCCGGCAGCGGCGCGGCTCGCCGCCCAGCTGCCGCTGTGGGTGCCGGGGACCGCCTTCGGGTACCACGGCATCACCATCGGCATCCTGATCGAGGAGCTGGTGCGACGCGTCGAGGGGCGCGAGCTGCGCGACGCGCACGAGGCGGAGATCCGCGCGCCGCGCGACGCGGATTTCTTCATCGGGCTCCCCGCCTCCGAGGACCACCGCTACGTCGATGTGCGCCCCATGCGGCCCACGGAGGAGCAGGCGGCCGAGCTCGCGAGCCGCCCCCAGGGCGATCCCGTCCTCACGCGCATGTTCGCCAACTTCGAGGCGGGGGACGAGTGGTCGGAGTCGGGGGTCAGCACCAACAACCCCGACGTGCGCCGCGCCGGCCCCGCCGGGATCGGCGGCGTGGGCTCCGCGCGCGGCCTCGCGCGCCTCTACTCGGATGCGCTGCCCGGAGCGGAGCGACCCATCGCCTCGCAGGAGACCTTCGCCGCGATGCGGCAGATGCGCTCGTGGGGCATCGACCGCACGCTCGGCGTGCCCAACGCGTTCGGCACGGTGTTCATGGTGCCGCAGCCCCGTCAGCCCTTCGGCAGCCACCGGGCGTTCGGCCACGACGGCGGTGGCGGCGCCCTCGCCTTCGCGGATCCCGAGACCGGCGTCGCGTTCGGCTACATCCCGGTACCGATGCAGTACCCCGGGGGAGCGGACCCTCGCGCGGTCGCGATCGCGCGCGAGGTGCGCGCGCTCGCGTCCGCGTGAGGACCGGCTACGCGCGGTAGCCGGTCGCGCGGATCACCCGTGCTGGCACGCCCGCGACGATCGTGTCCGGCGGCACGTCGCGGGTGACCACGGCACCGGCGCCCACGATCGCGCCGTCGCCGATGGTGACGCCGGGCACCACGGTGACGGAGGCCCCGATCCAGACCTTGCGGCCGATGGTCACCGGCGCGGGGATCATGTCGCCGCGACGCGCCGGGTCCTCGGCGTGGTTGAGCGTCGTGAGGGTCGTGCCGTGGCCGATCAGGGTGTCGTCGCCGATGGTGATGCCGCCGGCGTCCTGGAAGCGGCAGCCCATGTTGATGAACACCCGCGCGCCGAGGTGGAGGTTGCGGCCGAACTCGCAGTGGAAGGGCGGGAAGAGCGTCACGCTCGCCTCCACGGGTTCGCCGGTCAGGTCGGCGAGCAGGTCGCGCACCTCGTCCGGCGTGCGGTACCCCGAGTTGAGCTCGGCGGTGACGCGCAGCGCGTGCTGCGCCGCGTGGTGCATGACCTCGTGGAGCGGCGATCCGGCCGTGAGCACCGCGCCTGTGTCGAGATGCGCGACGAGGTCCCGCACCGTCGGGCCTGTGCCGTGCTGCGGGACCTCGTTCATGCTTGGATCCTAGGTCGGATGCGCGGCGTCAGGCGGGCACCGGATCCGCGAGGAAGTCCGCGGGGAGCTCGGACGGGGCGCACGCGATCACGGAGTCGTCGTCGGCGCCGACCTCGTCGATGCGCAGGATCGTCGCGCCCTCGACCACCACGTGCAGGGGGTAGATGGGGCCCTCGGCGCGGTACGCGAGCATCTGGTCTATGTGGTCGTTCTGGAACAGCACGGTGCGTTCGGGGTGCTCGTGGACCCAGCGTGGGAAGAAGATCGTGCCGTGGATCGAGCCGGCATCGGGGACGAACGTGACCACGACGGAGGTGCCGGTGGGCTCGGTCCAGGAGATCTTGTGCACGCCCGGGGCGATCTCGGTGAGGTCGACCGTCTGGTCCTTGACCCAGCGTCCGCCGACCATGCCGGAGTGGATGCGGTAGTCGATGGTGGTGGCGTTCTTGACGTACAGCTCGTACGTCCACCCGTTGTCGTAGGTGTAGAGGAAGCGGTGGCCGACGATGCTTGTGGCGGACATGGTTCTCCTGGCGGATGAGGGGAGCGGTCAGGCGACCGCGGGGCTGGTGGGGACTGCGGCCGGCGCGTGCGCGGCGATCCACGCGGACATGCGGTCCACGGTGCGGGCCGCGCCCGGCTGGTCGAACTCGTTGAGGTAGCCGTGCCACGTGCCCGGCTCGTGCGCGACGGTGACGTCCACCCCGGCGGCCGCGAGGTCCGCGGCGAAGGCCTCGCCGGACGGGCGGAGGTCGTCGACGTCGGCGTTGAGCACGAGCGCGGACGGCAGGCCGGAGAGATCGCCATGGGCGGGGAACGCGTACGGGTGGTGGAGCAGCTCGGGCTCGCCCACGTAGTTGAGGTTCAGCTCGACGCAGCGGTCGACGGGGAAGCGCGCCTCCTCCGGCAGCTCGGCGAGCCTCGCCGCGAGCTCGGCCGACGGCTTCGGCAGCTCGTCGTGCAGCACGGGGTAGATGAGCAGCATGGACGCCGCGACGGGCAGCCCGGTGTCGCGGATGCGGAGCGACGCCGCCGCGGCGAGGTTGCCGCCCGCGCTCGCGCCGCCGATGTGCCAGCGCGCCGCGGGGACGCCTAGCGCATCGTCCTCGGTGGCCCACCTCCAGGCGGCGTCGACGTCGTCGCCGGGCACGGGGAAGAGGACGCCGTCCACCGCGAGGCGGTAGCCCACGGATGCGACGGTGAGGCCGGTCGCGGCGAGCGCGAGGCTCGCCTCGTGCGCCTCGGGCATGTCGAGGTCGCCGATCATGAAGCCGCCGCCGTGGATCCACAGCAGCGCGTCACCGTTCGGGGTCTCGGGGACGTACAGGCGCAACGGCACCTCGCCGTGGGGTCCGGGGACGGTGATGTCGCGGATGTCGACGTTCATGACTCTCCTTATGCGTGGGTGGCGGTGAGCACATGCGTGCCGTGCCGCAGGGCGGTGGGCGCGTCGGTGCGCCACGTCGGGGGGAGCTCGACCTCGGCCGTGACCCCCACCGGGACCTCGACGGTCACGGTGGACCGCGCATCGTCCCTCTCCCACGCGACCGCGAGGCGGCCGTACGGGGTGTCGACGTGCGCGCGCGAGCGGGTGAGGTCGCCGTCGAGGTCGGGGGCGATGCGTGAGCGCCGGTAGCCGGGCGCGATCAGCTCGATGCCGGCCTGGCGGCGGATGATCCAGTCGACCACGCACCCGAAGGCGTAGTGGTTCATGGACATCTCCTCGACCGTGCCGTCCTCGTGGACCGCGCGCCATGCCTCCCAGATGGTGGTCGCGCCCATCTCCACCTCGTAGAGCCACGAGGGGACGGTGTCCTGGACCAGCAGGCGGCGCGCGAGGTCGCGCTCGCCGTGGTCCCACAGCACGTCGAGCAGGTAGGGGACGGACAGGAAGCCGGTGTCGAGGTGGTCGCCAGCCCCGTGGACGAGGGTCACGAGCCGCTCGACCAACCGCGGACGCAGCGCCTCGGGCGCCATGTCGAAGGCGAGCGCGAGCACGTACATGCCCTGGAGATCGGGCGTCATCTCGCCGTCGGGCCCGATGTACTCCGCGGCGAAGGCCGCACGCACCGCGGCGAGACGCGCCTCGAGCGCGGCGGCACGCTCGTGGTTGCCCAGCTCGGCCTCGGCGCGCGCGAGCAGCTGCAGCGAGCACACCTGGAAGACGGGGCCGACGATCTCCGAGGTCTGCACGGGTGCGCGGAGGATCGCGTCGCCGGGGTGCTCGTCGAAGCCCACCATGGTGGACGGGGTGAGCCAGTCGCCGAAGTGGAGCGAGCCGTTCCACAGCAGTGCGTGGCGCGCCTCGCGCTCGGGGGTGGGGGCTGCGTCCGCGAGCCAGGCGGGCTGGATCGACGCGGCCTGCGCGGTCTGGAACTCGACCCACGTGCGCATCGCGTCGAGGTTGTCGGCGAGGAAGCGGGGGTCGCCGTAGTGGCGGTAGAGGGCCCACGGGGCGATCGTGATCGCGTCGGCCCAGCCGGCGGGGGTGCGGATCTCGCCGAAGATGGTGCCGGCGCCGAAGTCGCCGCCCATGGCCGGGGGCTCGGGGACGATGGCGGACACGCCGCCGTCGCGGCGGTCCTGGTCGCGGCGCACGTCGGCGAGCCACCGCTCGAGGAAGGCGGCGACGCCCATGAGCGTCGAGGCCGTCTCGGCGAAGATCTGGAGGTCGCCCGTGTAGCCCGCGCGCTCGCGCTGCGGGCAGTCGGTGGGCACCGCGAGGAAGTTCGAGCGCTGCGACCACACCGTGTTGCGGAACAGCTGGTCCAGCCGGGGGTCCGAGGTCTCCAGCGCTGCGGTCTGCTCGAGGTCGCTCGCGATCACCACGGCCGTGAGGTCCGCGGGCGCCGGCGTGCCGGGCCAGCCGATCAGCCGGACGTAGCGGAAGCCGTGGAACGTGTAGTCGGGCTCCCATGACTCGCCGCCGGGGACGCCGGCGAGCACGTACTCGTCGGCCTGGTCCTTGGCGAAGCCGGTGACGTTGAGCACCAGGTTGCCGTCGGGGCCGAGCACCTCGGCGTGCTCGAGCCGCACCGTGGTGCCGCGCTCGCCCTCGACGCGGAACCGGACGCGGCCGGCGAGCACCTGGCCGAAGTCGACGAGCAGGTCGCCGTTCGGCGCGGTCCACACGCGCTGGGCGGGGACCTCCATGGCGCGGCGGACGGGCTCGCCGTGGAACGGGTGGATCGGGGAGTCGAAGGCGACCGCCGTGCAGGGCGTCCAGGCGTCGGCGACGGCGGGGGAGAAGCCGGGGGCGTCCCAGCCAGGCTCGTCGAGGCGCGCGTCCCGGCGCTCGCCGATGAAGAGGTCGGACCAGTCGATCGGGCCGCGCGCGGAGGCGACCTCGGCGGCGTCGGGGATCAGGGTGGTGTTGGTGCCGTCGGCGTGCTCGAGCTCGAGCTGCCAGCTCGCGCGAAGCGTGTCGCCGTACTGGGCGCTGCGGCCGAGGAACGAGATGCGTCCCGCCCACCAACCATCGGCCAGCTCGACGCCCAGGACGTTGTCGCCCTCCCGCAGCAGCGCCGTGACGTCGTGCGACACCACGGGCATCGACAGCTCGTAGCTCTCGTAGCCCGGGCCGAACAGCGCATCGTCCACGCGCGCGCCGTTGAGCGAGGCCTGGTGGATGCCCTGGGAAGTGATGCGGAGGATCGCGCGCCGCGGCGCGCGGGGAAGAGTGAAAGCGTGGCGCAGGCGGCGCGGCGGGTGCAGGCGCTCGGCGAGGGGGACGCCTGCGACCTTCTCGACGGAGGCGGCCACCAGGTCGGGGCGGGGGTTGGTGGGGCCCTCGGCCACCACGCGCTCCTGCGCGGGCTCGATCCACGGAGCCTTCCATCCGTCGTGGGCGATGCCGAAGGACGATGCGGCGGTCAGGACGGTGCCGTCCGTGAGGGT
The DNA here is from genome assembly GCF_030418455.1 of Demequina litoralis. GTDB lineage: Bacteria > Actinomycetota > Actinomycetes > Actinomycetales > Demequinaceae > Demequina > Demequina litoralis. The sequence continues at coordinate 12,760 of NZ_JAUHPW010000012.1, forward strand.
GGCCTCGACGGACCAGGAGTAGGCGGCGCCGCGGCGGCCCGCGAAGCCTGGGACCTCGACGGCGACGCAGGCGTCGGACGCGACCGTGCCGGTGTCCGCGGCGACGGCGCCGTCGAGGTCGGTGAGGACGATGCGGTAGCTGGATTGCGCGACGCCCTCCCTCGCTCCCGCCTCGATCCTCCACGCGAAGCCCGGTGAGTTCCGGGACAGGGCGAGCGGCGAGTCGAGGTGGTCCACCCGGAGGTGGGTGAGAGCGGGGGAGGGCGTCGTGCGGGTCATGCGATCAGGACTCCTGGAGGGCGGGAACCGGGGCGGTGGCGCCGTCGACGGCGACCTCGCCCTCGCTGGCGAAGGTGGTCACGGTGTTCTTCGAGAAGAACACGTACGCAACGATCAGGCCCGTGGCGACGCCGAGGGCGAGCACGCCGTAGAACGCCTGGCCGCTGTTGAGCAGCAGCGCCGGGGTGAAGGCCGCGAGCGCCGAGGCGGCGAGGCGGGCAAAGGCGACGATGCTGCCCTGCGCGGTGGAGCGCAGCATGGTCGGGAAGGACTCCTGCGTCCAGACCTTCATGATCCCCTCGAACGCGAACGCGCCGCCGACGGTCGACACGAACAGCGAGGCGACCAGGGTGGTGAGCGTGAGGCCGCCAACGACCATGATGAGCGGTGCAGCGACCAGGAAGACGCCGCCGAGGACGTAGAACGGCATGCGGTACCTGGTGTCGATGACGCGCATGGCGATGAGACCGATGAGGCCGCCGACCACCATCGAGATGAGCGCCCACCGGTTGAACTCCTCGACGGTCGACCCGGCGATCTGCGTGGCGATGAACGTGTTGAACTGGCCGTTCGTGTTCATGTACAGGTTGGTGAGGCCGTAGAACGCGAGCAGCACGATGAACGGCTTGGCGTAGGGGCCGGTGAGAAGGTCCTTGACGCTGGTGCTCTGCGCACGGGCGGTCTGGACGCCCGCGCGACGCTCGTCGCGGGCGGCGAGCCACGTCGTCGACTCGGGGATGGTCACACGGCCGATGAAGACGAGCACGGCCATGACGCCGACGAGGCCGAACATGATCTGGCCGCTGATCCGGCCGAGGTCACCGGCGAAGGAGGCGAGGACGATCACCGAGATGATGCCGGCGAGCCACAGCAGGTTCGACAGCAGGATGATCTTGCCCCGGTTCTTGTCCGTGGCCGCCTCGGAGATGGTCGCGAGCGACACGGGGAGGTCCGCGCCGACGCCCAGGCCGATGAGCACGATGGCGACGAGCAGCACCGGGAAGGTGGCGCCGAAGATCGCGAGCGCCGTGCCGGCGATGATCATCGCCATCGTGGTGAGGAATACCTTGCGGCGACCGAACGTGTCGCCCAGACGCCCGCCGACCACGGCACCGATCGCCACCGAGAAGCCGAGCGCGCTCTGAAGGTAGCCGTAGTGGTCGGGCGACAGCCCGATGGTCCCCATGTAGATCGCCAGGGCGATGCCGCTGGCCACGATTGCCGCGGCGTCGATATAGGACGCCATACCTGCGACGATGCCCACCCACCACTCGTTGGGGGTGCGGCGAGAAGCTGTCAGCTCCGACATCTCTTGCTCCGTTCTTCTTTGAACCGCCTCCGTAGAGGCTACAGTCACACGTGTGAGTGACGTTGCCAAGGACGCTAAACCAGTCAATGATTGGTGTCAAGTCGAGGCGTCGACGGGATCGCGATGGAGGGATCAGGAATGAACAGGGTGACCGCCGCCGACGTGGCAGCCGCGGCCGGGGTGTCACGGTCGACCGTGAGCTACGTCCTCAACGGGTCCGATCGGGTGCGGTTCCCCGAGTCGACAGTGGCGCGTGTCCTCGAGGCCGCCGCGCGCCTCAACTACACGCCGAACGCGGCGGCGAGCTCCTTGCGCCGCGGCCGCTCGGATGTGGTGCTCGCGGTGCTCCACGACATGCCTCACGGCACCGCGCTGGGGCGGCTGCTCGACGAGCTCACCGCCGTGGTCGCCGCGCAGGGGCGGTCCCTGGTGACGTGGGCCGCGCGGGAGGGGAGTGCGCTCGCCGACGTGCTGCGGGACCTCACACCGCGCGTGATCGTCGAGCTCATGCCGTTCGGCGACGAGGACCGCGCGACGGCCGCCGGCTCGGGCGTGCCCGTGCTGTCGGCGATCGACGCGCTCCTGGACCTCGAGTCGCACGTCGGTGCCGCCCAGGTCGACCACCTCGCGGGGCTCGGGCATCGCCGCGTCGGGGTCGTGACCGTCGACGAGCCGCGCGTCGAGGTCTTCGCTCGCGCGCGCCGCGCGTCCGCGGCGGATGCGCTGCGCCGCCACGGTCTCGCCGCGCCGCCGGTGGCGGTGATGGGCGAGGCCGGTGCAGCGGCTGCGGACGTGCTCGCGGAGTCGCTGCGCGAGTGGACGCGGGGTCCGGATCCCGTGACCGCGGTCGCCTGCTACAACGACCTGTTCGCCGCCATCACCTGTGCGGCCGCCGAGCGCGCCGGGCTGTCCGTGCCGCACGACCTCGCCGTCGTCGGCGTCGATGACGAGCCTCTCGGGGCCTGGCTGTCTCCCACGCTCACGACCGTCCGTGTCGACCTCCCCGCGCTCGCGACCGCGATCGCCGCCGCCCTCGCGGGCGACGCGCGCTCGCGCGACGTCGATGTGATCGGCGAGGGCCGCGACGTGGCCCTCGTGGTGCGCGGGACGAGCGGGGCGCCGCGATCCGGGTCGGTGGATCAGACCAGTCGTTGACCGGTATTGTGAGGCGGGCGTCCCGATCCCGCGGAGGCGCCGCGTGCCGAGCCGAAGGAGCCCCCATGCCTGCCGTCAAGGCGATCGTCGCCACCGACCCCACGGGACCGCTCACCGTGGGCACCGTCATCCGGCGCGATCCCGGCCCGCGGGACGTCCTCATCGAGATCGTGTGGTCGGGCGTCTGCCACTCCGACATCCACACCGTGCGCGGCGACTGGGGGCCGGTGCAGTACCCGCTCGCCGTCGGCCACGAGATCGCCGGCATCGTCACCGCGGTGGGTGACGAGGTGACGTCCCATGCCGTGGGTGACCGCGTGGGTGTGGGATGCATGGTCGGGTCGTGCCGCGAGTGCGACAACTGCCGTGCTGGTCAGGAGCAGTACTGCGAGCGAGGCTTCGTCGCCACCTACGCCGGCGTCGACGAGGATGGCACCGTGACGCAGGGCGGGTACGCGACCCACGTCGTGGTCGCCGAGGACTTCGTGCTGCGCATCCCCGATGCGCTTCCGTTCGACAAGGTCGCTCCGCTGCTGTGCGCTGGTATCACCACCTTCTCGCCGCTGCGCCACTGGAACGTGGGACCGGGCATGCGCGTGGCGGTCGTCGGGATGGGCGGCCTCGGCCACCTCGCCGTGAAGATCGCGCATGCGATGGGCGCCGAGGTGACCGTCCTCTCGCAGAGCCTGCGCAAGCGCGACGACGGCCTCGCGTTCGGCGCCGATCATTTCTACGCGACGAGCGACCCCGCGACGTTCACGACGCTCGCGCGGAGCTTCGACCTCATCCTCAACACGGTCAGCGCGCCGCTGGTCCTCGACGACTACCTCGGGCTCCTTGCCCTCGACGGCACGTTCGTGAGCGTGGGCGCCCCGCCCGAGCCTGCCTCGGTCACGCTGTTCACGCTCTTCACCAACCGGCGACGCTTCGCGGGTTCGAGCATCGGCGGCATCCGCGAGACCCAGGAGATGCTCGACTTCTGTGCCGAGCACGGCGTCGTGCCCGAGGTCGAGGTCATCGCGGCCGACCAGATCAACAAGGCCTGGGAGAAGGTCGTCGCGGGCGACGTGCGCTACCGGTACGTCATCGACATCTCCACGCTCGCGCAGGGCTGACGCCTGCCGCGTGCGCCGCGTGCGCCGCGTGGGCGGTGGCCCGGTGGCGGGTACTGCGGGAACCCCCTTGCGCAGCAACTTCCAGCGCCGTCGCGACGCGGCGAAGGTTGATGTCGACCCCGTCGGGGAGACGGCGGGAGCGAAGCCGAGACGAGACGTCACCGCAGAGCCCCCGTCGACGATCCACCCACGGGCCGACGATCACAAGGAGCACCTCATGATTCTCAACGAGACCTACACCCTGTCCAACGGCGTCGAGATCCCCAAGCTCGGCCTCGGCACCTGGTTCATCGACGACGCCGACGCGGCCCAGGCCGTGCGCGACGCCGTCGAGATCGGCTACCGCAACATCGACACCGCGCAGGCCTACGGCAACGAGCGCGGCGTCGGCGAGGGCGTGCGTACCGCGAGCGTCCCGCGCTCTGAGATCTTCGTCTCGACCAAGCTGCACGCCGAGATCAAGACCTACGACGAGGCTGTGGCCGCGATCGACGGCTCGCTCGAGACCATGGGCCTGGACTACATCGACCTGTTCCTCATCCACGCGCCGCAGCCGTGGGCCGACTTCCGCGGTGGCGACTACACCGACGGCAACCGTGCCGCGTGGAAGGCCATGGAGGAGGCGCTCGCCGCGGGCAAGGTCCGCGCGATCGGCGTCTCCAACTTCAAGAACGAGGACGTCGATGCGCTGGTCGCCGGCGCCACCGTCGTCCCCCACGTCAACCAGGTGCTGGTGCACGCGGGCAACACGCCGCAGGACATCCTCGCCTACTCGGCGGAGAAGAACATCCAGATCCAGGGCTACTCGCCGATGGGTCACGGCGAGATCCTCGGCAACGAGACCATCGGCGCCCTTGCTGAGAAGTACGGCGTCTCGGTCCCGCAGCTCGCGATCCGCTACGTGATCCAGCTCGGCACCGTCGCGTTGCCGAAGACCGCGAACCCCGAGCACATGAAGGCCAACGCCCAAGTGGACTTCGAGATCTCCGATGAGGACATGAAGTCCCTCATCGAGCTCGAGGCGAAGGACTACGGCGACGTCAGCTTCTTCCCGGTGTACTCGGGCAAGTAGGCGCCTCGAGAGGCACGGCGGCCCCCGACGCGACGCGCGTCGGGGGCAGCCGTGCGCGCTCCGGACGGCGCGCATCGTGCCCGCGCGCTGTCAGCGGGCGACGTCGATGCCAGGCAGGTCGGGGAAGCGCTCGCGCAGCTCGACCTTGCGGACCTTGCCGCTCGCGGTGCGCGGGAGGTCGTCGACCAGGATCGCCGCGCGCGGCAGCTTGTACTTCGCGACGCGGCCGCGCACATGCCCGATGACGTCGTCGGGGGTGACCTGTGCGCCCTCATGCAGCGCCACGATCGCGAGCGGCACCTCGCCCCAGCGGTCGTCGGGGACGCCGATCACCGCGACCGAGCGCACCTCGGGCATCTCCATCACGAGCTGCTCGATCTCGGCGGGGTACACGTTCTCGCCGCCGGAGATGATCATGTCCTTGAGCCTGTCGGTGACGGTGAGGTAGCCCTCGTCGTCCAGGCGGCCGACGTCGCCGGTGCGCAGCCAGTCGCCGTCGCGCGCCTCGGCCGTCGCCTCGGGACGGCGCCAGTACTCGCGGATGACGTTCGGCCCGCTGATCTGGATCTCGCCGGCCTCGCCGGGCGGCAGCACGTCACCCTCGGGGCCCACGATGCGCACGTCGGTGAAGAAGTGCGCGAGGCCCGAGGTGCCCACGTGATCGCGCGCCTTGCTCACCGGCAGCGAGGTCGCGCCGGGCGAGGCCTCGGTCATGCCGTAGCCGCTCGAGAAGGCGAGCCCGCGGGCCTCGTAGGCCTCGATCACGCGCAGCGGCATGGCGGATCCTCCGCACGTGAGCTTGCGGATGCTCGACAGGTCCGTCGACTCCCATGCGGGGTGCTCGGACAGGAACTGGAAGGTGGTGGGGACTCCCGACAGGCTGGTGACGCCGTGCTCCTCGACCGCGCGCAGGACGTCTCCGCCGTCGAAGCGCTCGTGCAGCACCACGGCGCCGCCCTTGAGCAGCGTCGGCAGCGCCCCCATGCTGAGCGCCGCGACGTGGAACATCGGCGACATCATCATCGCGACCTCGTCGCGGGTGACGTCGTAGTCGACGATCGCGTTGAGGACGTTCCAGGTGAGGTTGCCGTGGGTGAGCACCGCGCCTTTCGGGCGGCCCGTGGTGCCCGACGTGTAGAGGATCATCGCGGGGTCCTCGAGGGACACCTCGGCGTCGAGCGTGGCCGGCTCCGTCGACGCGATCGCCTCGTCGAGGCTCTCCACGGCCGGCAGGTCCGCCTCGCCGTCGACCACGAGGCGCTTGCGGATCCCGCTCGACCAGGCTGCCGCGCGGGCGAGGGCGCGCACGGAGTCGTGCGTGACGAGGAACACGGCGCCCGAATCCTCGATCATGTACTCGAGCTCGCGCGGGGCGAGCCGGGTGTTGAGGGGCACGAAGATCGCGCCGAGCGCGCCGCACGCGAAGAACGTGGTGAGGAAGTCCGGGTGGTTGTTGCCCAGGTACACCAGCCGGTCGCGCTTGGCGAGCCCGCGGTCGGCGAGCACCCGGGTGAGCCGCGCCACGCGGTCCGCGAACTCGTCGTAGGTGTACGTGCCGCCGGGCCAGATGAGCGCCGTGTCGCCGGCCGACTTGATGCGCCGCCGGGCGATCCAGTCGCCGAGCCCCTGGTTCTTCATGTCATCCTCGCTGATGCCGTAGGGGAGAGGGTGCCGTCGGGTCAGGCGTAGAAGCGGTAGAGCCCGCGTGCCGCGACGGCGGGCTTGGCGCCGCCCTCGATCGCGATGGTCTGGTCGACGGTGAGCTGGAACCCGCCGGGGATCTCGGCGACCTCCGCGACCACGGCGTTCATGCGGACCCGCGCGCCCACCCGCACGGGCGAGATGAAGCGCACCTTGTCGAGGCCGTAGTTCACCTTGGTGGTGACGCCGTCGACCTCGAGAAGCTCGGTCCAGAACCTGGTGGCGAGCGACAGCGACAGGAAGCCGTGCGCGATGGGCCCGCCGAACGGGCTCTCCGCCCGCGCCCGCTCGGGGTCGGTGTGGATCCACTGGTGGTCGTCGACCGCGTCGGCGAACAGGTCCACGCGGTCCTGCGTGACCTCGAGCCAGTCGGACCAGCCGAGATCGCGGCCCTCGAGCGACGGAACCTCGGCGTAGGTGACGGTGGTGGTCATGGGGATGCCCTTCGGGTCGGGGTCGGGGGATGGGACGATGCGGTGGTCGGGGCCGCGGTCAGGCGGACGCGGTCAGGTGGCCAGGCCGAGCAGGCGGACGGCGTTGTCCTTGAGGATCGCGCCGAGCCGTTCGGGCTTGAGGGCGGTCCGCTGGACGTCGTCAAGCCAGCGGTCGGGGGTGAGGAGCGGGAAGTCGGTGCCGAACAGCACACGGTCCTTGAGGTAGGAGTTTGCGGCGCGCACGAGCGACTCGGGGAAGTACCGCGGGCTCCAGCCGGACAGGTCGATCCAGGTGTTGTGCTTGTGGGTGGCGACGGCGAGGGCCTCGTCCTGCCACGGCACGCTGGGGTGGGCCATGATGATCTGCAGGTCGGGGAAGTCGGCGGCGACACCGTCGAGCAGCATGGGGTTCGACAGCGCGAGGCGCAGCCCGCGCCCGCCGGGCAGCCCGGCGCCGATCCCGGTCTGGCCGGTGTGGAACAGCGCGGGGACGCCGGCGTCCTGAATTGCGGCGTACATCGGGTACCAGCGTTCGTCCGAGGGATCGAAGCCCTGCACCGTCGGATGCAGCTTGAACCCGCGCACGCCGTGGTCCTCGACGAGGCGCGCGATGCGCTCGACCGCGTCGGGACGATGCGGGTCGACCGACCCGAACGGGATGAGGACGTCGGCGTGGTCGACCGCCTGCGACGCGATCTCGGCGCTGTCGAGGGTGGGATGACCGAGCTGGATCTCCGCGTCGACGGTGAAGACCACCGCGGCCATGCGGCGCTCGCGGTAGTACGAGGCGATCGCCGCGAGCTCGGGCCGCGGGCCGTCCGTCCGGAAGTAGCGTGAGGCGGCCTCGACGAGGTCGGGCGGCAGGGACGCGTGCCCATGATCGTCCACCTCGATGTGCACGTGCACGTCGATAGCTTCGATCGCCGCGAGGTCGATCGCCGGCTCGTAGCGGGCCATGACGGTGCCGCTCAGGCGCTCGGACGGGGGCGCTGGAGCGCCTCGGGCAGCGGCGGGAACGACTCGCCCACCGACTGGAGGCCGCCCTCCAGCAACGTCGGCAGCTCGTCGGCGAGGGCCTCGTACGACCAGCCGCCCTCGCGATAGCCCGTGACCACGGGCTCCGGGTGCGACCACAGCTGCACGCGATCGCCGCCGATGCCGATCGCCTGCCCGGAGATCTCCGCCGCGTCGGAGGCGAGGTACGCGACCAGCCCCGCGACGTCGTCCGCGGTGCCGAAGCCGAGGTCGTGACGGTAGAAGTCGGGCATCGGCTCACCCGCGGCGTCCGCCTCGACGGCGGCCGCGAAGTACGGCACCGTCGCGGTCATCGCGGTCGCGGCTACCGGGATCACGGCGTTCACCGCGATACCGGCGCGCTTGAGCTCGAGCGCCCACGTGCGCACCATGCCGACGATGCCCGACTTGGCGGCCGCGTAGTTGGTCTGGCCGAAGTTTCCCCGCTGCCCGGTGGGGGATCCGATGCAGATGATCCGGCCCGGCACGCCGTTCTCGCGGAAGTGGGTCGCCGCGGCCCGCACGCACGTGAAGGTGCCGCGCAGGTGGACCCCGATCACCGTGTCGAAGTCGTCGTCGGTCATCTTCCACAGCACGGTGTCGCGCAGCACCCCGGCGTTGGTGACGAGGATGTCGAGCCGTCCGAAGCTCTCGAGCGCCGCGGCGACGAGGGCGTCGGCGTTAGCGGTGGGACCGACGGGTGCGACGACCGCGACGGCGTTCCCGCCCGCCCTGGCGATCTGCTCGATGGCCGCGCTCGTCGCCTCCTCGTCGACGTCGTTGACGACGATCGAGGCGCCCTGGCGCGCAAGCTCGAGGGCGTAGGCGAGGCCGAGGCCGCGCCCGGATCCGGTGACGATCGCGACCTTGCCGGCGAGCGAGGTGTGGTCTGGTGACATGCGAGAACTCCCTTGTTCTGGACGTCAGCACATCAGAGGTCGTTGAGAATGTCAATGATTGACTTCATCACGAAGCGTGGCAGGATGAGGGCATGGAAACCGACCAGGGCGCGGCTCGGTACAGCTCGCCGACGCTCGACGCCGACACGAGCTTCCTGCTCGCGCGCGCCAGCGCGATGGCGTCGGCGGTGGGCAATCGCGCGGTCGCGGATCTCGGGCTCAAGGTGCGGACCTACTCGGTACTCGCGCTCGCGGTCGAGGTCGAACCGTCGCAGCGCGAGCTGGCCGAGCGGCTCCGGCTCGACCCGAGCCAGATCGTCGCGCTGGTCGACGAGCTCGAGGCACGGGGCCTTCTCGAGCGCCGCCAGGACCCGTCCGACCGCCGGGCGCGCATCGTGGCCGCGACGCCGGCCGGGGCTGCACTGTTCGGACAGGCGCGGGCGCGAATCGAGGATGCGCAACGCGACCTGTGGGCGCCGCACTCGGCGCCCGAGATCGAGGCGCTCCGGGCCATGCTGCGGCGGGTCGCGTTCGGCGAGCCGCGCTGACGGCCCGGCTCTCCGCCCGCCGTCGCGCCCATGCCGTACACTCGTACAAGCGAGCAGCCGCTCGCGTGCTCGTCGAGCCCGGCGGACCCGGGTTCCGAGCCTCGTTAGCGCCCAGGCGTGTATATCTCCGCCAGGACCGCGCATCGGCCCCGCCGCCCGACCAGGGCGAGCACCGCATCGTGGCCCATCACATAAGCGTCCGTCGGCATCCGCCGCCGGTCATCCACGCACGTCGGCGCCGCCGGCGCAGCAACACCGACCGCTCCGCGGTCAGCAATACGAAGGACAGCAACATGGCTACCGGTACCGTCAAGTGGTTCAACCCGGACAAGGGCTTCGGCTTCATCGCCCCGGACGACGGCTCGGCCGACGTCTTCGCGCACTTCAGCGCGATCAACACCCAGGGCTTCCGCACCCTCGAGGAGAACCAGCGCGTCGAGTTCGACGCCGAGCGTGGCCCCAAGGGCATGCAGGCCGCGAACATCCGCCCGCTCTAAGCTTCAGCGGACTCGCAAGGCCCGTCCTGGCGTCCCTCACGGGATCGCCGGGGCGGGCCTTCGCCGTGCCTGGGGCGCGTGCCCGCGCGTCCCGCGCGTCCCGGTGGTACCAATCCGGACGCTTCGGGGCCGAAACGTCTGGATTGGTACCACCAGGGCGGTTGGCGCCACCGGCGCGATTAGCGCCACCAGCGCGATCGGCGCCACCCGTGCGATTGCCGCCACCAGCGTGATCGGCGCCACCAGGGCGCCCCGCGACCCGCCTACCTGACCTCGGGGATCATGTCGATCGCGCCGCACGGGCACTCTTCGGCGCAGATGCCGCAGCCCTTGCAGTAGTCGTAGTCGATCTCGTACCGCATGCCCGGGCCCAGCTTCTTGATCGCGTCGTCGGGGCACATCCCGAAGCAGTTGTCGCACTCGAAGCACGAGCCGCACGACATGCACCGCCGCGCCTCGAACACCGCGTGCTCCGCGTCCAGCCCCGCCAGCACCTCCTCGAAGCCGGTCACCCGGCGCGCCGCCTCGAGCTCCGCGCGGTGCTGCTTCGGCGCGTCGGAGTAGTACCAGGGCTGCAGCCGCTCCGCGGTCGCCTCGCGCTGCACCGGCTCCGCGGGCAGCACCCGCGACGCCAGCCACGCGTCCACGGCCTTCGCGGCCCGTGCGCCGCGCCCGATCGCATACGTCGCCGTGCGCGAGCCGGGGGAGACGTCGCCCGCCGCGAACACCCCGTCGCGCCCCGTCATGAGCGTGGTGGGATCGACCTGCACCACGCCGTCGGCGACGACCACCTCGGGCACGTCCGACAGCAGCGTGAGGTCTGCGTCCTGCCCGACCGCGAGCATCACGGTGTCCGCGTCGAGCTCCTCGAACACCCCTGTCCCGTGCGGCCGCCCGTCCTCGTCGAGCTCCATCCGCTCGATCGTGATGGTCTGCCCCTCGACCTGGGAGATCGTCGACAGCCACTGCACCCGCACGCCCTCGCCGACGGCGTCCTCCAGCTCGGTCGGGTGGGCCGGCATCTGCTCGCGCGTGCGCCGGTAGACCACGACCGCCTCGGAGGCCCCGAGCCGCCGCGCGGTGCGGGCCGCGTCCATCGCGGTGTTGCCGCCGCCGTAGACCGCCACGCGGCGCCCGAGCAGCGGCGCGTGCCCCGAGGCGACGTCCCTGAGCACGTCGATCGCGTCGACGATCTTCGACGCCGCCCCCGCCGGGATGTCGACGTGGTGCGCCACGCCCGCGCCCACGGTGAGCACCACGGCGTCGAACTCCGCCTGCGCCTCGTCCAGCGAGGTGACCGGCGTGGAGCACTCGATCCGCACGCCCGTGTCCTCGATGCGGCGGATCTCCGCCGCGAGCACCTCGCGCGGCAGCCGGTACGCCGGGATGCCGTAGCGCATCATCCCGCCCGGCTCGGCGGCGGCCTCGCGGACCACCACCTCGTGTCCCAGCCGGCGCAGGTGGTAGGCCGCGGACATCCCGGCCGGCCCCGATCCCACCACCAGCACGCGACGGCCGGACGATGCGGCGGGCGCCGGCAGCGCCCAGCCCCGCTCGAGCGCGGTGTCGCCCAGGAAGCGCTCGACCGCGTTGATGCCGACCTCCTCGTCGACGTCCGTGCGGTTGCAGGCCGTCTGGCACGGGTGGTAGCAGATGCGACCCATGACCGCGGGGAACGGGTTCGCGGCCACCAGCCGCCGCCACGCGGTCTCGAAGCCCTCCTCGCCCTCCTGCGTGGAGCCGAGCCAGCCGCGGATGTCCTCGCCCGACGGGCACCCGAGCGAGCAGGGCGGCGCGAGCTCGACGTAGACCGGACGCTCGGTGCGCCACGTGCCCGTGTGATAGGCGAGCGACGTGGCCGGCCCGGTCGACAGGCCGAGGGTCGGAGGGGCGTCGTGGCTGGTCATGAGCGCTCTCCCAGGAGGTCGTAGCGGCGGATGTTGGCGTCGGCCAGCGCGCGCCACCGCGCCAGCGCGTCCTCGCCGCCGGGCTTGAACAGGTGCGCGAAGCGCGCCTGCGGACGCAGGTACTCCTCGACGTCGGCGCGCTCGCGGATGCGCTGCACGTCGGTGAGCTCGCCCGCCCGCGCCTCGACCACGGGGAAGATGCCCGACTGCACGGCGGCCCGCGCCAGCGCGATCGACTGCGACGAGGCCGAGCCCCATCCGACGGGGCACGGCACCAGCACGTGGAGGTAGCGGGCGCCGCGGATCGACATCGCGGTGCGCACCTTGTGCTCGAGGTCGCGCAGGTCCGCCGGCGTCGCGGAGGCGACGTACGGGATCTCATGGGCCATCGCGATCTTCACCATCGACTTGCCCTGCCCGAAGGCCTGGCCCGGGCTGCGCCCCACCGCCGGGGTGGTCGCGGTGCGGGCCGCGGCCGGGGTCGCCGAGGACCGCTGCACGCCCGTGTTCATGTAGCCCTGGTTGTCGTAGCAGACGTACAGCACGTCGTCGTTGCGCTCGAACATGCCAGACACGGCCGCGAGGCCGATGTCCACGGTCCCGCCGTCCCCGCCCTGTGCCAGGACGCGCACGTCGTCGCGGCCCTGCGCGTGGAGCGAGGCGGCGATGCCGGTCGCGACCGCGGCCGCGTTGGCGAACAGCGAGTGGATCCACGGCGGCTTCCACGCGCTCTCCGGGTACAGGGTCGAGAACACCTCGAGGCAGCCGGTCGCGTTGGCGACGACGAGCTTGCCGTCCGAGGCCTCGACCGCGGTGTCCATCACCCACCGCGCCGCGAGCGCCTCGGCGCATCCCTGGCACGCGCGGTGCCCCTTGGTGAGCGAGGACGGCCGGTCCGCGTGCGACTGGACCGAGCGCTCCGCATCGTCCAGCAGCCGCCCGCCGACCGCGAGCGTGCCGGTCTGCAGGAACGGGATGTGCACCGTGGTCATCGCGCCACCTCCGTCGCACCCGCGGTCGGCGTGGGCACGCCGCCTTCCCTGAGGTCGAGGAACTCGAGGCGCCCGAGCTCGCCGTCGAGCGCCATCCGCACGGCCTCCTGTAGCGAGGCCTCGAGGATGGGCCGCCCGCCCAGCCCCGCGACCACGGAGTGCAGCCGCGACCGGGTGCCGGCGAGCGCGCGCCCCACGCAGCCGGTGAGCACGCCGCCCGAGCCCAGCTCGAGCGCCCGGTCGATCACCATGACGTGCCGCGACGCGCCGACCGCCTCGCGGAGCGCATCGCCAGGGAACGGGCGGAACGAGGACACCCCCACCAGCCGGACGGGGATGCCCGCGGCGCGCATCGGCGCGAGGGCCGCCTGCAGCGTGCCGATCACCGAGCCCATCGCCACCACCACGAGGTCGTCGGACGATGCGGGCGGTGCCAGGCGGTCGCGGTCCAGCGTGTCGGGGTCGTAGCGGGCGACGAGCCCGCCCGCCTCGCGCCCGAAGGCCTCGCGGAAGCGTTCCGACCACGACTCGATGACGCCGGTCGCGTCGAGGAAGCGCAGGTGCTGGAGGTACTTGGTCTCGGTGAAGGACTCGGGGCCGGCCATCGTGCCGATGGTGGTGGGGTGGCGGATGTCGAGCACCTGCGTGGGCCGGTAGGGCGGCAGGAAGGCGTCGACCTGCGCGGCGGTGGGCAGCTCGACCACGTCGGACGCGTGCGTGAGCACGAAGCCGTCCATGCACACCATCGCCGGGATGCCCAGCTCCTCCGCGACCGCGAAGGCGATGACATGGAGGTCGGCGGCCTCCTGGTTGTCCGCCGCGAAGAGCTGCAGCCACCCGGAGTCGCGCATCGCCATCGCATCGGAGTGGTCGTTCCAGATGTTGATGGGCGCGCCCACGGCGCGGTTGGCGACGGTCATGACGATCGGCAGGCCCATCCCCGCGGCGTTGTACACCGCCTCGGCCATGTAGAGCAGCCCCTGCGAGGCGGTCGCGGTATAGGCGCGGGACCCGCCCGCGGACGCCCCGATCGACACCGACATCGCCGAGAACTCGGACTCCACGTTGACGTACTCGCAGTCCGCGAGCTCGCCGGTGCGGGCCATCACGGACAGCGCCTCCACGATGTGGGTCTGCGGGGAGATGGGGTAGGCGCAGACCACGCCCGGCCGGCAGCGTGCGACCGTGCGGGCCACCGCTTGGGAGCCCTCGAGCACCTCGCGCATGTCATGCCTCCGATCCGGCGGCCGCGGCCACCTCGGCGAGTTCGTCCCGCACGTAGGCGAAGGCCTCGGCGGCCGCGGCGGCGTTCGCCTCGCCCACGGCTCCGGGGAAGCGCTCGCGGAACACCTGCTGGACGGCGTCGAGGGTGATGTCGTCGGATGCGGCGGCGTACGCCGCGAGCATCGCGGCGGCAGGCTTCGGCCTGCCCAGGTGCGTGAGGGTGATCTGCATGGCGGGCACGGTGAGGACCGTCGCATCGGCCTCCTGCGCGCCGGCCTCCGCGCGCACGGCGCCCGCGTCCGCGGTGGTGTTGACGATGACGAGGCCGCCGGGCGCGAGCCCGGCGAACGGCCGGTCCGAGGCGAGCAACGTGGGGTCCTGGACGAGCACCACGTCGGGGGCGAGCACGGGTTCGCGCGTGCGCAGCGGCACGTCCGCGAAGCGGCAGTAGGAGACCACCGGCGCGCCCGTGCGCTCGGACCCGAACGACGGGATGGCCTGCGCCTCGTGGCCCGCGAGGAACCCCGCGCGGGCGAGCATCTCTGCGGCCGTGACGACCCCTTGGCCGCCCCGCCCGTGGACCCTGACCTGCCTCATGACATCGCCTCCGCACGGCGTCGTGCCGTGGGCCGTCGCCGTTGACGACCCACCTCTTCACGGTAGGCCGGAGGGGTTGCGCCGCGTGGGACCGAGGTCCCGGTCGCGGGCGGGGCTCAGGCGTCCGCCGCGACGCGCTCGCGGGCGTCGTCGCGCGGGTCCTCGGGATCGCCGGGCACGGTGCGTGCGCGCTCCGGCAGGTACCGGAACACGGCCCATGCCGTGAGGGAGATCGCCCCGAAGCCCGCGACGATGAGCAGCCACGTGAGGAGCGGGGTGCGGGACTCCTGCCAGTCCTCGCCGGTGGGCACCGCGATGAGGACGAAGGCCGCGGCCGCGACGAAGTAGGCGCCCGCCCACGCGCGGCGGTGCCAGTCGTGGATGGCCTTGCCGTCGAGGTAGGTGAAGGGGAGGAGGCCGACGACGAGCGCGGCGAGGGTCTCGAGGACGACGCCCGCGAGGGTCTCCTCGACGAGCACCAGCGCGACGCCCTCCGAGCCCGCGCCGATCCCCTCGAGCAGGCTCAGCAGGATCCACGAGGCGAGCCCGATGCCGAAGGCGGTGGCGACGCCCAGCAGCGCGAGCCTGCCCTCGTTGCGCCGTGACATCGCCCGCCCGTACTGGACGGTCACCACGGCGCCGAACAGCAGCGCGGGCTCGATGTGGAGCACCTGCGAGATCGCGACCGACACCGCGACGACGAGCAGCGCGCCCGGCATCGGCATGAGGCGGCCCGGCGCGCGCAGGCGCCTGCGCGCCGCGAGGAGGCGGCCCGCGTTGAGGCCGAGGTTGAGCACGGTGAGGGACAGGAACAGGCTGAGGTAGCTGATGACCGCCTCGGCGCTCAGGTGCCAGCCGGTCTGCCCGAGCCCCAGGATCGCGGTCGCCAGCACCACGGTGGCGCCGCTGGTGAGCCATGGGCGCCGCAGCGCCGGCGGAAGCAGCCGCCGGCGCGGGTGCCGGCGGCGCGCCCAGCCGAACGCGCGCCCGTAGTTCTCGGTGAGCGTCGACTGCAGCAGCTCCGCCGGGATGGCCGCGAGCAGCAGGAACGCGGAGGCGAGCGTGGCCGTCGCGGCGACCTTGAGCGGGGTGAGGCGGAGGTCGCCGAGCGTGGGCACCGTCGGCGACAGCCACGGGTACGGCGCGGCGACCGTGACGGCGGACGATGCGGTGGACGGCGCGTAGCCCGGCGCGGTGAGCGTCGCGACCACGCGGTGGTCGCCCGGCTCCGCCTCGTCCGGAACGGTCGCCGTGAGGTCGAGGTCGCCCGCGGCGGTCGCGCTGCCGGAGCCCATCGCGAGCGGCGTGGAGTGGAGCGCGACCGTGATCTCCGCGGCGGCCGGCAGGCCGCTCGCGCGGATGCGGATCCTGTCGCCGGGGCGCAGCTCCCGACCCTCGAGGGCGATCCCGTCCTCGCCCTCGAGGTCGAAGGACCACACGAGCGTGGCGGCGGCGGCCGGCGCGACCGCCACGACGGCAGGCGCCGGGTCCGGCTGCGCGGGCCTCGCGCGGCGCTTCCTCTCCGGTAGGACCGCCGGCGCGGCCGGCGCGAGCGCGGGCACGATCGGCGCGTAGGCGGGCGCCTGCTCGGGTGCGGGCTCGGGCTCGGGGGCGACGGGTGGGGGCGCCGGATAGGCGGCGAGCGCATCGTCCCCGTCCTCGGTCGATGGGGGAGCGGCGCTCGCGGAGGCCGCGAGCATCAGGCACCCGAGCGCGAGCCCCAGGGTCGCGGCGACGAGGGCCGTCGCACGCAGCGCGCGGTCCCGCCTCGAAGCCCGCCAGGCGCGTGCGGCCATGCGCGGTTCCTCCCCCTCGCAGCGCGGTCCGCGTCCTTGCGGGACCGTCTGTCCTGGGGGCAGGGTAGCGCCGAAACATGTAGGGGTTTGTCCGGAATACGAAGAATTAACCCGCGCGAAACACCAGGCCGGACGCCCTATCCTCGTGGCAACGTCGCGGAAGGGGTCGGCATGGTGAGGGAGACGCCGCTGCTCGTGGTGATGGGGCCGTCCGCGACCGGGAAGTCCACGGTCGGGACGGCCCTCGCCGCCGCGCTGGGGGTGCCGTTCGTCGACGGCGACGATCTCCACCCCGAGGCGAACGTCGCGAAGATGGCGGCGGGCGTCCCGCTCGAGGACGCGGACCGGTGGCCCTGGCTCGACCGGATCGGCGCGACGCTGGACGATGCGGCGGCGGCCGGGGGTGCGGTGGTCGCCTGCAGCGCGCTCAAGCGTGCCTACCGCGACCGCATCGTCGCCGCGGCGCCCGCGGCGCGCTTCGTCGAGCTCGCGATCACCGAGGAGGAGGCGCTCCGACGTTCCTCCGCCCGCGCCGACCACTTCATGCCGCCCGCGCTCGTCGCGTCGCAGTTCGCGACGCTCGAGCCGCTCGCGTCGGGCGAGCGCGGCGTGCGCGTCGACGCGACCGCCCCCGTGGCGGAGATCGTGGGGTCGGCGCTAGCGTCGCTGAGGTGACCGGCTACACCTTCGAGGCGACCCTCTACGCGTGGGACGCGCGCACCGACACGTGGATCTTCGCGGACGTGCCGTTCGACGTCGCCGACGAGATCGAGGACGCCCAGCACGGGCCGCGCCGCGGCTTCGGGGCCGTGAAGGTGGAGGTCACGATCGGCGCCACCACGTGGCGCACGAGCATCTTCCCGTCCAAGGAGCGGCGCACCTTCGTGCTGCCGGTCAAGCGGGCCGTCCTCACCGCGGAGTCGCTCGCACCTGGCGACACGCCGCGGTTCACGCTCACTCCTCTCACCTAGCGGCGCGGTGCGTGCGAACCTGGGGTGATGGCGCACGCGATCGATCCCGTCCCCGCCCCGGCCCTCGAGAGCCCCGAGGCGGCCGCGTGGGTGGCCGCGGCGGTGACCATCCCGCTGTACGCGGTGCTGGGCAGCGCGTGCGCGTTCACCGGTGCGATGGTGTGGGAGTCTCTCACGGGAGGCGGCGCGGGCGTGCGGCTGCGTCTCGACCAGACCGAGGTCGCGGTGTTCCTCGCGACCGCTCTGATCGTCGCGGTCGGGATCGTCGTCACCGCCCACACGGCGGGCCGCTGGCTCCACGAGCGCACCGCGGACCAGCCGACCTCGCGCGCGGTCGGCTCGTTCGCGATGCTCGGCGGCGCGCTCGCGCTCGCCCCCGCGCTGGCGATCGTGATCGGCAGCGACGACCCGGCGTCGGCGGTGTTCGTGCTGCTGGGGCTCGTGCTGCCGTGCGCCGTGACCGCCGCCCTCGCGCGGGTGGTGGTGCCGCTCGTCGCCTCGTCGACGGTCGCGATCGCCGCGGTCGCGGTGCTCGCCGCGCTGTTCACCCTCGTGGCGGTCACCCTGCTCGCCGCGACGTGGGCCACGTGGCCCCTCGGCACGGCGCGCGGCTGATCGGCGCCCGCGGGCGCACACTGATCCCGACGGCACCGGCGCCGGTGCCCGATGGGAGGGCCACCATGTCCAGCACCGACGCCCCGCTCGCCCCGCCGCCGACGACGCCCGTGCGCGGCGCGCTCGCCGCGTGGCTCGCGACCGCGATCGGCATCCCGCTCTACGCCGTCGTCGCGCTCGCGCTCGCCTCGGCGGCCGCGCCCTTGGCGCGGGCGCTTGCGCCCGACCGGAACACGGTCGAGGACCTCGGCATGTTCCTCGGCGTCGCGGTGACGAACGTGGCCGTCGCGCTCGTGGGCATCCCCGTGGTGGCGCACACCCTCGGGCGCGTGATGTTCTCGCGCACCTCGCGGGCCCCCGACCGCGCCGCGGCGCGAGGCTTCGTGGTGATGGGCGCCCTGCTTGCCGCGCCGCTGGTGGTCTTCATCGCCTACGCCCAGCCGCTGCACGCCGTGGGTGGGCTGTACGCCGCGCTCGCGGTGGGCGTCCCGTGCGGCGTGACCGCGGGGCTGACGCGCGCGCTGATGCCGTGGGTGGCCGCGACGCCCGTCCGCCGCGGCCTGGCGGCCGCCGCGGGCGGGGCCGGAGTGCTCGGTGTGGCGTACTGGTCGACCGTGGTGCTGTTCGGCTTCTCCGTGTGACCGTCGGCCGGAACCCGCCTCAGGAGCGCAGCAGCGCGGCGACCACGGCGGGTGCCGCACCGGCCACGTCGAGGGCCGCGACCGGCCCGCCGCCCGACGCGCGCTCGGCGGCGCGCGCATGCACCCAGGCGGCGCATGCGCCCGCGACGTCGGCGGTGAGGTCCGCCGCGAGCAGCGCCCCCGCGATCCCCGCGAGCACGTCGCCCGCGCCCGCGGTCGCGAGCCACGCGGGCGCCTCGGGCAGCTCGATGGTGGCGCCGCCGGGAGAAACGATGAGCGTCACCGCGCCCTTGAGCAGCACCGTCGCGCGAGCCGTCTCGGCGAGGAGCCGCGCGTGGCCCACGCGGTCCCGCTCGACGTCTGCGGCGGTCACGTCGTGGCGCAGCGCCTCGAGGGTGCGCACCAGCTCGCCCGCGTGGGGCGTGAGCAGCACGCGCTCGGCGCCCACCGCCCGCACGCCGGCGGCACGGGCGCGCGCCACGGTCTCGAGCGCGCCGGCGTCGACCACCATGGGGGCGGACTCGGCGACGACCGCGCCGATCGCGGCGTCCTGCTCGGGATAGTCGGACACCCCCGGTCCGACCACCCAGGCCTGCGCCCTCGGGAGCCGCTCCGCGACGTCGACGGGGTGGTGGATGACCGCCTCGGGACGATGCGCGAGCACGAGGTCCTGCGCGCGCTCGGGGCCGACGTAGCGCACCATGCCCGCCCCCGCGCGGACCGCGCCCGACACCACGAGCGCCGCCGCGCCGGGGTAGGCCTCGGAGCCGGCGATGACGCCGACCACGCCGCGCGAGTACTTGTCGTCGGCCGCGCCCGGCACGGGCCACGCGGCCGCGACGTCGGCGCGCTCCCACCGCCGCACGGGCGTCACCGGGGCAGGGACAGCGCGTACAGGTCGGAGTGCATCCACTGGCCGTCGCGCTCGATGTCGTTCTCGATCCGCCGGACGAGCGACAGCCCCAGGTGCGCCATGACCTTCGCGGAGGCCTTGTGCTCGGGGCGGCACCGTGCGTGCAGCTGCTCGAGCCCGTCCTCCTCGAGGAGCGCGTCGATGACGGCGCGCACCGCCTCGGTCGCGATGCCCCGGCCCCACAGGTCGCGGCGCACCACCCAGCCGAGCTCGCGGACCTCGGGCGTCGACTCCATCGGGCCGCGTCCCTCGCCGTACACGCCGACCCCGCCCACGACCGTCCCGGCGGGGATCCGGCCCGCCGCGCCCACCGCATCGTCCCTCAGCGTGATCGCCCAGTGAGCAGGGATCCCGGCGTCCGCGGCGGCCGAGACCCACGCCTGCGTGTCGTCCTCGCTGTTGGGGCCCCACTCGGTGAAACGGCACACCGCGGGATCCGAGGCGTACACGTGGACATCTGCGGCGTCGTCGGCGCTGAACGGCCGTAGCAGGAGTCTCGCGGTCTCGAGCGTCATATCCCGACGATACGCCCACGTCCGGGGCATGGGAGGATACCGCCATGGCAATGCGTGACATCCGAGTGATCGGCGACCCCGTCCTCCGTACCCCCTGCGAGCCGATCACCGCGATCGACGACCGCGTGCGGCAGCTCGTCGAGGACCTGGTCGAGACGGTCGACCACGAGGGTCGCGCCGGCCTTGCCGCGAACCAGATCGGCGTGTCGCTGCGGGCGTTCTCGTGGAACATCGACGGCGACATCGGCTACATCCTCAACCCCGAGATCGTCGAGGTCAGCGACGACTTCCAGGAGCTCGGCGAGGAGGGCTGCCTCTCGGTGCCCGGCCTCTGGTACCCGTGCGAGCGGCCGGCCTACGCGCGTGCCGTCGGCACCGACCTCGCCGGAGACAAGGTGGAGATCGAGGGCGAGGAGATCTGGGCCCGCCTCATCAACCACGAGTGCGACCACCTCGACGGCAAGCTCTACCTCGACCGCCTGCGCAAGGACGTGCGTCGCAAGGCGATGCGGGAGATGCGCGAGTCGCTCGAGCAGCAGGGCTGATCAGCCCGGCAGGTCGATCCCGACGTCGGCGACGATCACCCGGCCCGCCGCCGCAGCCGCGGGCTGCTCGACGAGGCAGCGCTTGGGCGCGGTGAAGGTGACCGTGACGTCCGCGACCACGTAGCGGGGCGGGACGTCGGGGCGGGCGCCCGGGTCCGGTGCGGGGAGCTCCGCCGAGTCCGCCGCGAGCCCCGACGGCACGTCCACGGCGACGATGGGGAGGCCCGCCGCCACCGCGCGGCCGAGCAGCGACCACGCGTCCTCCGGCAGCCCCGGCCTGCCGCCGATCCCGGAGAATCCGTCGATCACCAGCTGCGAGTCGAGGACGCGCTCGCGGCCCAGCGGGAACGCGACGCCCGACACGGATCCCTCGCCCGCGGCGTCCTCGAGCGCCCGCACGCCGCGCTCGTGCGCGCGGTCAGCGGCGATCACCGCGACCACGCGCGCGCCGCGCCGGGCGAGCAGCGCCCCCGCGAGGAGCGCGTCGCCGCCGTTGTTGCCGGGCCCTGCGACCACGCAGACGGGGAGCCCGTCGAGCGCGAGCCCGCGCTCCGCCGCGAGGCCCGCCGCCGCATCGGCCACCGCCTCCGCGGCCCTGTCCATGAGCACGTCCTCGGGGACGTCGCGCATGGTGCGCGCCTCGGCCGCCCGGATCTGGGCCACGGTGACGATGTTCTCGCTGGTCGCCATGAGGTCCACCCTCGCACGACCCTCCGACATGCGGGGCGCGCCGCTGGCGCATCCGGCCCGGGTGAGGCACAATCGAGCCACACCCGGTGCCACCGGCTGTTTCTTTCGAGGTCGTAGGGGAAGACGCACCTCAGAGGAAGGAAAGGGTCATGGCAGCAATCACCCGTGGTGTCCTTTTCGTGCACTCCGCGACCCGAGCGATGACTCCGCACATCGAATGGGCGGCGCAGGGAGTGCTGGGTTCGCGCGCCTCCTTCGACTGGACGGATCAGCCCGCGGGCTCGGGTCTGCTGCGCGCCGAGGTAGCGTGGCAGGGTCAGCAGGGCACCGGCGCGACGCTCGCGTCCGCGCTGCGCGGCTGGGAGCACGTGCGCTACGAGGTGACCGAGGAGCCGTCGTTCGGCGCCGACGGCGGCCGCTGGTCGCACACCCCGTCGCTGGGCATCTTCCACGCCGTGATCGACGTCCACGGCAACACGGTGGTCCCGGAGGACCGCATCCGTGCCGCGCTCGACAACGGCGCCACGATGGGCGACTTCCAGCGGGCGATGGACCTCGCGCTCGGCACCGCGTGGGATCAGGAGCTCGAGCCGTTCCGCTACGCCGGCCACGGCGCGCCGGTCCGGTGGCTGCACCGCGTGGGCTGACCGTGTGGGCGCGGACCAGGCGGGTTAGGGTGAGCACGTGAGCGAGCACCGCCGTCCCGGCCGTCCCCAGATCGCGGATCCCGACCAGATCGCGCGCATCGCCGCGACCCTGTTCGCGGAGCGCGGCTACGCCGCCGTGTCGATGGACGACATCGCGGAGCGCTCCGGTGTCTCGCGCCGGACGCTGTTCCGGCACTTCGAGAACAAGGCCGACCTGGTGTGGCGCGACTTCTTCGCGACGTACCGTCGCCTCGCCGAGCGGCTCGTGGACCCCGCGACCGAGCCGGGCATGGCCGGCCTGCGCGCCGCCATGCGCGAGACGCTCGAGGTGCCCGGCGAGGAGGAGGAGATCACGCGGGTCCGCCTGCGGATCATCGGCGCGTCGTCGGAGGTCTTCGCCGCCGGCGTCCGCGGCCTGGGCGACATGACGGAGGGCCTGTCCCGGCAGGTCGCCAAGGCGGAGCACATCGACGTCGACAGCCTCGAGGCACGGGCGGCGGGCCAGGCGATCACGGGCTGCATCCTCGCCTCGGCCGTGTGGTGGGCGAGCCACTCCGACGAGCCCATCGTCGAGGTGCTCGACCGCGCGCTCGCCAGCCTCGAGCGCGGCATCTCCTGACGAACGGCGTCGGCCCGCGACGGACGGTGCGTCAGCCCAGCAGCCCCGGACGTCCCACCACGGCCTGGTAGCCGACGGTGTGGCCCAGCTCCGGCTGCTCGGCCGCGACGTCGGTGAGGATCTCCTGCTCGATGCCGGCGTCGAGGTCCACCGTGAGACGCGCGACCTCGCGGCCGTCGGCGGTGACGACCGAGACCCCCGACTCGCTGCAGCCCCACGACACGGCCCAGAACGTCTCGTCCGCGTCCATCGGGCGGGCCGAGCCCGTGCATCGTGACTCCCGGCCGGAGGGGTCCTCGACCACGTTCTCGATGGTCGCGGTGCCGTCGGTGACGCTGAGCACCACGAACCGCGCGGTGCCCACGCCTCCCGAGCCGTTGTCGAACACGGAGAAGCGGTCGCCGCCCAGCCAACGGAAGTCGTGCTGCCCGTTCAGCACCGGACGGTCGCCCAGCAGGTCCGCGGGGTCGTCGACGGCGAGCGCGAGGGCGCTGTCGTCGTGGCCGAACGTCCACAGGATGTCGCCCGTGGCGACGTCGATCGCCATGACCGTGCTCGGGTGGCGCATCGACACGTAGACGGTGGCGCCGTCGTCGGACGGCTGGACCGAGTTGCAGTGGAAGGGGTCGACGGGGGCGTACACGGCGGTGGTGGCGGCGGTGTCGAGCATCGCGTCGGTGAAGTGCTCGAGCGCGGACCACTCCCAGACCGCCTCGCCGTCGCGGACGTGCACGACCTCGCAGTCGTAGATGCGCTCCAGCGGCTCGTCGCCCAGCCCGCACGGGTAGACGTCGTCCCCGCACTCGACGGGCACGTACCGGTCCGCCCAGAAGCCCGCACCGTCGGCGTCCGGCTCCACCGCGTGGTGGTCGAGATCGAGGGACTCGGTGGCCTCGTCGATCGCGACGCCGCCGCCCTCGAACGTGGCGATGCGGGCGCAGAACGCGTAGCCGCCGCTGTCCGACAGGCAGGCGCGGCTCAGCCCGACGAGGGAGTCGTCTGTAGCGGTGAGCGCCGCCAGCGTCGAGCCGGAGGCGTCGAGCAGGGTGAGCGGTGCGAGGTCCCCGCGCAGCTCGAGCACCGCCTGGGTGCCGGTCGTGAGCAGGGGAGCGGCGACGTAGACCGAGGTGTCGAGCTCCGCCGCCTGCGCCGCGAGGCCCTCGTCGACCACCTCGTAGGTGAGCGCGTAGGGCGCGAGCAGGCCCTCGACGCCGCCGGCCGACTCGGACACGGGCGGCGCGTTGCTGGGCGACGAGTCCGTGTCGCCGCCCACGCAGCCCGCGACGGCGAGCACTCCCAGAAGGGACAGAACCGCACGTACGGGGCGCCTCACGCCCCGACGTTAACCCAGGTCAGACGCCGAAGACCAGGGCGACGTTGTGGCCGCCGAAGCCGAACGAGTTGTTGATCGCCGCGATCTGGCCCTCGGGGAGGGCGCGAGGGGTGTCGCGGACGAGGTCGACCTCGAGCTCCGGGTCCGGCTCCGTGACGTTGATGGTCGGGGGAGCGGTGCGGGTCTCGAGCGCCTTGATGGTGAAGACGGACTCGAGCGCGCCGGCGCCGCCGAGGAGGTGGCCGGTCATCGACTTCGTCGCGGACAGCAGCACCTGGTCCGCGTGCGCGCCGAGCAGCGAGCGGATGCCGCGCGCCTCGATCATGTCGCCGACCGGGGTGGAGGTCGCGTGCGCGTTGACGTGCGCGATGTCTGCCGTGGTGAGGTCGGCGCGCTCGAGCGCGAGCTCCATGGCCTTGGTCTGGCCGGCGCCGTTGGGCTCCGGCGCGGCGATGTGGTGCGCGTCGGCGGTCATGCCGAGGCCGAGCACGCTCGCGTAGACGCGGGCGCCGCGGGCCTTGGCGTGCTCCTCGGACTCGAGGACCACCACGCCGGCGCCCTCGCCCATGACGAAGCCGTCGCGGCTGACGTCGTACGGTCGTGAGGCGCCCTGCGGGTCGTCGTTGCGCTTGGACAGCGCCTGCATCGCGGCGAAGGCCGACAGCGGCAGCGGGTGGATCGCCGCCTCGGTGCCGCCGCAGATCACCACGTCCGCACGGCCCGACTGGATCATCTCGAAGCCCATGCCGATGGCCTCGGCGCCCGAGGCGCAGGCCGAGACGGGCGAGTGCGAGCCGGCCCGCGCCTTGAACTCGAGCGAGACGTACGCGGTGGGGGAGTTGGGCATCAGCATGGGCACGGTGAGGGGCAGGACGCGCGACGCGCCGCGGTCCCTCACCGTGTCCCATGCCGTCAGCATCGTCCACACGCCGCCGATGCCGGAGGAGACGACGCTCCCCAGGCGATCGGGGTCCACCTCGGTCTCGGCGAGCCCGGCGTCCGCCCACGCCTCGCGCGCGGCCACGATCGCCATCTGGGCGGACGGGTCCATGCGCTTGGTCTCGGGGCGCGACAGCACCTCGGAGGGCGGCACGACCAGCTGACCCGCGAAGGTCACCGGCACGCCGTACTTCTCCGCCCAGTCGTTCTCCAGCGTGCGGACGCCGGAGCGGCCGGCGAGCGCGGCCTCCCAGGTGCTGGCGACGTCCCCGCCGAGCGGCGAGGTGGTGCCGAGTCCGGTGACGACGACGTTCATGGGCGATCCTCCGAGAGGGTGGGGGTGCGTGGGGACGGTGGTGCTGCGGGTCTTAGGCCGCGGCGATGAAGTCGACGGCGTCGCCGACGGTGACGAGGTCCTTGACCTTCTCGTCGGGGATGCGGACGTCGAACTTCTCCTCCGCGAGGGTGACGATCGTCATCATCGACAGCGAGTCGATGTCGAGGTCGTCGGTGAACGACTTCTCGAGGGTCACCTCGGCGGTGTCGATGTCCGTCTCCTCCGAGACGATCTCGGCCAGACCGGCGAGGACCTCATCCTTGGACAGTGCCATTGCTGCTCCTTCGTGTCGTGGCGCCGGGGCGCCATGTTCGTTGCGAACGTGTGTGAACTTACCGTGGGGCCCTCCGTCAGGGGAGGACGACCACCTGGGCGGCGTAGACCAGGCCCGCGCCGAAGCCGATCTGCAGGGCGACGTCGCCGCTCTTCGCGACGCCGTCGCGCAGCACGCGCTCGGTCGCGAGCGGGATCGACGCCGCCGACGTGTTGCCGGAGTCGACGATGTCCTTCGCGACGACGACGCTCGCGGGCAGGCCGATCTGCTTGACCATCTGGTCGATGATGCGCAGGTTCGCCTGGTGGGGGATGAACACGTCGATGTCGTCCGGCGTGAGGCCCGCGGCCTCGATCGCCTGCAGCGCCACCGGGGCCATCTTGAACGACGCCCACTTGAAGACGCTCGGGCCCTCCTGGCGCAGCGTCGGGAACGGCAGGTCGCGGTCCTCGCGGATCTCCAGCCAGGTGTGGTCCTGCTTGATGAGCTCCGACGCGGCACCGTCCGAGCCCCAGACGGTGGGGCCGATCCCGGCCGTGTCCGAGCCGCCGATGACGACCGCGCCCGCGGCGTCGCCGAGCAGGTAGGAGATCGACCGGTCGGCCGGGTCGACGAAGTCGCTCAGCTTCTCGGCTCCCACGACGAGGACGTGGCGCGCGGCGCCCGATCGCACCAGCGCATCGGCCTGGCCGATGCCGTAGCAGTAGCCGGCGCAGGCCGCGGAGATGTCGAACGCGGCCGCGGGGGTCGCGCCGATGCGGTCCGCCAGCACGGGCGCGCCGCCGGGCGTGATGCGCGGGTACGAGATGGTCGAGAGGATGACGGCGTCGATCTCGGACGCGTCGATGCCGGCCTGCGCGATCGCGTCGCGCGCGGCCCTCTCCGACAGGTCGATGACCGAGGTGTCCTCGTTCGCGCGGACGCGCGTCACGATGCCGGTCATCTTGCGGATCCACTCGTCGGACGAGTTGATCGGCTCGATGAGGTCGTCGTTGGGCACCGCGTTCTCGCCGCGGGCGACACCGAGGCCGAGGATGCGGGTGAACTCGGGACCGCGGCGGACGTTGAGGGTGGTCATGCGGCGGTCTCCAGAAGCTCGCGGGCGGCGGCAAGGTCGTCGGGGGTCTTGAGCGCGACGGACGGGACACCCTTCATCGCGCGCTTGGCCAGGCCGGTGAGGACGCCGCCGGGGGCGACCTCGACGATGCCGGTCACACCGAGCGACAGCATCGTCTCCATGCAGAGGTCCCAGCGGACCGGGTTGGCGACCTGGCGCACGATGCGCGCGAGGGCGTCGGCGCCGTCGGCCACCTGGGCGCCGTCGGCGTTGGACAGCAGCACGCCGGCGGGCTCGCCGGGGGAGACCTGCGCGGCGGCGGCGTCGAGGTCCGCGACCGCGGGGATCATGTAGGTGGTGTGGAACGCGCCGGCGACCTGCAGCTCGATGACGCGGGCGCGGGCCGGGGGCTCCGCGAGGAGCGCGTCGATCGCGGCCTTGGCGCCCGCGGCGACCACCTGGCCGCCGCCGTTGACGTTGGCGGGGGTGAGGCCGTGCTTTTCGAGGGCCGACGCCACCTCGGCGGCGTCGCCGCCCAGGACCGCGGCCATCGAGGTCGCCTCGGACGATGCGGCGGCGCGGGCCATCGCGGCGCCGCGGACGGCGACGAGACGCATCGCGTCGGCGTCGGTGAGGACGCCCGCGAGGGCGGCGGCCCCGAGCTCGCCCACCGAGTGGCCGGCGGCGAGCGCGGGCGCGGCGTCGCCGAGCAGCGCGCGACCGGTCGCGATCGCGGTGGCGACCAGCAGTGGCTGGGCGACGGCGGTGTCACGGATGGTGTCGGCGTCGGACGCGGTGCCGTGGCGGACGATGTCGACGCCGGCGGCCTCGGAGAGGCCGGCGAGGGACTCGGCGACCTCGGGCAGCTCGAGCCACGGGGACAGCATCCCGGGGGTCTGGGCGCCCTGGCCGGGACAGAGAATGGCGATCACGGGTTATAGCCTGCCTCACATCCGGGGGCCCTCTGCGGCATCAGGGTACGGATTCGGGCCCGAGTTCTTGTGGGAAACCTACAAGGTGCTCGTGGCGGCGTCTCGCAGACGGCCGAGCGCGAAGGCGATCTGCAGGACGTGCGCGTCCCGCGTCGAGAGCACGTCCCAGCCGGTCAGCTCGGCGACCTTGCGCAGCCGGTAGCGGACCGTGTTGGCGTGCACGAACATCGTCCGGCTCGCGAGCTCGAGGGAGCGCCCGCAGTCGAGGAAGGTCGCGACGGTCTCCTTGAGAGAGCCGCCGGCGGACGCGATCGGGTCGTACGCGACGGCGATGAGCCGGTCCGCGGCCGCCGCGTCCCCGACGAGCACGCGCTCCGGCAGGAGGTCGTCCGCGTTGACGGGCCGTGGGGCGAGCGCCCACGCGGGCGCCGCGGTCGCGCCGTGGATCGCGGCCCGCGTCGAGCGGGCCACCTCGACGAGCGTGACGGCGGGCGGGCCCACCACCACCGGGCCCGGCCCGAAGCAGGGGAGCAGCGTGGCGTTGAGCTCGTCCATGTCGGCGTCGACGCGCGCGATCACCACGAGGTCCTCGCCGTGGATGCCGACGAGCGCGCCGTGCGCGGCGCGCCGGATGGTGCGGCGGAGCTCGGCGGACTGCAGCTCGCCGAGGGGGCCGTCCGTGTGGCCCACCATCACGAGGGTGGGCCCGGGCTTCCACCCGAGCGCGGCCGCGCGCGACGGCAGGTCGTCGTCCACCTCGCCGCGCACGAGCGCGTCGACCACGAGGGCCTCGAGGCGGGCGTCCCATGCGCCGCGCGACTCGGCGGCGCGCGCGTAGACCTCGGCGGCCGAGAACGCGATCTCGCGCGAGTAGCGCAGGATCGCCTCGCGCAGGTGCGCCTCGGCGCCCACGGCGGCGAACTCGTCGGAGTGGTCCTCCACCACCGACACGAACGTGCGGACGATGGTCAGCGTGTGCTGGAGCGAGATGGTGCGGGTGAGCTCGGGCGGCGCGGAGGCGAACATCTCGAGCGTGCCGCGATGGCCGGCGTGCGGGTCCGCGAAGTAGGCGACGAACGACGCGATGCCGGCCTGCGCGACCGAGCCGACCCACGAGCGCTCCTGGGCGGGCAGCTCTCGGAACCACGGGTAGTCGGCGTCGAGCTTCTTCAGCGCGATCGTCGCGAGGCGCCCGGTGCCGGCACGGAGGCGGCGCAGCGTCTCGGCGCGCATGTCCGTGGTGACCATGCGGGCAAGCGTAGCGGCCGGTTGTGGGAACGGCACAACGCCGCACGAGGCGCGGTGGCGGCCGCGTGCGGGAGGCCCGCCGCCGCATCGTCCCGTTGCTGTGGTGCCCCACAACCGCGCTCCCCGTGTGGCCCTCTCCACGCACGACCATGCGTGCGGCGCCTGATCCGGGCATGTCGACCGCTCACATCGGGCGTTCTGGTGGGGGAGTGCCCCAGGCGCGTGGAGGGATGACCGGGGCGTGTCCAGATTGGGGACTTTGCCGAGAGTCGGCGCGGCTGTCGGGTTTGTCGCAGGTAGCGTCGGCACCAGGCTCGAGGCCAGGAGGAGAGATGTCGCCACGTCCGCGTCCGTTGCTGGGGATGGTGCTGGGGCTGCTGCTGGGCCTCGTGATCGTGGGGCTGCTGTGGCAGCTCGGCGTCATCGATCCCGGCCGCACGGTGCTGTTCGGCGTGACGGCCCTCGTGATGCTGCTGGTCACCGGCCTCCTCACCCGGGACGCGGCGCGGGCGCGCGCCCGGTACACCGCGGTGGTCGCGATCGCCGGCGTGCTCGGCGGCATCGCGCTCACCGGTCTCGGCGAGCTGGTGCGGCCCGGCTCGATCTCGGACGGCTGCACCGTCGAGGCGACGGTCGGCGACACCGTCGTGACGCCGTCCGGCACGGCGGCGCTCACCCCGCTCGTCGTCCCGGCCGACGGCGTGGTGGCGTGGACCGCGTCCTCCGAGACGCCGGTCTCGGTGACCGAGCGCATCGCTGGAGTCGTGATCGGCGGCTTCGAGATCCCCATCCGGACCGTCACGTCGGAGGGAGCGCCCGAGGGGCAGGAGATGTCCGGCGAGGTGGTGGTCGCCGGCGCGATCACCTGGATTACCGACCGCGCCGTGCTGGAGCCCACCGGCGTCTACCACGCGTACGGATCGATGTCCGGCGGCTCGGTGCGCTGCGAGCTCGACGGCTACGTCAAGGTCGCGGCGGCCGGCGTCTTCGCGACCAGCACGCTGAAGATCCTGTGGATCTCGCTCGGTGTGCTCCTCCTGCTGGTCGCGTGGCCGGCGTTCGCGGTGCGGCGGTCGTTCGTGCGCGCCGAGGACGACGAGGCGCGGGCGCTCGAGGCCGCCGCGGCCGGCTTCGCGGCGGGTGAGGGCGCGCAGGCATCGAACGGCGACGGCGCCCCGGTCGACCACATCGACCCCGTGCCCGCGTGGACGCCGGACGCCCCGGGCTCCGCGGCCGCGGCGGACGAGATCGCCTCGCCGCCCGCCGGGGAGGACGTGCAGCGGCGCTCGGCGTTCGCTCCGCGCGAGGACGAGGACGAGGGCACAGGTTCGGGTTCGGGGAACGGCGGTTCGGCGTCCGACGACTCCGTTGCGGCGTGGGTCGCGGGCGAGCCCGCGCTCGAGGGAGCCGACGACGACCTGCTCCAGGCCGAGGAGGAGCCCGGGGACGATGCGGACGAGGAGGAGCCCGTCGACGAGGAGGCCCCCGAGGCGGAGGTCGAGGACGAGACCGAGCCGGAAGCTGAGGAGGAGCCCGACGCTGCGGACGGCGAGCCGGAGGACGACGGCGAGGAGCGCATCGTCCCCGCCGAGGCCGAGGCCGAGGGCGAGGACGCGGCGGGCGACGAGCCCGACGAGGCCGCCGACGAGGCTGCCGACGAGGCTGCCGACGAGGCTGCCGACGAGGCTGCCGAGCCCGGGAACGACGAAGGGCCGGAGGCCCCGTCCGAGGACGAGGGCTCCGGCCCCAGGCCGTGAACCGCTAGATCAGGCGTCGCCGCCGGCGTTGCCCGACGTGCCCTTGCGGACGTCGTGCAGCTCGTAGCGGCGGATCGCCTCGGCGTAGGTGCCGGGCTGGACCTCGCCGCGGCGCTCGAGCTGCTGCAGCACGCGCACCGCCGTCGAGGCGCCGTCGATGTGGAAGAAGCGGCGGGCGGCGGCGCGGGTGTCGGAGAAGCCGAAGCCGTCCGCACCGAGCGTCGCGTACTCGCCGGGGACCCACGCGCGGATCTGGTCGACCACGAGGTGGTCGTAGTCCGAGGTCGCGATGAACGGACCGGCGGCGCCCTGCAGCTTCTGCGTGAGGTACGGCGTGCGCAGGCCCTCCTCGGGGCGGAGGAAGTTCGCCTCCTCGCACTCGAGGGCCTCGCGGCGCAGCTCGTTCCACGACGTCACCGACCAGATCGCGGCGCGGACGCCGTAGTCGCGGAGCAGCATCTCCTGCGCCTCGTACGCCCACGGCACACCCACGCCGGAGGCGAGGATCTGCGCCTCGGGGCCGTGGCCCTCGGGGGCGTCCGACACCTTGTGGATGCCCTTGAGGATGCCCTCGACGTCCACGTTCTCGGGCTCCGCCGGCTGCTGGTAGGGCTCGTTGTACACCGTGAGGTAGTACATGACGTTCGGGTCGCGAGCGTCGTCGCCGTACATGCGCTGGAGGCCGTCCTTGACGATGTGACGGATCTCGTAGCCGTACGCCGGGTCGTAGTGGATGACCGCGGTGTTGGTGCCGGCGATGAGCGGCGAGTGGCCGTCGGCGTGCTGCAGGCCCTCACCCGTGAGGGTGGTGCGACCCGCGGTGGCGCCGATGATGAAGCCGCGCGTGAGCTGGTCGCCCGCGGCCCAGAACTGGTCGCCGGTGCGCTGGAAGCCGAACATCGAGTAGAAGATGTAGAACGGCACGAGCGCCTCGCCGTGCGTGGCGTAGGACGTGCCCACGGCCTGGAACGCGGCGGCGGAGCCGGCCTCGTTGATGCCCGTGTGCATGATCTGGCCCTGCTCGGACTCCTTGTAGGAGAGCATGAGCTCGCGGTCCACCGGCAGGTAGTTCTGGCCGTTGGTGTTGAAGATCTTCGCGCTGGGGAAGATCGAGTCGAGGCCGAACGTGCGGGCCTCGTCGGGGATGATCGGCACGACGCGGTGGCCGAACTCCTTGTCGCGCACCAGGTCCTTGAACAGGCGGACGAACGCCATCGTGGTGGCGACCTCCTGCTTGCCGGAGCCCTTGGCGAGGAGGTCGTAGGCCTTCTCGTTGGGCAGCGCGACCTCCTTCTTGGGGTCGCGACGCTCGGGCACGAAGCCGCCGAGCGCGCGGCGGCGCTCCAGCATGTACTGCACGGCCGGGTCGTCGAAGCCGGGGTGGTAGTACGGCGGGTTGTACGGGTCCGCGTCGAGCTGCTCGTCCGAGAACGGGATGTCGAAGGTGTCGCGCAGGACCTTGAGGTCCGCCGCGGCCAGCTTCTTCATCTGGTGCGTGGCGTTGCGGGCCGCGAAGTTCGAGCCCAGGCCGTAGCCCTTGATGGTCTTCGCGATGATGACCGTGGGCTTGCCGTTCTTCATGGTGGTCGCGCGCTGGTAGGCGGCGAACAGCTTGCGGTAGTCGTGGCCGCCGCGCTTGAGGGCCCAGATCTCGTCGTCGGTCATGTCCTTGACGAGCTCCTTGGCGCGCGGGTCGCCGCCGAAGAACTGGTCGCGGATGAACGCGCCCGACTCGGCACGGAACGTCTGGAAGTCGCCGTCCGGGACGGTGTTCATGAGGTTGACGAGCGCGCCGTCGTTGTCGCGCTTGAGCAGCGGGTCCCAGCCGCGGCCCCAGACCACCTTGATGACGTTCCAGCCGGCACCGCGGAAGTACGCCTCGAGCTCCTGGATGATCTTGCCGTTGCCTCGCACCGGACCGTCGAGGCGCTGCAGGTTCGCGTTGACCACGAACGTGAGGTTGTCGAGGTTCTGGGTGGCGGCCAGCTGCAGCATGCCGCGGCTCTCCGGCTCGTCCATCTCGCCGTCGCCGAGGAACGCCCACACGTGCTGCTCGGACGTGTCCTTGATGCCGCGCATGTGGAGGTAGCGGTTGGTCCACGCCTGGTAGATCGCCGAGGCGGGGCCGAGGCCCATCGACACGGTGGGGAACTCCCAGGTGTCGGGCATGAGGCGGGGGTGCGGGTACGACGAGAGGCCGCGGCCGGGGCCCGACTTCTCCTGGCGGAACGAGTCGAGGTCCTCGGCCTGGAAGCGGCCCTCGACGAAGCCGCGCGCGTACACGCCGGGCGCCGCGTGGCCCTGGAAGTAGACCTGGTCGCCGCCGCCCGGGTGGTCCTTGCCGCGGAAGAAGTGGTTCATGCCCACCTCGTACAGCGTCGCCACGGACGCGTACGAGGAGATGTGGCCGCCGACGCCCTTGCCGGCTGCCTGCGCGCGCGTCACCATGACGGCCGCGTTCCAGCGGATCCAGCCGCGGTAGCGGCGCTCGATCTCCTCGTCGCCGGGGAACTCGGGCTCGTCGTCGGCGTGGATCGTGTTGACGTACGGCGTGTTGAGGCTGAGCGGCACGCTCAGCTGCTTCTTCGCCGCGTGGTCGACCAGCTGGTCCACGATGTACTCGGCACGGCTCTCGCCGCCGGACTCGATGAGCCCATCGAGGGACTCGAGCCACTCCTGGGTCTCGCTCGGGTCCTTGTCAACCTCGCCGTGATGTGCCACAGGTGACCTTCCTGTCGGGCGCGCGGTGGCGCGCCGGATGATCTGGGGTGATCGCGGGGCGTGATTCGCCCACGTTCCCCACATTGTTTGCCACAGAACAGGTTAACGTCACGCGGGGACTGCCGCGCACGGGCTGATTGCACCGGAATGCGACGTACCTCTACTGTGGACGCCAGGCACGTGTTTCGGCACGTGAGTCACCGACGAAGGGGGTCCCGCCACCGTGGCGACGCAGGAGGACGCGCAGGCGGCGGTCGACGCCGTGGTCGCGAGGCTCGGATTGAAGGCCGGCCAGATCATCCAGGAGTTCGGCTACGACGAGGACACGGACGCAGACTTCCGTTCCTCCGTCGAGGCCCTCACAGGCGAGGACCTCGTCGACGAGGACTACGGGGACGTGACGGACGGCTCGCTCGTCTGGTTCCGGGACGGCGACGACGACCTCGCCGACCTCCTCATGGACGCCCAGACGCTGCTCGACGACGGCGCCGCGGTGTGCGTGTGCACCCCCAAGGCCGGGCTTCCCGGCCACGTGCAGCCGCGCGACGTGCAGGAGGCCGCCTCGGTCGCGGGCCTGCACGCCACCTCGACGTTCGTCATCGGCACCCGCTGGACCGCGACCTACCTGGTCGAGAAGGGCCGCTCCAAGTGACCCATCCTCTGGTGGGCCAGCCGGCCCCCGAGTTCAGCATGACCGACACGCACGGCCGCACGGTCGAGTCCGCGGACCTCGCGGGGAGCGCGTACCTGCTCGTGTTCGTGCCGTTCGCCTTCTCGGACACGTGCACCAACGAGCTCATCGACCTGCGCGCGGCGGACGACCTGCTCACCCGCGACGGCCTCAAGGTCATCGTGGTGAGCTGCGACTCGGTCTACACGCTCAAGGCGTGGGCGGACACCCATTCCTACAAGGCCGACCTGCTGTCGGACTTCTGGCCGCACGGCGAGGTGTCGCGCCAGTACGGCGTCTTCAACCCGCGCAAGGGCCTCGCGACGCGCGGCTCGTTCCTGGTCGACGCGGCCGGCACGGTCCGGTGGGCGATCGTCAACCCCGAGGGCGAGGCGCGCGACGTCGCGGAGTACCGCGGCGCGGTGGAGTCGCTGCTCGGCTGAGGCGCGCCGGCGGTCCGCTAAAACGCTTATGTGATGCTCGTATAAGCGTTAATGTGGCGAGCATGGACAGAGTCGCTGCTGTCATCGTCGACATCGTGCGATCGCGCGCGCTCGCCGATCGCACGGCGGCGCAGCGCTTCGTGCTCGAGGCGTTCACGCGTGCGGAGCGCGATGCCCGAGTGGTCAAGCCGCTCGGCGCCACCGTCGGCGACGAGTTCCAGGGCGTCTACGCCGACTCCGCCGCGGCGCTGCGTGTCACCACGCTCGCCGCTCTCACGCTGCCCGAAGGGATCGAGGTGCGTGTCGGTATCGGCCTGGGCGAGGTGACCGAGGTCGACGGCGACATCTCCGACGGCAGCGCCTGGTGGCGTGCGCGCGAGGCGATCGACGAGGCGCATCGCCGAGAGGGCGCGGGCGCGCCGGCGGTACGGGGGTGGAGTGTCGGTGGCCCGGGAGACGATGCGGTCATGACCTCGGCGGTGCTCCTCCTTCGTGACCACGTCCTCGGCCGTATGAAGGCGCGCGAGCGACGGATCGCGGCCGGCCTGCTCGAGGGCGACCAGCAGTCCGTCATCGCGGCGCGCGAATCGATCAGCCAGGCGGCGGTATCGCAGTCCGCCCACCGTTCCGGCGGGATCGCGCTGCGCGAGGCGCTCGACACCCTCGATGCGGCGATGCGGTGAGCGCTCAGGCCGCGACGAGCACGTAGCCGTCGGGAACCTCCCCGCGCAGCCACGCCCATGTGACGCGCGCGGCCTCGGACGTGGTCGCGAGCGGTGCGAGCATGTCGGCGGTGGAGGCGATGCGTCGCGGCGGGCCGTCGCGGTCGGGTCCCGAGGGGACCTCGATCACGTATCCGTCCGGGCGCCAGGTGACGCGCGCCCACACTGCCGCGTTCCGACGCCGTGCGAACCCCATGTCGAAGCACTCGTTGAGGCGCCCGATCTGGATCGCGAGCCTGCGACGGCTGCTGGTCGGCCGTCGATGCCAGCCGACCTCCTCCCAGACGACCGGTGACTGCGGCTTCGGTTGCATAGCGAGCCAGATGTCGAGGTCGTCCTCGATGCTCAGCCCGTCGTCCGTGAACTCGTCCATGTCCGGCCCCCTTCGGCGTCTCCATGGTCGCGCCGGGGTCCGACAGCGCATCCGCCTGACCCGCCTCGAGTGCCCGACGAGCGCCCGACGAGCGCCCGACGAGCGCCCGAGTGGTACCAATCGGTACGCGACGCGGCGTACTCGTACCGATTGGTACCAATGTGGCCGGGGCGGAAGCGCGACCCGGCGGGGTGGACCCGGCCGCCGCATCGTCCTGCCACAATGGTCCGCGGGCCCTTAGCTCAGTTGGCTAGAGCACTGCGTTTACACCGCAGGTGTCGTCGGTTCGAGTCCGGCAGGGCCCACCAACCCCTCCATGCCGCGCCCCTCGGCGGCGCGCGAGGTCGCCAGCAGCGCGGTCGCGACGTCCGCGGCCGTCGCGAGCGGCACATCGTCCACCCCCGCGAACAGCGCGGCCAGGCCCTCGAGGTGCGCCGCGGCGCGGCGGTCCCAGAACTCCCGATGCGCCGGTGTGAGGTGCAGCCGCAGCGTGCGCCGGTCGGTCGGATCGGGCTCGATCGCGAGGAATCCCGCGCGCTCGAGACGGAGCGCGAGCTGCTTGGCCGCCTGCCGGGAGGTGCCGTAGCGGTCCGCGGCCTCGCCCAGCGTGGGAGCCTCATCGCCGAACGTCTCGATCGCGACCAGCAGCATCCACTGCTTCGCGGACAGCCCGGCCGGCGCGAGCATGTCGTCGAGGAGGTTCTTCCACGACTGGCTCAGCAGGAACACCGTCGCGAAGAGGGTGCGCGCCGCATCGTCTCGGCCGCTCATGCGGCGACCGCGATCTCAGAGGTGCGCACGGACTCGAGTCCCGAGTCGGACGTCGCCCGCGCGCCCAGCACCGCCAGCACGCCCGCGCCCGCCGCCAGCAGCCCGAACACGATCGCGGGCGCTGCGCTCTCCGCCAGCCCGGCGGACACCAGCCCGATCACCATCGCCACGAGCGCAAGCCCGAGCAGCGCGGTGAACGTCAGCGCCGCCGTCGCGAGCACGTAGCCCCGGACCCGCCGCCGTAGCAGCCACGCCCCGGTGAGCGCGAGGGTGGGCAGCATGATCGACAGGTCGAGGACCTCGACCCCGTTGGTGGGCGTGCCGGACTCGGCGAGGGTGTCGGGTGTGGCACCGGCGAGCAGCGCGGGCGCGATGTCGGACAGCCACAGGAGCGCGAACACGGCGGCGACGGCCCACAGCACGCCGGCGGTGGTCCGCCGCGACCACCGCGGCCCGAACGCGTCGGCGGGGGTGTCGCGGATCGCGGTCGCGAGGCTCGTCGCGAGCGTGAGGAACGCGAGCCCGAACGTCGACGTGTAGACGAGGAACAGCGGGTTGAACTGCACCATGAAGCACGCGACCGCGTACGTGTACGCGAGGTAGAGGACGGCGCCGTGCCAGGCCAGCCACGCGGCGCGCGAGCCGCGCCGGGCCGCGAGGGCCAGCGCGAGGAGCGCCGGCACCGCGACGAGCAGGGTGACCCAGTCCTGGGCCGCCGCCTGGACCGCGAAGCTCTCGCGGTCGCCCGCGTAGAGGTCCGGGGCGAGCGCGCCGGCGCCGGAGGCGATCGCGGCGAGCACCGCGAGCGGGACGGACATCGCGAGCGGGGTGCGGGGGATCGTGGTCATGGGTCGGCCCTCCCGGGGGCGCGGGCGCCGGACGGCGCCGATATGCAACACATTACCTATTTGAGGGCGGCGTGCCCGGGACGTGGGTCCCGACCGCGCTTCTGGGCGCCTCGCGGCGGCGTGCGGCGGGACGATGCGCCTCCCGCGCTAGCCTCGACGCAGACGGAGGCATGCGGAGGGGAGCCGGCGGTGACATTCGATCTCGGGGAGCACGAGGGCGGGCTGCGCAAGGGCGAGAAGTACAACGCGTTCGCCAAGCGCGCGGACGGCGCCATGGCGGTCCTCGCGTTCGTCTTCCTCATCGTGTGGTCGACGCGCATCGTCCTGCGCGACGAGCTGCCCGGGGGAGTGCGCGCGACGCTGCTCACCATCCAGGGCGCGATCTGGCTGGTGTTCCTCGCGGACCTCGTCATCCGCGTCGCGCTCCACGAGCAGCGCTTCAAGTTCCTGCTCACGCATCCGCTCGACGTGATCGCGGTGATCATCCCGGCGGCGCGGCCGCTCAAGGTCCTCTCGGTCTTCGCCTCGGGCACGATGCTCGCGAGCCGCAAGGGCGTGGTGAAGTCCACGCAGGCGGTCCTCATCGCGGTGCTGCTGCTCCTGTGGATCGCATCCGTCGCGATCCTCGAGGCCGAGCGCGGGCACCAGGACGCTCAGATCGAGAACTTCGGCGACGCGATCTGGTGGGCGCTGGTCACGGTCACCACGGTCGGCTACGGCGATCTCGCGCCCGTGACGGTCCAGGGACGCATCATCGCGACCATCCTCATGCTGCTGGGCATCGCGCTCATCGGTATCGTCACGGCCTCCGTGGCCGCGTGGTTCGTCAGCCTCACCCAGGGCGAGGAGGAGCAGCGGGACGATGCGCGCGAGGAGGCACGCGAGGAGGTCACCCGCCAGCAGCTCCTGTCGCGCATCGGCGACCTCGAGGCGAAGCTCGACGAGATCGCGGGTCGCGGCGGGCCCGGCGCGTCCGGTCTGCCGCACCTCACGCCCAAGCCGCCCGGCGACGCGGGCCCGCGCTCGAGCTGAGCGCGGGCCTCAGCCCGTCGCCGCGGCCGCGCGCCGCATCGACCAGCGCCACCACGCGAGCGACAGCGCGCCGATGACGAGCGTGCCGCCGAGCGAGACGGCCCGCCACACGAGCGTGCCGGCGACGAGGGTGGCCTCGGGAACGGCCGGGGTGTCGGTGAGCCACGCCGCGATGAGCGCCGCGTCGAGCACGCCGAACCCCAGGAACGGCAGGATCGTCAGCGGGTACAGCAGCAGGAAGACGCCGAGGATCTCCACCGTGGACAGGCTCGCCCCGACGCCCACGAGCCGGAGGCTCGCCAGCAGGATGAGGCCCTCCGCGACCACGCCGCCGAGCCCGAGCGCGATCGACGGCATGAGGTGACGCCGGTAGGACTCGGAGACGCGCTCGCGGAAGCCGCCGACCGCCGCCGCCCACTCGGCACCGTCCGCCGGCCTGCCGAAGCGCGTGACGATGCGCGCGCCCAGGCGGCCCAGCGTGTGCGCCCACCGCTCCGACCGGACCACCAGCGTCAGGGCGACCAGGATCGCGGCCGCGATGCCCAGCGAGGCGATCGCGAACCACCACTCGTGGAGCTCGATGCCGCGGATCGCGAGCACGCCGAGCCCGAGCACGGGCGCGAGGAAGCGCACGCCCCAGAACACGACCGTCGTGAGCGTGACGCCCGCCATCCCGTCGACGGGGTCGATGCGCCACGAGCGGAACATGCCCACCCGCAGCACGAGGTCCGAGGGCGGCGGCGCGAGGGTCGCCACGAGGTTGGCGGCCATCTCGTTGTGGAGGGCGCGCCGCCAGCCGAGGCCCTCGACGACGCGCGCGAGCGGCGCGGAGCTCAGCAGCTGGCGGAGCAGGAGCAGGGCGACCAGCAGCGGCGGGCTCCACCACGGCAGGGTGCCGAGCGCCTCGCCCACCGCCGTCCAGTCGACCTGGGAGCCGAGCGAGTAGAGCGCCCACAGCACCGCCGCCACCACGACGGTCGTGACGACCCGCCGCCACACGTGGGCACGGCCGTTCGCGGGGCGGTCTGCAGGCGCGGGCACCTCGTCATGCTATCGACGGGCCGCGCGCCGCGGCCGGGACGTGCGCCGAGTAGCCTTGCCCCATGACCTCCGTGGCCGATGTGATGGACGCACTCGAGAAGCGCTTCCCCCTCGACCTCGCGGAGGACTGGGACGTCAACGGTCTGTGCGTCGGCCGGCCCGACGCCGAGGCCACGCGCGCGCTGTTCGCGGTCGACCCGACCATGGCCGTGGTGCAGGAGGCCGTCGAGGCCGGCTGCGACATCATCGTCACCCACCACCCGCTGCTGCTGCGCGGCGTCACGACGGTCCACGCGGGCACCCCGAAGGGCGCGGTCATCCACGCGCTCATCGAGAGCGGCATCGCGCTGTACAACGCCCACACGAATGCCGACCACGCCGGCACCGGCGTCGCCGAGGCCCTCGCCGAGGTGCTCGGCGTCTCGGGCGCGCTGCCGCTGATCCCTCTGCGGGACGATGCGGAGCAGGGGACCGGGCGCATCGGCCGCCTCGACACGCCCATCACCCTGCGCGCCTTCGCCGAGCGTGCCGCGACCGTGCTGCCCGAGACCTCGCACGGCGTGCGCGTCGCGGGCGACCTCGACGGCACCGTGCAGACCATCGCCGTCGTCGGCGGCTCGGGGGACTCGTTCCTCGCCGCCGCGCGCGAGGCGGGCGCGGACGTCTACCTCACCGCGGACCTGCGCCACCACCCGGCGTCCGACGCCCGCGAGGCCGCGCTGCTCGGCGACGGCCGCCCCTACCTCGTCGATGTCGCCCACTACGCGTCCGAGTGGACCTGGCTGGAGGCGGCCGCCGAGTACCTCGGCGACGCCACCGGCATCGACACCCTCGTCTCGACCCTCACCACCGACCCCTGGACCGCGCGCTTCTAGCGCGAAGGAGAACCACCCGTGCCCAACGCCCCCGCCGCCGACCAGATCCGCCTCCTCGACGTGCAGGACATCGACCTGCGTGTCCAGCAGGCCCGCCACCGTCGCGACCACCTTCCGGTGCTCGCTCAGATCGACGAGCTCACGGCCCGTGTGACGGACCTCGACGAGGCCCGCGTCGCGACCGCGACCAAGGCCTCCGACCTGCGCCGCGCCGTGCAGAAGGCCGAGGACGACGTCCAGGTGGTCCGCGACCGCGCGGCGCGCGACAACGCGCGCCTCGAGGCGGGCCAGGGCACCCCCAAGGACCTGCAGGCGCTCCAGGCCGAGCTCGCCGTGCTGGGCCGCCGCCAGGAGGCCCTCGAGGACGTCGAGCTCGAGGCCATGGAGGCGCTCGACGCCGCCGAGAAGGAGCACGCCTCCGCCAAGGAGCAGGTCGAGGCGATCGAGGCGCAGATCGCGACCCTCGCCGCGGAGCGCGACGCCGCGTGGAAGGACCTCGACGCCGAGCTTGCGACGCTCGCCGACGAGCGGACCGCAGCCGCGGTCGGGCTCGACGCCGGGCTGGTCGCGCTGTACGAGAAGCTGCGGGCCAGCCACGGCGGCATCGGCGCGGCCGCGCTCGCGCAGGGCCAGTGCCTCGGCTGCCGCACGGTGCTCAACCCCGGCGACCTGCGCGACATCGAGGCGAGGCCCGCGGACGCGATCGTCCGCTGCGAGGAGTGCAGCCGCATCCTCGTGCGCGGCGCCGCCAAGTGAGCGAGGGGACGATGCGCGGGGAGGGCGAGCCGGGCGAGACCCAGGTCGAGCCCGCCGTCCCTCACCACGCCCGCCGCTTCGACGACGGCACCGACCTCGGCGGCGAGGCGCCGTCCGACGTGCCCGCCGCATCGTCCCCCGCGCCGCGCGTCCAGTCGCCCTTCTCCCCGGACGAGGAGGACCTGGTCGCGCCGCTCACGCTCGTCCTGGTCCGCCACGGCGTCACCGAGATGACCACCTCGCGGCGGATGTCCGGCTCGGGCGTGCCCGGGCCCGCGCTCAGCGGTCAGGGCCGCATCCAGGCGGCGAAGGCCGCGGACCTCGTCTATGGCATGGGCCGGCGCACCTGGATGCACCTGCCGCATGTCACGCGCCTTCTCGCGTCGCCGATGGTCCGCACGCAGGAGACGGCCGCGTCGGTGGGTCGCCGCATCGGCGCGCACGTGGAGACCGAGGCGCGCATCAAGGAGGTCGACTTCGGCGCGTGGGAGGGCCTCACCGTCGCGGAGATCATCGAGCGCGACGGCGACGCGATCCATGCGTGGCGCCGCGCCGAGACGTCCGCCCCCGGCGGCGAGTCCATCGCCGAGGTCGGCGCGCGCGGCTACGCGGTCGTCGAGGAGCTCGCGCGCGAGCACGCGCATCGCTGCATGTCCGGCCGCGACCTGCCGCGCGGCGTCGCGCTGGTGTCCCACGCCGTGGCGATCAAGTCGATCGTGGGCGTTGCGCTGGGGATGCCCGCGGCGCACTGGGGATCGATCTGGCCGTCGCCGGCGTCGACCTCGATCCTCCAGGTGCGGGCCCGCAAGGACGGGTCGATCGCCGAGCAGCACGTGCTCGCGGTGGGCGTGCCGGTCGAGTAGGCGGGACGATGTGCGGGGCGCCGCGCGTGCGGGGCGCGCCGGGTGGGACGGGCGGCGTGTCGCGGCGGACGCGATGATCGCTCCGCGCTGTTTCAGGAATTCCGAGAACAGCGCGGCGTCGGTATAACGAGTGATACTTCTGGGTGTGAAGACCGCGATCTCCCTACCCGACGGCGACTTCGAGCGTTTCGAGCGCATCGCCGCGCGCCACGGGATGAGCCGCTCGCAGTTCTATCGGCTCGCCGCCGGCCGTCTGGCCGACGAGCTCGAGGGCGGGTCGGAGCTGACGGCCGTCGCCAACTCGGTGCTCGAGCGTGAGGGCGTCAGGGCGCTCGAGACCCCCTTGCTGAGCGAGTCCGAGCGCATCGTGCTGGAAGGCTCCGACTGGTGATCGCTCGCGGCGATGTCGTGTGGGTCGACTTCGGGGTGCCGCGCGGCTCCGAGCCTGCGAAGCGCCGCCCGGCCGTGGTCGTGCAGGCCGACTGGCTGCTGGCGACCGCGGCCGCCACCGTGCTGGTGGTCCCGCTGACGTCGAACATCGGGCTCGAGGCCTTCCCGGGCAACGTGCGGGTGCCGCAGGAGGCGAGCGGTCTCGACCGCGATGCCGTCGCGGTGGTGTCGCAGGTCGGCCCCGTGGGTCGCGAGCTCATCGACCCGTTCCCCGTCGGCCATGTGCCGATCCACCTGATGCGCGAGCTTGGCGAAGGGGTTCGTCTGACCCTCGACGTGTGACGGCCGAGACGCTGGCGTTCCTCTCCTACCAGGCCCGACGCCCTCTGTGAAGCCCCCACATGGGGGCTACCCGTCGGCGGTGCCGCCCCCTACGCTCACGCCCATGACCGCATCGTCGGGGCCATGGCTCCCTCTGCTCGAGCACGTCCGCCGGTACCCGTCCCCGCATAACTCGCAGCCCATCCGGGTGCGGGTGCTGGACGGGTCGCGGGCCGACGTGTTCTACGACCTCGACCGGGGGCTGCCCGCGGAGGACTTCGGCATCCCCTTCGGGCACGTGTGCGCGGGCGTGTTCCTCGAGTCGCTGCGCGTCGTCGCCGCGGAGGCCGGGTACGGCGTCGAGGAGGCGCTCGAGCTCGAGGAGATGGACTTCGAGGCCTCGGACCGGCTTCATCGTCTCGGGACGGTGACCCTCGTGCCGCAGCAGCCGGGGGCGGCGGACCTGCGGGTGGCCGAGGCGTTCCGTATGCGCCGCACCAACCGTCGGCCGTACGACGATCGCCCCGTGCCGCGCGTGGACCTCGAGGAGGTCCAGGACCTCGCCGCCGGGCTCGGGCAGCGGTTCACGTGGAGCGGCGAGGCGCGCGTGGTCGCGCCGCTCATCCGCACCAACCAGGAGACCCTGTTCGACGATCTGCGCAACGACGCCGTCTACGCCGAGATCATGGAGTGGCTGCGCTTCTCCGAGCGTGATGCCGTCGAGCGAGGCGACGGGCTCAGCGCCGCGGCGATGCTCATGCCCGGGCCCCTGCTGCGCTTCGCGATGGGCCACCGCGGGCTGTGGCAGGCGCCCGTGATCGGCGCCGCGATCCGCGCGATGTACCTGAGGACGATGCGCGGGGTGCGCCAGCTCGCATGGTTCGAGGGGCCCTTCGACGGGCCGCGCGACTACGTCGAGGCCGGCCGAGTGTTCATGCGGTGCTGGCTCGAGCTGACGGCGCGCGGCGTGTCTCTGCACCCGTTCGGCACCGTCATCACCAACCCCCGCTCGCACGCGCGCTTCGTCGAGATCGCCGGCGCGGACGAGTCCGACGGCCGGATGGCCTGGATGCTCGTCCGGCTCGGCTACGCCAAGACCCCGCCCGTCGCCCACCGGCGCCCGCTCGAGGAGATGCTCGTCGCATGAGAGGCCTGCTCAAGTACCCCGCCTTCGCCGGGATCGCGGCGCTCGACGCCGTGATCCGCGTGCTCGCACGCAAGCCGACGACGCATCGTCTCCTCCTGGGCCCGGGCATCGAGCCGCTGCGCTGGTGGCTCGGACGCGCACGAGCGTGGCGGACCTTCCACGTCGCCTCCCGCCGCGTGCCCGCGTACCGCGCGTTCCTCGCCGAGGCGGGTCACGGGCCGGACCTCGCCAAGGGGGGCTCGCTCGCCGACGCGCTCGGTGCGCTGCCCGAGATGGACAAGGCGGGCTACATCGCCCGCTGGACGGTGGTGGAGCGCAGCCTCGACGGCCGCCTGCCGCGGCGCGGTGTGGTGGTGGACGAGTCCTCGGGCTCCTCCGGCGTGCCCACCAGCTGGGTGCGGGGGCCGGACGAACGCCTCGCGACGCGCCAGCTGCTGCAGATGGGCTACTCGCGGACGTCCCGCACCCTGACGAAGCAGCCGTTCGTGCTCAACTGCTTCTCGCTCGGGGCCTGGGCGACCGGGATGAACATCTCCGCCTCGCTCACCGAGATCACGATGATGAAGTCGATCGGACCCGACCGCGACAAGGTGGTCCAGACGATGCGCGAGTTCGGCCCGGGCTTCACGTACGTGATCCTCGGATACCCGCCCTTCCTCAAGGCCCTGTTCGAGGACGACCGGCTCGACTGGTCGGGCTACGACATCGTCACCGCATTCGGCGGCGAGGGGATCAGCGAGCGGATGCGCGCGATCATCGGCAAGAACGCCGCCGCGGTGTTCGGCTCGTACGGCGCCTCGGACCTCGAGATCAACATCGCGATCGAGACGGACTTCTCGGTGCAGCTGCGGCAGGCGATCGCCGCGTCGCCGGAGCTCGCGGCACGCATCACGAAGCGCGACGAGTACGGCGTGCTGCCCATGGTGTTCCAGTTCAACCCCTTCGACTACCTCATGGAGTCGAACGAGGCGGGCGAGCTGCTCGTCACGATCACGCGCGGCAGCAACATCAACCCGCGCATCCGGTACAACATCCACGACCGCGGGCACACGTTGCGGCTGCGCGACCTCGACCCGGTCCTCGACGAGCTGGGGCTGTCCGAGGTGACGCGGGCGCGCATCACCGACCTGCCGCTGCTGTTCCTCTACGGCCGCTCGGACATGTCGGTCGACTTCAACGGCGCGGTGGTCGCGCCCGACACCGTG
Source organism: Demequina litoralis (assembly GCF_030418455.1). Lineage (GTDB taxonomy): Bacteria > Actinomycetota > Actinomycetes > Actinomycetales > Demequinaceae > Demequina > Demequina litoralis. Next base: position 57,510 of record NZ_JAUHPW010000012.1, read on the forward strand.
CGCGACGCGATCTACGACGCACCGGGCCTCGCCGACGCGATCGAGAACCACCGGCTCGTCAGCTACGAGGACGCGCGCGGCGACCGCCAGCTCCACATCGCGCTGCAGCGCATCGAGCGCGGTCCGGAGGTCGACGAGGCCGCGGTGGGGGCGCTGCTCTTCGCGGCGATGCGGCGCGCCAACGGCGACTTCTCGAACGCCATCCGCACGTCTCCCGACGGCACGCTGCCGACGATCGCGGTCTACCCGTACCGCACGGGGCCGTTCGCCAACGACGGCGCGAAGCTCAAGAACGAGTACGTGTGGATGCTCGACACCGGCGAGCACGAGGCCTGGGGGCTGCGCGCGGGGTTCACGGCGCCGCGGCACGTCGCGGCGACGCGGGGGACCGCTGCGGGCTGACGGACCGGTCCGCAGCACCAACCGGCGTACCGGTCCGGACCTTGCGCGCGCGAGCAGGCGCGACGGAGCCCGGCGCGGGATACGTACGCCGGTGCGGCGCGTTGCGCGACGCGCTACTCGCCGTCGTCGGCGTGACGCGCGAGCTGCTTGCGCAGGTAGCGGCGGTCGTCGTTGGCGTACGCGTAGTACCAGCCGATGAGCAGCCCGCCGCCGACGAAGTTGCCCAACAGCACGATGCCCAGCTGGGCGAGCGCGAGGCCGTAATCGAGGCCGTGGGTGAGGGCCGACACCGTGAAGACCACGGTGTTCGCGACCGAGTGCTCGAAGCCCACGAAGGCGAAGACGAAGACGCTCATCACCATCGCGACGATCTTGGTGAGGTCCTCCTTGATCACGCCGTTGTAGACGAGCAGCATGCCCAGGTTGATCATGAAGTTGCACAGCACGGCGCGCATGAAGAGGTCGGACATGCCCGCGAGGCCGTGGTCGAAGTACTCGAGCTTGTGCTCGACGGCGGCGTCGAGCTGGGCGCCCATCGCGCCGTCGGCCATGCTCGACCCGGCGACCATGATGGCGAGCGCGAGGCCGCCGATGAAGTTGCCGCCGTAGCACATGAGGAGGATCCGCAGCGATTTGAGCGGCGTGGTCCGGCGGTAGTACGCGCCGATGGACACGATCATCATGTTCGACGTCAGCAGCTCGGACTTGCTGTAGTAGATGAAGACGAGCGCGAAGCCGAAGACCATCGAGCCGACGATCTTGCCGACGTTGAGCCAGTCGCCGTCGCCCACGCTCTCGAACGCCGCGTTCACCGCGAACGTCGTGAGGTACATGACGCCGATGATCACGCCGGCCATCGCGGCGCGCATGAGGTACACGCGGGCCAGCCCGCCGCTCATCGCGGTCTTCGTCTCCAGCGCATCGAGCACGGTCGAGATGAACTGCTTGCCTGGGAACAGCCGGCTCGTATCGCTCATGGCCCCAGGCTCCCACAGTGCGACGGGGACGGGGCGGGACCTCGCCCGGCAACCACCCGGGACCCGACAGTCACACCCTTCACCCTTGTCATTGGCAATCAATGGCGGCGGCCGGACGTTGCCCTAGAGGAGCATCTTCTCGAGAGGAGATCCGATGTCCACAGCACTGAGGCCGCCGTCGGCCTACGAGGACCCGATCGTCGCGCGTCGTTCGCTCGCGGGGAAGCGGGTGCTGGTGGTCGGCGGATCGTCGGGATTCGGACGCCAGGTCGCGCTCGACTCGGCCCTCGCCGGCGCCGACGTCGTGGTGGTGGGGCGGGACTCCGCCAAGACCCACGCGACCGCGCAGGAGGCGGGCGCGCTCGCGCGGGGCAAGGCGAGCGCGCTCGCCATCGACGTGAGCTCCGACCGCGGACGCCGCGAGCTGGTCGAGGCGGTCGGCGAGGTCGACCACGTGGTGTCGACGCTCGGCGGGCGCCTCGAGGACGACGTCCCCGAGGACGAGGAGGACGTCGTCCGGGAGATCGCGCGCAGGAAGGTCCACCACAACCGGCACCTGGTCGACGCGCTCGCGGGCAGCGTGCGCGAGGGCGGGTCCTTCGTGCTGACCGCCGGCTCGACCCGGGGCAACGGCGGCGAGGGCGCCCGCGCGATGGTCGCCGGCAACGAGGAGATAGAGCAGCTGGTGCGCGAGAAGGCGCTCATGCTCGCGCCGGGGCTGCGCGTCAACGCGGTCGCGCCCACGTGGACGCAGACGCCGCTGTGGAAGCACCACTCGGACGCGGACGTCGTGGCGATGCGCCGGGAGATGGAGGCACGCATCCCGCTCGGCCGCACCGCGGACATCCGCGAGGTCGCACGGGCGTACCTCTTCCTCATGACGAGCGACTTCGTCACCGGCCAGACCATCGCGGTCGACGGCGGCTACTCCCTCACCTGACCGTCACCTCGCCGCGCACGCCGCGGTAACCGGCGTATGGATCCGGGTTCTGCTGGCGAACGGCCTGGTCACGGTGGATGAGGTCGGGACGATGCGCCGGTTGCCGCGGCGCGGGCAGCGTCGCGTCCGAGGAATCCCGGTCGCGCCGCAGGCGTTCGTACCGGTGCACACCCCCGGAAGGAGCACCATGCCGCACCCGTCCTCGTCCACCCGCCCCCGCATCGTCCCCGGCATCCTCGACGGCGCCACCGTCGTGGTGGTCGGCGGATCCTCGGGCTTCGGCCGGCAGGTGGTGCTCGACGCCGCCGAGTCCGGCGCGCGAGTCGTGGTGATCGGGCGCGACGCGGCCAAGGCGGCGGACGTCGCGCGCGAGGCAGGCGCGCTCGGCGGCGAGGCCGTCGCGCTCGGCGCGGACGCGACCACGCCCGCCGGTCTCGAGGCGATCGCGGCGGCGGTGGGGGAGGCGGACCACCTGGTGTCGACGCTCGGCGGCGCGATGGGCGGCGGGTTCATGGAGGCGTCCTTCGCCGAGATCCGCGCGACGGTCGAGGGCAAGGTCTTCGACAACCTCGCGCTCGTGCGCGCCCTCGCGCCTCGGCTGCGCGCGGGCGGCTCGATCACGCTCACGGCCGGCACCGGCGGCTCGCCCGCGACCGCGTCCGGGGCCTACCTCGGCAACGAGGGCATCGCAACGCTCGTGAGGGGCCTCGCGGTCGAGCTCGCGCCTCGGCTGCGCGTCAACGCGGTCGCGCCCACCTGGACACCGACGCCGCTGTGGCGCGACGTGCCCGAGGCGGATGTCGCACGGACCAGGCGGCACTTCGACGAGGTGATCCCGCTCGGGCGCACCGGCGACGTGGAGGAGGTCGCTCAGGCGTACCTGTTCCTCATGACCTGCGGCTTCGTCACCGGTCAGACGCTCGCGGTCGACGGCGGCATGGCCCTCGTCTGATGCCGGAGGCGCGTCTCAGCCGGCGATGACGAGCGTGAGCTCGTCCGGGCCCTTCGCCTTCGCGGTGAGGGTGACGTCGACGAGGGCGTCGCCGATCATGCCGGCCGCCGCGTCGGCGAGGTCGGCCGCGGTCTCGGGCCGCGCATCGTCCCGCACGAGGTGCGCCGCGAGGAGGCCCCGCGTGTGCTTCGCCATGTGGCTGACCACCGCGCGCTTGCCGTTGAGCTCCCGCTGCACGGAGACGGCGACCCAGGGGGACTCGGCGGGGCGGTAGGCCGCGACGTACGAGGCGCTGCGGCAGTCGATGACGAGGCCGCCGTCGGCGAGGGCGTCCAGCTCGGCGGGCAGGTGCTTCTTCCAGTAGGTCGCGAGGCCTCCGAGCCGGCCCAGGCTGGTGCCCATCGAGAGGCGGTACGCGGGGATGCGGTCGGCGGGGGAGACGGCGCCCCACAGCGCCGACACGATCCGCACGCTCTCGCGCGCCTTGTCGAGGGTCGCGGCGTCCCAGTCGGCCATGCCGGCGGCGTCGTAGAGGACGCCCGTGTAGACGGTGGACGATGCGGCGGCGGGGTTGTCCCACACCGTCCGGTTGCGCTCGACCTCCTGGTGGAGGGACGCGCCGACGCCGAGCGCCTCCATCGCGTTGCGCTGACCGCTGACCTTGGCGAGCGCGTCGCCCACGCGGCGGCGGTGCGCCTCGAGCGCGGGGTGGGACAGGACGGCGAGGTCGACCGGGGCTCCCGAGGCGGGGGCGGTCTTGCCCTCGGAGGGCGGGAGCAGGATCAGCACGGGGACCAGGGTAGGCGGTCGCGGGGGCGCCGCCGCGCGCCGTCCGTCCTAGGCGGACCGCAGCGACCCCAGCCACCTCTCGAGCCGATCGAGGCCCTCGACGATGTCGGCGTGCGACGCGGCGTAGGACAGACGCACGTGCGTGTCGCCGTGCGTGGCCCCGAAGTCGCGACCGGGGGTCAGCGCGACGTGCGCCTCCCGCAGCGCGCGCCCGCAGAGGTCCCACGCGTCCAGGCCGGTCCCGGACACGTCGGCGAACGCGTAGAACGCGCCGTCCGGCGCCGAGGGCACGGGCAGACCGATGCGCGCGAGCCCGTCGAGCATCGTGCCGCGGCGGGCGAGCAGGTCGAGGCGGCGCTCCTCGGCCTCCGCGAGCGACTCCGGCGTGAAGGCCTCGAGCGCGGCGATCTGCACGGGGGCCGACGCGGAGAGGAAGTAGTTCTGAGCGAGGCGCTCGACCGGCGTGACGAGCGCCTCGGGCAGCACGCACCACCCGAGGCGCCAGCCCGTCATCCCGAAAGCCTTGGAGAAGGAGTTGAGGACGATCGCATCGGGGTCGTGGGCGAGGACCGTGCGCTGGGGCGAGCCGTCGGGGTCGCGGTCGGCGGTGTCGAGGTAGATCTCGTCGACCAGCCGCCACGCACCGCGCTCGCGGGCGAGGTCGGAGATGGCGGCGAGCTCGTCCCGGGGGATGGTGGTGCCCGTCGGGTTCGACGGTGTCGCGACCATCACGACACCGGTCGCGGGCGTCCATGCCTGGTCGACCAGGTCGCGGGTGAGCTGGAAGCGCGTGGCGGGAGAGGTGGGCACCGCGACCGCGCGGCCGCCGAACGACGCGACGATCTGCCGGTTGCACGGGTAGCTCGGGTCCGCCATGAGCACGTCGGTGCCCTCGTCGACGGTCGCGGCGATGGTGAGGACGAGCGCCGCCGAGGCGCCCATCGTGACCGCGATGCGCGCGGGATCCACCTCGACACCGTGGCGGTCGCGGTAGAAGCTGGCGATCGCGGCCCGCAGCTCCGGCGTGCCCTGCGACGACGTGTACGCGAGGCGACGCCCGTCCATCGTCCCGACCATCGCGCGCCGCACCGCGGCCGGGGCGCCGAAGTCGGGCTCGCCTAGGTTGAGGCGGACGATGCGGTGGCCGGCGGCCTCGAGCTCGCTCGCGAGGTCGCCGAAGGCCATCGCGTGGAACGGCTCGATCGCCTGCGCGCGCCGCGAGACCTGCATGGTCGCTCCTCCGGTCGGGTCCGGGCACCATCCTCCCGGATGCCCGTCGCCAACCGCCGTACGGATCGCGGGCCGATACGTGGCACCAGGGCAGATGCCGGGCAGGTGCGATCGGTACGCCGGTTGCAGCGGGGTGCCACGAGGTGGGCGCGCCCGGTATCCTTGCAGGGCGGATGAGCTGGCCAGGCGGCCGCGTGGCCCCCTCGGGGGTCCCGAGGAACGTCCGGGCTCCGCAGGGCAGGGTGATGGCTAACGGCCACCCGGGGTGACCCGCGGGACAGTGCCACAGAGAGCAGACCGCCTCTCGACCTCGGTCGGGAGGTAAGGGTGAAAGGGTGAGGTAAGAGCTCACCGCGCGACTGGTGACAGGAGCGGCAAGGTAAACCCCACCCGGAGCAAGGCCAGACAGGATGCGTTCGAGGGCTGCCCGCCCGAGCATCCGGGTAGGTCGCTAGAGGCGTACGGCAACGTGCGTCGTAGATGGATGGCCGCCCCTCGTGAGCGGCGACGCGAGCGAGCGACAAAACCCGGCGTATCGGCCAGCTCATCCGCTCTGCCCGGCGTGACGTCGCTGGTGCCCCGGGTCGTCGCCGCTAGTCTGCCCGCCATGACGGATGGGATCGCGGAAGCTGGGGGAGCGGCGCGAGGGCGCCTGACGGAGGGCTGGAGCGTGATCGCCGCGACCCCGCGGATGCGTCGTGCGTATGGCCTCTACGCGCTCGCGGGCGCGTTGCTCTCGTGGATGACCGGGGCGGCGATGATCGCCGCCGGCCAGTGGTTCTACGGCGTGGTCTTCGCGATCCTCGGGAGCCTTCTCGGGATGGTGCTCGTGCGTACCGTGTCAGGGGAGCTGCGCGCGACCGACGAGGGGCTGATCATCCGCACCGTATGGACCGATGTCGCCGTCGCCTACAGCGAGGTCGCCGAGGTGGCGATGACCCGGCGGGGCAACGTGCTCGTGGTGAGGACTGCGGGCGGGGCCTTTGCGGCGGCCGCCGTCGATCGCCTCCACCGGGGCGAGTGCGGGCCTGGGTGCATCGACCACGCACGGCTCCGTGCGGCGCTGCCCGACGTGCTGGTGTCCCGGATCCCGCCGGAGCGGATCGACTGGCACGAGTCCGCCTCGGTGCGGTACGCCCCGGACATGGCGTCGCGGCGTCGACGTCCGCAAGGGTCCGACATTGCATACGCTCTCGGGGGCCTGGCGGCGGTGGTGCTCGGACGGTACGTCGACGTCAGCCGCGTCGACGTCATGAGCGTGTTCTTCTTCGCGGTCGGCGGGCTCATGCTCGGCTTCGGCGCGTGGATGGGCCGACGCATGCGTGACCCGCAGTTTCGCGCCGACTACTTCGCGCGCTTGGCGGTGAACGCCGGGTCGCGCGACCGCTGTACGAGGGCATTCCTGACCCGCGGTTTCTACGTGGGGGCGGTCGCTCTCGCGCTCTACGCCGTCGCGTTCCTCCTCGTTGGCGCCTCGTGGCTTCTGCAGGGCGGAGTGTGGCTGGAGAACGTCGGGCTCGCCGTGTTCGCCGCCGGGACGCTCGCTCTGCTCGCGAGCGGCGTGGTGGCTCTCGCGCGCCGCCCTCGGCGCTGGATCCCCGAGGAGTTCCGTGACCGCCGGGCGGAGGCGTCACGCCGCTGACGCGCCGGACGCCCGCCTCTCGCGGGTCCCGGCCCGCACGCCGTACAATGCAGACGCACCAGCGATCGCGCCACGGCGCGACACGCATCCGCCCGCCTCGGCATCGGCACCGGCCGACGCTCCGCCGGCCCATCTGACGGGCCCGCGGTCCGCGCGAGGACACCGAGGGGCAGGATCCCGCGCATCCGCGGGCATCCCCGGGCGGCGCATCGTGCCGCACAGGCGGCACGGGATCGAGTAGGAGAAGAAGTGTCACGAGCAGGGCAGCGACGGTCCGGAGGCTCGCGCAGCGGCGGCGGCACCACGCGCCGGCGCTCGGCGCGCCCGACCGAGAAGGGCCTCATCCCGCTCCTCGCGGCGCTGACCGGCGAGGTCGACCGCGCCGTCAAGCAGCCGCCCACGCGCGGCGCCGCGCGCACCAAGTTCCAGGTGGTCGCGCTGCTCGTGCGCGAGGAGCGCGCCCGCGTCAAGGCGGACGATGCGCTGTCCGCCTCCAAGCGCGACGAGGAGCGCCGGCGCCTCGACGGTGTCGCGACCATGCTCGCCAAGATCGCCGCCCGCGACACCTCCCTCCTCGCGCTGCTCGCCGAGGACGCGCGCGTGTCCGACTCCGCCCGCGACTACAAGGCGACCGTGCTGCGCGCGGCCGGCCGCGAGGTCGAGGAGGAGCCCGAGCCCCCGGCGCCGGTCACCCCGCCTCCGGGCAACGACAAGCGCGTGGTGCCGCAGTCGGCGATCTCGCGCCAGCTCGCCAACCCGTTCCTCGCCCCCGACTTCTCCGCCGCGGGGGAGCGGGCCGCCGCGCGCCCCCGCCGCCTCGCCGGCTGGGAGCTCCTCGACCCGCTGTTCCGCTCCTTCGAGCAGGACGCCCCCGGCGCGCGCGCCTGCATGGCGCTGCCCGAGACCCCCGCATCGTCCACCCCGCCCGTGCGCCTGCCGCTCGGCCGCGAGCTCATGCCCCACCAGACCCAGCTCGTCACGGCCGCCTCGCGCGGCCACCGCACGTTCCTGCTCGCCGACGAGCCCGGCCTCGGCAAGACCGCCCAGGCGCTGCTCGCGGCGCAGGCCGCCGACGCCTACCCGCTGCTCGTCGTGGTGCCCAACGTGGTCAAGGCGAACTGGGCGCACGAGGTCGAGCTGTGGACACCGCACCGGCGCGCGACCGTGGTCCACGGCGACGGCGACGAGGTCGACGCCTTCGCGGACGTCGTGATCATCAACTACGACATCCTCGACCGGCACGTCGGCTGGTTCGGCGAGCACGGCTTCCGCGGCATGGTCCTCGACGAGGCGCACTTCATCAAGAACAAGGGCTCCCAGCGCTCGCAGCACGTCCTCGAGCTGTCGGAGCGCATCCGCCAGCGCACCGCGCGGCCCCTCCTCATGGCGCTCACGGGCACCCCGCTCATCAACGACATCGAGGACTTCCGGGCGATCTGGCAGTTCCTCGGCTGGGTCGACGAGGACAAGCCGCTCGGCGGGCTCATGACCGCGCTCGAGGACACCGGACTCATCCCCACCGACCGCGGCTGGTACGGCGCCGCGCGTGCGGCGGTGGTGGACCAGGGCATCGTGCGTCGCCGCAAGGCGGACGTCGCTGCTGACATCCCCGCCCGCCGCGTGGCCGACCTCCCGGTCGAGCTCGACGGACCCCTTGGCCGGTCCATCCGCGCCGCCGAGGCCGCGCTCGCGGCCCGCATGGTGGACAGCTACAGGCGTGCCGTGCAGGCGCGCACCGGAGACACGGACGGCGTCGACCTCGACCTCGCACGGCGGATCGCCGCGGCCGAGCTCAAGGACGCGAGCTCGAAGAAGAAGGGCGAGAACGTCTTCACGATGGTCCGCCAGATCGGCCAGGCGAAGGCCGGGCTGGCCGCGGACTACGCGGTGCAGCTCGCGCGCAACGTCGGCAAGGTCGTCTTCTTCGCCAAGCACGTCGACGTCATGGACGAGGCCGAGCGCATCTTCGCCGACCGCGGGATCCGCTACGCCTCGATCCGCGGCGACCAGACGGCGAAGGCCCGCAAGGAGAATGTGGCGGCCTTCACCGAGGACCCCGACGTGCAGATCGTGGTGTGCTCGCTCATGGCGGCCGGCGTGGGGCTCAACCTCCAGGTCGCCTCCAACATGGTGCTCGCGGAGCTGTCGTGGACGGACGCCGAGCAGACGCAGGCCATCGACCGCATCCACCGCATCGGCCAGTCCGAGCCGGTCACGGCGTGGCGCATCATCGCCGCGCAGACCATCGACGCCAAGATCGCGCAGCTCATCGACAGCAAGTCCGGGCTTGCGGCCCGCGCGCTCGACGGCGCCGCGGTGGACGATGCGGCATCGTCGGCCGACGTCCAGCTCGAGGCGCTGATCGCTCTCCTGGTCGAGGCGCTCGAGGCGGAGGGCTGACGCGCCCGGGGCTCGTCCCTGTCTCATCGACGCCGCCTCCGCGTAGGGTGTGGGGACGCGCCCACGGCGCGCGAACCAGGAGGTAGTCGATGACTTCGGCGGGAGCGCAGGACCACGTGCCGGCCCGGCGTTCCTTCGAGCCCGCCGTGTTCTGGCTCGCGCTCGCCGCCTTCGTCGCGTGGACCATCGCCGTCACGACCGGCTGGGCCGACCGCACCGTCGACACCTGGCTGCCCGCGTCGACCGTGCCGGCGCGGAGCTACCTCGGCCAGGTGCTGGAGGCCTTCTCGCTCGCCACCAGCCCGATCTTCGTGACCCTGGTGACCGCGTCGCTCGCGCTGCGCTCGTACCGCAGGCGCCAGCGCCAGGTCGCGGTCGCGCTCACGGTCGCCGCGCTGGGCATGCCGCTCGCGCAGATCCTCCGTAGCGTGATCGCGCGGCCCCGCCCGGAGGGCGCCTTCGCGGACTCGCTGTCCGCCGCGGGCTCGTCGTACCCGTCGGGCCATGTGCTCGCGGTGACGATCCTGGTGTGGGTGCTCGTGACGGTCGCGAACGCGCAGCGGCTGTCCACCGCCTCGCGCGTGCGGGTCAGGGTGCTCGGGGGCGCGCTGATCTTCTTCACGTGCCTCGACCAGTGGGCGCTCGGCGCCGTGCGCCTGTCGGACATGGTCGGGGGCTGGCTGTTCGGCATGGTGATCGCGTCCGCAGCGCTGTGGATCAGCGGGATCGAGCGGAGCGACCTGCCGTGGCGGCGGCGCCGGGCCGCCGATCGGTCCGGCAAGCGCGCGGCGGTGATCTACAACCCCACGAAGGTGCTCGAGTTCGACCAGTTCCGCCGCCGCGTGGGCGCTGCCATGGCCGAGGCCGGGTGGGAGATGCCCGTGTGGCTCGAGACCGAGCAGGACGATCCCGGCCACCAGATGGCCCGGGACGCCCGCGCGAGGGGCGTCGACCTGGTGCTCGTCGCCGGCGGCGACGGGACGGTGCGTGCGGTGTGCGAGGAGCTGGCGGGCGGCGGCGTCCCCGTGGCGATCATCCCCGCCGGCACCGGCAACCTTCTCGGCCGCAACCTCGGGGTGCCGCTCGACGAGGACGAGGCGCTGGACACCGCCCTCAACGGCGTGCCTCAGCCGGTCGACATGATCCGCTGGTCCGCCGGCGGCACGCATGCGACGTTCGCCGTCATGGCCGGCGTGGGCCTCGACGCGCAGATCATGCGGGACACCGACCCCCGCCTCAAGAAGGTGGTCAAGGGCGGTGCCTACGTGGTCGCCGGCATCCGCCAGGTGGGCACCGAGCCGTTCAAGGCGAGGATCAAGGTCGACGGGCGTGTGGTCCACGACGGCAGCGCCATCATGGCGCTCGTGGGCAACGTCGGGAAGCTGCAGGGCGGGGTCAACCTGCTGCCCGAGGCGCAGGCCGCGGACGGTCGCCTCCATGTCCTGGTCGCGCGCGCCAGGGGCGTGCGCGGGTGGGTGCAGCTGGTCGGCACCCTCGGCAAGGATGGTCCCGGCTCGCCGATGCGGAGGGTGTCCGGCACGCGGGTCGAGGCGGAGCTCGACCGCGAGGTGCCGTTCCAGATCGACGGCGACACCGAGGGGTCGACGCGGGCGTTCTCGGCCGAGGTGCTGCCGGAGGCGCTCCTGGTGATGGCTCCGCGCCCCGCGGACTGAGCCTTCTCGCGCATCGTTCGGGCGGCAGACGCCCCGCTCGACGCGTGATTCGTGCGGAGTTCGTCACACTGCGCGACACGTGCCACGGCCTGCGGGGCGATGTGCACGGGCGCCCATAACGTGGTCACGCGGCTCCTCGCCAGTTGCCCCCCAGCCTGGCGAGGAGTCGCCCAGGCGGCCGCCGCGTCGCGCGCCCGCCGCACCCTCGCCCGCGCTCTGACGGCGCCGTCCGCCCTCGTTCTTCGCGAACTCCCGGAATCCTCCGAGCCTCCTCCCGGTCTGCCCGAGTGGAGTGGTATCAGGACAGCATCCCGAGGAGGACACGATGAGCGACGAGACGCCCGCACCTGCCGCACCGGTGACGATCGAGCCGGAGCCCGAGGCCCCGCCGCGGAGGCGCTTCCGCGGACGCCACGCGGCCGTCGCGGCCGCGGCCTCCGCGCTCGTGCTCGGCGCCGTCGCGACGGGCCTGACCACCACCGCGGTGAGTCCCACGACGTCCACGACGACGGCCGGGGCCGCCGCGCTCGAGGCCGATGCGCCCGCGAGCCTCGGGGACACGTCGGCTCTCCCCGCCGTGCCTGGCGGCGCGGCCCGCCTCCCGTCCGGCGGCACCTGGCCCGGCGACGGGTCGACGGCGGGCGGCGGCGCATCGTCCGGCGCGGCGGCAGCCACCCAGGAGGAGGCGACCGCCGCGAGCGACACCGAGGCGACCGGCATCGTGCTCATCGACACGGTGCTCGGCTACGACGACGCCGAGGCGGCCGGCACCGGCATGGTGCTGACGAGCGACGGCCTGGTCCTCACCAACAACCACGTCATCGAGGACTCGACCGAGATCTCCGTCACCATCGCGGACACGGGCGAGACGTACGCGGCGACCGTGGTGGGCGTGGACGATGCGGACGACGTCGCGCTGCTCCAGCTCGACGGCGCCTCGGGCCTCACCACAGTGACGGTCGACGACGACGGCGTCACCGCGGGCGACGACGTCACCGCGGTGGGCAACGCCGAGGGCGGCGGCGTGCTCATGGCGGCGGACGGCTCGGTGACCGCGCTCGAGTCGTCGGTCACCACGTCGGCCGACTTCACGACCGCGAGCGAGACCCTCGACGGCATGATCGAGTTCTCCGCCGACGTGGTCGGAGGCGACTCGGGCGGCGCGCTGCTCGACGACGAGGGCGAGGTGATCGGCATGACCACCGCGGCGTCCACCGGCACCGCCGTCACCACCGCCTTCGCGATCCCCATCGAGGACGCGCTCGCGATCGTCGCGCAGATCCAGGCCGGCGACGAGTCCGACGGCGTCACCCTCGGCTACCCGGCGATGCTCGGTGTCGCGATCGCGAGCGACCAGCAGTTCGCCTTCGGCCCCGGCGGGCGCGCCGCGCAGGCCTCCACGACCGAGGGTGCCGAGGTGCAGTACGTCTACGCCGGTACCCCGGCCGCGGACGCGGGCCTCGCGGCGGGAGACGTGGTCACGGACGTCGACGGCACCGCGGTCGCGAGCGGCTCGGAGCTCGCCGCGCTGCTCGACACGTACGAGCCGGGCGACTCCGTCACGATCGGCTGGACCGACGCGGCCGGGGCGGCCCAGGCCGCGACCGTCACCCTCATCGAGGGGCCCGCGATCTAGGGATGCGGCGCCCTGTCAGGCTCCCTCGCCGGACGCGGGGGAGCCCGACGCGTCGCGTGCCGCGTCTCGCACCGGCAGCTCGAGACGCGAGGCGTGCGGGCCCTCATGCGAGAGCTCCACGTGCGCCACGACGGTCTCCTCCGCGGTGAGCGCCCGCTCGCCCGTGCCGGGGTTGCGGGAGTAGCGCGGGTGCGCGCCGGAGGAGACCTGGACGCTCACGCGGTGGCCCGGTAGGAACCGGTGGAACGTGGGCCACAGGCGCACCTCGACCTCCCGGAACCCGTCGGCGTCCGGCTCGGGGTCCGATGCGGCGGTCGCCACCGAGCCCACGCGTCGGATCCCGTCGCAGACGGTCATGGAGCGGCCGTCGGGGTGCACGTCCGTGAGCCGCACGAAGACGTCGACGCTCGGCGCGGTCGCGCGCACCCGGATGCGCGCGACGGGCTCGCCGGCGACGTCCAAGGGCGCCGCGAGCGTCGCGCCGCGGAACACCGCGACGTCCGCGCGCGACTCGTGCGCGGCGTTGTCGACCGGGCCGCTGTCGGGGTTGAGGCTCGGGCCGCCGACCGCGGGCGTCGGCTCCTGGGGGTCGTAGTCGTAGGCCGTGGTCCCGCCGCGGGGGCTGCCGGTCCCGAACGTGCCGTCCGGGTGCAGGAACCAGGCCTGCGGCACCGCATCGGCGGGCGGCCACTCCTCCAGGTCGTGCCACGCCTCGGCGCCGGTCTGGAAGGCCCGGACCAGGCTCGCGCGAGTGGACGGCTCGTCCGAGAAGGTCGAGCGCAGCAGGTCGAGCGTGTCGAGGTGCGCGGGCGCGTTGAGGCCGGGGGAGACGTGGCCCCACGGCCCGAGCGTGAGCCGCGGCGCGTTGCCCGCCGCGACGAGCCGTCGGTGGCTGCGCAGCTGCCACGGCAGGAAGATGTCGTACCAGCCCGTCACCATCGCGATCGGCGCGGTGACGTCGGTCACCGACGCGGTGTGCGACTGCTGCGTCCAGTACTCGTCCGCGAGGCTCTCGTGACGCAGCCAGTCCTGGTACCAGTGGACCGTCTCGCCCGCGGCCGCACGGTCGCCCGCACCCAACGGAAGGACGTCGAAGGCCCGCGCGAGCCGACGGTCGGGCAGCGCCTGCCCGAGCAGCGCCAGCCCGCCCTTGCGCATCCGCACCATCATGCGCGTCCAGCCGAGCGAGTTGCGCAGCGAGAAGGCCCCGTTGTCCCACGTGACCGCGCCGAAGTCGGGCATCGTGATGAGCATGATGTGGGCGTCCGGCGCGAGCGCGGGCTCCTCCGTCGCTAGCCGGCCGGCGACCGCCCACTGCGTGTAGCCCATGTAGCTCTGGCCGTACATCACGAGGCGGCCCGTGAACCACGGCTGTGCCCGCAGCCATCGGACGGTGTCGATGCCGTCGCGCTGCTCGTCGACCTGCGGCGTGAAGGTGCCCGCCGAGCCCCACGTGCCGCGGCACGACTGGAACACCACCGGGTAGCCCTCGTAGGCGAGCATCCGCGCCGCGTCCGCGAGCGGGCCGCGCCGCCCGTACGGGCCGCGGATGAGGATGGTGGGGAGCGTCGCATCCGCCTCCAGGGGGACGATGCGGTCGGCGAGCAGCACCGTGCCGTCCGTCATGGGGACCTCGAGGTCGCGCTCGATCCGGATGTCGTGCGGCCCCGGTGCCACGCCGCGATGCGAGCGCGCGTCCAGCGCGCGGGTGATCCGCTGGCGAAGGGTGGTCATGCTGCTCCTCGGGACGTTCGCGGGTGTGCCGTTCCCAGGCTAGGGGTGCCTCGAGGGTGGGGGGGACCTCAGGCTGACATGGGGTGTCAGAAGCGGACCTACGATGTCCCGGTTGCCCGGACCGGGCCCTGACACGAAGGAACGCACATGCGCATCACCCCTGGCGCCAAGACGGCGCTCGTCGCCGCCACCGCCGGCCTCCTCCTGACCGCCTGTGCGGCCGACACCGACAGCGCGGCGGAGTCGAGCGCGAGCGCGTCCGCCGATGCGGCGCCGAACGTCGCGGCGATCGTCGCCGATGTCAACACCGTCACGGGCTGCGAGGCCTTCGGCGGCACCTGGGCCGGCGGCAAGGTCGCCGGAGAGGGCGTCGTCGCGGGCTGGGAGTACACCTGCGACGTCGACGGCGACGACGTCGTCGAGACCACGCTGAGGATCTACGCCGACGACGCGGACCTCGAGACCGACCTCGCGACCGTCGAGGCCGCTTCGACCGACACCGCGATCGTCCAGGGCTCCGGCTACCTCGTCGCCACCACCGACTGGTCGCACCTCTCCAGCCTCGTCGAGACCGATGTCGAGCTCGTGCGCGAGCTGCCCACGGAGTAGCGGGTTCAGCGCGCGATCGCGTCCTCGGGCCACTCGGCGTCGATCGGCGGCAGCTCGTCGCCCTGCGTGAGGTAGAGGCGCGCGACCCGCAGGCCCGCCTCGTGCGCGAGCACGGACAGCGTGTGCTCGCCCGCCGCGATCTCCAGGTCCGACAGGTGCGCCCACGTCCACACCTGCTGCGTGCCGAACGTGTAGAGGCGGCCCTTGCAGAACTGCTCCTCGAGCGGCTGCGGTGTGCCGTCGAGCGCGAGGAAGCAGCCGTCGTCGTCGTGGCTGTCGCACTTGGTGAGCATCCACACGCGGTAGCGGCCGGGCGTCTCGACGCGGACGCGCACGTGCATGCCGGGCGCCTCGGCCGGGTCCGTCCAGCGGCGGAAGGGCGCGTCGACGTGCATCGCGAGGCCGGTGCGACCATCCGTCTCGGCGTTCGTGTGGCGCCATGCGACGGACGGCGCGTCGAGGCTCGCCGTCACGTAGCCGTCGGGTGAGCCGAGCAGCGCGCGCTCGGCGCGGATCGCGAGCACGCCGGGGCGGTGTTCGCCGATCGCGCCCGCAGGGATCGCGGCGCGCACGTCCTTGCGGCCGTCCGGACCGGCCCCGTGGCGGGGCGCGCCCAGCACGGGCTGGGGGATGCGTCGCGGCACGCGGAACGTGGGATTGCCGTCCCAGTGGTGCGAGTCGGCGTAGACGGCGGGATGCGGCTCGATGTCCACCGGCGTCACGCGGTAGACGTCGCGTGCGACCACGTCGAGGCCCGCGAGGTCGATCGCCAGCGGGTCAGGATCGGCCGCCGGGACGGGCGTGCCCGCGCCCGGCGACGGCAGGGGTCCCAGCGCGCTGCCGCGCCGGGCTGCCGTGTAGATGACGGCCTTCGACAGCGCGACGTGCCGGTCGACCACGTGCAGGCGGAGCGTGTGCGGGCCGGCCTCGAGGAACGGCAGGCGCAGCTCGAGGCGTTCGACGTTCTCCAGCACCACCTGGTACCAGTCGCCGCGCTTCTCGTCGGTGGTGGGCGACTCGACCACGACCGGGGCGTGGTCGTCGACGGACACCGCGAGGCGGATGCGACCGGTCGAGTCGAGCGTGGGGAAGCGGTGCAGCTCGAGGAGGTGCGCGCCGGGCGTGCGGAGGTGCACGTCGAACTCGAGCGCCGCACCCGGGGCCTCCGGGGTCGCCGCTCCCACCGCGGTCGTGAGGGCGTTGCCGAACCGCCCGACCACGGGCACCGTCCCCCAGCCGCTCGTCGCGTGCGACGCGATCCGCGAGGGCGCGTCGGCCAGCAGCGACACGGTGCCGTCGGACTCCACGCGGTCGCCGGGCCGCGCGTCCGCGCGGGCCTCGGCCACGACGTCGACGACGACCTCGCACCCCGGCCCGGTCACGGTCAGGGTGCCGGTGCGTCCGGCCGCCGCCGCATCGTCCACCCGGACGGTCAGGCGGCGCTCCGCTCCCACCGTGCCGCCGCGGGCCTCGACGGCGATCCACGGGTCGCCGTCGATGGAGAAGTCGACGTCGTCGGCGCCGGTCGAGAACACCTCGAGCCACTTGGGGGCGCCGTCGGGCGACAGGACGATGCGCGGGCGGGCGACGGGCGCATCGTCGCCCCACACGGTGACGCCGAGGGTGGACGCGCCGATCTCGAGCGCGGGCCGGGCGGCAGGGAAGAGCGCGGTGGTGGGCGGCGCGAAGTTCTCGGGGTTGAGGATCCCGTCCCACCTCCCGTCGCTCATCACGGTGTTGTAGTGGCGGATCATCGCGCGCTTGTGGCCGTCGAGCGTGCGGGCGATCTCGAGGAACCGGTCGGCCGCGCGCATCTTGCCCTGGTCGTACGCGAGCAGCGAGCGGTCCGCGTACGCGAAGCTCGCGGAGGCCAGGTAGGACGCGTGCACCTTCATCCCCATGAGCTGGAAGAAGGCGTCGCGCTCGGCCTCGGGCAGGGCCGCCATCACGGCGTTGACGCGGTCGTACAGGTCGCGCATCGTCGCGAGCCGGCGGCCGGCCTCGTCCCCGTACGCGGTGTGCGAGAACGACCGCGTGTGGAGGTGCTCGATCTTGCGCTGGTTGGCCTCCTGGGCCCACGCGTCGTAGATCGCGGCGACCTCGGACCCGTGGCTGCCGGAGAAGTTCTGGTCGATCCACCCGGCGGTGAACGCGGTGACGTCGGCCGTGGTGGACTCCTTGCCCACCTCCCACGCGTAGCGGAGGAAGAACTCGGTGTCCTGCTCGAGCGGCTTGAGCGAGCCGATGTTGTCGATCCACAGGGTGCGGATGCCGTGGTCCCACGCCTTGCCCAGCTCCAGCTTCATGTGCGCGAGCGGCGTGGAGCCGATGAACAGGTAGGAGCGCGGCGGCTCCGACCAGTACGACGAGTGGTAGTACAGCCCCTGGCCGCCGGGGCGCGCGGCCTCCTCATCGGTGGGGAAGCGGCGGATGTAGCCGAAGTTGTCGTCCGCCCAGATGATCGTGACGTCCTCGGGGATCGCCATGCCGGCGTCGTAGAGGCCC
Organism: Demequina litoralis; assembly: GCF_030418455.1. GTDB lineage: Bacteria > Actinomycetota > Actinomycetes > Actinomycetales > Demequinaceae > Demequina > Demequina litoralis. The sequence continues at coordinate 74,999 of NZ_JAUHPW010000012.1, forward strand.
AGGACCTCCTTGTACGGCACGAAGGTCGACAGCCGCGTGCCGTCGTTGGGGCCGAGCGCGCCGTCGAGCATGCCGCGCTGGTCGGCGATGATCTGGCCGAGCAGGTCCATCTTGGCCCGGTCGCGAGCGCCGGGGGACAGGGACGGGTCGTCGTCGATGCGCGAGGTGACGAAGCCGGAGTCGTGGATGCCGCGCATGCCGACGGTCCAGCCCATCTCGTACTCGCGGTTCTGGTCGATGCCGCCGCGCCAGTAGTCCTGGAGCAGCTCGCGGTTGCGGCCCGGGATCGAGTAGTCGTACTCGACGTCCTCGCCGACCGACTCGACCCACGGGCGCCACTCGTTCTCGTTCGAGCGGGACAGCATGTCGCAGTGGGACGTGCCGACGACGATGCCCATGTCCTGGGCCAGACGGCCGTTGCGGGGGTCGCCGTTGAAGTGGTTGACGTGCATCGCGGGCCAGATGTGGTTGGCGCGCAGGCGCAGCAGCAGCTCGAAGACGCGCGCATACAGCTCGGGCCCGATGGTGCCGTCCGCGGTGTGGGCGCGGGCCCAGGCCTCGAGCGCCTCCTCGTCGTTGATGAAGATGCCGCGGTAGCGCACCGAGGGATGCTCGCAGGCGAGCGTGCCGGTCGCGACACGCACCTCGTCGCGCGTGCGCACCGGCACGTCCGCGAACCAGCGCCAGGGGGACACGCCCATGGCGGCGCACAGGTCGTAGACGCCGTAGATCGCGCCGCGGCGGTCGGTGCCGACGATCCACAGCCGGTCGTCGGCGGCGTGCAGGACGTAGCCCTCCCACCGCGGGCGGCCGTCCTCGTCGAGCAGGCCCGAGGTGTCGACGCCGGCCGCGTGCGCCTCGGCGGCGAGGGGCGAGCCGAGCGTGGCGACCACGATGCGCGCGTCCGCGATGCCGCCGGCCACGGTGGTCGCGGCGCCGGCGACGTCGGTCAGGTCGGCGGCGAGGTCGCCGACGGCGCGCAGCAGCGCCCCGTCCTCGCGCGGGTCCACCGCGATCGCGGCCTTCCCGCCGCGGCGCGCGAGCAGCACGCCGCCCTCGTTCACCAGGTAGCTCATGCCTTCACCTCTCCGGTCGAGTCGCGGACGATCAGGGTCGAGGGGAGCAGCACGGACGGGTCGCGGTCGTCCGACGCGCCCCTCCGGTCGAGCGTGCGCAGCAGCATGTCCGCCGCCATCGAGCCCATGCGCTCCTTGGGCACGGCGATGGTGGTGAGGTGCGGCGAGCACATCGACGCCATCGCGATGTCGTCGTGGCCCACCACGCTGAGGTCGTGCGGCACGCGCACGCCGCGCGCCGCGAGCCGGTCGAGCACGCCGATCGCGATGAGGTCGTTGAAGGCGATCACCGCGGTCGCGCCCGTGGTGAGCACCAGGTCCGCGGCGAGCACCCCCGAGTGGAACGTCGGCGTCGCGGCGGGCACGTGCACGATCTCGATTCCCAGCCCCGTCGCGGACGCGAGGCCCTCGCGACGGCGGTGGTCGGACCACGAGCCGTGCGGGCCCGTGACGTAGGCGACGCGCGTGTGCCCGAGCGCTCCCAGGTGCTGCAGGGCCTGGGCGATGCCCGAGGCGGCGTCGGAGATCACGGCGGGCAGGCCGGGCACCTCGCGGTTGACCACGACCGTCGGGCCGCCCGCGGCGAGCGCCGCGAGCTCCTCGTCCGAGCCGCGCGGCGACACGAGCAGCAGGCCGTCCGTGGTCGCCCGCAGCGAGGCGATCGCCTCGCGCTCGCGGGCCACGTCCTCGTCCGTGTCGGACACGAAGATGGGGAGCGCGCCGGCCCGGGCCCGCGACGAGGCGCCCTTGATGATCTCCGAGAAGTAGGGGTTGCCCAGGTCGGGGACCAGGAGGCCGATGGTGCCGGTGCGGCCGGTGATGAGCTCGCGCGCCGCGCGGTTGGGGCGGTAGCCCAGCTCCTCCGCGACGCGGACGATGGTCGCGCGGGTCGCATCGTTCACGGGGCCGCCGCCGAGGGCGCGCGAGACGGTGGACGGCGACACGCCTGCGGCGCGTGCGACGTCGGTGATGGTCGCGCTCACGTCAGCTCCTTCGATGGCACGGGCGGGATGCTCTCGACAGTAGCGCCGCACTCGCGTCGCTGCAAATTCACTGCAAACGATGTCACCCGGCTTTTCTCCGTTCACACGGCCGCGCGAGCGGGGTGATCGGGCGTCGCTTTGACACACATTGCAAACGATGCCAACATGGCCGGAGATGCCGCCCGGCCCGTCGCCGCCGGCGCGGGACGACCCTCGAGGGAGAGGTGCGACGCGCATGGAGCACACGTGGCGCTGGTTCGGCCCGGCCGACACGATCACGCTCGCGCAGGTCCGCCAGACCGGTGCCACCGGGGTGGTGACCGCGGTCCACGAGATCCCCAACGGCGAGGTCTGGCCGGTCGAGGCGATCGCCGCTCGCAGGGCCGAGATCGAGGCCGCCGGCCTCACATGGTCCGTCGTCGAGTCGATCCCGGTCCACGAGGACGTCAAGAGCGGCGAGCGCGGCGCGGACCGCCACGTCGAGGCGTGGGCGCAGACGGTCCGCAACCTCGGCGCGTGCGGCATCGACACGGTCTGCTACAACTTCATGCCGGTCCTCGACTGGACCCGCACGGACCTCGCGTACGTGCTGCCGGACGGCTCGTGGGCGCTGCGCTTCGACCACGTCGACCTCGCCGTCTTCGACGTGCACCTGCTCCGCCGTCCCGGTGCGGAGGCCGACCACGCGGAGGCGGACCTCGCCGCGGCGCAGGCCCGCCACGCGGCGATGTCCCAGGACGAGCGCGACCGCCTGGTCCGGACCGTCATCGCGGGGCTGCCCGGCGCCGAGGAGTCCTACACGCTCGCGTCGCTGCGCGAGGACCTGCGCCGCTACGACGGCGTCTCCGCCGACGACCTGCGCACCCACCTGCGCGGCTTCGTCGCGGCGGTCGCCCCGGCGGCCGAGGAGGCGGGCGTGCGCCTCGCGATCCACCCCGACGACCCGCCGATGCCGCTGCTCGGCCTCCCGCGCGTGATGTCCACGGCGGACGATGCGCGGTGGCTGCTCGACGCGGTCCGGTCGCCCGCGAACGGGCTCACCTTCTGCACCGGCTCGTACGGCGTGCGCGAGGACAACGACCTGGTCGCCATGGCACGGGAGCTCGCCGCGCGGATCCACTTCGTGCATCTGCGCGCGACCAGGCGCGAGGCCGACCCCCGCAGCTTCCACGAGGCCGTCCACATCGACGGCGACGTCGACATGGTCGCCGTCATCCGCGAGCTGCTCCTCGAGGAGCGTCGGCGCGCGCGAGAGGGCGGGCCGCGCCTGCCGATGCGACCCGACCACGGCCACCGGATCCTCACCGACCAGGAGCCCGGCCGCCCCACCAACCCCGGGTACACGCTGCTCGGCCGCATGAAGGGCCTCGCCGAGCTGCGGGGCGTCGAGACCGCGGTGCGTGCGCTCCTGCCCGACCCCACCCCGATCACCGAAGGGACCCTGCAGTGACCACCATCGAGCGGGCCGAGGTGCTGATCACCAGCCCCGGCCGCAACTTCGTCACCCTGCGCATCACCACCTCGGACGGCGTGACCGGCCTCGGCGACGCGACCCTCAACGGCCGCGAGCTCGCGGTCGCGAGCTACCTCGAGGACCACATCGTCCCGCTGCTCATCGGGCGCGACCCCGCGCGCATCGAGGACATGTGGCAGTACCTCTACCGGGGCGCCTACTGGCGCCGCGGCCCCGTGACGATGACCGCGATCGCCGCGGTCGACACCGCGCTGTGGGACATCAAGGGCAAGGTCGCGGGCCTGCCCGTCTACCAGCTGCTCGGCGGGCGCTCGCGCGACGGCGTGCTCGTGTACACCCACGCCTCGGGCTCGGACACCGAGGCGCTGCTCGACGACGTCGCGCGCGCCCAGGACCTCGGCTACCAGGCGATCCGCGCCCAGGCCGCGGTCCCCGGCATCGCGGGCACCTACGGCGTGAAGAAGAACGGGAGGTACGAGCCCGCCAACTCGTCGCTGCCCGAGGAGCAGCCGTGGTCCACCGAGGACTACCTGCGCTTCGCGCCCACGTATCTGCGGGCGGTGCGCGAGCGGTTCGGCTTCGACTTCCACCTGCTCCACGACGTCCACCACCGCCTCACCCCCATCGAGGCGGCGCGCTTCGGCAAGGAGGTCGAGGACGTCCGCCTCTTCTGGATGGAGGATCCGACGCCGGCCGAGAGCCAGGACGCGTTCCGGCTCATCCGCGAGCACACCACCACCCCGGTCGCGGTGGGCGAGGCGCTCACCAGCATCTGGGACGTCCAGCACCTCATCACGGCGCAGCTCATCGACTACGTGCGCACCACCGTGGTGCATGCAGGCGGCATCACGCACCTGCGCCGCATCTTCGACCTCGCGGCGCTCTACCAGGTGCGTTCCGGCTCGCACGGCGCCTCGGACCTGTCGCCGGTGTGCCAGGCGGCGGCGATCCACCTCGACACCGCGATCCCCAACTTCGGCATCCAGGAGCACATGGGCTATCCCGAGCAGGTGTCCGAGGTGTTCCGCACGGGGGTCACCTACGCCGACGGCCACCTCCACGTCTCCGACGCGCCCGGCCTGGGCGTGGAGTACGACGACGAGGCCGCCGCGCGCTTCCCCTACAGCCCCAAGTACCTGCCCGTCGCGCGCCGCCTGGACGGCTCCGTCCACGACTGGTGACGCGCATCGTCCGCTGAGGCGACGACGGCCCGGATCCCCCCTCGGGATCCGGGCCGTCGCCGCATGCGTGCGGCGCTGCGCGCATCGTCTCAGCGCGCGGTCGCGGCGCCGATGCCGGAGAGCTCCGAGACTCCCGAGCGCACGGCCGTACGCCAGCGGTCGTCGCCCGCGAGCGCGGCGGGGAAGACCCCTGAGCGGTCGAGCATGCGGTCGGCGAGGCCGTCGATCGAACCTGCGGCCGCCTGCCCCAGGGCCTGCGCGGCCGGGTCGTCGAGCCCCACCGGCGAGCCCGCCACCTCGAGGGAGCCCGCGGCGGCGGCGTGGACGAAGAGCATCCACGCCGCGACGGCACGTGCGACCGCCTCGGGCGCCTGCCCCACGGCGAGGCGGTCACGCGCGATGCCGAGGAGCCGGATCGGCAGCTTCTGCGAGCCGTCCATCGCGACCTGCACCGTGGTGTGGCCGATCGCGGCGTTGGCGAAGCGCTCGAGGACCGAGTCGCGGTAGGCCTCGAGGTCGATCTCGGAGCCCGCGCCGAGCGACGGGATCGAGTCCTCGTCGAGCATGGTGCGCGCGAGCCCGTACAGGAGGGGGTCGGCGACCGCCTCCGCGATGGTCGCGTGGCCGCGGAGGGCACCGGCGTAGGCGAGCAACGAGTGGGTGCCGTTGAGCAGGCGCAGCTTCGCGTGCTCGTATGGCGCCACGTCGGACGTGAAGGTGGCCCCGGCGAGCTCCCATGCGGGTCGGGGGCCGGCGAACCGATCCTCGATCACCCACTGGCGGAACGGCTCGGCGACGACGAGGCCCGCGTCGGTGGCGCCGAGCACGCGCTCGGCGGCACGACGGTGCGCGTCCGCGGTCGCGGGGACGATGCGGTCCACCATCGTCGCCGGGAAGGTCACCCGGGCACGGATCCAGTCGAGCAGCTCGCCCGCGCCCGCGGCGGGGCAGGCCCCGACGAGCGCATGCACGAGGCGCTCGACCTGCGGGCCGTTGTCCATGAGGTTGTCGCAGACGACGACCGTGAGGGCGTCGCCCCCGGCACGCCAGCGGCGCGCCAGCGCGCGCACCAGCAGGCCGACAGCGCTGCGCGAGGGCTCGTCGTCGTCGGTGGCGGCACGGTCGATCTCGCGCGCGAGCACCGCGAGGTCGAAGGACAGCGCGGGATCCGCCAGGTCCGGGCCGCCGTCGGCGGCCCGCCGGTAGCCCTTCTCGGTCACGGTGAGCGAGACGATGTGCGTGGCCGGCGCCGCGATCGTCGCGAGCACGCGTGCGGTCTCCTCCGCCGGGTACGCGACGTCGCGGATGCTGCCGATCAGCTCGAGCGGCGGCGCGCCGCCGCCGCGGTCGGAGAGCTCGAGCACGCCGTAGAGGCCGTCCTGCGGCAGGAGCTGGTCGCGCACCGTGGCCGAGCGCTGCGTCACGCCCAGGATGCCCCACCGGTCGTCGCCGGTCGCCTCGATGGCCCGCTCCGTGAAGACCGCCTGATGTGCACGGTGGAACGCTCCGATGCCGAGATGCACGATGCCCGTGGACAACGCGGTCGTCGCGGAGGCCGGCAGCCGGACCGCCGGGTCGAGACCGGCATCCGCGAGCGTGGCGAGCGTCGCGCGGGAGAGCCGGGGGAGCGTGGTCATGAGGGTCCTCTCGGAGGGTCAGGGGGACTCGTGGGCCGGCGCGGTGGACTCGCGCACGACGAGCTCGACTGGCAGCGGTGCCGTCGTCGGCGTCGTGCCGTCCTCCGCGAGCGCGGCGTCGAGCATGGTCACCGCCTCGTGGCCTGCGCGGGTGAGCGGCAGCGACACGGTGGTGAGCATCGGGGTCACGTACGTGGCCGTCGGGATGTCGTCGAAGCCGACGACGGAGATGTCCTCGGGGACGCGCACGCCGCGCGCACGCAGCCGGCTCATGACGCCGAGCGCCACGAGGTCGTTGTAGCAGAGGACCGCCGTCGCACCGGACTCGAGCACCAGGTCGGTCGCGGCGAAGCCCGCCGGGTAGACGGGCCGGTGATGGCCGATGTCGACCACGCGGATGCCCTCCACCTCGCCCAGCACCGTGCGGCGCTGCGCCTCCGACCAGGAGGTCGCGGGCCCGCCGATGTACGCGACGGTGCGGTGCCTCAGGGCGCGCAGGTGCAGCAGCGCCTGCCGGATGCCGCTCGCGACGTCGAACGTGACGGACGGGATCCCCTCGACCTCCCGGTTGACGAGCACGATCGGCCCCTGGGTGGCGCACTCCTGGACGAGAGCGGCCGGCATGCGTGGCGAGCACAGCACGAGTCCGTCGACGCTCGTCTGGAGGTCGCGGACGAGCTCGTGCTCGATGCGGGGGTCCTCATCGGTATCGGCGACGAGGACGGCGTTGCGCGTGCCGCGGGCCTGAGCCTGAACGCCCTTCGCGACCGTCGCGAAGAACGGGTTCGACAGGTCCGGCACGACCAGCCCGAGATGCCGGCTCCGGCCCGAGGCCAGCGCCTGCGCGGACCTGTTGGGCTGGTAGCCGAGCTGCTCGGCGGCCTCGAGCACCTTGGTGCGTCGCGTGGCGGAGACCGTGTCCGGAGCGCTGAGGGCGCGGGAGGCGGTGGCGGGGGAGACCCCCGCGGCGATCGCGACGTCGCGCAGTGTCGCCATGGGACCTCCTTGCCGTCGACGATGCGGTGATTGCGGTTTCAGGATTTCACGAGATTGCCGTGAGTGTCGACCCGGTACGCGCCTCATGATGCCACAAGATCCTGCCGCGGCAAGCGAGAAGTTGCCTCGCGGCGGCGTGCGTGACATAGTGGTGCGCAGATTTGAAAGCGCATTCATTGCGTTTCATTCAGACCGTCGACAAGGAGGTCCAGGTGACGATGTCGCCAGCGCTGCCCCGCGTGCTCCATGAGGACCGGCTGCTGCCGTCCCAGCCTGCGGAGCGTCCGATCGCCCGCGAGATCTACTCGGCGGTGCGCGACCTGCCGATCGTGTCGATGCATGGGCATGTCGACGCGGCGATGCTTGCGGCCGACAAGCCGTTCGAGGACCCTGCGAGCCTGCTGGTGGTGCCCGACCACTACCTCGTCCGCATGCTCGTGTCGCAGGGGGTGCCGCACGACTCGCTCGGCGTGCCGCGCCGCGACGGCGGCCCCGTCGAGACCGACCCGCGGGAGATCTGGCGCGCCTTCGCATCACACTGGAAGCTGTTCCGTGGCACGCCGACGCGCATGTGGATGGAGCACGTGCTCGAGGCGGTGCTCGGCGTGTCGTCCGCCCTGAGCGCGGACACCGCCGACGAGATCTACGACGCGATCGCCGGGCGCCTGGCAGAGCCGGCCTTCCGTCCGCTCGCGCTGCTCGACCGGCTCAAGATCGAGATCCTCGCGACGACGGACGGTGCGGACGACCCGCTCGCGAGCCACGCGGACCTCGCGGGACGCGGCTACGGCGAGCGCGTGGTCCCCACGCTCCGGCCGGACGCCGTCACCAACGTCGACGCGCCCGGGTGGCGCGAGAGCGTCGCGGGCATGGGTGCACGTGCCGGCATCGACGTCGTCGACTACCGCAGCTACATCGCGGCGATCGAGAGCCGGCGTGCCGCCTTCCTCGCCGCCGGCGCCAGGGCGACCGACCACGGCCAGCTCTACGCGGACACCGAGGTGCTCGACGAGGCCGACGCCGACCGGATCTTCCGCGCCGCGCTGCGCGGCGAGGTCGACGCCGTGTCCGCGCGGGCCTTCGCCGGGCACATGCTCACCGAGATGGCGCGCATGGCGAGCGAGGACGGCATGGTGATGCAGCTGCACCCCGGCGTCCTGCGCAACTACGACCCGGCTGTCGCGACCCACCGCGGCAACGACGTCGGCTACGACATCCCCGTCCGCATCGACTACGTGCGCGCCCTGCGCCCGCTGCTGAGCCGCTACGGTCACCATCCCAACCTCAAGCTCGTCCTCTTCACGGTGGACGAGGACGTGTTCGGGCGGGAGCTTGCGCCCCTCGCGGGCGTGTTCCCCGCCGTGCGCCTCGGCGCGCCGTGGTGGTTCCTCGACACCCCCGACGCCATGCGGAGGTTCCGCGAGACCGTGACCGACACCGCGGGCTTCTACAACACCGCGGGCTTCGTCGACGACACCCGGGCCTACCTGTCGATCCCGGCGCGTCACGACGTCTCGCGTCGCATCGACGCGGGTCACCTCGCGCGGCTCGTCGCGGAGCACAGGCTGCCGCTCGACGAGGCCGTCGAGACGGCCGTGGACCTCGCCTACACGATTCCGCGCGAGCTCTACCGACCGTTGCGCCGGGGCTGACGCGAGCCGGCAGAGAGCGGATACGACGACGTGACCGAGGTGACGGACCAGAACCCGACCGCGCCGCGTGCGCGCGCGGGAGCGGGCGGGCCGAGCCCGCTCGTGGTCCCTCGCTTCGCCGAGCCCGAGCCTGATGCGCCGCGTCGTCGCTACGCGGTCGCCGGCACCGGCCATCGGGCCGGTATGTACGTCGACGCCCTGAACGGGCCTCACCGCGACGTCGGCGAGATCGTCGCCTGGCTCGACCGCAATCCCGGACGCATCGACTACTACGACGCATCGCTCGGACGGGCGCAAGGGCTCGACGGCCCTGCCGGGCTGCCGCGCTACGGCGCCGACGGACTCGAGCGGATGATCGCCGAGAACGCCGTCGACGCCGTCATCGTCACCACCATCGACTCGACGCACGCCGAGCTCGTCGACCGCGCGCTGCGCGCCGGCGCCGACGTCGTCGTCGAGAAGCCGCTCACCACCACCGCTGAGGGCTGCCGGCGCATCGTCCACGCCGTCGCGGACACGGGCCGCGACGTGGTCATGACCTTCAACTACCGTTACGCGCCACGGAACTCCTCGCTGCGCGAGGTGATCCGCTCCGGTGCGATCGGCGACGTCACGTCGATCCACTTCGAGTGGGCGCTCGACACCGTTCACGGCGCCGACTACTTCCGACGCTGGCACCGCGACAAGGAGAGCTCCGGCGGCCTGGCGGTCCACAAGTCGAGCCACCACCTCGACCTCGTCAACTACTGGATCGGCGACGTTCCCACGCGTGTGTACGCGCGCGGCGGGCTGAAGTTCTACGGGGCCGAGAATGCGAAGGCGCGCGGCCTGTGGCCGCGCCCCGAGCGCGGCACCGGCTCCCGGAACGACCCGTTCTCGCTCGACCTCCACGACGACCCGCGCCTCGCCGCGCTCTACCTCGAGCCGGAGACGCACGACGGCTACCGCCGCGACGGGGACCCCTTCGCCGAGGGCATCACCATCGAGGACAACCTGGCTCTCGTCGTCGACTACCGCGGCGGTGCGGTCCTCACGTACTCGCTCAACGCCCACAGCCCGTGGGAGGGCTACAAGGTGACCGTCAACGGCACCGAGGGTCGCGCCGAGCTCGAGGTGATCGAGCGCGGCGCGGTCATCCGCGACGAGAACGGACGCGCCGTGCTGGACCCGTCCGCGACCCCGGAGGCTCTCGGCCGTTCCGCGTTGCGCCCGGAGGGCGAGCGCCTCGTCGTGCAGCGCCATTGGGAGGTCGCACGCGAGATCGAGATCCCCGAGGGCCTCGGGGGCCACGGCGGGGGCGACGCGATCCTGCTCATGGACGTCCTGCGACGCCACCTGCGGACAGGCGACGACCCGCTCGGCCGCGCCGCCGGCTACCGCGACGGCCTCCGCGCGGTCGCGGTCGGCATCGCCGCGAACATCTCGCTCACGACCGGACAGGCCGTGGACATCTCAACCCTCGACCTTGGGGAGGACCTATGACCGCCACCACACCCGCGAGCCTCGACGTGCTCGCCGCCCTGGGAGCCGCGCGCCTCGTGCCCGTGGTCGTCCTCGACGACGCGAAGGATGCCGACGGCCTCGCAGGCGCGCTCGTGGCGGGCGGCCTGCCCGTGGCCGAGGTGACGTTCCGCACGGCAGCGGCCGAGGAGTCGATCCGGATCATGGCGGCCCGGGGCGACGTGCTCGTGGGCGCGGGCACGGTTCTCACCGTCGACCAGGTCGACCGTGCCGTCGACGCTGGCGCGTCCTATGTGGTGTCGCCGGGCCTGTCCCGCGCGGTGGTCGAGCGCTGCCAGGAGCACGGTGTGGCCGTCCTGCCCGGCGCGGTCACCGCGACCGAGGTGCAGGCCGCGCTCGAGCTGGGCCTGACCACCGTGAAGTTCTTCCCGGCGGGCACGTCGGGTGGCGCCAAGGCGATCGCGGCGCTCGCGGCGCCCTTCGGAGGGGTGTCGTTCGTGCCCACCGGCGGGATCGGACCCGCGAACCTGCACGAGTACCTCGCGCTGCCGAGCGTGCATGCCGTCGGCGGATCGTGGATGGTGCCTCGCGACCTGGTGGCGGCGGGGGAGTTCGACAAGGTGGCCGCGCTCGTGGCCGAGGCCGTCGCCCTGGCGGCGGGGAAGGAGGCCTGACGTGGCCGTTCTCGAAGTCCGTCCCGCGCAGGAGTGCCGCTACGACGCGGTGTCGCTGGGCGAGGTGATGCTGCGCCTGGATCCCGGTGAGGGCCGCATCCGCACCGCGCGGCGGTTCGATGCCTGGGAGGGTGGCGGCGAGTACAACGTGTCGCGCGGGCTGTCGCGCGCGTTCGGCTATCGCACCGCCGTCGTGACGGCGCTGGCGGACAACGAGGTCGGCCGCCTGGTCGAGGGCCTCATCCTCGCCGGCGGCGTCGACACGCAGCACATCCGGTGGATGCCGTACGACGGCATCGGCCGTACAGTGCGCAACGGGCTGAACTTCACCGAGCGCGGCTTCGGCGTGCGCGGCGCGGTGGGGGTGTCCGACCGCGGCCTTACCGCGGCCTCGCAGCTCGCGCCCGCGGACGTCGACTGGGACCACCTGTTCGGTGAACTCGGCGTCCGCTGGCTGCATACCGGCGGCATCTACGCGGCGCTGTCCGACACCGCCGCGGAGACCGTGATCGCCGCCGTGGAGGCCGCGCATCGTCACGGCACCGTCGTGTCGTACGACCTCAACTACCGCCCCTCGCTGTGGAAGGCGATCGGCGGCATCGACAAGGCCCAGGAGGTCAACCGGGCGATCGCGCCGCACGTCGACGTGATGATCGGCAACGAGGAGGACTTCACCGCGTCCCTGGGCTTCGAGGTCCCCGGCGTGGACGAGTCGCTCGCCGAGCTCGACGTGGCCGGCTTCCAGGCCATGATCGGCAACGTCGCGGCCGCGTACCCGAACTTCAAGGTCATCGCGACGACGATGCGCACCGTGCGGTCCGCGACCGTCAACGACTGGGGCGCCCTGGCCTGGTCGCCCGCCTCCGGCGTGGTGCGCGCCACCCAGCGCGACGGGCTCGAGATCCTCGACCGCGTGGGCGGCGGCGACTCCTTCGCCTCGGGTCTCATCCACGGGCTCATCGAGGGCACGGACCTCCAGGCCGCTGTCGACTACGGCGCCGCCCACGGCGCCCTCGCCATGACCACCCCCGGCGACACCACCATGGCCACCAAGGCCGAGGTCTACAAGCTCGCAGGCGGCGGCGGCGCACGCGTCGACCGCTGACCCGATCCGCTTCGAAGCCCTCGCTGGATCCGTCCGGCGGGGGCTTCGGCGTGTCCGGGGCCCCGCCACCGGCACCCGCCGCCGTCACCCCTCCGCAACCGGCGCATGAGCGCGGGCACGATGCGCATCGTCCCTGGTCGCCCCGAGCGCGGTCGCGCCCGAACGCCGGTCGCCGCGACGGTGTCGGGAGCGGGGCTGAGGGGCCCAGGAACGCCGAAGGGCCGGTCCGCGATCGCGAACCGGCCCTTCGGAGAGGAGGAGAGCTGAGCCGTCAGCCCTTCACGCCCGAGCTCACGGCGGAGCCCATGAAGCGCTTCTGAGCGAACAGGAAGATGAACACCACGGGCAGCAGGTAGAGCAGCGCGCCGGCGGCCTGGATGGTCGGCAGGCCGTTGCCCAGCGGGTCCAGGTATCCGGAGGCCGTCGCCACGGACAACGTGGTGTTGTCGTAGTTCAGCAGCAGCGCGGGACCCAGGTAGTCCGCCCATGCCCACACGAAGGACAGGATGAGCGAGGTGATGAGCACCGGCTTGGCCAGCGGCAGGAACACGCGCAGGTAGATGCGGATCCACCCGCAGCCGTCGATGATCGCCGCCTCCTCGAGGTCCAGCGGGATGGCCGCGAAGAACTGCTTGAAGAGGAAGATCAGGTACGGCGTGCCCGCGAGGCCCCAGAGGACCCACGGCCAGTAGGTGCCCACGAGGCCCATGCGGGCGAAGAGCATGTACGTGGGGATGAGCAGCGCGACGTGGGGGATCATCATCGTCGCGAGCAGCAGCGTGAACAGCGGCTTCTGTCCCCGGCCGCGGAGTCGCGCGAACGCGAAGCCCACGGTGGCGCTCGTCGCGGTCGTGAGCGTGCTCATGATCGTCGACAGGATCAGCGAGTTCAGCGTGAACTTGCCGAAGTTGATGCGCGTGACCGCCTCGTAGAAGTTCTGGAACGTCGGCTGGACGTCGAGGAGGCCCGCGGCGCCCTGCGAGAACTGCGCGGGGGTCGCGATCGCGGCCAGCCCCAGCCACGCGAGCGGGATGAGGAACACGGTCGCGGCGATGATCGCGATGAGGTAGGTCCCGAACGTCGCCGGGGGGCCCGTCGGCGGCTCCTTGGGCTTGCGGGTGCGCCTGCGCGACTTGGGCTCGGGCTTCTCGTCGTGCGCGATCGGGATGCGGATCTCGGAGTCGATGGTGGTGGCCATGGTGCTCACCCCTTGTCGGTGTCGGTGCCGGACTCGACCTGGTAGAAGACGAAGCGCTTGGAGAGCCGCTGCAGCACCAGGGTGAGCGTGAGGATGATGATGAAGAACAGCCAGAGCATCGCCGAGCCGTAGCCGAACCGCTGGTTGTAGAAGAACTCGTTGTAGACGTCCACCATGAGCAGCGTCGTGCTGCTGGGGACGCTGGCCGAGGTCGCGATCGAGCTGGTCTCCGCGAGCAGCATCGGCTGCACGAGGATCTGGAGGGATCCGATGACGCCGGTGATGACCTGGAAGTACAGGACCGGCGAGATCAGCGGGAGGATGATGCTCCGCACGATGCGCCAGTACGAGGCGCCGTCGATGCGGGCCGCCTCCTCGATCTCGACGGGCACGTCCTGGAGCGCCGCGAGGATGATGATCATGCCGCCGCCGACGCCCCAGAGCATCATGAGGATGAGCACGTAGAACGCGTACGGATCCGCGAGCCACGTGATCTTGGCGTCGGTGAAGAAGCCCATGATGTAGTTGAGCAGGCCCGCATCGCGGTTGAAGATGAGGCGGAACATGATCGCGGTCGCCACGACGGGCACCACGGACGGCAGGAAGAAGATCGCACGCCACACGCCACGCGCCTTGAGGCGTCGATTGACGAGGAGGGCGAGCGCCGTGCCGAGCGCAACCGTGAGGGGCACGACGACGGCGGCGAAGACCACCGAGCGGCCCATCGATGCGAGCGCGCCCGGGTCGGCGGTCAGCACCTCGATGTAGTTGCGGAAGCCGACCCAGCGCCACAGGGGCGAGTAGCCGTCGTAGTTCGTCAGGCTGACGCCGAAGGTGTAGACCACCGGCATCAGCGTCAGCACCAGGAACCCGAGGATCCAGGGCGACGCGAACAGGTAGAACGTGGAGGTGCGGTAACGGCGCCAGCCGCGGCCGCGGGACGAACCCGCGACCGCGACCGGAGCTTCTGTCATGGTGGACATTATCCGAGCTGGTCCTTGCCCTGGGCGAGGAGGGTGTTGATCTGGTCCTCGATGGACTTCGCGACATCCTCGACCGAGGCGCCGCCGTCGATGCCCTTCATGAGCTCGGCGTCGACAACCTGGTCCCACTGGTTGTTGGTCATGTAGATCGAGTCCGGCAGCGGCTGCACGTAGTCGGTCTCGGCGAGCGCGGCCTCCTTGGCCTGCTCCTGGAACGGCTGCTCGCTGGGGAGGAGGTCCCACAGCGACTCGAGGGCGGGAAGGCCCCAGCCGGTCGCGGCACGCTGCTCGGCGGGGGTGCTGCTCACGAAGTACTCGAGCACCTCCCAGGCGGCGTCCTTGTTCTTGGCGGTGGCCGGGATGTACGCGCCCACGCCGCCGAAGATCGGGCTGATGCGCTCGCCGAAGGTCGGCGCGGGCGCCATCGAGGCGGTCTCGGCGACCGCGGCCGCCTCGTCGCTCTGGAGGTTGCCGCCGAACCAGTAGCCGTCCATCGTCATCGCCATCTCGCCAGCGACGAAGGTGGGGGCGTCCTGGCCGTCGGGCAGCGGGTTGCCGGTGGTGATGCCGACGCCCGACTGGCCGTAGTCGATGAGCCACTGGAGCGCGCGCTCGGCCTCGGGGGTCTCGAGGTCGACGGTCGCCATGTCCTCGGAGTAGACCGCGCCGCCCTGCTGGAGCACCATCGTCATGAGCAGGTTCGACAGGCCCCACTGCCACTCGATGCCGAGCGGGTACTTGACGCCGGCCTCCTTGAGCGCCTTCGCCTTCTCGAGGACCTCGTCCCAGCTCGCGGGCTCGGTGAGGTCGAGCGGGTCGACGCCGGTGCCCTCGAAGAGCGCCTCGTTCTGCCAGATCGTGGTGTCCGGGCTCCAGTCCTTGAGGAGGCCGTAGTACTCGCCCTCGCCGCGGGTGGTGCCGTCGAAGCGCCACGCGTCGTTCGCCGACACCAGGTCGTCCGCGGTGACGACGTCGCTGTTCGCGATGTAGTCGTCGAGCGGGGTGGCCTGGCCCTTGGCGAAGAGGTTCGCGTTCGGACCGCCGCGCACGAGGTCGGGGGCGTCGCCCGCGGTGAGCATCGCGTTGAGGCGGGTCGCGTCGTACTCGATGAAGTTGATGTCGATGTTCGGGTTCTCGGACTCGAACTCGGCGATCATGTCCTCGGTGAAGTCCGAGGAGCCGTACATCACCGTCACGGTCACCGGGTCCTCGGCGGTGCCGAGGCTGCCGCCCGCGCTGGCACCGGCCTCGGAGCCGCCGCCCGAGCTGCAGCTCGCGAGCACCATCGCGGTGCCGGCGATCGCGAGGCTGCCGGTAGCGAGCCGGAACCGGCGGCTCGAGAAGAGGTTGGACATCGGTGTCCCCTTTCGGTGGTGGGTTCTCTCAGGTGGTGCGAGGAGTCAGGACTCGCCGCGTGTCGAGCCCCGCACCACAAGCTGCGCGGGGTGGGTGGTGTGGGTGATCTGGTCAGCAGGCTGCTCCAGCAGCAGGCGGACCATCTCGCGGCCGATCGCCGCGAACGGCTGCCGGAGCGTGGTGAGCGGCGGATCGAGGGTAGCCGCCAGGCCGGAGTCGTCGAAGCCGACGACCGAGACGTCGTGGGGGACCGACCGCCCGGCCGCGCGCAGCGCGTCGATCGCGCCGGCGGCCATGGAGTCGTTGGACGCGAAGACGGCGTCCAGGGAGGGATCGGCGGCGAGCAGCGCCTCGGCGCCCGCCCGACCGCTGTCGCGCGTCCAGTCGCCCTCGATCACGCGTCCCATGTCGCGGGGGAGGTGGGCGGCGTCCAGCGCCTCGAGGTAGCCCTCCAGGCGGTCGACCGCACCGCCGACGCCGAGCGGGCCGGTGATGATGCCGATGCGCGAACGGCCCTCGGCGGCCAGCAGCGCGGTGGCCTCCCGGCCGCCCGTGCGGTCGTCCGCGGACGAGCTGCTCACCTGCGACTCCCAGGCCATGGGCCGACCGCAGCACACCGTGCGCACGCCCGCCGCGGCGAGGTGGCCGATGAGCGGGTCGCCGACCCGCGAGGCCAGCAGCATGACGCCGTGCACCGAACCGCCCCGCACGAACTCGAGGGCGGCTGCGCGCTCCGCGGCGTTGCACGCGGTCATGAGCACGAGCGACATGCCGCGCTCGAGGAGAGCGTTCGAGATGTCGCTCATCAGCATGGAGTAGATGCGCGAGTTGAAGAGGTCCTCGTGGCTCGCGGTGAGGAGGAACACCACGGTGGTCGCACGGCCCGAGGCCAGCGAGCGGGCCTCGCGGTTGGGGCTGTAGCCCGTGGTGTCGATGGCCTGGCGGATCGCGGTGGCGCTGTCCGCGCCCACCCACTTCTGTCCGTTGAGGTAGCGCGACACGGTCCCGCGGGAGACCCCTGCGACCTGGGCGACCTCGCGGATGGTGGGGCGGCCGGAGGCGCCGACGATCCGCGTGACCGTCGGTTGGGGCTGCTCGCCCGTCACCTGGTTGTGCATCGTTGCCTCCACCGTTCCGGCCTCTCCACTGAGTAACCGGTTTCTCACTTCCGTGTGCCTCGCACGCTAATCCCGGGCGGCCGGGATGTCAACCGGCGCGGCGCGTGTTACCGAATCGATACCCGGCGCGCGAGGCCGCCGCGTCGCGGCGCCCGGCGCCTCGAGCTCGCGCTAGTAGCGGTATTTACCTGGGGCGATGCGTGCGTTCGGGCGGAGCGTGCGGCCCACTCTGCGTGTACGAAGGTCTGGAGGCGGGGCCGTGTCGACCCCGTCGGAGCGGGGTGCGGGTGCACGATCCGGGCTCCGCGGCCGAAGGTCGGCGACCAGGGCTACAGACGGGGAAACCGGGCTCCCGCGCGTTTCCCGCAGCGGGCGCCGTACGTCGACCTCCCTACGCCTCGGGCCCGAGCCATCTCCGCGTGGAAGGCGGCCCGCCTGAGGCGTGGGAAACCGATTCCGGGCTATAGTCCGAGCGAGAGCGCGCACAGGCGCGCCGGAGAACGGTGGGGCAACGAGGCACATGGCGAGACGTCCGGGACGCACGCGTCCGAGCGCGGGAGCGACGATCAGCGACGTGGCGGAGGCCGCGGGCGTGTCGCGTGCGACCGTGTCGCGTGTGATGAACGGTCGCCCCACGGTGAGCCCAGAGATCGCGGCGCGGGTGCGGCAGGTGGTCGAGGAGCTCGGCTACAACCCCAGCCGCGTCGCGCAGTCGTTGTCGCTCGGCAAGACCCTCACCGTCGGCGTCATCGTCCCGGACCTCGGGAACCCGACCTTCCAGCAGATCCTCCACGGCGTGAACCAGGCCGCCGCGACGGCCGGCTACCGCGTGCTGGTCGCCGACTCCGCGGAGAGCGCGCAGGACGAGCCGCCGCTCGTGGAGGACGTCAGGCGCCGTACCGACGCCGTGATCGTCTGCTCGCCGCGCATGCGCACCGACGAGCTCGAGGCACTGCTGCCGCGCGTCCAGCCCGCGGTCCTCATCAACCGCGACGAGCCGCTGCCCGCGACCCGCGTCGTGGTCGACTCCGCGAGCGGCGTCGCCTCGATGTGCAGGCACCTCATCCGTCTGGGCCACCGCCGCATCCTCCATCTCGATGGGCCGATCGGGTCCAACGCCCAGGCGGCACGCATGCGCGGGCTCACGCTGATCGCCGAGGAGAACCCCGACATCGAGCTGCTGCGGATGCCGGGCGGGTCCTCGATGGACGCCGGCTACGAGGCCTTCGACGCGGTGATGAGCACAGGGGCGACCGCCGTGCTGGGCTTCAACGACCTCGTCTCGCTCGGCCTGCTGGGAGCGGCACGCGAGCGAGGGGTGGTCGTGCCCGACGAGCTCTCGGTCGCGGGCTTCGACGACATCCCGTTCGCGCGTTTCTCCACGCCGCCGCTCACCACGATGAGCGTGGACCTCGAGGCCGTCGGCGAGGCAGCCTGGCGAGCGCTCGAGGACCGGCTCCGCAGCGTCGTGGACGCGGATCTGCGCGTGTTCACGCCCGCGCTCGTGCAGCGCGCGAGCGTCGGCCTCGCGCCCTGACGCGCCCCGCGACCTCCTGAGGCGCGACCGCGCGGGCGGCCGTTGCATCGTCCCTTCCTGAAGCGTGAGAGCTGCCCACGCTCATCGCGCACACCTGTGAGCGGTCCCCCTTCGATCCGCCCGGATACCTGCCCGAATTGTGCGACACGCCCGGAACGCCCCGGCGGGGAACCGGTTTCTTGACATGGCGTCATCCGTCCGTAATGCTGACCACGATCGCCGGCGATCCTCCGCCCGCGACCCAGAAGCTGTGGACACGATGAGGTGGAAGATGACGGTCAAGGGCGACCTTCGGCACAAGACCATCGGTGCGATCTCCTTGGCGGCGATCGCGCTCTCGACGCTGGCGGTGAGCGCACCGGCCGCGGCCGCGGAGGTGCCGACGGGGGGCTCCAGCCCCGTCTCCTTCGACTTCTCGGACGGGCTGTCCGGGTGGGACGCCACCGGGCTGGCGAGCGCGCAGGGCACGGGCGGTCACGACGGCGGCGCATACGCCGCCCTCACGCCAGGCACCTCCCTGACCGCGACGCTCACCGGGCTCCCGCAGGGCAGCTACACGCTCGACCTGCGCCTGCGGGGCGGCGCGAGCGACAACAACGCCAAGGTGGTCGTGTCCGAGGCGGGCGGCCCCGACTCGGTCGTGCTGCTCGACAGCGCCCTCGACGGCGCGGACACGTGGTCCCGCACCGCGCACCGCAACGTCCTTGTCTACAACGGCCAGGCCACGGTGACGATCACCGCGGGCTCCTCCGCCCTCGACATCGACGACCTGGTGCTGTCGCTCGATGCGGCGGACGGCTCGCTCGCCAACTGGGGCTTCGAGGACGGCCTCACCGGCTGGACCGCGTCCGGCCCGGCGAGCGTGAGCTCGACCGACGCCGACACGGGCGAGGCCGCCGTGCGGCTCGAGGCCGGCGCCGAGGTCTCGCAGACCGTCGCCGTCGAGCCGAGCACCCGGTACGCCGTGACGATGCGCGCGAAGGTCGACCGCGCGGACACCTTCGAGACCACGGGGCACGAGAGCTGGCGCGGGCGCGACGGCGAGACCGTCGCGCGCACGTCGCTCGGCGACCGGGTCAACCTGGGCGTGCGCACCGTCGACGGCATGGTGCTCCGGCAGGCGCCGTCGGGTACCGCCGGCTACGGGCTCGTCACGGCCACCTTCGTCACCGGCCCCGACGACCACGAGGTCGAGATCTACGCCAACACCGTCCACGACGCGGCGTACGTCGACTCCGTGACGGTGGAGACCGCCGCGGGTGCCGTGCGAGCCGACTCGTGGACCGGCAACGGCGGCGACTCCGCGTACATCGACAACCTCGACCTGTTCGTCCTCGACGACGAGAACGAGATCAAGGGCGCGGACGTGTCCTTCCTCCAGGCCGAGGAGGACCTGGGCGGTAAGTACTTCGCGAACGGCGTCCAGCAGGACGCCCTGCGCATCCTCGCCAACCGCGGCGTCAACTCCGTGACGAGCATGATCTTCGTCGACGCGGGCGAGCAGATCATCGGCTACGACAACCTGCTGCCGGTGTTCCAGAGCTGGACCGGCCCCGACGGCCAGCCGTACCCGAAGCAGATGATCCAGGGCGGCTACTGGGACGAGGAGCACACGCAGGAGCTCGCCGTCCGGGCCACGGAGCTCGGCATGAGCTACCACCCGAGCTTCCACTACAGCGACGCGTGGGTGAGCGCCGCGAAGGCCTACACGCCCTCCGTCTGGACGAACGTCGACTACGACGGCAACCGCAGCCACAGCGACCTCGCCCACCTCGAGGACGTCGTCTACACCTACGTCCACGACTTCATGACGGACCTGGTCGCGCTCGACGTCGACATCGCGGGCGTGAAGGCGGGCAACGAGCAGAACGGCGGACTGCTCTGGCCCGCGGGTCGCGGCGCCACCTCCGAGGGGCACGCGGCGATCATCACCGCGACCTACGAGGCCGTCGCCGACGTCGCGCCCGAGGTCATCACCTCGGTCCACACCAACAACGGCTACGACACGGGCGCGAGCGCGAACTTCTTCGACGGCCTCGAGGCGGCCGGCGCGCTCTTCGACGGCGAGAACTACTCGCTGTACGGCGGCCGTTCCAGCGGCAACATCATCGAGATCGGCGAGGCGATCAACGCCGACGCGGACCGCCGCTACCGCGAGTACATCGACGTCGAGGCGGGCTTCAGCTTCACCCGGTACAAGCCCACCCACGACCAGCAGACCACCCAGCTGGGCCAGTCGCAGTACTACCGCAACAGCCCCAACGGCCAGTACAACTGGCTGCTCGACTACATGCAGGCGCCGCTCGACTACCCCAACCCGTACGGCCAGAAGCGCGGCTTCTACTACTGGGAGGCCGTCTGGATCCCCACGCCCGGCGTGGGCTCGAGCGACGGCGGCACCGCCGACGTCAACAACCGCATCCTCTTCAACAACGGCGACGTCTCGATCCAGGAGATGGGCAGCGCGCAGCCGGGCAAGTCGGGCGACGCGATGGACAGCCTCTACGCGTACCTCATGCGCGGCGTGCCGAAGCAGAAGGACGCGGACGTCCAGACGCCGCTGGGCACCGACAACGGCTACGCCGACGGGGTCTACGCCGTGGACCTTGCCGAGCCGACGGGCATCTCCCTCGTCGACTCCGCGATCACGCTCGAGGCGGGCACCAAGCGGCACGTGAAGCCCGTGGTCACGCCCACCGACGCGGTGCTGACCGACAGCGTCGTCGCCTACACGAGCAGCGACGACTCGGTCGTCAAGGTCACCCACGAGGGCTTCGTGATCGGCGTGGCTCCCGGAACCGCGACCGTCACCGCGACCGATGCGGCGGGCCACTCGGCCTCGATGTCCGTCACCGTCCCCGACGTCGTCCCCGCCACGGAGATCGCGGTGACCGTCGACGGCACCGACGTCTCCGACGGCGGGACCGTGGCCGCCGAGGTCAAGGAGGGCCTCGACCTCTCCGCGACCCTCGCCGACGCCAGCCGCCAGGCGGTCGTGTACACCTCGTCGGATCCGGAGGTCGCCTCGTTCTTCGGCGAGACGCACCAGACCGTGGCCGGACGCGCGATGCAGCGCACCGACGCAGGATCGCTGGTCCAGCTCGACATCCACGCCGCCGGCACCACCACCATCACGGTGGAGTCCGTCGACGGCGGCGCGAGCGTCTCGTTCACCGTCGACGCGACCAAGGTGCCCGTCACCGCGGTCGAGCTCGACGTCGCCGAGGCGACCCTCGACACCGGTCGGACCCTGCAGCTCGAGGCGACCGTGCTCCCCGCCGACGCGAGCTTCTACCACCTCGCCTGGGAGAGCTCCGACCCCGCGCTCGCCACGGTCGACGACAGCGGCCTGGTGACCGCGGTCGCCGAGGGCGACGTGACCATCCGCGCGATCGCCGAGGACGACGACACCGTCTTCGGGGAAACGCTCATCCACGTGGTCCCCGTGCGGGCCACCGGCGTCATCCTCGACCGCGAGACCATGACGCTGCAGCTCGGCACCACCAAGGCGCTGCAGGCGCTCGTACTGCCCGAGGACACGGCGAACACCGCCGTCACGTGGGCGTCGGACGACGAGTCCGTCGCGACCGTCGACGCCGACGGCGCCGTCACCGGCGTCGCCCTAGGCCAGGCGACCGTCACCGCCACCGCCGACGACGGCGGCTTCACGGCGAGCGCCGTGGTCACGGTCCAGGAGGACGCCGTCCCCGTGACCGGCGTCGCGTTCGACCTCGACGAGCACTGGTTCCGCGCGGATGCCTTCTCCACCTACGCGCCGACGGGCCCCGTCCCGACCCTCACGGTCGAGGCGACGGTGTCGCCGGCCGACGCGACGGACGATGCGCTGACCTGGACCTCCGACGACGTGTCCGTCGCCCGCGTCAACGGTTTCGGCATCATCACGCCCGTCGGTCCGGGCGTCGCCCGGATCACCGCGGCCACCGCGGACGGCGAGCACGCGGCCACGATCCCGGTGTACGTCCCGAGCTCGAGCGACAGCTTCGAGAACATCGCCATCGGCGACGCCTGGGGCACGGGCCCGATCCCGGGCTACGGCGGCTACATGACCGGCAGCGTCCAGGCGGTCGACGGCGACCAGGTCCTGGTCGCGAGCGGCAGCGGCTCCGGTGGACGTGGCCTGCAGAAGTCCTTCGGGGACGGGCTCGTCAACGACCGCGTCGCGGTCGACTTCGACTGGAACGTCGGGGCGCCCGAGGGGTCGAAGGGCGCGTACGTCACGATCACCGACAGCTCCCAGCAGCGGTACCTCAGCATCCAGACCAACTGGAGCACCGAGCTGGTGTTCAGCAGCGGCGGCAAGTCCTCGGCGGGCACCTCCAACGACCCGTTGAGCGGCACCACGCCCGTGGGCGAGGGCTTCGACGTGAACGACACCTGGTACCGCGTGCACGCGGAGATCGACCTCCGTGCCGAGGAGACGGTGTTCACCATCACGAGCGTCGAGGACCCGACGCTGACCGCCACCCACACGGTGCCCTTCGCGGACATGGACTACACGGGCGACGTCGCGACGCTGCAGACGTGGACCACCCGCTCCGGCGCCATGACGTGGACCACGATGCTCGACGACGTCGCCGTGTACGCGGCGGCGCCCGCCCCGCGCAGCATCGAGACCAACATCGACGCGGTGCGCCTCATCCCCATCGAGGGCACGTTGGGCGCGCGCGCGCAGCTCACCGCGTCGGTCCTGCCCGCCGGGGCCTCGCAGGGCGTCGTGTGGTCGTCCGCCGACGCGTCCGTCGCGACCGTCACGGGCGACGGGCTCGTGAGCGCGACCAACCTCGTCCAGAGCCTCGGCGAGGTGGTGTCCGGCACGACCACGGTGCGCGCGACCTCGGTCGCCGACCCCGACCTCCACGTCGACGTGCCCGTCACCGTGACGGACACGATCCGCGCCTCGGAGTTCTTCTGGATCGAGGACGAGGACGGCGCGACCGTGTTCGAGGAGGGCGGCGCCGCCACGATCCTCGACATCGACGCGGGCGACCCGAAGCAGCTGATC
This sequence comes from Demequina litoralis, assembly GCF_030418455.1. Lineage (GTDB taxonomy): Bacteria > Actinomycetota > Actinomycetes > Actinomycetales > Demequinaceae > Demequina > Demequina litoralis. Next base: position 98,453 of record NZ_JAUHPW010000012.1, read on the forward strand.
GCGCGGCTCACCGGCGGCGACGGCGACTCCGACGTGGCCGGCATCGCGTGGGCGTCCTCGGACCCCGCCGTCGCGACGATCGACCCCGACACCGGCGCGCTCCAGGGCTGGACCGAGGGCACCACGACCCTCGCGGTCGAGGTGACGATGTACTCGGGCGATCCCAAGACCGCCGAGGTGCAGGTCCGGGTGACCGGCAACGCCGTGGTGACCTCCTCGATCGAGATCACC
>NZ_JAUHPW010000013.1 GCF_030418455.1 Demequina litoralis
GGCCGATTCCGGGCACCGAGCACCTCGCGGGACGCTGATGCCGGTCGCGAGGAACGGGTCGCGGGTCGCAGCGCGCCGGTGCCTCAGCCTCGCAGCCGCTCCGCCGCGCTGACGACTCGTCCGGCGATCGCGCGCTCGTCGGCCCGCACGAGGTGACCGTCGACCACGACGTCCTCGCCCTGGACCAGCATGCGCCGCACGCGCGGCAGCGAGCCCAGCCCGAGCGCCGCGACGGGGTCGGCGATCCCGGCGTGCTCGATCTCGCCCAGCTCCCACAGCACGAGGTCCGCGAGCTTGCCGGGCTCGAGCGAGCCGATCTCCTTCTCGCGCCCCAGCACGCGCGCGCCGCCCATGGTCGCGATCCGCAGCGCGTCGCGCCCCGGCATCGCGCCCGCGCCGTCGCGCAGGCGTGCGAGCAGCGCGGCCTGGCGGATCTCGGAGCCCAGCCGGCCGTGCTCGTTCGAGGCCGCGCCATCGACCCCGAGACCCACAGGAGCCCCGGCGTCCACGAGCGACCTGATGGGCGCGATCCCCGCCGCGAGGCGTGCGTTCGAGGACGGGCAGTGCGCGACGCCCGTGCCCGACTCGGCGAAGCGCGCGACGTCCTCGTCGGACAGGTGGACGCAGTGCGCCATCCACACGTCGGGGCCCAGCCAGCCGAGCGACTCGAGGTAGTCCGTGGGGCTCATCCCGAAGCGCTCGCGGCAGAAAGCCTCCTCCTCGACCGTCTCGGCGCCATGCGTGTGGAGGCGCACGTGAAGGTCGCGGGCGAGCGTCGCGGACTCGCGCAGCAGGTCCGACGTCACCGAGAACGGCGAGCACGGCGCGATCGCGACCCGCACCATCGAGTCGAAGGACGCGTCGTGGTACCGGGTGACGGCCTCCGCGGAGGCGGCCAGCGCATCGGCCGTCGTCTCGACCGCGAAGTCGGGCGGCAGCCCGCCGGCGGACTCGCCCAGGTCCATCGAGCCGCGGGTGGCGTGCAGCCGCAGGCCGAGCGAGGCAGCCTCGTGCACGATCGACCCGACGATGTCCCCCGACCCCTGCGGGAAGATGTAGTGGTGGTCGCCCACGGTGGTGCAGCCGGACCGCGCGAGCACCGCCATGGCCCCGGCGGCGGCCGCGCCGGCGCTGTCGGCGTCGATGCGCGACCAGGTGGGGTAGAGCGCGACCAGCCAGTCGAACAGGATCGAGTCCTGCGCCCAGCCGCGCGTGAGCCACTGGTAGAGGTGGTGGTGGGTGTTGACCAGCCCCGGGGTGACGAGCGTCCCGGAGGCGTCGACGACGTCGGGGAACGCGTCCCGCACGTCGGACGGCGCGGCGCCCTCGCCCAGGGAGACGATGCGCCCGCCCCGGACGGTGATCCAGCCGCGGGCGATCTCGGTGCCGGCGGGATCCATCGTCGCGATGTACCCGCCCTCGATCAGCGTGCTGCCTGCCATGGGCCCTCCTCGGGTGAGCCGCGCATCGTGCCCCTACAGGCCGGTGGCGGAGAAGTGCATCCAGTCGTCGAGGTCGGTCCAGGTGCCGCCCCACTCCCAGCCGGCGGCCGCGAAGTCCCTGATGATCTGGCGCTGCGTCTCGATCATGCCCGGTCGCAGCCATTCGCGGTCGCGGTACGCGCCCGCGAGCTCGGGGAAGACGTACCCGTCGCGCACCCACGGGTTGTGGAACGGGTTGATGTCGATCGCGAGGCCGGAGGCGTGCTCGGACCACACGTCGTAGCCTCCCGTGACCTTGCGGCACTCGAAGGAGATGGTGACGTTGAGGTCGCCGGTGTGGTCGCCGCGCACCTCGTCCCACGTGGTGACGCGCATCTCCTCGATGGGGAACTCGCGGACGTACATCTGCTCGAAGACGGCCGCGACCTCCTCGGCGTGCGCGGCGGAGGTGATCATCTCCCCGGTGTGCGGCTGCAGGTCGAAGCCCCAGAACGGCATGACGATGTAGGCGAGGTCCTCGGGCTCGACGGGGCACTCCTCGCGCCAGCTCGAGCGCGCGAGCACGTCGTCGGGGATCGCCGAGATCTCGACGAACCACGCGTCGTCCTCGGGGTCCGGGTAGGCGCCGGGGCGGGGCTCGAGGCGGCGGTCGCGCAGCTCCTTGGGTGTCGCGACGGCCTTGCCGAGGTCGTTGTCCTGCTTCTGCAGCACCGTGGTGCCGAGCCACTCGGGCCGCGCGAACGGGTTGGCGACGACGTCGATCGCGGGGTCGGCCGCGGGCTCGGGGGTGACGGTCGCGGTGATCGCCGGCTGGGGCTCCGGGGTCTCGGTGACGGTGGCGCGCGGGGTGGGGGCCTCCGCCGCCGTGCAGGCGGTGAGGAGCAGGGTCGTCGTGACGACCAGCATGGCGGCGCGCATGCGCACACGCTACTGATCGCGGCGGGACGATGCCAGGGCCGGGCGGGTGGGGCCGTGTCGGCGGGACGTGGTGGGATAGTGCCGTGACCGACCCCCGCGCCCGCCACCAGGAGCTCGTCCAGGACATCGAGGCTCACCGCCACGCCTATTACGAGCTCGCAGCCCCCACCGTCTCCGATGCCGAGTACGACGCCCTCGAGCGCGAGCTGCGCGAGATCGAGGCGCTGCATCCCGAGCTGGCGACGCCGGAGAGCCCCACGCAGACGGTCGGCGGCGCGGTCGCGTCCGGCTTCGCCTCGGTCAAGCACCGCGAGCGGATGATGAGCCTCGACAACGCATTCTCGATCGAGGACATCGAGGCGTGGCTCGGCCGCGTCGAGAAGGAGGCGGGTCCGCAGACGGTCGTGTGCGAGCCCAAGATCGACGGCCTGTCGATCTCTCTCACGTACGAGAACGGCACGCTGATGCGCGGCGTCACGCGCGGCGACGGCACCACGGGCGAGGACGTCACCGCGAACGTGCTCACCATCACGGGCCTCCCGCGCGCGCTCGCGGGCGACCACGTGCCCGCGCTCGTCGAGGTGCGCGGCGAGGTCTTCCTGCCGGTCGCCGCCTTCGAGGAGCTCAACGCGCGCCTGCTCGAGGACGGCAAGGCGCCGTACGCGAACCCGCGCAACACCGCGGCGGGCTCGCTGCGCCAGAAGGACCCGGCCGTCACCGCGACCCGCCCGCTCGCCGTCACCACGTACGCGCTGGGGGCGCTCGAGTGGGGCGACACGACGCCCCACCCCAGCATCGGCACCCAGCACGGCATCTACGAGGTGCTCGCCTCGTGGGGGCTGCCCGTCACCGCGCACGCCCGGGTGGTGACCGGCGTCGACGAGGTCGACGCGTACCTCCGCGACCTCGAGGAGCGCCGCCACGCGCTCGTCCACGAGATCGACGGCGCGGTGCTCAAGGTCGACGACCGCGGCGTCCAGGGCGCGCTCGGCTCGACCAGCCGCGCGCCGCGCTGGGCGATCGCCTACAAGTTCCCGCCCGAGGAGGTGCACACCACCCTCGAGGACATCCGCGTCGACGTGGGCCGCACCGGGCGCGTCACCCCCTACGGCGTCATGACGCCGGTGCTGGTCGCCGGCTCGACCGTCACGTACGCGACGCTGCACAACGCGCACGAGGTGGCGCGCAAGGGCGTCCTCATCGGCGACACCGTGGTGCTGCGCAAGGCCGGCGACGTCATCCCCGAGATCGTCGGGCCCGTGGTCGCGGCGCGCACCGGCGAGGAGCGGGAGTGGACGATGCCGACGGACTGCCCGTCGTGCGGCACGCCCCTGGTCGAGCAGAAGGAGGGCGACAAGGACCTCCGCTGCCCCAACGCGGAGGGCTGCCCCGCGCAGATCGTCGACCGCATCGCGTTCATCGGCTCGCGCGGCGCCCTCGACGTCGAGGTGCTGGGCGAGAAGGCCGCCGCCGCGCTCGTCGAGAGCGGCGTGCTCCCCAACGAGGCCGGCCTGTTCGACCTCACCGAGGAGGACCTGCGCCGTGTCCCGCTGTTCACCTACGAGGTGGACGAGAAGCTGACGAAGAAGCAGCAGGAGGCGGGGGTCGAGGGGCGCAAGGCTGGAGACGTCTCGGCGAACGGGCTCAAGCTGCTCGAGAACCTCGCCGGCGCCCGCACCCAGCCGCTGTGGCGCGTGGTCGTCTCCCTGTCGATCCGCCACGTCGGGCCGACCGCGTCCCGCGCGCTCGCGACCGCGTTCGGGTCGATGGACGCGATCCGCGCGGCCTCCGAGGAGGAGCTCGCGGCGGTCGATGGCGTCGGCCCCGTGATCGCCGAGTCCGTGCTCCAGTGGTTCACGGTGCCGTGGCACGTCGACATCGTCGACCGTTGGGCCGCGGCCGGGGTGCGCATGGAGGACGAGCGCGACGAGTCCGTCGAGCGGACCCTCGAGGGCCTCACCGTGGTCGCCACCGGCTCGCTCGAGGGCTTCACCCGCGACTCCGTGAAGGAGGCGATCATCTCGCGCGGAGGCAAGGCCGCATCGTCCGTCTCCAAGAAGACCCACTACGTCGTGGTGGGCGAGAACGCAGGCTCCAAGGCGGCCAAGGCGGAGGAGCTGGGCGTGCCGACGCTCGACGAGGCGGCCTTCGTGCGGCTGCTCGAGGGCGGTCCCGCGGCGCTCGGCTGACGTCGGCGCCGCCGGGCCGATGCGCGGGAGGTCGCCCCGTGCCGCATGCCATGCGGCGCTCGTCGGATTCCCCCCTCACGCCCCGCGTGCGCCGTGGGTACTCTGGCCGGGAGGGGGAGTGAGGAGCCACGATGAACACCGCACTCATCATCGGCGCTGTCGCCGGACTGGTGGTCCTCGTGGTGCTTGTCATCGCGATCGTGATCGCGGTCGGCAGGCGCCAGACGACCCCGCCGCCACCGCCGGAGGAGGACGCCGGACGCGGGCCCACGGGCCAGCACCCGGACCCCGTCGAGGGCACGCCATCGGACACGTCGACGCCCCAGTGGGACCGTCGCATCGATCCCCGGGAGGGTCCACAGTGAGATTCGCGGTGCGCAAGGTCGGGCCGGACGAGAAGTCCCGCCTCCAGGAGATCGGCGAGCTGACGGCGCTCGCGTACCTCGCCGACGGGCTGATCGACCACGCGCACCCGTACGTGCCGCAGCTGCGGGACGCCGCGGCACGCGCCCAGGACGCCGAGCTGCTCGCCATGATCGACGGCGAGCGCGGCGAGGGCTCGATCGTCGGCACCATCACGCTGGTGCCGCCGGGCAGCCCCTTCATCGAGCTCGCGGAGGACGCCGAGTTCGAGCTGCGCATGCTCGCGGTGTCGCCCATCGAGCGGGGCCGCGGCATCGGTCGCACCCTCACCCAGGCGGCCATGGACCGGGCCGTCGAGCAGGGGGCCAGGCGCATCGTGCTGTCGACGCTCGACACCATGCACGCCGCCCACCGCCTGTACGAGCGGATGGGCTTCCGGCGGCGCGAGGAGCTCGACTGGGTGGTCGTCGACAACGAGGACGGCTCGGTCACGCGCGTGCCGCTCGAGCACGGCGAGCCGCCCGTGGGCGCGGTGCGCCTGCTGGCCTACAGCTGGGAGCCGTGAGCCGGACCTCGCGCCACTAGACTCGACGCCATGTCTTCCCTTGAGCGATCCGATGTGGCGCGCCTCGCGGCGCTCGCCCGCATCGACATGACCGACGCGGACCTCGACCGCCTCTCGGGCCAGCTCGCCGTGATCGTCGACGCCGTCGCCAAGGTGGCCGAGGTCGCCGGCGAGGACGTCCCGGCGACGAGCCACCCGATCCCGATGGCCAACATCCACCGCGAGGACGAGGTCCGCCCGTCGCTGTCGCAGGACGATGCGCTGGCCGCCGCCCCCGAGGCGGAGGACGGGCGCTTCCGCGTCCCGCAGATCCTGGGGGAGGAGGCGTGACCATGACCGACTGGACCCGCGCCACCGCCGCCCGGATGGCCGACGCCCTCGCCGCCGGCGAGGTCACCTCGGTCGAGCTCGTGCAGGCGCACCTCGACCGCATCGCCGCCGTGGACGGCCCCGTCCACGCCTTCCTCCACATCGACGCCGAGGGCGCGCTCGAGACGGCCCGCGCCGTCGACGCCGACCGTGCCGCGGGCGTCGAGCTGCCCCGCCTGGCGGGCGTGCCGATCGGCATCAAGGACGTGCTCGTCACGAAGGGCCTGCCCACCACGGCCGGCTCGCGCATCCTCGAGGGCTGGATCCCGCCGTACGACGCGACGGTGACCCGCCGCGTCCGAGAGGCCCGCATGCCCATCCTGGGCAAGACCAACATGGACGAGTTCGCGATGGGCTCCTCCACGGAGCACTCGGGCTACGGCCCCACCCGCAACCCGTGGGACCTCTCTCGGATTCCTGGAGGTTCGGGCGGCGGCTCGGCCGCGGCGCTCGCGGCCTTCGAGGCGCCCCTCACCATCGGCTCGGACACCGGCGGCTCGATCCGCCAGCCCGCCTCGGTCACCGCGACCGTGGGCGTCAAGCCGACCTATGGCGGCGTCTCCCGCTTCGGCGCGATCGCCCTCGCCTCGTCCCTCGACCAGCTGGGCCCGTGCGGCCGCACCGTGCTCGACACGGCGCTCCTGCACGAGGTGATGGGCGGCCACGACGAGATGGACGCCACCTCGCTCGACGAGCCCGTCCCCGCCGTGGTGTCGGCTGCCATGGAGGGCGCCACGATGGACCTCACGGGTGTGAAGGTCGGTGTGGTGCGCGAGCTCAGCGGCGCGGACGGCGGCTACCAGGCCGGCGTCACGCAGCGATTCGAGGAGTCGCTGGACCGGCTGCGGGAGATGGGCGCCGAGATCGTCGAGGTCTCGTGCCCGTCCTTCGAGTACGCGCTCGCCGCCTACTACGTCATCCTCCCGTCGGAGGCCTCGTCCAACCTGGCCAAGTTCGACTCGGTCCGCTTCGGCAAGCGCGTCGAGAAGGCCACGGTCGAGAAGACGATGCTCGCGACCCGCGCCGAGGGCTTCGGCGACGAGGTCAAGCGCCGCATCATCCTCGGCACGTACGCGCTCTCGGCCGGCTACTACGACGCGTACTACGGCTCGGCGCAGAAGGTGCGCACCCTGGTGCAGCGCGACTTCGACGCGGCCTTCGCGCAGTGCGACGTCCTGGTCTCGCCCACGACGCCGACCACGCCGTTCAAGATCGGCGAGCGCATCGACGACCCGCTGGCGATGTACCTCAACGACATCGCGACCATCCCCGCGAACCTCGCGGGCATCCCCGGCATGTCGCTCCCCTCGGGTGTCGCGCCCGAGGACGGGCTGCCGGTCGGCTTCCAGATCCTGGCGCCGGCGCACGAGGACGCCCGTCTGTACCGCATCGGCGCCGCCCTCGAGGCGTCGCTGACCGCCGAGTGGGGCGGCCCGCTGTCCACGCAGGCGCCCGAGCTGGAGGTGGCCGAGTGACCACGATGACCTACGAGCAGGCGATGGAGGACTTCGACCCGGTCTTCGGCATCGAGGTCCACGTCGAGCTCAACACGAAGACCAAGATGTTCTGCGGCTGCGCCAACGAGTTCGGCGCGGAGCCCAACACGCAGGTCTGCCCGGTCTGCCTGGGCCTCCCGGGCGCGATGCCGGTCACGAACGAGAAGGCCGTCGAGTCGGCGATCCGCCTGGGCCTGGCCCTGGGCTGCTCGATCCGCGAGTCCTCGCGCTTCGCCCGGAAGAACTACTTCTACCCGGACCTCGCGAAGGACTACCAGATCTCGCAGTACGACGAGCCGACCTGCTACGAGGGCTCCCTCGACGTGGTCCTCGACGACGGCACCGTGGTGACGATCGGCATCGAGCGCGCGCACATGGAGGAGGACGCCGGCAAGAACACCCACGTGGGTGGCACCGGCGGCATCCAGGGCGCCGACTACTCGCTGGTCGACTACAACCGCGGCGGCGTGCCGCTGGTCGAGATCGTCACCAAGCCGATCACCGGCATGGGCGCCCGCACCGCGGAGGTGGCCCGCGCCTACGTCGCGACGATCCGCGACATCGTCCGCGCCCTGGGCATCTCGGACGGCCGCATGGAGCAGGGCTCCGTCCGCGCCGACGTCAACCTGTCGCTGCGCCCCAAGGCGGTCGCAGGGGAGTCGCAGGACGACGTCCCCTTCGGCAAGCGCTCCGAGACCAAGAACGTGAACTCGCTGCGCGCGATCGAGCGCGCGGTGCACTTCGAGGCGGCCCGCCAGGCGATGCTGCTGCTCTCGGGCGAGCACGTGGTCCAGGAGACGCGCCACTGGCACGAGGACACCTCGTCGACCACGCCGGGCCGCTCCAAGGAGGAGGCGGAGGACTACCGCTACTTCCCGGAGCCGGACCTGCTGCCGGTCGAGCCCTCGCGCGAGTGGGTCGAGGAGCTCCGGAGCACCATCCCCGAGCACCCCGCCAAGATGCGGGCGCGCCTCCGCGAGGAGTGGGGCTTCTCCGACCTCGAGATGCGCGACGTGGTCGCGGCCGACGCGCTCATCCTCATCGCGGCCACCGTGCAGGCGGGGACGACCGCCCAGGCCGCGCGCAAGTGGTGGATGGGCGAGCTGTCGCGCGTCGCGAACGACCGCGAGGTCGCGCTCACGGGGCTGCCCGTCACCCCCGACGCGATCGCCGAGCTCCAGGGCCTCATCGACGACGGCAAGATCAACGACAAGCTCGCGCGTCAGGCGCTCGAGGGCGTCCTCGCGGGCGAGGGCTCGCCCGCCGAGGTGGTCGCGTCGCGCGGCCTCGAGGTCGTCTCCGACGACTCGGCTCTCGAGAAGGCGGTGGACGATGCGCTGGCCGCCCAGCCCGACGTCCTCGCCAAGATCCAGGACGGCAAGGTCCAGGCCGCGGGCGCGATCGTGGGCGCGGTCATGAAGGCCACGCGCGGCCAGGCGGACGCTGGCCGCGTGCGGGAGATCATCCTCCAGCGCGCCGGCGTGGAGGGCTGACCCTCCCGTCACGCAGCACCGTCTCGTCACGCAGCACCGTCTCGCGACCCCGCCCGGTTCCGGGCGGGGTCGCGTGCGTTGCGGGACGACGCGACCGTCCCGCGGCGTTAACCTCGGATCATGCTGACCGAGACCCCTGTCCGCCGTGTCGCGAGCGGAGGCCTCGCCCGCTCCGGCCCGGCCTGCGCCCTGACCTTCGACGACGGCCCCAACGGCCTCGACACGATCCGCCTGCTCGACTTCCTCAAGTCGCGCGGCATCCGGGCGGTCTTCGCGGTGATCGGCGAGGAGATCCTGCGGCCCTCCGGGATCTCCGCCGACGGCACCGCCATCCCCTCCGGCGCCGACGTGCTGCGGCGCATCGTCGCCGACGGGCATGTGCTCTGCAACCACGCCACCTCGTACGAGGACATGGGGCGGTGGAACGCGCTCGACGTGCGCGACGACATGCTCAAGAACCTCGAGATCATCGAGGGTGCCGTCGGCGACGAGGTGCCGGTGCCGTACTGGCGGGCGCCCAACGGCTCGTGGGGCGTCACGGCCCCGGTGGCGGTGCGGCTCGGGATGCAGCCGCTCGATGTCGCGAACACGGTCGAGGACTGGGTGGAGCAGGATCCCGCCGTCCTCGCGTCCCGGCTCCGCCTGGCCATGGTGCCGGGGGAGCTGGTGCTGCTCCACGACGGTGGTGGCAACCGCGCCGGGACCGTCGACGCCGTCATCGAGGTGGTCTCGGAGAGGCTCGACGAGGGCTGGACCTTCGTGCTCCCCGAGATGCCGTAGGAACCTCGGCACACACCAGCGGCCCCACGGGGGATGTCGCACGCCGGCCGGTAGGCGGCGTGCGCTTGTGGGGAGCGTCCGGGCGTGCGCATTCGAGGTGTCCGGGCATCCGGGCGGTGAGGGCGCTGAGGGCGCTGAGGGCGCTGAGGGAGCTGAGGGCGCTGAGGCATGGCTGTGCGGCGCCGCCCCGGAGGGGTGGCGCCGCGGGGCGGGCCAGCTATGACGGTTCTGGCGGAGCGCCGGGCTCGTCTTCGCCGTCGTGCTCGCCGGTCCGGGTGGTGTTCCAGGGTCGGGGTGTGCCGAACCTGGCTCGTCCTCCCTGGCGGGGTGCTCGCGACGCGTCGACGGATGCGGGCGGGATGAACCAGATCTCGGTGTTCGTCGCCCGGATCTGCCAGCCTTGATCGTGGATGACGTGATGACAGTGGGAGCACAGCAGGACGCCGTTGGCAGTGTCTCGCTAATGTACCCCCATGGCTGAGCGGACTGCGGTTGCACTGTATGCGCGTATCTCACGGGACCCCAATGGCGACATGCTGGGCGTGACGCGGCAGTTGCAGGACTGCCGCGCGGAGGCCGAGCGGCGCGGGTGGACGGTCGCTGAGGAGTACGTGGACGATGACACGTCGGCGTACTCGGGCAAGAGCCGTCCCGCGTATGAGCGGATGCTGCGGGACATCACCGATGGGCTGATCGACGGTGTGATCGTGTATCGGATGGACCGGCTGCACCGTCGCCCGCTCGAGCTCGAACACTTCGCGGACACCTGCAAGGCGGCAGGGCTGACGGATGTGGTGTCGCTCCAGGGCGAGTTCGACATGGGCAAGTCCGATGGACTGTTCGTGGCGCGGCTGATGGCGTCGGTCGCGGCGCATGAGTCGCATGTGAAGTCCGAGCGCATCAAGCGCAAGTTCCTTCAGACCGCCGAGACGGGCGCGCCGTACATGGGCGGCGGGCACAGACCGTTCGGATACCGGGACGACCGCATGACCCCGCATGAGGTGGAGGCGGCAGCGTTCCGTGACGCGGCGGCGCGGGTGCTGGCTGGCGAGACGCTGTACTCCGTCGCGGGGTGTATGGAGGCCCAGGAGGTGACGGGCACGAAGGGATCGAAGATGACCCCGAGCGCCCTGCGGTCGCTGCTGCTGAGCCCCAGGAACTACGGCATGCGTGTCCACCAGGGGCAGATCATCGGCGAGGGCACGTGGACTCCGCTGATCAGTGCCGAGGATGGTGAGCGGCTGCGGCTGCTGCTGACGGACCCGAAGCGGCGCACCAACCGGGCGGCGCGCCGCTACCTGCTGTCGGGCATGCTCATCTGTGGCAAGTGCGGGGCAACGATGAAGTCCCACCCGCGCAATGGCGTGCGCCGCTACGGATGCGGCATCCAGTCCACCAAGCACAACCCGTGCAAGGGCACGTACATCGTCGCTGAGCCCGTCGAGGCGCTGATCGCTGAGGCAGTCCTGGTGCGCCTGGATTCCCCCGAGCTCGTCGGAGCGCTGACCTCGACCGTGGACGAGGACAAGGTGCATGCGGTCGGCGACGAGATCGCGTCAGATCAGCGGCGCATGGATGACCTGGCAGCGATGTTCGCCGACGGGGACATCTCGCGTGAGGAGTGGAAGGTCGCCCGCGACCGGATCGAGGCGCGCATGGAGGCCAACCGCAAAGCCCTGGCACGGATGACCCGGCGCGATGCGATCGAGGACTACATCGGTCAGGGCGCGAGCCTGCGCGATCAGTGGGACTCGCTGAACCTGTCCAAGCAGGTGCCGATCATCAAGGCCGTCATCGAGTCGGTGACGATCATGCCGTCCCGAGCATCGGGGATGCAGCGCTTCGACCCGTCCCGCGTCCAGCCCGTGTGGCGGCTGTAGGCACGTCGCGAACACCCGCACGCGGGCCCCGCCGCGGCGCACCCATCAGCACGCCAACACGCGCCAGCACGCCCGGATCGGTGACGACCACCGGCACACCCTGAGCAGCACAGGAAGCGGCTACCCAGTCACGCAGTTGGTCGAAGGTCATTCCGTGCCGGCCCTTCATCGGCCACCCCACTGAGCCCACAGCGCCGGCGGACCTTCCCAATCGTCCGAGTCCCCCGAGTGCCACACTCGCTGAGGCATCGACCCCAGAGCATCAGAGGCGGCATCGAGCAGCCCTTGCGAGGACGGCGCCCACAGGTGGACCTTCTCCGGCTGGAAGCCCTGACCCACGTCATAGCGGTGAAGCCCGAGCACACGTGCATCGGGGTCGGCGAAGGTCTTGGCGACGTACTTCGAGACGTACCCAGCCGCCTTGCGCGCCTCCTCGACCACCCCCGCACCGGCCCGCAGGTCCCCCATGAGTTTGATGTGCACGAAGCCGTGCCCCCACGCCTGCTCGATGACGGAGCGCTTGATGTACTTGCCGACCGCAAAGTGCACGTGCAGCCCGTGGCCGGACTTGTGCCACTCCGGTACCCACACGTACGGCAGGGGATCGTCGCCGAGCGCGGTGCGGAGGTTGCGGAAGAACTCGCCCACGTCGGCGCGCAGCTGCAACGGATCGTGACAACCTGCACCGGCATAGGTGAGGGTGCCCATGCGGTTGAGGCGGTTCGCGGTGCAGTAGCGCCGCAGTTTGGCGCGAGCCCGGCGACCGGCCTCGCGTGCGGCGCGTTCAGGATCAGCCGCCATGCCGCGAGCCACATAGGAGCGGTCGGGGCGGTCGATGGAGGCGCGGAAGTAGCCGCCGCCTTCGAGGGCAGCGGGATACAGGGACAGGTGCCAACCGGGTGCGGTGGGCGAAGTAGCGTCAAGCAAAGCGACTCACTCACAGACGCGGCCACGAAGGGCCTGCGGAACAGGGATGGCTCGCCTGCCACGGCGGTCCCGGCTTGCACCTGTTGGTCTGTGAGTGTGTGTGGGGAGGTGACTAGTCTCCCGGGCGGTGACTTTGCTTGTTTGCCTGTTGATCCCGACGGAGCCACCCGTCAGGGCCGGTACCGCCGATCTTGGCACACGGTGTCAGGCGGTCGCAAGGGTTGCGTGCGGTCGTCGATCCGACCCCTCCAGCGTCGCGGCTACGCGCGCCCCCTCAACCCGCGCTGGCGCTCGGGTCGAGGAAGGTGCTCCCGCACCTGCGCGGGCCGAGCCCGCGCGTCGGTGCGGGTGGACCGGGCACGCTCCACCGCTTGGGCCTCCGGTATCGAATCGAAGCCCGAGTCTGGCGCGAGTCCCCCAAGAAGGCGGTGCAGTGCCGTACGGGGCTGGGTTGGTCTCCCGAGTTATGTTGCTACTTCAAGTGAAGAGGCGCGGCCGCGCCGCGCTGTCCCCACGCGACGTAGTTCAGTCCACCCGACCACGTACTGCCTTGTCCGCCGCCCCCAGAACGTACACGCGACCATCGGCACGAGCCTCTGCCACATAGGCAGGCAATCTGGCTGAGCCAATTTCGGCGAGGACTGACAGGGCAGCGATGCGCTGATACTCAAGTCCCGACTGCCAAGCACGTTCGGCGAGTTCTTCAGCCTGTGGAGCGCGCAGCGCACTCAGAGCCAACAGCGCGCGCCGCCTTACGTACTCGTCAGGATCCTCGACAAACTGAAGGAGCAGCTTGATCGCGCGATCGCGATGGGACCTCATCTCGCCCAGTCGAGCCGCCAGCTGCCACTTTGCGTCGGACTCGCCCTGGCGAATAGCGGCGACGGACAGGGCCAACAATGCCTCGGGGTCCTCGCTAATGCCCTCGGAGATCAATTCATCCTCGCTATCGCGAGCCAGTGCGAACAAGAGGTCTTCCAGTTGATCGCTACTCCAGGACGCGACTGGGCGACTCAGCGCGAACTGCACAGAAGACTTCCACAAATCGGGCCAATCGGGGTACTCCGATTGCCACTCAGCGGACATCGGCGCATCGCGCCACACTTCGGAAATCCACTTCCTCAGGTCATCAACGTCCTGCCCGAAACTCATGCCTGAAGGGTAGCGCTCGCCGCACGAAGGGCTCCGCCCGGGCGGATGGATTCGCAAGTGGCTCCATTCGGCGAACGAATCGCACCTACGAGGCTTCAGTGCGGACTGATGAGTTCCACCGCCGGAGACTGGCGCGTCGGGTTGAGGGCCGCCGAGCCCAAGCCAGGGGCATTCGAGGTCGCAGTAATGATCTCATCATGCTGGACATGCTCGATGTAGCAGCGGTTCTCCGGAGTCCGCTCAGATCCGTATAAGAACCACTCCCAGCGGACGAAGCTAGCATCGTTGATCCTGAGACTCCCCCCCGAGACGGTGAGTCCACGCGGATCACGAACTTCGAGGGTCTCGCTTCCATCGAACCGCACGATAAGTGCCCGCCGGTCGGCAGAGGCTTCAGCCGCGTCAACCGCGTGCCAGTTGTCGTACGGGCGCCCGAACCAGTCGCCGAATACGCGCAAGGTCCCGCCGATGCCGATCTCTGCGGCAAAGTTGATCGCGTCGGCCATCGAATCCGCATCGCTCACGCCGCCACCATAGCTGGTTGCGTAGGGAGTCCTGCGGCTATTAGCGCCCAGCAAATTCGTTGGTCGATGTCCGCCATGGGCACATTCATGAGTTGCTCCCTTGCTGATGTCGGTGCGGCCCCGTCTGGACCAGAAGACGATGTGGTGGGCCTCGCACCATGCCGGAGGGGCTCCACAGAACGCGCACCCGCCGTCGCGCTCACCCAATGCGATGCGTTGCGCGCGTGAGAAGGGGTACGTGCGCCGCCCGAGGTTGAGCACCTCGCCCTTCTCGCCCAAGAGTGCGGGGATGAGGATCGCGGAGGTGATCATGCGTTGCACAGTGGTCATGCCGATGGGTTGCGTGCAGCCGTCGACCTCGCCCAACCCGGTGCCGGTCTCGAGGTCGGTGGCGGTGGCGCGGAGGACGACGGAGGTGGTGCCGAACAGGGCGGTCGTGGTCTCACAGCCCAGGGCGTGGCGGGCCAGATCGGCCAGCGAGTCGGCGCGCATCTGATCAGTGGTGCGCGGGTCCACGCCGGGCACGTCGCGGCTTGCGCGCATCGCGTCCCCGACGAGTTTGTCCAGCGCGGCCCGGAGGGGTGCGGCGGTCTCGGGATCGAGCTCTCCGTGAAGGACGAGCATCCCTTCACGGTTCTCCCACATCCGCAGCGACCGCCGACGACGCATCCGGGCCTGCGAGCGTTCGTGCTGCTCACCGTCGATGGTCGCTTTGAAGCGGGAGACGATCTTGGCGAACCGGGACGCATCCAACCCCTTGGCGCGCTCCACCAGCTCGGCGGCGGCCTCCTGCTTGCACTCTGCAGGTACGTCCGGCGACAGGGAATCGAGCATGGTGATGATCTGGGCGCCGCAGTCTGCGGAGATCACGCCGGCATCCAGCGCAGAGGCGACCGCGGGGTAGCGCGGCTCGGGCTTGGGCTTGGGTGTCGGCTTGGGAGTCGGAGGCGGGTTGTCCTCAGGATCGTCATCGTCGTCCGGGTTGCCCTCGTCCTCCGGGTTGCCCTCGTCCTCCGGGTCATCGTCGGGCTCGTCGGGATCGGGACCGCCGCCGTCCATCTCCTCCAGAGCCCGCCCGACCTCGAGCAGCCGGCCGGCCTCGGCTCGAGTGGTGCCCATCGTCGCCGCGACGAGCTCAGCGGCGCTGCGGTAGCCGTGATGCTTGGCGATCCCGCCTCCGGGCACGTCCGACAGGCGCTCGACATCCCGCGCCGTGCGCGCCAGCACCATGTCCACCTCGCGGGCCAGCTGCGCCGCGTCCCCGAGGCGTTCCACCACGCCCCCCGCGCCGACGCCGGCGGCCGTCAGCCCCCGCATCGTCCCCACCGCCGCCCGCGCCTCCAGGCACGCACGCCCGAACGCGTCGACCCCGGCGGCAGACCCGCCGGGGAGATCGTCGAACAGGTACGAGGCGTTCATGGATCCATCACACCACGGGGGTCTGACAATGGGATCCGGACATCACCCCAGGTAGATGTGGAAAAAGCGTCGCCGCCAGGGTCTGTGGACATCGCCTCGCCGGCGTGCCGCGCGACAGGGCCCCGGGGCGCGTGGATGCGCGAGGTGCCGGCCGGGCGACGGCCCTTGACCTTCCAGTTGAGTGGAAGGAATAGCGTGTGGAGTTGTTGCCACTCCTGAGGAGGTCCCCATGGCACGCGACCACGGCACGATGGCGCACGAGGCGCCCGCGCCCGACGACCACACCGACCACACCGACCACACCGGCCATGCCGAGCACGGCGACCACACCAGCGACGCGAACAGCAAGACCGGCAAGACCGGCAGGACCGGCAGGACCGGCAAGGGCAGCAGCCACGCCAACCATGACGCCCACACCCACCACGGCACGGACCACAGCGGCCACGCGATGCTCTTCAAGCGGCTGTTCTGGTGGAACCTGCTCCTCGCGATCCCGGTGATCGCGACGAGCGAGATGGTCGAGGGCTGGCTCGGCTACGACCTGCCCGGCTCGGCGTGGATCCCGCCGGTGCTGGGCACCGTGATCTTCCTCTGGGGCGGCTGGCCGTTCCTCAGCATGGCCTGGCGCGACGAGATCACCGTCCGCAAGCCGGGCATGATGACCCTGATCTCGCTCGCCATCAGTACAGCGTTCATAGCGTCCGCGGCGGCCACGTTCGGCGTCGGCGACCTGAGCTTCTGGTGGGAGCTCGCGGCGCTGATCGTCGTCATGCTCTTGGGCCACTGGCAGGAGATGAAGGCGGTGGGTCAGGCGCAGGGCGCCCTCGCCGCCCTCGCCGAGCTGCTGCCGGACGATGCGGAGCGCACCACCCCGGACGGCGGCACCGAGCACGTGAGCATCGGCGACCTCCAGAACGGCGACACCGTCGTCGTCCGCCCCGGCGGCCGCATCCCGGCCGACGGCGCCATCGTCAAGGGCGACGCCAGCATCGACGAGTCGATGATCACCGGCGAGTCCGCCCCGGTGGCCAAGGGCGAGGGCGACCACGTGGTCGCCGGCACCGTCGCGACCGACGGCGCGCTACGCGTCGAGGTCACCGCCACCGGCGACGACACCGCCCTCGCCGGCATCCAGCGCATGGTCCAGGACGCCCAGAACAGCCGTTCGGGCACGCGCAAGCTCGCCGACCGCGCCGCCGCATGGCTCTTCTGGATCGCCCTCGCCGCCGCCGCCCTCACCTTCGCGGTCCACGCCGTGCTCGGCGACCCCGCGCAGGGCCTCACCGCCGCCGTCTCGGTCCTCGTGATCGCCTGCCCGCACGCGCTCGGCCTCGCCATCCCGCTCGTCATCGCGATCGCGACCTCCACCAGCGCCAAGCAGGGCATCCTCGTCAAGGACACGGCGGCGCTCGAGGCCATGCGCACCATCGACGCGGTCCTCTTCGACAAGACCGGCACCCTCACCCGCGGCGAGCACGCGCTCACCGGCACCGCTGCCGCCGGCACCGCCACCACCGACGCGATCGACGACGACACGATGCTCGCCCTCGCCGCCGCCGTCGAGCAGGACTCCGAGCACCCCATCGGTCGTGCCGTCGTCGCGGCCGCCCAGGACCGCGGCCTCGACATCCCGACCGCCGAGGACGCGGACACGCTGCCCGGACGCGGCGTCCGCGCCCGCGTCGACGGGAAGGACGTCGCCGTCGGCGGCCCCAGCCTGCTCGACCACCTCGGCATCGAGGCACCGGCCAGCCTGGACGATGCGGCGGCCGGGTGGCGCGAGAAGGGCGGCGCGGTGCTGCACGTCGTGGTCGACGGCGAGGTCGTCGGCGCCTTCACCACCGCCGACCCGATCCGCGAGGAGTCCCGCCAGGCCGTCGAGGCGCTCCACGCCCGCGGCATCGACGTCGCCCTCATCACCGGCGACTCGCAGGCCGTCGCGGACGCCGTCGCGCGCGAGCTCGGCATCGACGACGTCTTCGCCGAGGTCCTCCCCGACGACAAGGACCAGGCGGTCGCCGACCTTCAGGGCAAGGGCAAGAAGGTCGCCATGGTGGGCGACGGCGTGAACGATGCGCCGGCCCTGGCGCGCGCCGACGTCGGCCTGGCCATCGGCGCCGGCACCGACGTCGCGATGGAGGCCGCGGGCGTGGTGCTCGCGGGCTCGGATCCGCGCGGCGTCGTCGGCGTGATCGAGCTCTCGCATGCGAGCTACCGCAAGATGCGCCAGAACCTCGTGTGGGCCACCGGCTACAACGCCGTGGCGATCCCGGTCGCCGCGGGCGCGTTCCAGTGGGCGGGCCTCACCATGCCGCCCGCGGTCGCGGCGATCGCGATGAGCCTGTCGACCATCGTGGTGGCCGCGAACGCGCAGCTGCTGCGCCGGGTCGCCCTCAAGCCCGAGGAGGTCGCCGCCGACGAGGCCTGATCACGGCGCGCCTACCGCTCCGCGAGCTTCTCCAGCAGCAGCGCCTGCGCGACGATCATCCGCTCGATCTCGTCGGGGTCCACGCTCTCGTCCGACGCGTGGATGCGCGCCTTGTCCATGTCCTCGGGTCCCCACAGCACGAACTCCGCGGCCGGGCACGCCTCGTGGAGCGTCTGGAGCAGCGGGATCGACCCGCCCGACCCGACCTCGGAGGCCTCCGACCCGAAGGCCTCCGACATGGCCTCGCGCGCGGCGGACACGCCCGAGCCGCCGCTCGGCACCAGGAACGCCGGCGCGGCCTTGACCCGCTTCACCTCGACCTGAGCCCCCCACGGCGCGTGGGACTCGAGGTGCGCGACGAGCGCGTCGAGCTCGGCCTCCGGATCCGTGCCGGGGACGATGCGCATCGAGATCTTCGCGCTCGCCTGCGGCAGGATCACGTTCGAGGACCCCGCGATCGACGTCGTGTCGATGCCGATCGCGTTGATCGACGGCTTGGCCCACAGGCGGTCCGAGACCGTCCCGGTGCCGATCAGCGACACCCCGTCGAGCAGCGGCACGCCCTCGAGGAAGCTCTCCTCGCTCTGCTCGGCGCCCTCCCACGTGCCGGTGGTGACGCCCGCGACGGCCACGTCGCCCGCATCGTCCACGAGCGTGGACAGGAGGCGCGCGAGCGCCATCATCGCGTCCGGGGCGGCGCCGCCGAAGACGCCCGAGTGCAGCGGGTGGTCGAGCGTGCGCACGGTGACCGTGCACGAGACGTCGCCGCGCAGCGCGGTGGTGAGCACCGGCTCGCCCGCGACGAGGTTGCCCATGTCGCACACGACGAACAGGTCGCACTGGAACAGGTCGGGGTGCGCCTCGACGAACTCCTCCAGGTTGCTCTCGGTCTCCTCCATGCCCTCGAGGATCAGCCGGATGGTGACCGGCGGCTTCCCGTCGAAGGCGCGCATCATGCCGAGGTGCGTCGCGAGGCCCGACTTGTCGTCGGCGGCGCCGCGCCCGTACAGGCGGCCGTCCTCCTTGCGCGTCGGCGTCCACGGGTCCGTGGTCCAGCCCTGCGACTCGGGTGCCGGCTGCACGTCGTAGTGCGCGTACAGCACCACCACCGGCGAACCGGGAGGCCCGGGCAGCTCGGCGTAGATCGGCGGGTAGCCGTGCGGCACCTCGGCGAGATGCGCATCCGTGAAGCCGGCCTCGCGGAACAGCTCGAGGGTGCGCTCGGCCATGCGGTGCATCGGCTCCTCGGGGTAGCCCGGGAACGCGACGGACGGGATCGAGATGAGCTCCTCGAGGTCCGCGATGACGCCGGGCATGAGCGCCCGGACCTTCTGCTGGATGTCCGCTGCGGGCATGAGGGGTCGCCTTCCGTTCGAGGTGTCGGGGGTGTCGTGGGGTGCCGGGTCAGAAGAACGCGCCGATCACCGCTCCGACCACGACTGTAGTGACCGAGAGGATGAGCATCGGCATGAAGAAGCTGTGGTCGAGGAGCTTGGTGCCGAGCTTGGTGGACCCGGTTTCGTCGAAGTTCGCGGCGGCGATCTGGGGGCCGTTGGCCGGCAGCGTGTAGACGCCGCCGAGGCCGCCGGCCCACATGCCGGCGACGGCTCCCACGGGGAGGCCCGCCGCGAGGCCGATGGGCACGATCGTGTTGGTCGCGGTGGACTGGCTCGTGGTCATCGCCGCGACCAGGAACACGGCGAGGGCGAAGAGGAGCGGGACGCTGGTGACCCACGAGCCGACGGACTCGACGATGAACTCCTCGTGCGCCGCGATGAAGGTCGCGGTGAGCCATGCGATGCCGAACAGGGCGATGGCGGCGACCATGCCCGCCTTGAACACCGACTGATCGGGCACCGCGCCCACCTTCGGCCGGCCCACGAAGATGATGAGCGCGCTGACCACGAGCATCACCAGGATGATCGTGACGCCCATGTCGACCCGCACGCTCTCGCCGTCGACCGTGTACGTCGGGCGCAGGCCCTCGAAGATCCCGAACGCGACGATCGCGAACACGCCGATGAGGAACGTGACCGCCGCGTTCCGCCCCCGCGCGGTGTAGGTGAGGCGTGCGCTCGCGGGCCCTCCCGCATCGTCCTTGAGCGCCGCGACCGCGCCGGCGGCGATGCGCTCCTGGATCTCGGGGTCGTCGTCCATGTCCTTCCACATGCGGTTCACCACGAGGGACGTCACCACGATGCCGATGACGCAGGCGGGGAACGTGATCGCGAGGATCTGCGCGAGGCCGAGGTTGTACGGGGCGACGTCGGTGAACGCCAGCATCGCGGCCATCGCGGCGGACACGGGCGAGGCGGCCAGCGCGATGCCGGACTGCACCACCGTCACGGTCAGCGGCCGCGCGGGACGGATCCCGTTCTTCACCGAGAGGTCGTAGACCACGGGCAGCAGCGGGAAGACGATGTTGCCCGTTCCCGCGCCGGCGCAGAACAGGAACGCGGTCAGCGGCGCGATGAGCGTGATCTGCTTGGGCCGGCTCTCGATCACCCGCGCCGCCATCGCGACCATCCAGTCGATGCCGCCCGCGGCCTGCATGAGCGCCGCCGCGGTGACCACGCCGAGGATGATGCCGATGGCGGTGATGGGCGCCGCGCCCGGCGCCTCGCCGAACAGGAACACCAGCACGAAGGTGCCGACGCCGCCCCAGATGCCGACACCGATGCCGCCCGTCCGGGTGCCGAGCACGATCGACCCGAGCACCACGATGGCCTCGAGCACGAAGCTCACGGTCATGGTTCGGTCCCCATCGCCGGCCCCCTCGGGGCCGCCGTCGACCCCTCAGGCTGACATTACGCGTGAGGTCCGACGGCCGCCTGGGGAGGGACGATGCGCGACCCGCACGGTCAGGGGAGGTAGGCCCCCGCGGCGGCGGCGTACGCCTCCATGATCTCCGGCCGGGTGTCCTGCGCAGGCGCCGCGACCACGGCGAGCGGCCACGCGGGCCGCGAACCCGTCAGCGCCCACGCGGCTTGCGCCGCGGCGCCCGCGGCGACGTACTCGCCGGGCTCGGGCACCTCGACGGGCACGTCGAACACCTGGGCGGCGATGGCCTGCACCGCGGGGTTCTGCGCCGAGCCGCCGACCAGCAGCGCGCGCTTCGCGACCACCCCGGCGGACAGGATCGCCTCCATGCCCACCGCCTGCGCCGCGAGCATGCCCTCGATCGCGGCGCGGGCCATGTTCGCGCGCGTGGTGTTCGCCAGCGTCATCCCGGACAGCGTCGCGGTGGCGTCGGGCAGGTTGGGGGTGCGCTCGCCCTCGAAGTAGGGGACCAGGGTGAGGCCGCCGGCGCCCGGCTCGGCCTCCATCGCCAGCTCGCCCAGCTCGTCGTAGCCCACGCCCAGCACGCGCGCGAACGCGTCGAGCACGCGCGAGGCGTTGAGGGTGCACACGAGCGGCAGGTGCTCGCCGGAGGCGGACGCGAAGCCCGCCACGATGCCGGTCGCGTCGCGGAAGCCCTGCTCGGTCACCGCGAACACGGTCCCCGACGTGCCCAGCGACACGACCACGTCGCCCACCGTCGCGCCGAGCCCCAGCCCCGCGGCGGCGTTGTCGCCGGCGCCGGGCCCGACCACGCAGGCGGACCCGTCGACGGTGCCCGCCCGCTCGCCCGGCCCGAGCACGCGCGGCACCACCGCATCGTGCCCCAGCGCGGCGACCAGCAGGTCGCGGTCGTACTCGCCGGTGGCGGGGTTCCAGTAGCCCGTGCCCGAGACGTCGGAGCGGTCCGTCGTCAGCTCCGTGAGCACCGGTCCCAGCGGGGACGATGCGACGGGCCCGTATCCCCGCAGGCGCCAGGTCAGCCAGTCGTGGGGGAGGGCGACGGCGGCCACGCGGGAGGCGTTCTCGGGCTCGGCGTCGCGCAGCCAGCGCAGCTTGGTCGAGGTGAACGAGGCGACGGGCACCAGTCCCGTGCGCTCGGCGAGCGCCTCCGCCCCGAACTCCGCGATGAGGTCCGCGGCGGCGCCGGCCGAGCGGGTGTCGTTCCACAGCAGCGCGTCGCGGACCACCTCGCCGTCCGCGTCCAGAGCGACCATGCCGTGCTGCTGCCCGCCCACGGAGATCGCGGCGACGTCGTCGAGCCCGCCTGCCTCGGCGAGAGCCGCCTGGAGGGCGTCCCACCAGAACGCGGGGTCCACCGATGTCCCGTCGGGGTGCGACGCGCGGCCCTGGCGCACCACCTCGCCGGACTCGAGGTCGCGGACCACGACCTTGCAGGACTGGGTGGACGAGTCGACTCCGGCGACGAGCGTCATGCGGCGGGCCTTTCAGGGGTCAGGAAGGGGAGTGGCGCCCCGCCCGTCCCAAGGAGGTCGGACAGGCGGGGCGCCGGGAGGGGGGAACGGTCAGCGGGCGCCCATGAGGTGTTCGACGGCGAGCTGCTGCAGGCGGACGTAGCCGAAGCCCTTGCCGTCGAAGTACGCGTCCGGGTCGAAGTCCTCGTATGCGGAGGTGTCGGCGAGCAGGTCCGCGGTGGTCTCGCCGGCGCCGAGCGTGGTCTGCGCGAGCTCGCCCTGGCGGGTCGCCGCGATGGCCTCCTGGACCTCGGGGTCCGCACGGAAGGCCGCGGCGCGCTCCTTGAGGATGAGGTACATCCGCATGTTCGCCTTCGCGGACTCCCACACGCCGTCGAAGTCCTCGGTGCGCGAGGGCTTGTAGTCGAAGTGGCGCGGGCCGGTGTAGGCCGGCGAGCCGTTCGGGCCGCCGTTCTCGAGCAGGTCGACGAGCGAGAACGCGTTGATGAGGTCGCCGTGGCCGAACACGAGGTCCTGGTCGTACTTGATGCCGCGCTGGCCGTTGAGGTCGATGTGGAACAGCTTGCCGTGGTCGAGCGCCTGCGCGATGCCCGCGGTGAAGTTGAGGCCCGCCATCTGCTCGTGGCCCACCTCGGGGTTGAGGCCCACGAGCTCGGGGTGGTCGAGCGTGTTGATGAACGCCATCGCGTGGCCGACCGTCGGCAGCAGGATGTCGCCGCGCGGCTCGTTGGGCTTGGGCTCGATCGCGAACTTGAGGTCGTAGCCCTTCTCGAGGACGTAGTCGCCGAAGATGTTGGCGGCCTCGCGGTAGCGCTCGAGGGCGACGCGGATGTCCTTGGAGAAGTCGTACTCGGCGCCCTCACGGCCGCCCCACATGACGAACGTCTTCGCGCCCAGCTCCGCGGCGAGGTCGATGTTGCGGAGGATCTTGCGGATCGTGAAGCGGCGCACGTCGCGCGCGTTCGAGGTGACGCCGCCGTCCTTGAACACCGGGTGCGAGAACGTGTTGGTGGTGATCATCGGGATCGTCATCCCGGTCTCGTCGCACGCCTTCTTGAGCGCGTCGATCGCGGCGCGGCGGTCCGCGTCCGAGGACCCGAACGGGAAGAGGTCGTCGTCGTGGAACGTCATGCCGTACGCGCCCAGCTCGGCGAGCTTGTGGATCGCCTCGACCGGGTCGAGCGGGCCGCGGGTCGCGGTGCCGAACGGGTCGGCGGCCGGCCATCCGATGGTCCAGAGGCCGAACGTGAAGTGGTCGGCGGGGGTGGGCGTGAAGGACATCGCGTCTCCAGTCGTCGTTGAGAGGGTTAAAATGTTCCCGCAGAAAACATATACCCGGCGGGTGGCCGCGTCAAAACGCGGCGCCGCGTCGCCGGGACGATGCGCGGACCGCCGGGGCAGCCCCCGACGGGACGATGCGGGTCGGCCCCGCGCGCGGAGCCCCGGTGCACCCCGGAGGGGCGCCGGGACGGCATACTGACGGACACGGAGGAGGAGCGATGAGCGAGGATCTGGCGAGCGCCGCGGTGCCCGCGCACACCACGGTGGCGCGCGGCAGCCGCAACGACAACACGCGCCGTCACAACCTGTCCTCCCTGCTCACGGCCGTCCACTACGGCGGGCCCCTCACCCGCGCCCAGCTCACGCGCGACACGGGCCTCAACCGCTCGACCATCGGCGGGCTCGTGACGGAGCTCGCGCAGCTGGGGCTCGTCATCGAGGACTCCGCCGCCGAGACCGGTGCGGTCGGCCGCCCCAGCCTCATCGTCCGCCCCGACCGCAGGGTCGTCGCGCTCGCGCTCCACCCCGACGTCGACGCGATCGAGCTCGGCGCCGTCGCGATCGACGGCACCGTGCTCGCGCGCCGCCGCGCATCCGTCGACGCGCCGCCGACCCCGCAGGACGCCGCCGCCTTCGCGTGGGAGGCCGCGCGCGAGATCGGCCAGGAGATCCCGGGCCTGCGCGTCGTCGGCGCGGGCGCGGCCGTGCCGGGCCTCGTCGCCGCGGACGGCGCCACCGTCGTCGACGCGCCCCACCTCGGTTGGCGCGGCGTCGACTTCCGCGAGGTGCTCGCCGAGGCGCTGACCCTCCCGGTGGTGGTGGGCAACGACGCGAACATGGGCCTGCGCGCCGAGTGGAGCTTCGGCGCCGCGCGCGGCGTCGACACCGTGGTCTTCCTCAACGGCTCGGCATCCGGCATCGGCGGCGCCGCCCTCGTGGGCGGCCGCATGCTGCGCGGGGGCCGCGGCTACGGCGGCGAGTTCGGCCACATGATGATCCGCTCGGACGGCGAGCGCTGCTCGTGCGGGCGCTCGGGCTGCCTCGAGACCGTGCTCAACGCCGAACGCCTCGACGCCGTCGCGCACGACGACGCCGCGCTCGACGCGCTCGCCTCGACCCTCGCGGACGCGATCGCGAACCTCGAGTGCGCCTTCGACCCGGACCTCGTCCTCCTCGGCGGCTACCTCGGCTCCCTCTACGCCGTGCGCCGCCCGCTCGTCGACGCCCGCGTCGAGGAGCTTGCCTTCCGCCCCGACGTCGAGGATGTGGCGATCGCGCGCACCGCGCTCGGCGGCAACCGCCTCCTCATCGGCGCCGCGGAGCGCGCCTTCGCCGCGCTCCTGCAGGACCCGGCGGGCGTCGCCCTCGTCGCGCTGTAGCCCCCTCGCGCGCGGCGCGGGCCCTGGCAGACTGGCGGCATGATCACCGTCTCCGTGCCCTCCCCGGAGGTCGCCGACGCGCTCGGCGACGTCGGCCCCGACGCGCGCGTCATCGTGTGGGACCCGGCCGTGTCCGACCCTCCGGAGGAGGAGCGCGAGCGCATCACCATCGCGTGCCTCGCGCATTTCACCGGGGGCCGCCGCCTCTACGGGCGCCTCGCGACCTGCCCCGACCTCAAGGTGATCCAGATCGCCTCGGCCGGCTACGAGCACGCCCTGCCGTTCGTGCCGCCCGGCGTGTCCCTCGCCAACGCGCGCGGCGTCCACGACACGCGCGTCGCCGAGATGACGCTGCTGCTCGCGCTCGCCTCGCAGCGGCGGCTGCCGCGCTTCCTCGATTCCCAGCGTCGCGGCGTGTGGGAGCAGGACCTCGAGGCGCCGTCGCTCGCGGACTCCCGCGCGCTCGTCGTCGGCTACGGCTCGATCGGCGCCGCGATCGGCGCGCGCCTGCGTGCCTGCGAGGTGGAGGTCGAGGGCGTCGCCCGTACCGCGCGGATCGCCGCTGACGGCACGCTCGTGCATGCCGCCGACGACCTCCTCAGCCTGCTGCCGCACCAGGACCTCGTCGTCGTCGTGACGCCGCACGCCGAGGACACCGACAGGCTGGTCGATGCGGCCTTCCTTGCCGCGATGAGGGACGATGCGCTGCTCATCAACGTGGGACGCGGCAAGGTGGTCGACACCGACGCCCTGCTCGCGGAGCTCGGGTCCGGCCGCCTGCGCGCCGCCCTCGACGTCACGGACCCCGAGCCGCTGCCCGACGGCCACCCGCTGTGGTCGGCGCCGAACTGCATCGTCGTGCCCCACGTGGCCGGCGTCGAGCGCCTCACGAACCGTCGCTACACGGACCTGGTGCGCGCGCAGGTCGAGGCCCGGCGGCATGGCGACGACCCGGTCAACTTCGTGATGATGGGCGCCTTCCCCGCGTAAGCCCCCCTTCCGCGGGGAAGGCACCGCCCCTCAGCGTCGGCGCCGGTGGCGGGTCGTCGACCCCGCGGGCGCCTCACCTCGCCAGGCTAGGCACAGGTCGCCGGGGCGTGCGGCGGTCGTGACCATTTCGTGACCAACCGGACGAACCTCTCAGGCGCCGTCCTGCAGCGCGATCCAGGCGGCCACGATCGAGGCGAGCTCGTCGCGCCGCTCCTCGGCCTCCGCGACCGACGCGAAGGTCATGGTCCGGCCCTCCTTGCCCTCGCCCGTGAGGTGAGGATGCTCGCCCGGGATGAGCGCGCCCTTGTGGAACATCAGCGTCGCGTGCTGGCGCGAGCGCGGGAAGAAGCTCGCGAGGTTGCCGCGGTACGTGAACGTCGGCGCCTGCCATTTGATGCACTCGCCCACGCGGGGGTCGGCCTCGAGCACGATCCTCCGCACCCGCTCGACCACGTCCTTCATCGGGTTGTCGTACGCCGCCATCCAGGCGTCGACCTCGTTGTCCGCCATCCCTCGAGGCTAGCCCCGTTCGTGCGCGAGCAGCCAGCGCTTGCGCTCGATCCCGCCGGCGTAGCCGGTGAGCGCGCCGTCCGCTCCCACGACGCGGTGGCACGGCACGGCCACCGTGAGCGGGTTGCGGCCGATCGCCGCGGCGACGGCGCGCGTGGCCGTCGGCCGCCCGATCCTGGCCGCGACCTGCGTATATGTCCAGGTCCGGCCCGCGGGGATGTCGCGTAGCGCCTCCCACACCTCGCGCTGGAACGGGGTGCCGGGCGCGACCGCGTCGACGGGCACGTCCGCCGCCTCGCCCGCGAAGTACGCGGCGAAGGCGCGCTCGGCGCGATCGAGCGCCGGGTGCGTTGCGGGCGCCTCGAGGGCCTCGAGCTCCGGCCGCCTGCGATGGTCCGCGAAGTAGGCGCCGCGCAGCCCGTCGTCGGCGGCGACCAGGGTGAGCGGGCCGAGCGGGGTGGCGACGTCGCGTCGCACCAGCGTGGACGAGGTGGGAGTGGTCATGAGATCCGTCCTTCCGTCACCGCGGTCCACAGGTGCATGGCCGCGTACGCCCTCCAGGGCCTCCAGTCCTCCGCCGCCGCGGCGAGCGCCCGCGCGTCCAGCCCGGCGGCCTTCTGCAGCACGAGGTCGCCCGCGGGGAACGCGTCCGGGTCGCCGAGCGCCCGCAGCGCCACGTACTCCGCCGTCCACGGGCCGATGCCGGGGATCGCGAGCAGCGCCGTGCGCGCCTCCGCGCGGTCCGCGCCGGGGCCGAGGTCGAGAGAGCCGTCGAGCATCGCGCGTGCCGCCGTGGAGATCGCCCGCCAGCGTGTGCGCGGCACGAGCCCGATCGTCGGGTCCACGTCCGCGAGCGCCTCGGGGGAGGGGAACACGCGCTGCAGGCCGTCGGCCGGCGCGGGTGCCTCCTCCCCGAATCGCGTGACCATCGCGCCGAGCGTCCGTCGCGCCCCGACCACGCTCACCTGCTGGCCGACGATCGCCCGCACCACCATCTCGAACGGATCCACCGCTCCCGGCACCCGCAGCCCCGGGACGGCCGCCACCAGCGGCGCCAGGAGGGACGATGCGGCGAGCGCCTCGTCGACCGCCGCCGGATCCGCATCGAGGTCGAGCAGGCGGCGGCAGCGGGCGACCGCGGCGCCCAGGTCGCGCACGTCGGCCAGGGCGAGCCGCGCCCGCACGTGCCCGGCCTCCGCCGCCAGGGTGACCGTCCCCGACCCGTGCGGGAGGCGCATCGTCCTGCCGTACGCGGCGCCGTCCCAGGTCTCGACGCCCTCGACGGCCCGCGCGCCGACGAAGGCAAGCGTCCTCTCCACGGCGGCCGGCTCGCGGTGGCGCAGCCGCAGCTCCAGCGCCGCGGGTCCCGCGCTCGCGCGTGCTCCCGCGCGGCGCCGCACCTCGCTCGGCGCGAGCGCCCAGGCGGTCCGCGCGGCGTCGTTGAACTGCCGCACCGAGCCGAAGCCCGCGGCGAAGGCGACGTCCGCGACGGGCATCGCGGTGGTCTCCAGCAGCGTGCGCGCGTGGTGGAGCCGATGCGCGATGGCGAGCGCCTGCGGGCTCGCGCCGAGCTCGTCGACGAGCACGCGGGAGACGTGACGCTCGGTGTAGCCCAGCCGGCGCGCGAGGCCCGCGACGCCCTCGCGCTCGACCACGCCGTCGTCGATGAGACGGACCGCGCGGCTCGCGACGTCCTGGCCCACCTTCCAGCGGGGTGAGCCCGGCGCATCGTCCGGGAAGCATCTCCGGCATGACCGGAAGCCGGCGTGCTGCGCGGCCGCGGCGCTCGGGTAGAACGTGACGTTCGCCCGCGCCGGGGTGCGGGCGGGGCACGACGGGCGGCAGTAGATGCCCGTGGTGAGGACGGCGGTCACGAAGTGCCCGTCGTAGCGCGCGTCCTTGCCGCGGATCACCGCGTAGCGCGTCTCGTCGTCCCACATGCCCTCGAGTGTGGCCCATCCGGACGGGGTGCCGCTCGCGGTCATCGGACATGGCTGCGCGGGTGGGATCGCCCCTCGGCGACGATCCCGTCCCGGCGTCGCCGGCGGGTCAGGTGGAGGGCGTGCCTCCCGCCATGGCGTGCCGTGCGGCGAGCACCAGGTACGCCAGGTTGGCGGCCGCGGCGACGCCGTAGCCGAGCGCGAGGCCCAGGCGCGCGCGCCTCGCGGACCGCGAGTCGCCGGAGCGGACGGCGCGCAGCGCCAGGTGGCCCAGCACGATCGCGGCCGGGAACAACAGCGCCACGCCCGCGGCGACGGAGGCGTCGGCGAGCCAGTCCTTGCGGGTGCCGGGCAGCGGGCCCAGGTACGGGTAGTAGCCGTGCGGGAGCTCGGGGTGTCCCACGTAGCCGAGGTACTCGGGGGGTGCGGGTGTCATGGTGCCTCCTTCCCGGCGCCCGCCGGTGAGGGCGGCGGCCGGGGCCGTGCGCCCGGGGGCGCCCTCGCTGGCGGGCTCCACGGTACGGGCGGCGTGTGTCGGGCGCGTGACGGCCGGGAAATAACTCTGTTACGGCCGGACGATGCGCGGGCCGGGTGGGGCGGGACGGGCGGCTGGGCGCCGGAGGAGGCGCCGCGCGCACGCGGCCTCAGCGGGCCGCGCGTGCCTCCTTGCCGCGCTTGAGGTCGGCGAGCGCGACGGCCCGCTCGGCGGCGTGGTCGACCATCGGCGCGGGGTAGGCCGGGGTGTCCACCTCGGCGACCCAGCGCTCGACGTAGCGCCTCTCGGGGTCGTACCGCTCGGCCTGCGAGGTCGGGTTGAAGATCCGGAAGAACGGCGCGGCGTCGCGGCCGGTGCCCGCCACCCACTGCCAGTTGAGCTGGTTCTGCGCGTGGTCGTAGTCGAGCAGCGCGCGACGGAAGTACGACGCGCCGCGCTGCCACGGCAGGTGCAGGTCCTTCACCAGGAAGCTGGCGACCACCATCCGCACCCGGTTGTGCATCGTGCCGGTGGCGGCGAGCTGGCGCATGCCCGCATCCACGAGCGGGAAGCCGGTGCGGCCGTCGCGCCACGCCATGAACGCCTCGTCCGCCTCGGCGCCCGTGGCCCAGGCGTCGTCGGGCAGCGCGGGGGTGAGGGACTCGTGCTGCGCGCTGGGGTGGCGGAACAGCACATCCGCATGGAACTCGCGCCACGCGAGCTCGGACTCGAGCCTGCGTGCCGCCTCGCCGCGCACGGCGGCCGTCGCGGCGAGCACCGTGCGCGGGTGGATCTGGCCGTACGCGAGCGGCACGGACAGGTGCGAGGTCGAGTCGAGGTCGGGACGGTCGCGCTCGGTCGCGTAGCGCGCGAGGTCGCCTGCGACGTAGTCGTCCCACGCCGCCAGCACGCGCTCCTCGCGGAACTCGTGCCGCTCGGCGAGGAGGTCGTCCGCGTCGCCATGCGCCGCCGCCTGGTCGAGGTCGACGTCGGACTCCACGCGGGCGAAGCCGCCGGGGTCGGCGTGCTCGGCGGGCGCATGCCAGCCGTGCTCGCGCCACGCGTGCGAGAACGGGGTGAACACCTTGTACTCGGTGCCGTCGCCCTTGACCACGCGTCCCGGCGCCACCGCGTACGGCGTCCCGACCAGCCGCAGCTCGCGCCCGTCCACCTCGAGCGCCGCGGCGACGGCGTCCTGCGCGCGGATGCCCGCGGGGGAGGCCTCGCGGGCCGCGAACACCGTCCGCGCATCGTGCTCCCGCGCGACGGCGAGGATCGCATCGGCAGGGTCGCCGCGCCGGACGCCGACCACGCCGCCGGTGTCCTCGCGCAGGCTCCACAGCGCGCGCGCGAGGTGGGCGCGTCGTCGCCCGGACCACAGGTGCACGCCGCGGCTCCACGCGAAGACCGCCGCCGCGGGGCCGTCCTCCTGCGCCGCGAGCAGCGCCGGGTTGTCCGCGAGGCGCGCGTCGCGCCGGATCCACCACACCGAGGTCATGCCACCCCAACGCGCCGAGCCCGCCGCGGGATTCCGGCGGGCTCCGGCTCAGTCGTCCGAGTCTGGCGTGACGAGCTCGGCACCGCTGTTGCGCACGACGATGCGGTCGGGCGGGCAGACGGGGCCCCGGACGGTGAGGACCGTGCCGTCCTCGAGCGTGACCGTGACGTCGCCGTCCGTGCAGCCGAGGTCGAGGTAGATGATCCCGCCGTTGGCCTCGACGTACGTGACGTCGTCGTCGACGTTCACCTCGATCCGCGCGTCGGTCTCGTTGGTGATCTCGAGGCCGCCGGCATCGGTGCAGCCGGCGAGCGCGACGCCGGCGAGGACCGTGGCGACGATGCTCGCCCTGCGGTGACGCGACATCTCCAGCCTTTCCGCGCCGACGAGTGTCGCGCGCCGCTGCGAGCATCGTGCCTCGAAGGATGGCTGAACAGGAGGTGCGACGCGCGGGCCTGGGAGGGTCCGTCCCAGACATGACGACGGCCCCGCCCGGCGTGGAGCCGGACAGGGCCGTCGGGGCCGGGCGAGCTACGCGACGGCGACCGGCGCGTGCTTCTCGACGTGCGCGATCGCGGCCGCGAGGAAGCCCTCGAGCACCGGGCGCGCGGTCTCGAGCAGCGAGCCGTCGGCGGAGAAGACCGCGGTGTGCTGCAGGAAGACCTCGGGCTGGCCCAGCGTCGGCGCGTTGAAGTGGCCGAGGATCGCACGCAGGTGCTGCTGTGCGACAGCGGTGCCGATCGCGCCCACGGAGGAGCCCGCGATCGCGACGGGCTTGCCGTTGAACGAGTTCGTGCCCCACGGGCGCGCGGCCCAGTCCAGCGCGTTCTTGAGGACGCCGGGCAGCGAGCGGCTGTACTCGGGGGTGAGGATGATGACGCCGTCGACGCCCTCGATCGCGGCCTTCCACTCGAGCGCGGCGGCCGGGTAGTTCGCGTCGTGGTCCGGCGTGTAGAGCGGCAGCGCGGAGAAGTCGAGCTCGATCAGCTCGACGCCCTCGGGTGCGAGCTCCGCGAGCGCGCGACCGAGCTGGCGGTTGATGGACGTGCTCGAGAGCGAGCCTGCGATGTATCCGATGCGGGTCATGGTGGTCTCCTGTGCTGAGGTGGGGTGGAAACGCCGACGCCGTAGTCGGACGGCCATCGCAACGACGATGACACGTCAACTATTCCAGAAGATGACGAGTCAACAAAGCCCTTGGGGGGATTTTCGGCGGGACGATGCGCGGGCGCGGGGCGACGGCGTGGTCGCGTCGCGGGACGCGTCCGTCAGGCGGCCGGTGCGCCCGTGGTGGAGTCCGTGCGCAGGGTCGCGTACAAGGGGTCGCCGGTCTGCACGAGCGGGTCGGTCGTGGCGACCGTGTCGACGAAGGCGGGGATGCCGCCGGCGGGGCTCACCGGCGCGGCGGCGCGCTCGGCACGGACCGCGCGGACGGGATCGCTCGGCACGGTGGGCAGGGGGCCGGACCCACCCGCCCGCATCACGTGCGCGACGTAGCCCGCCGCCGCGCCGAGGAGCGCGTGAGCCTGGGCGTCCAGCTCGGCGCTGTGGCAGCGGCCGTGCGCGCTGAAGTCCGAGGATTGGACCGTGAGCGTCCGCTCGGGCTGTCCCATGACGAGCGCCCCGGCGTCGGCCAGCACGCTCCGCAGGTGGACGATCGCCATGAAGCTGCCGACCCGCGGAGCCGCGGCCCCGGCGATCACGACGGGCTTGTCCTCGAGCGACGAGGGCGAGCACGACGCCCAGTCGAGCGCGTGCTTGAGGACCCCGGGGATCGACCGTTCGTGGGTGGGCGTGATGACCAGCAGGCCGTCCACGGCGTCGATCTGGCGCTTCCACTCGAGCCCGGCGTGCGGCAGCGGCGCGTCGGAGTACGGCGCGTGAAGCGGCAGGTCGTTCGGGGTGAGCTCGACCAGCCGGGTGCCGGCGGGCGCCGCCGCGTGGAGCAGCGACGACAGGAGGCGGGTGGTGCGCGCCTGGGGCAGGTGGCCCAGGAGGAGACCGATGACCGGCATGGGGGTCCTTCCTCGACTGCGGAGCGGGGCGGTGGCACAGCGGCCGCCTCCCATGGCGGTTGGGCGGTGCAACGCTCCTGGTGCAGAAGGCATTCCCGGCGCGGCGCGCGGTGTCAGTCCGGCAGGCCCTTCGCGAAGACCGCGATCGCGTCCCGGAGCAGCGCCGCGGTGCCGTCGCCGTGCTTGTCGTACGTCGCGCGGAAGCGTGCATCGTCGACGTACATGCGGCCCAGCCCCGTGTACGCCTCGCGGCCGGGGGTCCAGAACAGCGACACCCATGCGTGGTGCCGCGCGACGAGGGCCTGTGCCTCGGCGCCCGCGGGATCCGCGTCGTCCGCGGCGAGCCGGGCGAGCTTCGCCGCGACCGCCTCGTGCTCGGCGAGGTGCGCACGTTGCGCCTCGGACGACAGTCCCTTCCATGCCGCGTTCGACCGGGCCACCGCATCGTCCCCCCAGCGCTCCCGCGCCTCGGGCTCGTAGCGCTCGTGGTCGAAGCCGTCGAACATGTCGTCCGTTGTCATGGGCAGTCCCTTCTCGAGTCGGATGAGGGTGCGCTCGACCGTCGCGGCGAGCGCGGCGACGCGGTCGCGTCGGGCGAGGAGCGCCGTGTGGTGGTCCCGCATCAGCGCGGCGGTGAGCGCGGGGTCGTCGGTGTCGACGATGCTGGCGATGGTCTCGAGCGGCACGTCCAGCTCGCGCAGCACCAGGATGTGCTGGAGCCGCAGCAGCTCCGCCTCGCCGTAGTGGCGCCGGCCGTCGTGGCCGGTCCAGGCGGGGGTGAGCAGCCCGATCGCGTCGTAGTGGCGCAGCGTCCGGCTCGTCACGCCCGTGAGCCGTGCGACGGCGGCGATGTCGAGGTCCATGCCGACCACGGTAGAAGTTGACGTCGCGTCAACGTCAAGTCGGGCCGGACGCGAGGGAGCCCGGCGGCCGCGCGGCCGCCGGGCTCCCCAGGGCGGCTAGCGGATGCTGATCTCGAACAGCGTCGTCGTGCCGGACACCTCGTTGGCCACCGCGAGCAGCGGCGCGCCCGACGGCGAGTCCGCCGCGGGGATGAACGCGAGGCCCTCGGGGCCGAGGTCGCCGGCGGACGCGAGCTCGTCCTCGGGGTCGAACCCGAAGTCGCGGTTGCTCACGTAGGTGACGAACGTCGATGCGGCGGGATCGGTGACGTCGTAGACCATGACGCCGCCGACGCGCTCGAGGCCGACGAACGCGTACGTGCGTCCCTCGACCTCGCCGATCGTCACGCCCTCGGGCTCGGGCCCCTTGTTGTCGGAACGGTTGTCGAGCTCGTTGTTGGTGTTGCTCGCGTTGAAGGACTCCGGGGCGGCCGCGGCCGTGATCTGCTCGAAGTCGTCGCCCGAGTCGAAGACCTGCGCGCCGTCGGTGGTCCAGATCGAGAACGACCGCGCACCGAACGCGTACAGCTCCTCGTAGCAGCTGCCGTCCGCGCTCAGGCCGGACTCGGGAGTGAAGTCGAGCCTGCCGAGCAGCTCGTTGTCGCCGAGCCCCGCGGCGGGGTTGTCGTCGCACAGGACGAGATCGTCGTATCCGACCGGCTCCTCGTAGTCGCCCCACTCGCGGGCGTCGCCCTCGTTGGCGGTCACCAGGTAGGTCTCGCCGTCGACGGTGTAGGAGGCGATCGCGTCGGGCATGTAAAGCCCGTGGATCGGCCACGTCTGGATGCTGACGCCGCCGTCCCTGTTGGATGCGTCGATGCCGTTGCCCGCGACCGCGTGGTCCTTGGCGCCGAGCGGGAGGATGTCGGTCACGCGCGCGGTGTGCAGGTCCACGACCGCGATCGCGTTGTTCTCCTGCAGCGTCACGTACGCGGTGGTCGACGCGGCGTCGACCGTGACGTACTCAGGCTCGAGGTTGCGCGACACGGGGTGGTTCGCGCCATCGATGCCTGCGAAGATGCGCACGCCCTCGGGCAGGCGGCTGCCCTCGTACGAGTGGAAGGTCGCGGTGCGGACCTTGGCCTGCTTCGGGACCGCGACCGTGCCCGGCAGCGACACCACGCTGATCGTGCCCTCAGGGTCGACGTCGTAGTCGTCGTTCGGCTCGCCCTCGTCGGCGGTGACGGCCCTGCTGCCGTCGGGGGTGATCGTGACCATGTCCGGCTGCGCGCCCACGCGCACCGCGCCGAGCGCCGTGCCGTCGCCCGCGGCGTCGAAGAACACCAGCCAGCCCCTGTCCGTCTTCGGGTCGCTCTCGACCGCGACCAGGACCAGCCCGTCCTCGCGCACGGCGACCGAGTTCGCGACGGCGCCGGCCGGGATCACCGACTTGTCGGCGGCGGTGACGCCCGCGGTGACGAGGTCGAGGAGCTCGGTCGGGTCGGTCGGGTCGCTCGCATCGAGGACGCGCACCTGGCCGGCGAGGGCGTCGACCGTGAAGAGGCGCTGCGTGGCGGCGTGGAACTGCACGATCTCGGCAGCCGACTCGTCGAACACGCCCGTCTCGTGGGTGCCGATGGGCGTGAGAGACAGCGCGGCGTCGCTCGCCGAGTACGCGATCGGGGCGCCGACGATCGCGGCGTAGGCGGGTGCGGCGGCCGCGGCGCCGAGGGCGACGACTGCGCCCACGGCGAGGCCGCGGCGGGCGAGCGGACGGGTGACAGGTGACACGGAGACCTCCATGGCTCGGGCGCGGCCGAGCCCCGGCCGCAGGGGTCGTGCGTGGAACGGTGCGACCGTCGCTTCGGGAGGTTCCTCCCGCCGGCGCCCGGCCGCAATCAACGTATCGACGCGAAGGTGACGAATCGGGCGCCAAGCGGTGAATCCTGGGTGAACGTTCCGCCCCCGCGGTGCCCCCCGCGCGTCGGGACACCTCTTGCTCCCGGGCGCGACGGGCATGGAGGCGCGGCCCGCCGCCGCCGCGTCGTCCCTTCTCACGCCGCAAAGGGACGATGCGCGCCGCCGCCTCCGTCGGGGTGTCCACGATGCGGGCGTCGCGTCCCACCGCATCGTCCTAGACTCGGCCTCATGACGCAGACCCCCGACATCAAGCCCCGGTCGCGCCAGGTCACTGACGGCCTGGAGGCGACCGCGTCCCGCGGCATGCTCCGCGCGGTCGGTCTCGGCGACGAGGACTTCGCGAAGCCGCAGATCGGCATCGCGTCCTCGTGGAACGAGATCACCCCCTGCAACCTGTCGCTCCAGCGCCTCGCCGCATCGTCCAAGAACGGCGTGCACGCCGGCGGCGGCTACCCGCTCGAGTTCGGCACCATCTCCGTGTCGGACGGCATCTCGATGGGCCACGAGGGCATGCACTTCTCGCTCGTGTCGCGCGACCTCATCGCGGACTCGGTCGAGACGGTGATGATGGCGGAGCGCCTCGACGGCTCGGTGCTGCTCGCCGGCTGCGACAAGTCGCTGCCCGGCATGCTCATGGCCGCGGCCCGCCTCGACCTCGCGAGCGTGTTCCTCTACGCGGGCTCGATCATGCCGGGCCACGTCACCCTCTCGGACGGCACGTCCAAGGACGTCACCATCATCGACGCGTTCGAGGCGGTCGGCGCGTGCGCCCGCGGCCTCATGTCCGAGGAGGACCGTCTCGCGATCGAGAAGGCGATCTGCCCGGGCGAGGGCGCGTGCGGCGGCATGTACACCGCCAACACGATGGCGTCCGTGGGCGAGGCCCTCGGTATGTCGATCCCCGGCTCCGCCGCCCCGCCGAGCGCGGACCGTCGCCGCGACTACTACGCCCACAAGTCGGGCGAGGCGGTCGTCAACATGCTGCGTCTCGGCATCACGGCGCGCGACATCATGACCAAGGAGGCGTTCGAGAACGCCATCGCCGTCGTCATGGCGTTCGGCGGCTCGACCAACGCCGTCCTCCACCTCCTCGCGATCGCGAACGAGGCCGAGGTCGACCTCACGCTCGACGACTTCGCGCGCGTGGCCTCCAAGGTCCCGCACCTGGGCGACCTCAAGC
This sequence comes from Demequina litoralis, assembly GCF_030418455.1. Lineage (GTDB taxonomy): Bacteria > Actinomycetota > Actinomycetes > Actinomycetales > Demequinaceae > Demequina > Demequina litoralis. The sequence continues at coordinate 36,250 of NZ_JAUHPW010000013.1, forward strand.
CGTTCGGCCAGTTCGTCATGAACGACGTCGACCGCGTGGGCGGCGTGCCCGCCGTCATGAAGACGCTGCTCGACGCGGGCCTCATGCACGGCGACGTCATGACGGTCACCGGCAAGACGCTCGCCGAGAACATGGACGAGCTCAAGCCCGCCGCCATCGACGGTCGCGTGGTCCGTGCGCTCAACAACCCGATCCACAAGACCGGCGGCATCACCATCCTCAAGGGCTCGCTCGCCCCCGAGGGTGCGGTGGTGAAGTCGGCCGGCTTCGACGACGACGTCTTCGAGGCCACCGCCCGCGTCTTCGACCGCGAGCGGGCCGCGCTCGACGCCCTCGAGGACGGCACCATCCAGGCCGGCGACTGCGTCGTCATCCGCTACGAGGGCCCCAAGGGCGGCCCCGGCATGCGCGAGATGCTCGCCATCACCGCCGCGATCAAGGGCGCGGGCCTGGGCAAGGACGTCCTCCTCATCACGGACGGCCGCTTCTCCGGCGGCACCACGGGCCTGTGCGTCGGTCACATCGCGCCGGAGGCCGTCGACGGCGGCCCCATCGCGTTCGTGCGCGACGGCGACAGGATCACGCTCGACGTCGCCAACGGCACGCTCGAGCTGCACGTCTCCGACGAGGAGCTCGCCGCCCGCCAGGAGGGCTGGGAGCCCATCCCCGCGCGGTTCACCAAGGGCGTGCTGGGCAAGTACCAGAAGCTCGTCGGCTCGGCCTCGCGCGGCGCCGTCCTCAGCTGAGCCCCGCGGCTCGACCGCCTTCGAGCGCCCCGTCCGGTCCCGCCGGGCGGGGCGCTCGTGCGTCGAGACGATGCGTGGTCCTGGTGGGGCGGGCGAGGCTCGCCCGTCCGCGGCGCGGGCGGCGACCGGCGAGGGCGGCGACCGGCGAGGGCCCGCGAGGGTGCCTCGAGGCCCGTTCCGGGCCCCCAAAAGGTGCAGTCCGGACATCCCCCCGGTGGCATCGCGTGACATCGCCAGGGAAGGTTCCGGAGGGGCGGTGCGTACCGCTAACCTACGGGGACAGTTGACCGAGCCTTGGGGGAGCGATGACCGACGGGGCGCCCGGGCCCGCCGCACGCCGCAGGCGTGCCTCGCGTCGGCTCTGGATCCCCGCGGCGCTCGGCGCGATCGCCCTCGCGGTCGCCCTCGGCGTCGACGTCGCGCAGTCGAAGGTCGAGGCCGCCGACGCCGTCGCTGCCGCGCAGCCCGACGCCGGCGGCCACGTCGCGGCGTCGTCGGCGCCGGTCGAGACCTCCGCGGCGCCCGACGTCGACGACCCGGCGCTCGCGACGTCGTCGATCCTCGGCAGCGCAGACGCGGTCGCGGCCGACGCATGCCTGCCCACCGAGGTCCCCACCACCACGGTGGAGGCGGGCCGCTCGGTGCTTCCGACCGACGCGGACGCGACCACCGAGGCCTCCGACCCGAGCCAGACCGGTCTGGACGTCACCTACGCGGGGCCGCAGTTCTCGGCGGACGGCAAGCGACTCTTCTCGCTGCTCCGGCACGACGGCTCGTCGACCGCGGAGCTCTTCAGCACGCCGACGGTGACCTCGATGGTCGCGCTCGGGAGCGACTGGGTCTCGGCGCCCGTGGAGTGGGACCCGGCCGGCGCCACCGCGGCGGTCGCGCGCCGCATGAACGACGGCACGCTCGAGCTCGTCACGGTCGACGGACAGAGCGGGGCGGTGTCCTTCCTCGCGAAGTTCCCCGCAGCCGTCGCGGGCGGGCTGAGCTGGTCCGACGACGGTGCCTGCATCGCGCTCGCGGTCACGGACGACCTCTCGGCCGCGACCGACGAGCCTCGCTACCAGGACTACGAGATCGCGGTCGTGCGCGTCGCGGACGGCGCGACCACGTGGATCGGCACGGGTGCCTACCCGCGGTTCCTGCCGGACGGCGACGTGATGTACCTCGGTCCGCGCGCGAGCGGCCGCCTCGCGTACTGGCGTGCCTCGTCCGACGGCACCGAGCGCACGCTCCTCACCGCCCTGTCCACCGACCCCGGCTCGACCCGGTTGAGCTCCGACCGCGAGGCCGTCGCCTACGTGGTCGAGGGCGAGTCGCTCGAGGTGCGCGTCGCGGACACCGGCGCGCGTGGCAGCCGCCTGGTGGCACGCATCGACGGCGCCTCGTGGGGCTACGTCAAGTGGATGGCGGACGACTCGTCGCTCCTCGTCACCGGCGCCCAGCCCTCCGGCCGGCCGCGCTTGTGGACCATCGACATCGAGTCCGGCGACGTAACGCGGGTCAAGACGCCGGGTCTCACCCGCCAGGAGCGGCTCTCGTACGCCGCACCCGTCCCCGACGGCTCCGGCGTCGTCGTGATGGTGAACTCGACCCGCGGCGACGCGCCCGTCTCGCGCCCGGTGCTGCTGAGCGGCGGAGACGCCGTCGACCTCACGCGGCCCGTCGCTGGCTGGGCGTCGTGCGCCCCCACGTGGGCCCCCGACGGCGACACCCTCGCGACCTGTCACGCGCGCTCGACCGTCGACGGCGAGACGGTGCCCGGCAGCCTCGTCCTGACTCGCCGTTGAGCCGCGCGGCCTGCGGTCCGACATGCCCGGCCGGACCTGCGCGACGACCCGATGACCGGACCCGACCCAACCTCCGACGAGGTTCTCGCGTTCCTCAGGCGAGAGGGGTGATCGGATCGTGGTGACCAAGGCGTCGCAACCCATGTTCGATGCGCTGTGCGGCGAGCGGTACGGGCGCCTCATGGCGTTGGCGACGATGCTGGCGGGGCCCGATGAAGCGCCCGACCTCGTGCACGACGCGATGATCGCGGTGTTCGCCAAGCACCGGCGGTTCGCGTCGTTGAACGCGGCGGACGCGTATGTGAGGCGCGCGATCGCGACGCGCTTCATCGACCGGGGGCGTCGTCGCACGCGCCACGACGCGACGGTGAAGCGGCTTGCCGCGCAGACGCCTTCGGCGCACGAGGACCACCTGCCCGAGCCGCGACCGGATCTGGACCTCGCGCTCATGGAGCTCCCGCCGCGTGTCCGAGCGTGCGTCGTCCTCCGGTACCTCGACGACCTCAGCGTGCGCGACACCGCCGGCGCGCTCGGCCTGTCGGAGGGGGCTGTCAAGCGCTACGTCTCCGACGGGCTCGCGGCGCTCAACGCACGGCTGGGCACGGACGCGCGCCCGGACGACTCGGATCGGGTGCCCGTCGGCACCGTGAGGGGGCAGCGATGACCAGCCTCGAGGACATGATGAGGGACCGCGAGCGTGCCATCGCGTCCAGCACCACCGTGCCGACCGCGACCACGATCGGTGCGCTCGGCTCCGTGGCACGCCGCCGCCGTCGCACGAGGTCCGCGATCGCCGCGGGCGCCGCGGTGGCCGCGGTCGGCGTGATCGGCGGCGTCGGGGCGCTCGCGCTCGGCGCCCGAGCCGACGTCCCCGCTCCCGCCGCGCCGACGAGCTCCGCCTCGCCGAGCGCCAGTGCCAGCGCCGTACCCGGGCCGACGGCCTCAGCCTCGCCGAGCGCCGAGCCCTCGCCGGATCCCGACCTGCCTCTAGCGCAGATCGTGCCCGGCTACGCTCCCGTGCCACAGCTGTCCGCGGAGGCGATCCCGTGGGGCGAGGTGGGTCCCGGTTGGTTCGTCGTCACACTTCACGACGACGTCGACCAGCAGACGCTGTTCGCAGACCAGACGGACCCCTGGGATCCCGCCGTGCTCCCGGCGTACGAGGGAAGCCTCTCGCTCGTGTCCCCGGACGGCGACTGGTATGCCGCGCGGACGCTCGACGAGCTCGGGAGCGGTCTCCCGCTCGCCTGGGACGGTGCGAACCTGTGGACTGGGACCACGCTGTACCCGGGCTCCGAGCACGGCTTCTACGACATCGACCTCGTGAGCGTCGAGACCGGGGCTCCGGCGGGATCCATCGACAGGGTGCCGTGGGAGCTCGCCGCGCCTTTCGCGCCCGGCGAGGCGCTCGTGTACGCCTGGGGCGGCGAGGGCCTCGCCAACGTCGTCGCGACCGCCGCACCAGGCGGGGCGGGCGCCTGCAGCGACCTGCCGCGAGGCTTCTTCGCGGCCGGATGGGAGCCGCGGGACATGTCGTACCTGTACTCGCCCGTCGACGGCGGCCGCATCGTCTGCTTCGGCTTCGCCGACGACTCGTCCCGCACGAGGGTGTGGCTGGTCGACGTCGACGACGTCGCGCGGAGCGAGCTGCTCGCCGAGTTCGCCCACCCGGCGACCCGCTACAGCTTCGTCGGCTGGATCGACGACGACACGTTCCTCTTCGCCCGCAGGCCCGAGTCGGGGCCCGGCGCGGAGGCGCTCTTCCGCTACGACCTTCGTGACGGGTCGATCACCGAGGTGGACGCCTCGATCTACGCCGACGTCCACTACCGGTCCACGGAGGGGTACTTCCATCGCGTCAGCCAGCGGCACATCGTCGCCTCTCTGGTCGACGGGGGGTGGGAGGTGGCGCTGTACGGGCTCGACGGCTCGCCCGTGGCGACCATCGAGGGCGTCTGCCCGAGCGACGACCGGGGGCTGTCGAGCGAGACGCGGACGTCCGGCGACCGTCTCATCGTGACCTGCCCGACGGACGGTGACGTCGCGATGTACGACCTGGGGAGCGGCGCCCCCGTGGGCAGCTGGGACGTGGGTGCCGGTCGCATCCTGCAGGCCTTCGACCATCCGGACCGATGACCGCCCCCGCGGACCCAACCGATCCGCGACCGGCATCGTTATCGACACGAGACCGGGAGGATGCATAACCGTCACCCCGTGTCGCTAAGTTGCCAGGCAGGACGACGCCGATCTACCGGGGGGGTAGCGATGACCGACGACCGAGCGGGGTGGCTCGAGGTGCTCAAGGCGCCCAAGGTGTGGATCCCCGCTGCTGCGGCGGTGACGGTGATCGCGGTCTCGGTCGGCCTCATCGTGACGACCACCGCGCGACGGGACGATGCGGTGGCCGCCGTCGGTGCATCGTCCGGCCCGACGCCGAGCGCGTCGGTGACATCCCAGGCGGGCGACCCCGACGTGGTCGTGGCGGCGGCGGAGTCGCCGACACCTTCCCCGTCGCCCTCGGTCAGCGCAAGCGCCGACCCGACCGAGGACGAGGATGCGTTCGTCCCGATGGGGGACGATGACCTGACGATGCCCGTCGCCGAGCCCTGCGTGCCGGTGCCGGCGGCGGTGACCCCGGTCGCGCACCAGGAGGGAGTGCTCCCGACCGCTACCGGTGCCACCACCACGGTTGTGGAGCCCAGGCCGACGCAGGAGCTCTCCGCCTTCCTGGATCCCGCGTTCTCCGCGGACGGCACCACGCTTGCCATGGAGGAGTCCGGCGAGGGCAGGTCCACCGTGCGGCTGTTCGACACGGCCACCATGGACACGGTCGCCGCCCTCGTGTCCGACGACGACGCCGCGTTCGCCTGGGACCCGTCGGGCACCAGGCTCGCTGCCGCACGGGTCGTCGACGACGCGCTCCGCGTCGAGATCGTCGACCCCGCGTCCGGCGACGCCTCGGTCCTGGCGGAGCTCGCCTTCCACGAGCCCCAGGCTCTCGCCTGGTCGACCGACGGATCCTGCCTGGCCGTGTCGTCCCGAAGCATGACCATCAGCAACGACGACGAGCGTCGCGTCTGGGTGCACCACATCTCGCTGATCCGGGTCTCGGACGGCGAGGTGGTGCGGCTCGGGCGAGGTTCGGACCCCGTCTTCGCGCCGGATGGCGGCCTGCTCTTCCGCGCGCCGGACGAGGCCGAGACCGTCCGCCTCATGCGGGCTGTACCCGGCACCTACGAGGTGGAGCTGGTCGGCAAGGGCGATGGCCTGGGAGCCACCGCGCTGCTGACCCTCTCCGGCGTCGACCCGTCACCGGACGCGCGCCACGTCGCCTACCTCGACCGTGGCACCGAGGGGCGCAGCCTCCGGGTGGCCGCGACTGACGGGTCGAGCGACATCGAGGTCGCGTCGCTGGATGCCTCGCGCGCCATGCTCGTCGGCTGGTCGCCCGACGGCTCGACCGTGCTGGTGAAGAGCTTCGTCGGACCGATGGACGTCGAGCTGCTCGCGATCGAGGTGACGAGCGGTGCCGTCACCGTGGTCGACGTGCCCCTGAACACGGGGGAGTGGATCGCGGGCGGGTCGTTCACCGCGGACGGCTCGGGCGTGCTCGTCGCGGTGAACAAGTGGCGCAAGCCGGGCGAGAACAACTCCTCGCGGATGGTGCTCGTCACCGACGCGGGCGCGCGTCAGGTCGGGGGCACGCAGCGGGGCTGGGCCCACTCGGCGCCCACGTGGTCGCCCTCGGGCGATGTCCTCGTGATGTCCGCCGGTCAGATCCTCACCCGGGACCTCGAGCTGGACGGCAGCCTCGTCGTGACCCGCCGCTGAGCGGCGCCCACCCCGACAGCCGGCACGGATCTCACGGCGACACGCCGCGAGCAGGGCGCCAGCTCGCCGGCGGGCCCGGCGCGTCGCGCCCGGATCCGTGCGTACTGTCGGGCGAGGAGAAGGCGACGCTCGTCTCAGTATTCAAGACGGTGAACCACAATGCGAGATTAGTTGTCCATATGGTGACACCCGCCCGGGCCCGGGCGTAGAGTCGCATCCATGCAGACGATCCTTGTACGAGTTACCAGGCGCGCGGACCGCGACCGGTAGCACCGAACTCGTCCGCGCGCTGACCCCGAAGCCGCCAGGCTGAGGGGTTTTCTCATGCGAGGCGGACGCAAGGATCCGTCTCCACCCGACGACCAGGAGAGAAGATGGCTCAGGTTCAGGCCAAGCCGGGCATGCCCGCGGCCCGCATCGCCCGCCAGGCACCGAGCACGACGTCGCTCGCGCGCCCCACGCCGCAGTCGAACCCGGATCCCGCGCTCAACGGCGTCGAGATGACCGGCGCGGAGTCGATCATCCGCTCGCTCGAGTGCGCCGGCGCGACCGACGTCTTCGGCATCCCCGGCGGCGCGATCCTCCCGACCTACGACCCGCTCATGGACTCGTCCAAGCTGCGCCACATCCTGGTGCGCCACGAGCAGGGCGCCGGCCACGCCGCACAGGGCTACGCCCACGCGACCGGCAAGGTGGGCGTCTGCATCGCGACCTCCGGTCCCGGCGCGACCAACCTCGTCACCCCGATCGCCGACGCGAACATGGACTCGATCCCCATGGTCGCGATCACCGGCCAGGTGGGCGCGGCGATGATCGGCACGGACGCCTTCCAGGAGGCGGACATCGTCGGCATCACGGCGCCCATCACCAAGCACAACGTGCTGGTGACGGACCCCGCCGAGATCCCGGCCGCGATCGCGGAGGCCTTCTACATCGCGAGCCACGGCCGTCCCGGCCCCGTCCTCGTCGACATCGCCAAGTCCGCGCAGCAGGCCACGACCACCTTCCAGTGGCCCGGCCGTATCGAGCTGCCCGGCTTCAACGCCGGCGTGCGCCCGCACCAGAAGACGGTGCAGGAGGCGGCCCGCCTGCTCGCGACCGCCCGCCGCCCCGTGCTCTACGTCGGCGGCGGCGTCATCCGCGCCGGCGCGGGGGCCGGCCTGCGCAAGCTCACCGACCTCTCCGGCGCGGCCGTGGTCACCACGCTCATGGCCCGCGGCGCGCTGCCCGACAGCCACCCGCAGCACCTCGGCATGCCCGGCATGCACGGCACCGTCCCGGCGGTGGCGGCGCTCCAGAAGGCGGACCTCATCGTCGCGCTCGGCGCCCGCTTCGACGACCGCGTCACCGGCAACCTCAACAGCTTCGCCCCGCACGCGACCATCGTGCACGCGGACATCGACCCGGCGGAGATCGGCAAGAACCGTGCGGTCGACGTGCCGATCGTGGGTGACCTCAAGGAGGTCTTCGAGGCGCTCGTCCCGGCTCTCGCGCACGAGCACGAGCGCCACGGCAAGCCCGACCTCGAGGCCTGGTGGGCGCAGCTCGACGACTGGCGCACCACGTACGCGCTGGGCTACACGCCCACCAAGGACGGGCTGTCGAGCCCCCAGCACGTGATCCAGCGCCTGGGCCAGCTCAACGACCCCGAGTCGACCATCTACACCTCCGGCGTGGGCCAGCACCAGATGTGGGCGAGCCAGTTCATCCGGTACGAGCGCCCCAACACGTGGATCAACTCGGGCGGCCTCGGCACCATGGGCTTCTCGGTGCCCGCCGCGATGGGCGCGCAGGTGGGCCAGCCCGACCAGACCGTGTGGGCGATCGACGGCGACGGCTGCTTCCAGATGACCAACCAGGAGCTGGTCACGTGCGCGATCAACGAGATCCCCATCAAGGTCGCGCTCATCAACAACTCGAGCCTGGGCATGGTCCGTCAGTGGCAGACCCTCTTCTACGAGGGCCGCTACTCCAACACGGACCTGCACACCGGTCACGGCACGCGCCGCGTCCCCGACTTCGTCAAGCTCGCGGAGGCGATGGGCTGCGTGGGCCTGCGCTGCGAGTCCGACGCGGACGTCGACGCGACCATCAAGCGCGCCAACGAGATCGACGACCAGCCCGTGGTCGTGGACTTCACGGTGTCGCGCGACGCGATGGTGTGGCCCATGGTCGCCGCCGGCACCAGCAACGACGAGATCCAGTACGCCCAGGGCATCGCCCCCAAGTGGGACCGGGAGGACTGAACCCATGACCAAGCACACCCTGTCCGTGCTCGTCGAGAACAAGCCCGGCGTGCTCGCGCGCGTCGCCGGCCTGTTCTCGCGCCGCGCGTTCAACATCCACTCGCTCGCCGTGGGTCAGACCGAGCACCCGGAGATCTCCCGCATCACCGTGGTCGTCGACGTCGACGAGCTCCCGCTCGAGCAGGTGACGAAGCAGCTCAACAAGCTGGTCCACGTGCTCAAGATCGTCGAGCTCGAGCGCGACCGCTCGGTCCAGCGCGACCTGCTGCTGGTCAAGGTGCGCGCGGACGCCCGCCAGCGCACCGACGTCCTCCAGATCGTCGACCTGTTCCGCGCGCACATCGTCGACGTCTCCACGGACTCGGTCGTCATCGAGGCCGTCGGCACGCCCGACAAGCTCGAGGCGCTGCTCGCGGCCCTCGCGCCGCACGACGTCCGCGAGATCGTCCAGTCCGGCACCGTCGCCATCGGCCGCGGCGCCCGCTCCATCACGGAGCGCGCGCTCGACCGCGTCGCCACCGCCTAGCCGCCGGACGATGCGCGGGTGACCGCCGCATCGTCCCTCCGCAGTTCTCACCTACGTACGAAAAGAAATGAAGGAGATCCCCAGCATGGCTGAGCTGTTCTACGAGAAGGACGCCGACCTCTCGATCATCCAGGGCAAGAAGGTGGCCATCGTCGGCTACGGCTCGCAGGGCCACGCCCACGCGCAGAACCTGCGCGACTCGGGTGTCGAGGTCCACGTCGCGCTGCGCGACGGCTCCAAGTCCATCGCGAAGGCGGAGGAGGACGGCTTCACCGTCCAGAACGTCGCCGACGCCACCGCGTGGGCCGACGTCATCATGATCCTCGCGCCCGACCAGCACCAGCGCGGCATCTACGCGGACGAGATCGCGCCGAACCTCGCGCCGGGCAAGGCCCTCGCGTTCGCGCACGGCTTCAACATCCGCTTCGGCTACATCGACGCCCCCGAGGGCGTCGACGTCATCCTCATCGCCCCGAAGGCCCCGGGCCACACCGTGCGCCGCGAGTACGTCGCGGGCCGCGGCATCCCGGACATCATCGGCGTCGAGCGCGACGAGTCGGGCCAGGCCTGGGCGCTCGCGCTGTCCTACGCGGCGGCCATCGGCGGCACCCGCGCCGGCGTCATCAAGACCACCTTCACCGAGGAGACCGAGACCGACCTGTTCGGCGAGCAGGCCGTCCTCTGCGGTGGCATGTCGCACCTGGTCCAGGCGGGCTTCGAGGTCCTCACCGAGGCTGGCTACCAGCCCGAGATCGCCTACTTCGAGGTGCTCCACGAGCTCAAGCTCATCGTCGACCTCATGTGGGAGGGCGGCATCGCCAAGCAGCGCTGGTCGATCTCCGACACCGCCGAGTACGGCGACTACGTCTCCGGCCCGCGCGTCGTGACCCCCGAGGTCAAGGAGTCGATGAAGGCGATCCTCGCGGACATCCAGTCGGGCGCGTTCGCCACCCGCTTCATCGCGGACCAGGACGCCGGCGCGCCGGAGTTCAAGGAGCTCCGCGCCAAGGAGGAGTCGCACCCGATCGAGACGACCGGCAAGGAGCTGCGCTCGCTGTTCTCGTGGTCGGCCGCGACCCAGGACAAGGACTACGTGGACGGCTCCGCCGCGCGCTGATCCTGCTCACCTGAGCCGATGCGAAGGGGAGGTCCCGTCCGGGGCCTCCCCTTCGTCGTGCCGCCGTCCGCGCAGCCGCGATCGAGGCGCGCGCGATGTCTCATGATGCGAGACCGCGTTGCCGAATGGTGGACAACGGCCCTAGGATGAGCGGACGACAGGCCGGCGTCGCCGCCCCCGCCCACGAGGCGGACGGGTGGCCCCGCGCCGGCCACGATCACGACTTCGAAGGGGAACCTCATGACGTCCTACCGCCTCGCGGTGGTCGCCGGCGACGGCATCGGTCCGGAGGTCGTGGCGGAGGGGCTCAAGTGCCTCGCCGCCGCGACGGAGGGCACCGGCATCACGTTCGAGACCACCGAGTTCGACCTCGGCGCGAAGCGCTGGCACGCGACGGGGGAGACCCTCACGGATGCGGACCTCGAGGCGATCAAGGGCCACGACGTCATCCTGCTCGGCGCGATCGGCGACCCGACGGTGCCGTCCGGCGTCCTCGAGCGCGGCCTGCTGCTCAAGCTCCGCTTCGAGCTGGACCAGTACGTCAACCTCCGTCCCTCGCGCCTGTACCCGGGCGAGGTCTCGCCGCTGAGCGACCCGGGCGACATCGACTTCGTCGTGGTCCGCGAGGGCACCGAGGGTCCGTACGTGGGCAACGGCGGCGCGCTGCGCGTCGACACCCCGCACGAGATCGCGACCGAGGTGTCGGTCAACACCCGTCACGGTGTCGAGCGCGTGGTCCGCTACGCCTTCGACGTCGCCTCCAAGCGCGAGCGCAAGCACGTCACCCTGGTGCACAAGCACAACGTGCTCGTCCACGCGGGCCACCTGTGGCGCCGCACGGTCGAGGCCGTCGCGCCCGAGTTCCCCGGCGTCACGTGGGACTACCTGCACGTCGACGCGGCGACCATCAAGCTCGTCACGGCCCCCGCATCGTTCGACGTCATCGTCACCGACAACCTCTTCGGCGACATCCTGACCGACGAGGCCGCGGCCATCTCGGGCGGCATCGGCCTCGCGGCGTCCGGCAACGTGAACCCCGACAAGACCGGCCCCTCGATGTTCGAGCCGGTCCACGGCTCCGCGCCCGACATCGCCGGCCAGCAGAAGGCGGACCCGTCCGCCACGGTGCTGTCGGTCGCGATGATGCTCGACTTCCTCGGCCACGCCGAGCTCGCCGCCAAGGTCGAGGCCGCCGTCGCGGACGATGCGGCGGCCAAGGTCGCGGAGGGCTGGGGCCCCCGCACCACGGTCGAGGTGGGCGACGCGCTCGCCGCCCGCATCCGCGGCTAGGCGCGAGGCCCAACGCCACCCGTCGCAGTGGTACCAATCGCTACGAGGTCGCACCAAGTCGTAGCGATTGGTACCACTCGGCGGGGTGGCGGCAACCCCGCCGAGCACTACTCTCGTACCCACCCCCCATCACAGGAAGGCTTCGACGTGACCGACACCGCTGCATCGTCCACCGCGGAGGCCTTCCGCGTCGTCAAGAACCCGAACCCGGCCACCGATGCCGAGCGCGCGGAGAAGCTCAAGGACCTCGCGTTCGGGCTCCAGTTCACGGACCACATGGCCCACATGACCTGGACGGCCGACGGGGGTTGGGGCGACCGCCGCGTGGAGCCCTACGGCCCGATCCCGATGGATCCCGCCGCGTCGGTGCTGCACTACGCGCAGGAGGTCTTCGAGGGTCTCAAGGCGTACCGGTGGGCCGACGGCTCGATCCACCTCTTCCGCCCGGTCGCGAACGCCGAGCGCCTCCAGCGCTCCTCGTGGCGCATGGCGCTGCCGGAGCTGCCGGTCGAGGACTTCATGGCCTCGATCGACGCGCTCCTCGAGCTCGACCACGCCTGGGTGCCGGACGCTCCCGAGACCTCCCTCTACCTGCGGCCGTTCCTCATCGGCACGGACGTCTTCCTGGGCCTGCGCGCGCCCAAGCGGGTCGACTACCTGCTCATCGCGTCGCCGTCGGGCCCGTACTTCCCGGGCGGCATCAAGCCGGTGAGCATCTGGGTCGAGCGCGACTACCACCGCGCGGGCCCCGGCGGCACCGGCGCCGCGAAGTGCGGAGGCAACTACGCCGCGTCGCTGCGCCCGCAGATGGCCGCCTACGAGCGCGGCTTCGACCAGGTCCTGTACCTCGACGCCGCCACCAACGCGGTGCTCGAGGAGCTCGGCGGGATGAACGTGTTCGCGGTCCGCAAGGACGGCACCGTCCTCACGCCGATCATCAACGGCAACATCCTCGAGGGGGTCACGCGCAAGAGCGTGATCCAGCTGGTCGAGGAGCGCGACCTCAAGGTGGTCGAGCGCGACATCACCCTCGCGGAGCTGCGCGAGGGCATCGAGGACGGCGAGATCACCGAGGTGTTCGCGTGCGGCACCGCGGCGATCATCACGCCCGTGGGACGCATCGCCTCGGCCGACTTCGACGTCACCGTCGGCGATGGCGAGCCCGGCGACGTCACCAGCGCGATCCGTCAACGCCTCACCGACATCCAGTACGGCCGCGCCGAGGACACCTACGGCTGGATGACCCGGGTCCGCTGACGGGACGATGCGCGGCGCGCCACCGCGCCGCGCCGTCGCGCGTGCGTCGGGAGGCCTGCCGGCTCTCGCGCCCTCGCGTTCGCGCCGCCGACCCCGCATGATGGGACGCGAGCGCATCAGCGACCGCAAGGAGGAGCCCGTGCCCGTCAAGGACCTCGTGCTGACCAGCCCCGACATCGCCGGCATGGAGCGGATCGACGACCGGTTCGCCGGCCAGTTCGGCGCGGAGACGCCTCGCATGGTCGTCGACGGGATCCCAGCGGAGGCCGTCGAGCTCGCGCTCGTGTGCCACGATCCCGACGCTCCCAAGCCGCTCGGATTCACCCACTGGACGCTGTACGGGCTCGCGCCGCTCGACGGCGAGATCGACGTCGCGGCGGGTCGCCAAGGCCCGAACGACGACGGCGGGCACGGCTACGTGGGCCCGTTCCCGCCCTACGGCCACGGCGACCACCGCTACTACTTCTGGGTGTACGCGCTCAGCCGCCCCGTCATCGGCGAGCCCGCACGCGACGCCTTCCTCCACGCCTACGGCGACGCGATCATCGAGCAGGCGCGCCTGGTCGGCACCTACTCGCGCTGACGCGCGCACCCGTGGCCCCGGGCGGGATGCGTGGGCGACGATGCGCGCGCCGCTCCGGTCGCGGCTCGGCCGGGTCGGGCGCATCCTGAGGGATAGCCCCCACGCACTCCCAGGAGCAGCCGCATGACCACCGTGGCCCCGCGCGTCTCCCGACGCGACGACGAGCGCTACCGCGCGGCCGAGCGGGACGTGTGGGCGCTCCACGGGATGGCGCCCGTCGAACGCTGGATCGAGGTGCCGGACTACGGCATCCGCGTGCGGGTCCTCGAGCACGGCGAGGGACGGCCGGTGGTGTTCGTCCACGGCAACCCGACCGCCGGCAACGTGTTCGTGCCGCTCGTGGCCGCGCTGCCCGGTGTGCGCGCGATCGTGGTCGACCGTCCGGGCTGCGGATTGAGCGAGGCGCTCGACTACTCCCAGATGACGCCCGAGGATCTCAGGCGCGCGATCACCACCTACGTCGCGGCGGTGATCGAGGGGCTCGTCGGCGGTCCGGCGCACCTGCTGGGCAACTCGGCGGGCGGGGGCACGGTGCTGGTGGCGGCCGCGCGGCTGCCGGACCTCGTCGAGAGCGTCGTGATCGAGGGCGTGCCCGCGGTGCGCGGCATGCGGCTGCCGCGCGAGCTGCGCCTGACGGCGCTCACCCCCGTCGCCCGCGTGGTCGCGGCGCACAAGGTCAACGAGGCGGACCTGCGCCGGTCCTTCCGCGCGATGGGCCACGGGGATCTGCTCGAGGCGGGCGGTCCGCCAGCCGCCGAGCTCGCGTGGCGCATGGCGCTGTCGCGCTACACCGACACCTACTGGCACGAGCTCTCGCTCATCCGTCGCACCGCCACCTGGCGCGGCCTGCGCCCCGACTGGGTCGCCGGCAAGGAGACGCTCGAGGCGCTGCGCATGCCCAGCCTGTGGATCGTCGGCGACCGCGATCCGTTCGCACGCCCCGAGCGGGTGCGCGCGTGGGCGCGCCACGCGCGCGACTCGACCGTGCACGTCATGGAGGGCTCGGGCCATCAGCCGTGGCTCGACGACCCGGCGCGGCACGCGCACCTCATCACGCGCTGGTGGGACCCCGGGCCTTCCGGCCCGCAACAACCTACGGTTGCGTAGGTTAGGCTTCTTCCATGCAGAGCAGCATGACGTCCCCCGCCCTTGCCACCGTCGACGACCGCCTCGACCTCACCGCGCTCCTGCGCGCGCGCACCGCGGCCGACCCGGCCGCGCCCTTCGCCGAGGTCAAGGACGAGTCCGGCGTCTGGCACACCGTCACCCGCGCCGACTTCGAGCGGCGCGTGCGCGCCGTCGCGAAGGGTCTGATCGCCGCGGGCGTGTCCGCGGGCGACCGCGTCGGCGTCATGGGCGACACGAGCCTCGAGTGGTCCGTCATGGACTTCGCGGTCCTCGCGGTGGGCGGCGTCACCGTCCCGATCTACCCCTCCTCCTCCGCAGCGCAGTGCGCGTGGATCGTCGAGGACGCGGGCCTCGGCTTCGTGGCCGCGGAGACAGCCGAGCAGCGCGCGATGCTGACCGGGCTCGAGCACGCCCCCACCGCCCTCGCGCTCACCGCCGAGGGCCTCGAGGCCGTCGCTGCCAAGGGCGAGGAGGTCACCGACGACGCCCTCGACGCGCGCACCGCGGACGTGGTGCTCGACGACCTCGCCTCGATCATCTACACCTCCGGTACCACCGGCCGCCCCAAGGGGGCGATGCTCACCCATGGCAACCTGGTGGCCCACTGCGCGAACATCGAGCTCGATCCGCACTTCGGCGCCTTCGTGCAGGGCCAGACCCGCGTGCTGCTGTTCCTGCCGCTCGCGCACGTCTTCGCCCGCCTCGCGATGGTGCTCGCGCTGTCGTCCGGGGCCGTCATCGGCTACACGCCGAACCACCGCACGCTCGCCGCGGACCTCGCATCCTTCCGGCCAACCTGGATGCCGCTCGTCCCGCGCGTGCTCGAGACCATCTACAACCGTGCCGACGGCGCGCAGACCGGCGTCAAGAAGAGGATCTTCCGCTGGTCCGCGTGGGTCGCGCGCGAGGTGTCGAAGGCTCAGGAGTCCCGCGGGCCCGGCATCGTCCTCAAGTCGCAGTACGCCGTCGCCAACGCGCTGGTGCTGAAGAAGATCCGCCACCTTCTCGGCGGGCAGCTCGGCTACGTGCTCGCGGGCGGCGCGAAGCTGACGCCGAGCATCGGCCACTTCTTCCGCGGCCTCGGCGTCACCGTGATGCAGGGCTACGGCCTCACCGAGACCACCGCCGCCCACATGGGCACCCCGAGCACCGGTCAGGTCATGGGCACCGTGGGCCACCCGATCGCCGGCTGCGAGATCACGCTCGCCGAGGACGGCGAGATCCTCGCGCGCGGCGTCAACCTCTTCGCCGGCTACTGGAACGCGCCCGAGGCCACCGCCGCCGTCATGCGCGACGGCTGGTTCGCGACCGGGGACCTCGGCGAGATCCACGACGGCAACCTCACGATCACGGGCCGCAAGAAAGAGATCCTCGTGCTCTCCTCGGGCAAGAACGTCCAGCCCGCCACGCTCGAGGACTCGCTGCGCTCCCACCCGGCGATCCAGGACTCCGTGGTGATCGGCGACGGCCGCCACTTCGTGTCGGCGGTGGTCACGCTCGACCCGGTCCTGCTGCCCACCTGGCTCGCGGCGCACGACCTGCCCGACATGCCCGTCGAGGAGGCCGCTCGCCATGAGCGGGTGCGCGAGCTCATCGGCCGTGCCATCACCACGGCGAACGAGCACGTCTCCCGGGCCGAGGCGATCCGCGAGTTCCGCATCCTGCCGCGCGAGTTCACCGAGGCCCGCGAGGAGATGACAGCCTCGCTCAAGGTGCGCCGCGAGACGGTCATGGAGCACTTCGCCGAGGTGATCGAGGCGATCTACGCACCCGCCGGCGGCGCGCCCAAGGCGGCCCGCTCCTAGCGACTCCCAATGACACATGTGACGCATGGGGAAGCGGGCCGCGTGCCGCGACCGCCGCATCGTCCCGGCGCCCCCGACAGGTGGGGGCCTTCCCGCCGTCGCCGCCCCGACGTAGCCTGACGGGGTCGCGCCGCGGCGCGGCAGGGGAGGGCCGTCATGGCTGGTCTGGCGATCGAGACCGAGGGGCTCGTCAAGGTCTACGGGGACACGCGCGCCGTCGACGGGATCGACCTGGCGATCCCTCGTGGGGGAGTGCATGGCTTCCTCGGCCCCAACGGCGCCGGCAAGACCACCGCGATCCGCATGCTCGCGACGCTGATCCTGCCGGACGCGGGCCGTGCGCGCGTCCTCGATCACGACGTGGTGCGCGAGGCGGACGCCGTCCGCAGCCTGATGAGCCTCACGGGTCAGTTCGCGTCGGTCGACGAGGACCTGACGGGACGCGAGAACCTGCGCCTCATCGCGAGGCTCTACGGCTACCGGGGTGCCGCCGCGACGCGCCGCGCGGATCAGCTGCTCGAGGCCTTCGGGCTGGCCGATGCGGCGGACCGGCAGGTGAAGAAGTACAGCGGGGGCATGCGCCGGCGGATCGACATCGCCGCCTCCCTGGTGGTGAGCCCCGAGCTCTTGTTCCTGGACGAACCGACCACGGGACTCGACCCGCGGGCGCGCAACGAGGTGTGGGACATCATCCGCGCGCTCGTGAACCACGGCACCACGGTCATGCTCACGACGCAGTACCTCGACGAGGCCGACCAGCTCGCGGACCGGATCTCCGTGATCGACCGCGGCCGGATCATCGCGGAGGGCACGTCGAGCGAGCTGAAGGCGTCCGTGGGCTCCGGCACGCTGCACGTCCGGGTGATGCGCCGCGACGACCGCGACGCGGCACGGGCGATCCTCACCCGCGAGCTCGGCGTCGGCTTCGACACCACGCACGACCCGCAGGCGCTGGTCGCGGGCCTCGACGACCGTTCGGGCGTCACGCGCGCCCTCACGGCGCTCGAGGACGCGCGCATCGACCTGGCGCAGTTCGCGCTCGGCCAGCCCACCCTCGACGAGGTGTTCCTCTCCCTCACCGGCCATGCCGCCGAACCCGGCGACGAGGGGGAGGCAGCCGCATGACCGCCCAGGCCTCGCGGCAGCAGGAGGAGAGCGCGCCTCGGGTCGAGGCGATCGCCGCGGCCCTGGTCGGCGGCAGCCGTCCGTCACGGCCGTCACCGC
This sequence comes from Demequina litoralis, assembly GCF_030418455.1. Classification (GTDB taxonomy): domain Bacteria; phylum Actinomycetota; class Actinomycetes; order Actinomycetales; family Demequinaceae; genus Demequina; species Demequina litoralis. The sequence goes on from NZ_JAUHPW010000013.1 coordinate 53,799, forward strand.
TCAGCAGCTCGATCTCGTTCGGCTGGCGCGCCCTGCTGAAGATCAAGCACGTGCCCGAGCAGCTCGCGGACGTCACGCTCTTCCCGGTGATCATGACGCTGCTGTTCACCTTCCTGTTCGGCGGCGCCATCGCGGGGTCCGTCGACTCCTACATCGCGTACATCGCGCCGGGTGTGCTGGTCCAGTCGGTGCTGTTCATCACGATGTACAGCGCCTCGACGCTGCGCACCGACATCGACCGCGGGGTCTTCGACCGTTTCCGGTCGTTGCCGATCTGGCGTCCGTCCCCGCTCATCGGCATGCTGCTCGGCGACGCCGTGCGCTACTCGCTCGGCGCGGCGGTGACGGCGGCGGTCTGCCTGCTCATCGGCTGGAGGCCCGAGGGCGGGTTCCTCGGTGTCCTTGCGGGCGTCGGCGTGGTCCTCACGTTCGCGTTCGGGCTCGGCTGGCTGTGGCTGTTCTTCGGCCTGATCCTGCGCACGCCCGGCTCGGTGACGGCGGTCTCGACCATCGTGCTCATGCCGGTCCTGTTCGGCTCCAACATCTTCGTCGACCCGTCCACCATGCCCGGGTGGCTCCAGGGCTGGGTCGAGATCAACCCGGTCTCGGACCTGGTGACCACCACGCGCGCGTTCATGAACGGCACACCGGTCGGGCCCGAGCTGGGCGTGACGCTGGCGTGGTCCGCGGGTCTCGTCGCGGTGTTCGGCTCGCTGACGATGTGGCGGTACCGCAACCCGCGCTGACGCGCGTCCGCCCTGGTCGACAAGCCATTTTCGGCATCGGGGGACCAAAGTTGTCACGGAGTGCCTCCCGAGTAGGGAATGATTCTCCGGTGACTTTGACGCAGGACATCGAGCCCCGGACGTACTTCCGCACCTTCGAGGCCGCGCTGGCGGACTTCAAGCCCCCGGCCGAGAACATCGACCAGATCATCGACGTGGTCCGTACCCTCAGCTACGAGCACGTCTACATCCCCGAGTCGCGCGCCTTCATCGCGCTCGAGCCCGCGGGCAGCACCAGCCCCGTGGCGTTCATCGCCCACGGCTACATCGCCGTGCACCCGCAGGAGGGCGACAACTACTGGATCGAGCTGCCGGCGCACCAGGCCGCCGCCAAGGGCTTCGCCGCCGTCGCGAAGCAGGTGGAGGAGGCCGTGATCCCCACGTGCGCGACGTGCTTCACCAACCTCCCGTCGACCGGGATGTGCGACTACTGCGACTAGACCTCGGCTGAGCGCCGGGCGAATCCGCTCCGATCTGGACGCGCCGCCCCCATTCATCGCCGATAATTGACTCGACCCCGAGGTCGGGTGCCCTCTTCATTCCAGTTCCGGGTTCCCGATCTCGGGGTCGCCTCATGTCCGGGCGGCGCTCCCACGCCCGAAACCCGGAAAAACGGGACCAACGGTGCTTGTGTGCATCGTTGGAGGGTTCCTACCCTTGGCCGCATCGTCACGAGGACCGCCATCGGGGGCGGGCCGCGGACGACGCGCAGCTCAGAGAGGAGCCGCCATGCCGGAGGTGCTCGCTCAAGTAGAGGTCGGTCAGATCGCGCAGTCCGCCTCGTTCGTCTGCGAGGCGCGCGGTCATCAGTTCATCGACGAGGTCCGCCTCGATGCGAAGCTGGCGAAGGAGGATCGCCGATATCGCGAGGGCGTGCGCTGGATCCGGCAGTGGAGCGGCTACTGCGCATGCTGCGGCCGGCGCGTACGGGTCACGCCCCTCGCCGCCTGATCCCTCAGAGGACGTCGTACACGAGCGTGACGTGGCCGCTCGGAAGGGCGTCGATCTCCACGGGGCGCAGCGTGCGCGCATGCCGCAGCCCCGGGGTGGTGGTGCGGCCCTCGCCGATGAGCACCGGGACGATGCGCAGCCGCACCACCTCGACCAGTTCGGCCTGGAGCAGGGCGCCGGCGAGCATGAGGCTGCCCCACAGCACGATGTCGCCGTCGTAGCGGTGCTTGAGCCGGCGCACGGTGTCGCGCGGCTCGCCCACCTCGACGGTCGCCGACGCATAGTCGCCCCACGGCGCGCGCCTCAGCGTGTTCGTGACGACGTGCTTGGGGGTCTCGTTGATGAAGTCGGCGAGGGGCTCCTCGTCCGTGGTCCTGCCGGGCCAGTAGTCGGAGAACAGCTCGTAGGTGGTGCGGCCCAGCAGGATCGCGTCGACGTTCTCGAGCATCGCGATCTGCCCGGGGTCCGTCGCGTCGAACGGTCCGGGGATGCGCATGAAGTCGAGCCGGCCGTCCGGGCCTGCGGCGAAGCCGTCGACCGTGACGATCTGCTCGACGATGAGGCGACCCATACGGCCAGAGTAGGTCGCGTCACCCCAGGTGCGCGCGCCGTCGCTAGGGACGATGCGCGGGCTCGGCGGCGCGGTCGTCCGGGGTCTTCATACGGGTGACCGCGCGCAGGTCGCGGCCCGCGATCACCAACGTCACGATGGCCGGCAGGGCGATCACCGTGTCCCACAGCTGGCCGGGCGCGCCCATGCCGATCACGGCGTCGCTCGGCTGCACGGCGATCCACTGCGACACGGCGAGCACGGCGATCCACGCGGCCATCCCGGCCACGGTCACCCACGCGACGACGCGCCAGGCCTTGACCACGCCTGCGTTCTCGGCGGCGCGGGTGCGACGGACGATCCATCCGGCGACGAGTGCGAACGCGGTCACGAGCATCACCGCGCCGAGGAGCCAGTTGGCCTCCTTGGGCATCGCCCGCTCGGCCGGGATGACGCTCGCGCTCGGGTCGTCCCACGTGCGCAGCTGCTCGGGCACGCTGACCACGACGAGCAGCGCGCCGAGCGCAAGCACGATGCGCACCGTCAGGGAGCCTGCTGCCACGAGCCGCGACCACTGTGTCATGCGGCCATCGTGCCTGGTCAGCGGGGGAGGGCGCTAGGGTTCTCGGGTTTCGGCGCGGGCGCGGCGCTCCCGCACGGTCGTGATGATCGTCGCCGCGACCTCGGCGGGGTCCTCGTGCTCCCAGAACCGCAGGACGAGCCATCCCGCGTCCTCCAGCGTGCCCGTCGTCTCGATGTCGCGCTCCCGGTTGCGTTCGAGCTTGGGCAGCCAGTACTCGCTGTTCGCCTGGGGGCTCGTGCCGTGGACGGGGCAGGAGTGCCAGAAGCACCCGTCGACGAACACGGCGACCTTCGTCGGGCGGAACAGCAGGTCGGCGGTGCGGCGCACGCCCTTGATCGGCGTGGCGGCGACGCGGTACCTGAGGCCGGACGCGTGGACGAGCCGGCGGACGGCGAGCTCGGGCTTGGTGTCGCGCTTCTTGTTGCCCTTCATGGAACGCGCGACACCTGGGCTCGATGCCCACGAACCTGCTGTGTCCACGCTCGGAGCATAGGCATGAGCGTTAGAGCTCGGCCTCGCACGAGGCTACGTGGTGGCCAAGAACTCCTTGAAGGTGAGCCCGAGACGATACGGATCGGGGCGGTCTCGGCGTGCCCGCGGGACGATCGTCAGCGATCGCCCGGGGAGCCGCTGAAGTGCGTGCTCCCACACCGGTCCGTCGGCGATCTCGAGGATGTCGCGGCGTACGTGCAAGCGTAGATCCTCGTCAATTCCCAACTGTTTGCCGTCGTATGCGCGGTGATGGATCGAGCAGAGCGCGAGGCCGTTCTCCACGACGGGCTGGCCGTTCGGATCCTTGTCTCCCCGGATGTGGGCCGCATCGAGCAGCGCGGCCTCGGGCAGTGCGCAGATCGCGCATCGGGACTCGTACGCGGCCATCACGATCGCCCTGAACCGTGGCTGGTGAAGCCTTCGCTCGACCATGGTCTGAGCCCATTCGCGCTCGATCGGCGAGACGAGGTCGGTAGCTCGCACTTCCCCTTCGGCGAGCGCGATCGTGAACTCACGACTCGAGTCGTCCCTGGTCACCGCCGCGACCATTCCGACAGGAAGATACGTGTACGGCATCGGCTTGTACAGGTACAGGACCGGCACGCCGTCGCGATGTGCCGCGAACAGCTTGTTGTTGGACGAGTCGATTTTGCCGTGCTTGTTCACGCAGTACGGGTACTGCCATACGCCCGGCTGTACCTGGCGGTCGGGGTAGCGGCCGTTCTCGACTGTGGTGATGGACAGGGTGTGGCGCCACTCGCCAGGGTTGCGGATGCCGCGTCCCTGCGGGTCGATCAGGGGGAGACGCACGCCGTCGATCGTGTAGTCGAGCAGCCAGTCACGGTGGAGCGGTTGAGTGCCGTCCTCGCTCGCTTCCATGACGTCCCGGAAGATGCGCGCCCGGATTGTTCGGCTGTCCTCGACCATCCCCGCAGCTTGCCGCAACGCGTCGCGAGAAGCTACCCCCGCATCGTCCCACCGGGCCCGATCCCGCCCACCGGAATACCCTCGAACAGAAGGGGGTTCCGCCACCATGACCACCATCGGCATCATCGGTTCCGGTCGCATCGGCTCCAACGTCGCCGCCGCGGCGGTGCGGGCCGGCTACGACGTCGTCCTGTCCAACTCGCGCGGCCCCGACACGCTCGCGCCCCTGGTGCACAAGCTTGGGCCCCACGCCAGCGCGGCCCACCCCGCAGAGGCGGCGCACCGCGGCGACCTGGTCCTGGTCGCGGTCCCGCTCGGCAAGGTCGACGAGATCCCCGCCGGTGCGCTCGCGGGCAAGGTCGTCATGGATGCCAACAACTACTACCCGCAGCGCGACGGCCGCATCGCCGCGCTGGACGACAACAGCACGACCACCTCGCAGCTGCTGCAGGACCTCGCGCCCGGCGCCCGCGTGGTGAAGGCGTTCAACAGCATCTACGCGGCCGAGATCTCCGAGCACGGCAGCCCGTCCGGCACCTTGGACCGCCGCGCGCTCCCGATCGCGGGCGACGACCCGGCCGCCAAGCACCTCGTCGCCTCCTTCATCGACGCGATCGGCTTCGACACGGTCGACGTGGGTCCGCTGTCCGAGTCGTGGAGGGTCGAGAGGGACACCCCCGCCTACACCGTGCGCACGACGCGCGGCGAGCTCGAGGCGATCCTCCCGACGGTGGAGCGCGTCCGCCAGGGGTAGCCCGAAAGCCCCTGGTCTGTCCCAAATCTGAGAGTTACACTGCCTCTCACTAGCTGGGGGGTTAGTGCGATGAAGCCTTGGGGTAGTGCGCCACGCCACGGATCCGATAGCGACCCGGCGGGCCCGCGCGCCCCGCGGCCGGGCGACGGATCCGGGGTCGCCCGCGCGCGCCGGCCGCGCGTCTGGATCCTGCTGCTGGTCGCCTTCGTCGCCTTCTGCATCTGGGACGGGCTCCAGAGCGCGGACGATGCGGTCGCGCGCCAGGCGGCCGCGTCGAGCGGCCTCGTCGTCGGAGACACGTACTGCGACCACACCCGGGTGAGCGAGATCGAGGGCGGCTATCGGGTCGAGGTGCGCAAGCAGTACGACGAGAGCGTTCCCGGCCCGCCCCTCACCTTCGACCTCGTGGCGTCCTCCGAGGATGTCTCGCACGCGAGCGGCTGGGAGCCGATCGAATGGTCCGAGGGCGTCGCGTACCTGCGCCCCGGGAACGATCCCGCGCTCGCGCTCGCCATGGGCGGGCGCTGGTGGACCGCGCGCCTGGTGGGGGAGGAGGAGGCGCTCGTCGGCGACGAGCTTGTCCACGCGTTCTCGGTGCTCGACGACGTCCTCGAGATGCGTGTCGCGCTGTGACGCGCCTCCTCGTCTCGCGCACGCGGCGGCGCTAGCCTGACGGGACTACCAGGGGGGATCACGATGATCGCAGGGCAGCAGCCGTCCGCTCACCAGGATCAGGGTCCGGTCGACCCGTCCATCGGCGGCGTCAGCGCCGGGGGAGACGGCGTCGCGCCGCTCGACCATCGCAACCGGTTGTGGCCCGCGCTGCTCGCCATCGTGGTGGTCGCGGCCTTCGCGGTCTTCGCCTGGAACAAGCTCACGGATCCCGTCGACTCGGCAGCCCGAGCGGCGATGGCGGCGGACGGCATCGCCGTCCAGGAGCACGCGTCGGACGTCGTGACCGTCACCGAGCCTCCCGGGGGCGGCTACCAGGTCTTCGTGTCCGAGACGGTGGGCACGCGCTCGCAGCTGTCCGGCGCGACCTACATCATCACGCCCGCGACCGACGATCCCACCGGCGACGGCGAGTGGCAGCCCTACCCGTGGGAGGGCGTCGACGCCTATTCCTCGGACGGCGACAACGGACCGCTCTACATCGACGCGGGCGCGCACCGATGGCTGGTGACGCTCGGCGGGGTGGGAGTCGCCGGCGTCGACGAGGACGGGCGCTGGGACGCGCTCGTCGAGCACTGGGACGAGCTGCACCAGACGATCGAGTTCGTCCCCGCGTCGTAGGGACGATGCGCGGGCAGGTTCCACCTGGCGCCAAGGGGGCATGACGTGACCACGGAGACGCCGATCGACGGGCCTCAGCTTCCGCCGCGCGCGAAGCGCGCCGACCGGAGATGGCTCGTCGTGGCGATCGCGGTGATCGCCGCGTCGGCCGTGCTGGTCGCGTGGCAGGTCTCGAGGAGCGCGCAGGGCTCGGTGGCCCGCCACGCCGCCGCGGAGCAGGGCATCGAGGTGGTCGGCGACGACTGGGTCAAGGTCGAGCAGACCGAGGCCGGCTTCCGCGTGTGCGTCTACACCGGCACCGGTGACTCGGGTGACTTCGAGGAGTCCAGCGACATCTGCGACATCGCCGTCTACACCTACGAGATCGTGCCGGCTACGGCAGGCGAGGCGGACGGCTGGCAGCGCTTCGAATGGCCGGACGGCTCGCTCGACGCCCGCTGGGATCCCGCCGCCTCGCCCGACCCGCTCCTCGTCGTCGACGCGGGCTACCGCTCCTGGAAGGTGCGCGCGACCTCGCGCCACGGCACGTCGGAGGAGGACGTCCGGCGCAATCTCGCGGTGCTGCTCGACGACGTCGCCTTCATTCCGTCCCCCTAGCAGGAGGGACGATGCGGCGCGGGTTTCGCGCTTGAGTGCACCTCGGGCGGGTGCGAAGATGAACAAAAGGTGAACGTCACGGGCTCCGGCCCGACGGCCGCAACCTCCGCAACGGCGCGGAAGGGAGATCGCCATGACCATCACGCCGGCGAACCACTTCGATCGCGAGTCCGCCCACGAGCATGTCGACCGCGCGCTCGACGACGCCGTCACGCATCTCGCCGAGCACTTCATCGAGTTCGACCGTCCGCTCATCCAGCGCATGGTCCGCGAGTCGTACGAGAAGCTCGCCGCCACCGCGGTGGTGCACCAGCACCTCGTCACCCTCGCGGAGCACCGCGCCTGGCTGCGCCTCGACGACCTGCGCACGTCCCGGATGTAGCCGTCCCGCTGAGAGCCCGACCACCTGGGACCACGGTCCCGCGCATCGTCGCGCCCGCGGGTGGATGCTTCAAGGGTGATTGGTTCAAGATTTCCTGAACAGTATGCCGCCGACGCGGCGCTGCTGGCCGCCGTCGCGGACCCGATCCGCCTCCAGCTGGTCGCCCAGCTCGCGAACGGCACCTCGTGCGTGTGCAACCTCGTGACGGACCCCGAGATCCCGGGCAACCTGCTGAGCTACCACCTCAAGAAGCTGCGCGACGCCGGGCTGATCGAGGGCGCCCGCCGCGGCCGCTGGATCGACTACTCCCTCACCGACGGCGCCCTCGAGCGCCTCTGCGCGGCCCTGCCGGCCCCGCTCGACGCCCTCCCGCTCACGAGCACGCGATGACCACCGACGCGCCCGCCCGGACCGGCCACCCCGGCCTCCGCAGGGGCGCGACCCTCGCGGCCGCGGCGCTCGCATGGTGGGCGCTGTACTCGCTCAACCTGCCCTTCTGGGACTGGCTGCTCGGCGACGTCGCGGGCCTCGACCTCGACTCGCGCGCCGGGGGAGCGGTCCACTTCTTCCTCTACGACAGCGTCAAGATCCTGCTGCTTCTCGCGGGGATCATCTTCGTCGTCACCGTCCTCCGCTCGTTCATGAGCGTCGAGCGCACCCGCGCGCTGCTCGGTGGGAAGCGCGAAGGTGTGGGCAACGTGCTCGCCGCGGGTCTCGGCGTCGTCACCCCGTTCTGTTCGTGCTCCGCGGTGCCCGCGTTCATCGGCTTCGTCGCCGCGGGCGTCCCGCTCGGCGTCACCATGAGCTTCCTCATCGCCAGCCCGTTGGTGAACGAGATCGCGATCGCCCTGCTGCTCGGGCTCTTCGGCATCGGGCCCACGCTCCTCTACGTCGCGGCGGGCCTCACGATCGCGATCGTCGCCGGCTGGGTCATCGGCCGCCTCAAGCTCGAGCGGTACGTTGAGCCCTTCGTCTTCGAGACCAAGCTGCGCGGCAAGCCCCTCGACCCGGCCTACGGGCTCACCTGGGACGACCGCATCCGCATGGGCGTCGAGGAGGTCGGCGCGATCCTGCGCAAGATCTGGCCCTACCTGCTCGTGGGCATCGGCCTTGGCGCCGCGATCCACGGCTGGGTGCCCGCCGAGTGGTTCGCGGAGCACGCCTCCGCCGACAACCCGTTCGGCGTCCTGGTGGCCGTCGGCCTCGGCGTCCCGCTCTACTCCAACGCCGCGGGCATCCTCCCGCTGGTCGACGTGCTGTTCGCCAAGGGCGTCCCCATGGGAACGCTGCTCGCCTTCATGATGGCGACGGTCGCGCTCAGCCTGCCCGAGACCATCCTGCTCAAGCGGGTCCTCAAGCCCCGCCTCATCGTGACCTTCGTCGGCATCGTCGCCGTCGGCATCGTCGCGGTGGGCTACCTCTTCAACGCCATCCTCTGAGAAAGGGCACCGCCATGCACATCAAGATCCTCGGCCCCGGCTGCGCGAACTGCGCGAACCTCGAGCGCGCCACGCGCGAGGCGATCGACGGTCTCGGGCTGTCCGCCACCGTCGAGAAGGTGACGGACTACGGCGAGATCGCCGCCTACGGCATCATGCGCACCCCGGGCCTCGTCGTCGACGAGGAGGTCGTCCTCGCCGGCCTCGTCCCCACCGCAGCGCGGGTCAAGGAGCTGCTCGCCGCGCGCACGGCGTAGGGACGATGCGCGGGCCGGGTGAACATCCGGTGACCGCCCTTGCGCTTTGATGTGACGTCTGCCTAAATAGAGACATGTCGAATCAGCGCGAGCTCATCATCGTCGGTTCCGGCCCTGCCGGGTACACCGCTGCCATCTATGCCGCCCGTGCGGGTTTCCATCCGCTGGTGATCGCCGGGTCGATCACGGCCGGTGGCGCCCTGATGAACACCACGGAGGTGGAGAACTTCCCCGGTTTCGTGGAGGGCGTGCAGGGGCCGGAGCTGATGGAGACCCTGCAGGCGCAGGCCGAGCGTTTCGGTGCCGAGGTCATCTTCGACGACGCGACCTCGCTGGACCTCGAGGGCCCGGTCAAGAGGGTCGTGACGGGCATGTCGGGCGAGTTCGCCGCGAAGGCCGTCATCCTCGCCACCGGGTCCGCGTACCGCGAGCTCGGTCTGGACGACGAGAAGCGGCTGTCGGGCAAGGGCGTGTCGTGGTGCGCGACCTGTGACGGGTTCTTCTTCCGCGACCAGACGGTCGTGGTGGTCGGTGGTGGCGACTCCGCGGTCGAGGAGGCCACGTTCCTGACCCGTTTCGCCTCGAAGGTGTACCTGGTGCACCGCCGCGACGAGCTGCGGGCCTCCAAGATCATGGCCGACCGTGCCCACGCGGACCCCAAGATCGAGTTCGTGTGGAACTCCGAGGTGACCGGCCTGGACGGCGACGCCAAGCTCGAGGGCGTGCGCCTGCGCGACCGGGTGAGCGGCGAGGAGTCGACGCTGGCCGCGACGGGCCTGTTCGTCGCGATCGGTCACGAGCCCCGCTCCGAGCTGGTCAAGGGCGTCATCGACACCGACGAGGGCGGCTACGTGCAGGTGATCGGCCGCACCACCGCCACGAACGTCGACGGCGTGTTCGCGTGCGGCGACCTCGTCGACAACCGCTACCGCCAGGCCATCACCGCCGCCGGCTCCGGCTGCGCCGCCGCCCTCGACGCCCAGCACTTCCTCGACAGCCTCGACGACCTCGAGGCCCAGCCGGCGCTGGCCGGCGAACCCGCATAAGGATCCCAACGGAGGGAGCCCGTCATGTCCACCCCCACCGCCACCCACCCCGCGCACGAGAGCTGCGTCGCGACCCGGGTCGAGGCGCACACCATCGCCCCGGAGCTCGCCGATCGCGCCGCGGCCGTCCTCAAGGCCGTGGCCGATCCGCTGCGCCTGCGCATGATCGCGCTGATCGCCTCGGCGCCGAAGGGCGAGGCGTGCGTGTGCGACCTCACCGAGCTGGCCGAGGTCTCCGGCCCCACCGTGTCGCATCACCTCAAGACCCTCAAGGAGGCCGGGCTCGTCGCCTCGGAGCGGCGCGGCACGTGGGTCTACTACCGCGTCGCCGAGCCCTACCAGCCGGCCGTGCGCGGGCTCCTCGAGACCCTCGTCCCCGCCGCCGGCGCGGAGCGTGCCCCGCACGACATCGAGCTCGAGAACGTCGACCGCGCCCTCGCGGCCGTCATCTCCAGCCTGACGGAGCGCTTCCCCGAGATCGCCCCGACCCTGGTCGACCGCATCGTCCGCGAGTCCTACACGGGCCTCGCGCGCCGCGCCGCGATCCGGCAGCACCTCGTGCCGCTCACGCGCCACTTCGCGTGGCAGCGGCTCGAGGACATCCGCAAGGCCGATGCGCCGGCCGGCGACTACCCGCCGCAGGTGCTGTTCGTGTGCGTCCAGAACGCGGGCCGCTCGCAGCTCGCGGCCGCGCTGCTGCACCGCTACGCGGGCGACCGCGTGGTCGTCCGATCGGCGGGTTCGATGCCCGCCGCATCGGTCCACGACAAGGTCCGCGTCCACCTCGACGAGCTCGGCGGCGACGAGGGGGCGTTCCCCAAGCCGCTCACCGACGACGCCGTGCGCGCGTCCGACGTGGTCATCACGATGGGCTGCGGCGACGTCTGCCCCATCTATCCCGGCAAGCGCTACGAGGACTGGCAGGTGGGCGACCCGGCCCTCGCCAGCGCCGAGGGCGTGGCCGCGATCCGCGACGACATCGACGGCCGCGTCCGCGGCCTTCTCGGCGACCTCCTTCCCGACCTCACCCTGCCCCCGATCCGAAAGGCATCCGCATGACCGACACCAAGCCCTCCGCCCTGTTCGTGTGCGTCCACAACGCGGGTCGCTCCCAGATGGCAGCCGGCTTCCTCCGCCACCTCTCGGGTGGTGCCGTCGAGGTCCGCTCGGCGGGCTCGATGCCGGCGGAACAGATCAACCCGGTCGCCGTCGAGGCGATGCTCGAGGAGGGCATCGACATCCGCGAGGAGCGCCCCAAGGTGCTCACCACCGACGCGGTCCAGGCCTCCGACGTGGTCATCACCATGGGCTGCGGCGACGTCTGCCCCTACTTCCCGGGCAAGCGCTACGAGGACTGGAAGCTCGACGACCCGGCCGGCCAGGGCATCGAGTCCGTCCGCCCCATCCGCGACGAGATCCGCGGCCGCATCCTCACCCTGCTCGACGAGCTGGGCGTGCAGCCCGTCGCCTGACCCCCGCATCGTCCCTCCTACCAGGGTCCCTGGTCGGGGCCCGCGGCCTGCCCTAGATTCGAACCATGTCGATCGACTGGTCGTTCCTGGTCCCCGGCCTGATCGTCGCGCTCTTCGCGGGCGCGGCGGTGGGAGGCTTCCTCGACCTGTCCCGCCGGGTCGAGGAGCGGCGCACGCGGCGCCGGCTGTTCGCGGAGGAGGCGCCGGTCGCGCTGTCGAGCGCGCACGACCTCCTCATCCCGCCCCTGCCCAAGGACCCCACCTCGCTCGTCCCGCCCGAGGAGATCACCCGCGGGCTGCGCGAGCAGGTGGCGCGCCTCGAGCGCGGCACCACGCGCCAGCGCGCGGCCGTCCCCGCGATCGACATGCTGCTCGAGATCAGCCGTGCGCTCGAGGACATGACCGTCCGCGGGCGCGCGCTCGACCTGCGCCTCGAGACCGTGATGGCGGACGCGCCGCAGACCCTCGAGCACAAGCTCGTCGTCAAGCTCGCCCGGCAGGCGATCCTCAAGGACCCCACGCCGGCCGACGTCATCCCGCGCATCGACAACCCCGAGGCCCAGGCATCGATGACCCGGGACGATGCGGTGGTCTCCGAGATCGTCCGCTACCGCCGTGCGCAGCAGCTCCTGCACGACGCGCGCGACGCGTTCGTCGACCACTGGTGGACCGTGCGCGACCTGCGCCTCGCCGCCGCGACGCGCCTCGCGACAGCCCGTCACGAGGGCGGCGACTCGGGCAAGAGCGCCGCGCGCGCGGTCGAGCGCGACCTCGAGTCCGCGATCGCCGCGGACTTCCGCCGCAACTGGGCGCGCATCGACCATGCGATCCCGCTCGCCGACCTCGCGGACGCGACCGCCGCGAACCTCGGCGCCTCCACGCCGGCCGAGGAGGCCGCCGCGCCGGAGGACAAGGGCCCCGCGGCGCGCCCGGGCCGCATCCAGCTCTAGCCGCCGCGCCGCGCGCGGTGCCATGCTGACCAGGTGAGATGGTTCGGCGCGTCCCTCGTGTTCCTCGCGGAGCTGTCGCTCCTGCTCGCCCTCGCGTGGTGGCCGCTCGCTCGCTTCGACGGCCCGCTCAGCTGGGCCCTCGCCGCGGCGCTGCCGATCGCGGTCGCCGTCTTCTGGGGCACCTTCCTCTCGCCGAAGGCGCGGCGGCCGGTCGGGCGCATCCCCACGCTCGTTGCCCGCACGCTCATCCTGCTCGCGGCGCTGCCGCTGTACTGGGTGCTGGGCGCGCCGCTGCTGTTCGGGGTCCACGCGGCGGCGGTGGTCGTCGGCACGGTCCTCACGGGCGGGAGACCCGCACCCGAGTGATACCACGGTGATACCATCGAATGATGGCGATGACACTGCGGACGGATTCCGTGCTCGAGGAGGCGCTCGAGCTGCTCGTGCGTGAGGAGGGGCTCTCGCGTCAGGAGATCGTGCGGCGCGCGGTCCTGGAACGCGCGGAGAAGGTGAGCCGCCGCAACCGCCTCGCGAGCCTCACCGAGGAGGCGCTCGACGAGTGGAGCGAGACGCTCGCACGTCTCGGCAGCGAGTAACGCCACGTGACGGACTACATCGAGCTCGACGAGCTCCTCGAGATGGTCCGCGTGGCCGGTCTCGGACCCGTGCGCGATGTGGGCCTGCTCGAGTCCGCGCTCGCGCGGCCCGCCACGACGCTGATGGGCGCGGACGCGTACCCGACGCTCGAGCTCAAGGCCGCCGCCCTTCTCCACTCGCTGGTGAACAACCACGCGCTCGCCGACGGCAACAAGCGGCTCGGTTGGCTCGCGACCGTGGTCTTCGTGGGATTCAACGGCTTCCGCGTGCGGATGTCGCAAGGGGAGGCGTTCGACCTCGTGTGGGCCGTCGCGGACGGCACGCTCGACGACGTGGGGGCGATCGCCGCCCGCCTGCGACTCGAGTCCCGCGGGTGATCCCGCGACGGGTCTAGGCTCGCCCCATGGAGACGCAGGCGCCCACCGCATCGTTCACCGTGATCCCCAACCGTCGCCCCGCGACGGACGAGGAGCGCTGGCTCGCGATGGAGGACCCCGTCTTCGGCAAGGTCTTCACCGACCACATGGCCCGCGCCACCTGGCGTGAGGGCGACGGCTGGGCCGACCGCCGCATCGTCCCGCTCGCCCCCATCCCCCTGCACCCGGCCGCCGCCGTCCTGCACTACGCGCAGCAGGCCTTCGAGGGTCTCAAGGCGTACCGGTGGGCCGACGGCTCGATCAAGCTCTTCCGCCCCGAGGCCAACGCCGCGCGCCTCGCCGCCAGCTGCCGCCGCATGGCGCTGCCCGAGGTCTCCGAGGAGGACTTCCTCGCCGCGGTCGAGGGCCTCGTCGAGGTGGACCAGAACTGGGTGTCCGGCACGGACGGCGCCAGCCTCTACCTCCGCCCCACGGTCATCGCGACCGAGGCGAGCCTGCTGGTGCAGCCCGCCGCCGAGGTCGACCTGCTGGTGACCGCGTCCCCCGTGGGCGCGTACATGGGCGCCGCGGGCGAGGGCGTGTCGATCTGGGTCTCGCGCGGCTACCACCGCGCCAACCCGGGCGGTACCGGGGACACCAAGACCGCCGGCAACTACGCCGCGAGCATGCTTCCGCAGAAGGAGGCCAAGGAGCACGGCTGCTCCCAGGTGCTCTTCCTCGACGCGAGGGAGGACACCTACGTCGAGGAGCTCGGCGGCATGAACCTCGTGGCCGTGCGCGCCGACGGCTCGGTGCTCACCCCGCGCCTCACCGGCACCATCCTGCCGGGCGTCACCCGCGACTCGATCCTCACGCTGCTGCGCGACGAGGGCCGCACGGTCGAGGAGCGCGACATCGCGCTGAGCGAGCTGGTCGAGGGCATGGAGTCCGGCGAGATCGTCGAGCTGTTCGCGTGCGGCACCGCCGCGGTGGTCACCCCCATCGCCCGCCTGGTCTCCGACGACCTCGACGTGTCGGTGCCGGAGCGGAGCGAGGACGACGGCCCGTCCGTCGCGGAGACGATGCGCGTCCGCCTCACCGACATCCAGTACGGCCGCGCGGAGGACCCGCACGGATGGGTGCGCGAGGTGGTTCCGGCCCCCGAGGGCTGAGGCCCGGCGTCGGACCGCGCGCGTACGCTTTCCGCATGCCCGGCCCGGTCCCGCCCTACACGCTCACGCGCAAGCGGATGAAGAACGTGCGGATGGTGGTGCGGCAGGGGACCGGGGAGGTGCGGGTGAGCGCGCCGCTGCGGATGCCGCAGCGCGACATCGACGCGTGGGTGCGCTCGAAGGCGGACTGGATCGCGGCCAAGCAGGTCGAGGCGCTCGACCACCCCGCGCCCCTCGCGCCCGGCCCCGAGGCCGACGCCCTCCGGCGCGAGCTGCGGCCGCTGCTGCAGGCGATGCTCGACGAGTGGGTGCCTCGCATGGGCGTCCCGTACCCCGCCTGGCGCATGCGGATCATGCACTCGCGGTGGGGCAGCTGCAACAAGGCCAAGCGGTCGGTGACCTTCAGCGTCGAGCTCGCGCGCAAGGACTACCACCTGGTCGAGTACGTCGTGGTGCACGAGCTCGCCCACCTCATCGAGGGCAACCACGGGCCCGGCTTCTACGCGGTCATGGACCGCCACCTGCCCGGCTGGCGCGAGCATCGCGCGGAGCTCAACGGCCGCCAGGTCGACTAAGGCGAGCCGCGCAGCGTGTCGCCCATCGGCACCTCGAGCACGAGGACCCGCGAGGCGTCGTCGCCGAACGGCACCGGGACGAGCGCGGTGGCCTGAGCGCCGTTCCTGACGGAGCGCAGCACCCGAGCCGGATCGCGCTCGGGACCGAGCAGCCGCGACTCGACGCTGATGTTGGCGGCGTTGGCCAGGTACGCGCCCGCCTGCACGTGCTGCGTCATGATCCCGCCGAACATGTCGCTCAGCGGCACGATGCGGCGGCCGTCCTCGGTCCACGCGCTCGGCGTCGCGGCCAGCGAGTCGAACACGGTGAGCGCCGCCGGCGTCGCGTCGCGCTCGGGCCGTGTCTCCACCAGCAGCAGCGGGATGCCCGCGCGCACCGCATCGTCCGTGGTGTTGGTGAGCAGCCACTGGACGTACGTGGCGGGCATCCCCTCGGAGGCGTCCTCCGCGCGCGGCGCGGACGCGAAGAACGAGCGCCCCAGCCACACGGGTTCGCACTCGACCGCGTCGAGCACCGGCGACCAGTCGGGCCCGAAGTAGGCCGTCCCCGACCATGCGGCGTGGGCCAGCTCGCATACGGACGCGGCCTGGCGGTCCGGATCCGCGGCATCGTCCCGCGAGCGCGGCTCGACACCGACCATGAGGGCCTCCGCGGAGAGCCCGGCGACCTCCGCGTCGCCCCACATCCGGTTGTCGGGCACGATCTCGAGCTCGAGGATGAGCTCCTGGGACGCGGCTCCGCCGGCGGGCGGGATCCTCACCTGGAGCACCACCTGCGGGACCACCTCGCCCGACGCGATCGCCCAGAGCTGCTCCGAGTGCAGCGCCTCGCCCGGCGCCGCCGTGGCGAGCTCGACGCCGCCGACCAGCGCCGCGTACTCCGGGCTCATCGTCCGGGGGCTGGTGGCGCCGCCGAGAACCGCGAGGCGACGGGTGGGCGACACCCACAGCGACTCGCCGACGTACGCGTCGCCGATGCGCGGGGCGGGCGCCGAGAGCGTGTCCTGGTCGGTGGCGAGCGTGACCGTGATCGCTGCCTCGTCGACCGTGAGCGCCGTCGCGGACCCCGGGTCGACCCACTGCAGGAGCCAGTCGAGCACGACCGTCGCGCCGTCCTCGCCGACGCGCGAGAGCATCCGCGCGTCGGCGAACTCGGGCGCCAGCACCAGCCCGTCGCCCACCCAAACGGCCTCGCACGCCTCGACCTCCCGGGCCGTGGGCTCGGTGGCCGACGCGCCGTTCCAGGGATAGGCGGTGGCATCCGTGTCGCACAGGAGGGCCGCCTGCCGGGGGCTCTCCGGCTCCTCGCCGAGGGTGCGCGGCGACGCGCTCGCGATGAGCGCCTCGGCGGTGAGGTCGCCGCCGGCAAGCCGGAGGTCGGAGTCCTGGTCCTGCAGGTCGCTCACCTCGGGGGCGGGCGACGGCACCGCCGTCGCCGCGTCCATCGGTGAGCCGGGAGCGGCAAGCGTGGACGGCTCCGTCGTCGACGTGATCGCCCATGCCGCGATCCCGACGACCGCCGCCGAGACCCCCACCACGAGCCCGCGCCGCATCGTCCGTCCGCGCGCGAGCCGCGCGAGCGCCCGGGACTCGACCGCCGCGATCGCATCCTCGCCTGCCGCGCGACCGCGCGCCTCCTCGCGAGCGAGCTCCCCCTCGAAGCTCGCGCTCATCGGGCGCCGTCCATGGTGATCGAGAAGGCCTCCTCGATGCCGCCCTCGACCGCATCGTCGACGTCGATCCGCAGGTCGGGCCGCGCCGCCGCGAGCCTGCCTGCACCGGAGGCGAGGTCGGCCCGCACGGCCCTCACCGGCGCACCGACCTGGCGCGCGATCGCGCTCGCGGACAAGCCGTCGACGTAGCGCAGCACGATCGCGACGCGCTCGCGGCGCGTGAGCAGCCGCAGCGCCTCGCGGATATCCGGCTCGCCCGCGGCACGCTCGCCCGCCACCAGGGCAGGCTCCTCACCGCGCATCCGCCGGAACGCACGGTGGAGCGCCTCCCGGACCATCGCCTGCGCGTCCTCGTCGGACTCGGGGCGGTGGCCCCGGCCCAGCCCGTTCGTGAGGGCGAGCCCCACGAGGTCCCCGGCCGCCGCATCGTCCCCGGTGAGCAGCAGCGCACGGGCGTACAGGGCTTCGCCGCGCTCGCGGACCACGGCATGCAGCCACCGTGCGCGCTCGTTCACATGACCCCCCTGGTCACGGGGGAGTCTGGCACGCCCCGGCGAGACGCGGCAGGAGGCGCGACCGGTCAGGGCGACGCGAACGGGTCGATGAGGAGCGTGAGCGGCGTCTCGAGCAGCAGCACGCGCGACGGGTCGTCGAGGAACGGCACCGCGGCGATCGCGGTGGCCCTGCCGCCGTCGGCGAGGGAGCCGACGATCGCGTCGGCGTCGACGATCGTGCCGGACGACAGCATCCCCGGGAACAGCCGGTCCCGCCCGCCGAGCGTCGCGCCCGCGTGCAAAGGGTAGTCGTAGAAGACGTTCGTGAGCCACGCCGTCCGTCGCCCGCTCGCGAGCCACGCGCTGCTCGGGGTCACCGCCGCGGTGCCGAGCAGCGTCAGCCCGTCGCCGCGTGCGCGCAGACCGTCCGGGTCGGGCTCGATCATCAGCTGCAGGCGGGACAGCTGGAGGGTCCGGCCGGACACGTTGGTGACGTCCCACACGAGGGTGTCGGCGGGGGTGCCGGCGCGCAGCTCCGCCGTGCCGGTGTCGGCGAGCACCGGGCCGTCCACCCAGCCGGGCGCGCACGGGACCTGTCGTGCCTGGTAGGGGATGCTGTAGTTCTCGAAGGTCGACGACCGCATGCCCCTCGGCACGTCGCACAGCAGCGCGGCCTGCCGCCCGGAGCCCGCCTCCTCGCCTCGCGCGCGCGGGGTGGTGAAGGAGGTGAGGAGATGGTCGGCGGCGATCGCCTGATCGATGCGTCCCACCGGCATCGAGGCCTCGGCGATGAGCGCGGTGCTCGGCTGCGTGACGCCCCGCTCGTGCGGGATGCCGATCTGCACCGTCAACGTGCCCGCCGCCGCACGGGTCGCGATGTCCCACAGCGCCTCGCGCGAGGCGGGCGCAGCGGGTACGGAGAACGTCGTCCACCCACGCATCGTGCCGCCCGGGTACAGCCGCTCGAGCGACCGGCGCTCGCCGTCGAGAGCGATGCGCTCGCGGTCGTCCGCCCAGAGCGAGTCGCCCCGGAAGGTCCGGTCGTCGATCTTCGCGGCCGTGGACACCGCGTCCGGGTCCGTCACCAGGGCGACCAGCAGATCGCCGTGGTCGACCAGCATGGAGCGGCTGCTCGCGTTGCGCAGGGCCCAGCGCACGTCGACGCGGAGCGTGTCCTCGGTCATGTAGAAGGTGAGCCGGGTCTCCTCCTGGTCGAGGACGAGCAGCGGCGCGTCGCCGACCCACAGCGCGCGGCATGGTTTCGGGCGGTCCTGATCGGTGGTGCCGCGGCAGACGACGGCGGGTTGGCGCGCGGGCGTGCGGTCCGCGGGTCGGATGCGTGACGCGGCGCCGCGGAGCAGCTCCTCGGCATGGATGATCTCGGTCCCGCGCAGCGTCGCCTGGTCCTCGGAGACGCGCGCGCCGGTCCCCGTCGAGGCCGTGGCCCCGTCCGTGCCGCCCCCCGTGCCGCTCCCCGTGCCGCCGACGACCGCCACGGCACCCGCGACCCCGAGGAACGCGGCGCATGCCGCGACGTAGCCCGCGAGCCTCAGGCGCCTGCGGCGCCGCACCCGGGAGCGCGCGCGTCCGGCGATGGCATGCGGCGCCTCCGCATCCGCCTCCGCCAGGGGCGCGAGCGCGCGGAGCAGCTCGGCACTCATCCCGCCTCCACCGTCACGGCGGCGCTGTCGAGCACCCCGCCCTCGAGCGCGTCCTCGACGCGCAGCCCGAGCCGCGGCTCGAGCGCGAGCAGCCGCGTCACCGCCGTGGTGAGCGCGTCGCGCACCGCGGCCTCGTGCAGGTGCGCCCCCGCGGCGATGGCGGGCACCGCGAGGCCGTCGGAGTAGCGCATCACCAGCACCGCGCGCTCGCGCGGCGTGAGCGCGGCAAGGGCCGCGCGGGTGGACGATGCGTCGGTTCCGTCCAGGGGGAGCACAGGACCGGGCGGGGCGAACGGGTCGGCGGCTTCGCGTGCCTCGCCCGCGGGTGCATCCAGCTGCACCGCCGCGCGGCGGAGCTCGTCACGGACGGCGCCCCGCGCATCGTCCCGGCCTTCGGGGACACGCGCGCGGGCGAACGTGCGGGTCAGCGCGTCCTCGAGGAGACGCTCAGCGGTCTCCGGGTCGCCGCAGAGCTCGCGCGCGTAGGCGAGCAGGCTGGCGCCGTCGGCGCGCATCGTCGCGTCGAGCGTCCTCGCCCACGTCCTCACGGCTCATACCCTTCGCTGCCTCCGATTCTCCCACCGGGGGCGACGGGTGCCCAGGGTCAGCCGGCCAGGGACCAGGGCAGCTCCAGCAGGAGCTCGCGGGTGCCATCCTCGTCGTCCTCGCGGACCACCCGGACGAAGACCGCGCCGTGGGCATCGAGGGCCTTGTCGTCCCGCTCGAACGTCTTCTCGCCGGTGATCGGGTCACCGGGCGCGACGGTCACGGGCTCGCTTGCCGAGGAGAGCAGCGCGTGGCGCCGCGAGTCGTCGTTCCACGGGGTCCAGCCCACGCTCACGCCGTCCGAGTTCGAGACGTAGCCCACGTCGCCGAGGTCGATGCTCACGCCCGCCGACGCCTCGTCGAGATCGAGCGCGCGGCCGGACACGTTGACCGCCGACCACTGGAAGACGCTGGTGTGCTCGCCCTGCTGCGCGATGCCGACGTCCGTGAGCTCGAGCAGCCTGCCGCCGGGGATCCACACCGCCTCGCAGGTCGGCGTGGACCAGTTCGCCATCCCGTCGCCGTCGTCGGGCTGGAAACGTGGGTTCTCGGCCTCGCCCACGTGGCAGACGAGGGCCTCCTGCGCATCGTCCCGCGTCTCGCCCCGCGTGCGCGGCTCGAGCCCCTCGAAGGACACGGGCACGGGGTCCATGCTCCCGGTGGTCGTCGCGACCGCGCTCGCCTCGAGGAACAGCTCGTCCGTCCCGGCGGCGCCCGCGGGAGCGACGCGCACCTGAAGCGTCACGGTCGGGTGGACGGTGCCGTCCGACATGCCCTCGAGGAGGCCCTCGGTGCCGAGCCCGGTGAACATCTGCGGGTCGAGGACGACGTCGCCGTCGAGCAGGTCGCCGGTACCGAGCGCCAGCAGGTCGGAGTCGCCCTCCATCTGCACGACTCGCTTCCCACGGTCGGACCACAGCGACGGCGCGATCAGGCGGCGGTCGCCCGCCGTGTACCCCTCGCCGCTCATGACGCGGTCCGGCTCGGAGGTGATCGCGATGCCGATCGTGCCCCGGTCGACCGCGATCGGGCCCCCGGACACGTTGGCGAGCTCCCACGCGACGCGCACGGTGCCGTCCCCACCGACGACGACGTCGGCCCGGGTCAGCTCGACCAGCGGCGCCTCGGCGACCCACACCGCGGGGCACGAGTCCGCGCGGCTGAAGTTCGCACCCGCGTAGGGGTTGTCCTTCACCGTCATGGTGCAGAGGACCCCGGCCTGGCCCGTGCGGCCGTCGTCGAGCGTGCGCTCCATGGTGCCGGCGCGCAGGTCGTCCGCCGTGATCGCGTCGGGATCCACCACCGGCACGTCGGTGATCGCCGGCGCCACGTCCGCTCGCTGCCCCTGCCACTCGAGCGCGGCAGCGACGCCGCCCGCGAGCACGAGCGCGGTGACGCCGAGCGTGCCCGCGGTGCGCATCGTCCGCGCGCGCCGCACCCGGCGCCGCGCCGGGGCGACCACCGCATCGTCCACGCCGCCGCGACCGTCGTAGAGCGCGCCGCCGGTCTCGGCCTGCCGCGCGAGGGACTCCATCAGCTCGTTGCTCATCGCGCGCCTCCCTTCGAGGTGATCACCACGTGCTCGTCTCCGCCCTCCACGGCGTCCGTCGGGTCGAGCCCGAAGTCGCCGTGCGTACGGCGCAGCTTCTCGATCGCGGAGGTCAGGTAGCCGCGGACCGTGCCGGCCGAGATGCCCAGCTCCTCCGCGATCGCCGGCGAGGCGAGCCCATCGAAGTACCGCATGACGATGCACGCGCGCTCGCGGGGCGGCAGCGACAGGACGGCCTCGTGGAGGGCGTCGCGGGTGGTGCTGGCGGTGGTCGGGTCCTGGAGGACGCGGTCCGCGTCGCGGCCGTCGCGCCGGGGCCGGACGCTGGTGCGGCGGTGGGTGTCGATGAACGCGGTCTGGATCGCGCGCTTCACATACGCGTGTGCGGCGGCCACGTCCTCGGGGCCGCGGCCGCGCTTGAAGGCACGGACGAGGGCGTCCTGGAGGAGGTCGTCGGCATCGGCGGCGTCACCCGTGAGGACGAACGCGTACCCGTAGAGGGCCCTGCCGCGCTCACGCATCAGCGCGTCGAGCGTCTCCGACCACCTGCTCACGGTTCCTCCCCCTGCCTGCGGTGCATCCTGTCACCGCTCAAGACGCAGGGACGGCAGGAACCGCAGGGTCGCCGCACCCGAATCCACCCCGACCCTCCTGCGGGGAAGCCACCGACGGTTTCCTAAGGTTCTCAACTCCTGCGGGGAACTCAGCGCCGTTCCGGCTACTGTCGCCTCATGACGCGGGATGGTGAGCTCGAACGCCCCGACGGCCGCACCGTCCGCTGGTACACCGACGGCCCCGACGACGCCGACCTCGTCCTCTTCTGGCACCACGGCACCCCGAACATCGGCCAGCCGCCCGGTCCGCTCATGAAGCCGGCCACCGACCGTGGCATCCGCTGGGTGTCCATCGACCGGCCGGGATACGGCGGCTCGACGCGCCGGGAGGGACGATGTGTGGCGGATGTGGTCGAGGACGTCGCCGCGGTCGCCGACGAGCTGGGCATCGAGAGCTTCGCCGTGGTGGGCCACTCGGGTGGGGGCCCGCATGCCCTCGCCTGCGCAGCGCTGATCCCCTCGCGCGTGCGCGCGTGCGTCTCGATCGCGGGGCTCGCACCCTTCGAGGCCGGAGGGCTCGACTGGTACGGGGGCATGGCGAACGGCGGTCGTCTCGAGCTCGAGGCTGCCGCGCTCGGCCCCGCCGCGCTGCGCGCCCAGGTCGCCGCGGAATGGGATCCGGAGAGCTTCACGCCGGAGGACAACGCCGCCCTCGCCGGGGAGTGGGGATGGTTCACCGGGATCGTGAAGGCCGCTCTCGAGCTCGGGCCGGACGGCATGGTCGACGACGACCTGGCCTACGTGCGCCAGTGGGGCTTCGCGGTGGAGGGTGCGGGCGCGGTGCCGCTGCTCATCGCGCACGGCGGGAGGGACCGGGTGGTCCCGTACACGCACGGGGAGTGGCTCGTGGGGGCGATCCCGGGCGCCGAACAGCGGTTCTTCCCGGAGGAGGGGCACATCTCCGTCCTGCTGCACGCCGAGACGCTCCTCGACTGGCTCGTCACCTCCGTCGAGAAGCGCCCCTGAGGGCCGACCGGCCGGGCATCAGGCCCACCACCTGCCGCGCCGGGCCGTTCTACCTGGGGTAACCAAGTCATCGTCGTTCCGGTTGGACAACGCGGAAACATGTGTGTAACTTATTCCGAGTCGCCAACGCGGGGCCCGAGAGGGAAAACGCAAGGCGACGAGGCTCCAGAAGCCCCCTTCGGGCCGGTCAGCGAACCGGACGAAAGGGTGTAATATGGAGAGCCGCTCGAGAGGACGAACTCACCACATAGCCCACAAGGCGATTTGGCGAGATCGATTCGGTCGAGTAGCATAGAGA